>JBBEAB010000039.1:0-32763 GCA_040899645.1 Steroidobacteraceae bacterium
AAGGATGCGGAAACCGAGCGGGCGCACCTGGCCGGCTCGACGCGGCCGGGTTGATACGATGATCCCGCGGTATGTCGACTGGCTGGTGCGCGGCGTGCTGCGCGCGCGGCCTGGCGAGGAAAGAGCGGTCGGATTCGCCTTCCTCTATTTCTTCTTGCTGTTGTGCGCCTATTACCTTTTGCGGCCGGTGCGGGACGCGATGGCGATCGGCGCGGGCCTGGAAAACCTGCGTTGGCTCTACACGGGCACATTTGCCTCGATGCTGCTGCTGACGCCGTTCTTCGGCATGCTGGTTTCGCGCGTGCGCAAGCAGCTCCTGCTGCCGATCACCTACGGTTTCTTCGCCTCCAACCTGCTGGTCTTTTACCTGTTGTTCAAGACGATCCCGGATGCGTTCTGGGTTTCGGCCTCGTTCTTCGTCTGGCTGTCCGTCTTCAACTATTTCGTCGTCTCCGTGTTCTGGAGCTTCATGGCCGACGTATTCCGGGACGAGGAGGCCAAGCGCCTCTTCGGGCCGATTGCGGCCGGCGGCGGCACCGGGGCGATCGTCGGCTCCTTCATCACGCAGGACATCGTGCCGGCGCTCGGCATCGACGCGGTCGTCGGTCTCGCCATGCTGCTGTTGCTCGGCACACTGCCCTGCATCCGTGCGCTTGCGCAGTGGGCCGAAGCCCGGCACGGACGCTTTGTGCTGCCGCCGACCGATCCTGAGGCGCGCATCGGCGGCGACGCCCTCGCGGGATTGCACCTCGTGGTGCGTTCGCCGTTCCTGATCGGAATTTTCGCGGTCGTCGCCATCGGCTCGATTGCCGGCGCCTTGATGTACAACGAATTGCTGCGGCTGGTCGGCGAGGCCTACGCCGATGCCGAGACCCGCGCCCAGTTTTTCGCGCGCCTCGACATGGCCGTCAACATCCTCGCCTGGCTGTTCCAGGGCCTCGTCGTCGGCTGGCTGATCCGCAAGATCAACCTGGCCGGGACGTTGATATCGATGCCGATCGCGGCGCTCCTGACGTTTGCGGCCCTGGCGTTCGCTTTCGTGGCGGCCATGCCGCTCTTGCTGGTGCTGGCCGGCGGGCAGATGATCCGCAGGGCAGGGGAGTTCGGCATCGCGAAGCCGAGCCGCGAAGTGCTCTTCACGATCCTGAACGCCGAAACCAAGTACAAGGCCAAGAACTTCATCGACACGGTCATGCAGCGCGGCAGCGACTGGGCAGGGGTCTGGCTGTATGTCGCCCTGCAATCCGCCGGTGTCGGGCTTTTCGGCTTGTCGGTGCTCTGCGGCTTCGGAATGGTTGCGGCGGCTGCGGTGTCCTGGAATCTCGGCCGCTCGTTCGAGCGCCGCCGCCCCGGCACTTCCTGACCGGTCCACGGTCCAATGCGCCATGCCCACAGTGACGCGACGCGAAGCGCTGGCACTGATCGGCGCACTGGCCGCCGCACCGGCGCTGGCCGCGCCTGCCAATCCCATGCAGCGGACGATTCCGAGGAGCGGTGAAAAACTGCCGGCGCTCGGGCTCGGCACCTGGCAGGTGCTCGACGTCCCGGCCCGCGGCGCCGATTTCGATGCGGCCACCGCGGCCGTCCGCAGCTTTCTGGACTCGGGCGGCACGGTCATCGACAGCTCGCCGATGTACGGGCGCTCGGAAGAGCGGGTCGGCGATATCCTGGCCGCGCTCCGGCCGGCCACGCGCCCGTTCCTGGCGACCAAGATCTGGACCACCGGCAAGGCCGCAGGGCAATCGCAGCTGGCGGACTCGCATCGCCTGCTGCGCGCGAAGACGCTCGATCTCGTCCAGGTGCACAACCTGCAGGATCTCGACACCCACCTGTCGACGCTGCGCGAGGCGCAGGCCGCGGGCACCGTGCGCTACATCGGCGTCACGCACTACGTCGCGAGCGCGCACGCCGAACTCGAGCGTGTGATCCGGCGTGAGCGCCCGGACTTCCTGCAGATCAACTACTCGCTGGCGGAACCGGAAGCGGGCCGGCGCCTGCTGCCGCTGGCACGCGAATTCGGGGTCGCGACGCTGATCAATCGGCCGCTCACCAAGGGCGCGATGATCGATCGGGCGGCCGGCAAGGCGTTGCCGCCGGTGGCCACGGACCTCGGCTGCCGCAGTGCCGCCCAGCTCTTCATCAAGTGGGTACTGGCGGATCCCGCCGTGACCGTCGTGCTGACCGGCACGCGCAATCCGCGGCACGCGGCGGAGAACCTCGCGGCCGCCTCAGGCGAAGTACCGACTTCCGCTCAGCGGGCCGCCATCCGGAGCTGGTTCATGGCCCTTTGAGGCTAGGGTGCACTCCCTAGGCGAGATCGGGATACTGGCGCCAACTGCTGAACCCGATTACCGCCAAGGAGCCTGACATGATCCAGAACCTCAACGAATTCCTGGGCACGGTTGCCCGGACCGATCTCGGCAAGACCGCCCGCCGGTCCGCCCGCACGATCTGGAACGCCCACCGCGCCGCGTTCGAGACCACCCGCCATGAGGCGGCCCGGGTGCTTGGCGTCGCCATCGACGAAAGCCAGAAGCTCAATGTCCGCGGCATGAACCGCATGGACGACGTGGTCGAAAACCTGGCCGGTATCGCCGACGAGCAGCTCTCCACGCTCGAGCAGGCATTGCAGCACGGCGTCAGCCGCGTCATCCGCCAGATCGGCCTGCCGACCGCGAAGGACATCAACTCGCTGTCGCGCCGCGTCGATGCGCTCTCTGCGCAGGTCAAGACTCGCAGCGCCCGCAAGGCCCCGCGTCGCGCCCCGCGCCGCGCCACACGCCGCGCCGCCTGAGTCAGTAAGCCGCTGCTGCTGGTGTACGATGGGGCAACCTGTCGTACACCAGCGTCATGCCTACGACCCCCAAGTCCAAGCCCGGCCAGCGCACCCGCCAACGCATCCTCGACGTCACGCTCGGGCTCTATAACGCCCACGGCGAACCCAAGGTTTCGACCTCGCTGATCGCCACCGAACTCGGCATCAGTGCGGGCAACCTTCATTATCACTTCCGCAAGAAAGACGAACTGAGCGCCGCGCTGCTTGAGCAGTTCGTCGCCGAGCTCGATGCGCTCTTGCCGCCACCCGGCTGGCGCGCGGACAACGTCGAGGATGTCTGGTTCCTGCTGCACCTGATCCAGGAAGCGCTGTGGCGCTACCGGTTCCTGTTCCGGGACCTGTCCGGGATCATGGCCCGCGACCGGCGCGCCGGCACACGGCTCGCCACCGTATTCGAACGCTCAGTCCAGGCTGCGCGCGGCATCTGCCTCGGCCTGGCCGAACGCAACCTGATGGTGGCGACCGGCACCGAGATCGACGCGCTCAGCGTCAACATCGCGGTGGTTTCCCTGTACTGGCTGTCATTCGAATCTGCGCGGCATCCGCGCCAGGATGCGGCCGACGCCGGCATGGCGCGCGGGGCCTACCAGGTTTTGATGCTGGTGGCGCCGTTCCTGCAGCCGGAAGGACGGCTGCATCTCGAACAGCTTGCGCAGGAATATCTGCGGAGGGAGAGGGGAGGCTGAGATGAATCGAAAACCAGCCAGTTGGCTACTTGCTTGGGTTCTTTTCTACGCGGGCACCGTGGTGGCGCAGCAGGCGCCACCCAAAGCAGCTGCATTCGCCAGGCTTCCCGATATTTCAATGGTGCGGCTGTCGCCCGACGGACAGAGGTTGGCATGGGCTGGAATGGATGGCGAGAAGGCGCTGGTCACCATGTTCAGTTTGGCCGACCAAAAGACGCTGAACATGATCCGGCCCGACGACGAATTGACATTGCGGAACTTGAGTTGGGCCGACAACAAGACTCTGTTGATGCATCTAAGCCTGACCAGGAGATTCGAACAGAATGACAGGGAGGCGCAGCGTGCCCTTGAAATCTACCGACTGCTCGCCGTGGATGCGACCGGCGGCCCAACGCGCGTGCTACTGCTGAATGACCTGACCCGTCGAAACATAATCGGCGCCCAAGTCCGGCTGATCCACAGTGGGCTTCCGGGCAAAGTCATCATGTCGAGCTACGGCTTCCTCGATACCAAATACAGTCAGGAGACGGGCTCTCGGCTGACCGGCGGACGCAAGCACGGAGGCTGGGTTTATTCGTTGTTTGAAGTGGATACCGCCACGGGTCGTGGCTCCATGCTGGAAGGCGGCACGCCATTCACCGTCGATTGGATCGTCAGTCCGACCGGCCAGCCGGTCGCTCGCGCCGAATGGAACGTCGACAAGCCGGAGTTTCGCATCCTGGCCAACGACAAGGGGGCGTGGAGGACGATCTACACCGGCACGGACAGGAATGATCTCTATCCGTCGGCACTGACGGCGGCGGGTGACGCAATCGTCGCGGTCGGCGCGCGGGGCGGGAATCGCGAAAAGGCCTGGCGGATTCCGCTGGATGGCAGCGAGATCACGGCGTTCTTCGACGGCGACGAAGATATCGAGAACACCATCGAGGATCGTTTCACGGGCGCGGTGGCCGGTTTTCAGCTGGGTGGCTTGACTCCGAGGATCCATTGGCTCGATCCCAGACTCGACCAGATTCAGGGTTCCCTCGGCAAGGCGTTTCCTGGCCGCATCGTCAGCGTTTATGACCGCACCGCCGACTATGCCCGCGTACTGGCGCGGGTTGAAGATACCGACAGCCCGCCGGTCTACTACCTCATCGACCTGACAAAAGGCACTGCCGATACGGTCGGTGAATCGTACCCGGAGTTGGCCGATGTTCCGCTTGGCATAGATGAGCTCATGAGCTATCGGACACGTGACGGAATCGAAATTCCCGCGTATTTGACGCTGCCACCGGGCCTCGGCCCGAAGATGCTGCCGTTGGTCGTGCTTCCGCATGGCGGTCCGCAGTCGAGAGATGACGCGGGATTCGACTGGTGGGTGCAATTTCTCGCGACGCGTGGTTACGCGGTACTGCGGCCACAGTTTCGCGGGTCAACAGGATTCGGGGCGGAGTTCCGGCGCGCTGGCACCAAGCAGTGGGGTCAAGCGATGCAGGACGACATCAGTGACGGTATCCAGGCATTGGTCCAGCGCGGCACGGTCGACCCTGCGCGAGTCTGCATCGTCGGTGCCAGTTATGGCGGCTATGCGGCACTTACCGGTGCGGCATTCACGCCTGAACTCTATGCCTGCGCTGCAAGCGTCAATGGCATCACCGACCTTGGCAACATGTACGGCTACATACGCAGTCGCTTTGGCGACGAATCCAATGCACTGGCCGAATGGGAGGCTATCGTCGGGCAGCCGTATGACGGGAGCCTCGCCGAAGTTTCTCCGACTCGCTCCGCTGCCAGCATTCGGGCGCCGATCCTGCTCATACATGGCACAGACGACACCGTGGTCCCGTACGGCCAGTCTGAAACGTTCGCCAGGGCCCTGAAACAGCACGACAGGCAATTTCGATTTATCACCCTGAAAGGCGAGGACCACTGGCTTTCAGGCGGCGCGTCCCGGCTGGAAGTGCTGCAGGCCTTGGAGCGATTTCTCGCCGAACACCTCGGCAATTGATCGCGTCCGGCTCCGTGGCGGCCAACCTTTTGTCGCGATCAGCCCGAAGCAGGGCGGGGCCAATGATTCACCTGGGAACCAAGAATCAGCCTGATACGACATCTAGGGATATGTGTTATTTACCATAATATACATTATGCGAACTAATGGACCGAGGGCCAGAGCACTGAGTTAGCCCACTAAACCACCTGTAAACAGGCCTCTTCAGGCCCCGATGACCCCCGGCGCCGCAAGCCCTCGCTCACGGCATTGCCCGCAGTAGATCTCGAGCACCGTCGCCGCATCGAGTACCGCTTCCACGTTGCCATTCGCGTCCAGGTTGAGATTCGCGCCGCGTATCGCGAACCACACGTCCGTGATGCCCTTGTTCGTTGCCGGCACGTGCAGCGTGTGGATGGCGCCCGCGGGCTCGTACAGGTACGAGCCCGCGGTGTTGACGTCCGGGTATTCCAGGTAGCGCCATGAACCGGCCACGGTGAACGCAAAGACCTCGCCCGTATGCCGATGCCGCTGGATCGTGACACCCGGCTCGAACCGGACCCGGATGACCCAGAGCCCGGTCTCCGTGTTCACCTGCAGCAGCTGAAAGACGACTCCTTCCTGGTACGGCACAAACGGCAGGTCATTCTCGGCACGGTGCAGCGAAAGCGGTGCGCCCGTCACTTCGGATGCCAATGCGTTCATCTAGGTCTCCTTGTGCAGCAAGCCAATCAACTCTTTCAGGTCCGGGGCCGAGTCGAACAAGCGCACACCTGACGGCAGCTTCGCCCACGGTGCTTTCGATTCCACATACAGCTGCGCACTGATCTCGAGGGGGCCGTCACCTTCCAGCAGGCCGCTCGGCACCCAGATGTAGCCGGTGTCGCGCAGTGGGTTCGGAACCGGGGAACCGCAACGGCTGCAGAAATGCGAACGAAACCCGCTCGACCTCTGCCACCGGCTGATCAATTCGGCGCCTGCCACCCATCGAAACTTGCCAGCGGCGACGATCAGCCCCGTATTGGAGACCGATCCGCCCTGCTTGCGGCACAACGAGCAGTGGCATTGATACAGGAGCGGATAGGGCCCGGCGACCTCGAACTGCACGGCATCACAAAGGCAAGCCCCGCGCATGTTCAGCTCCCCTGCTCCACCAGTGCCTGCCATTTCACGGCCTGTCGCGTGCGCCGGTGTCGTACCAGTCGACATGCCGTGTCGCGTACATGATCAGCCCAAGGATCAGGAACAGACCGATCGAACCGATCAGCAGCGCGTAGTCCTCGTTGACCAGCAGCACGTAAAGATACGCATACAAAAATGCGACACCGAGGCCGACGGCCAGCGCCTTGCCGAGCCCGCGCAATACGACGACACCATAGGCTGCGACCATGCCGATGACCGAGACGCTCGCGAGACCGTACGCCAGGGTAAATCCCATGTGCTCAGATAGCGCGAGTAGCAGCAGGTAAAACAGGCACAGCGCGCCACCCAGCATCAGGAACTGGATCGGGTGCACGCGGACGCCCGCCCGCACTTCGAACAGCCACAGTGTCGCAAACGTCAACAGGATGAAAAGGCTCGCATACTTCACGCTGCGCTCCGCCATCCGGTAGTGATCCACCGGATTCAGGAAGTCGACACCGAAACCGGAGCCCGCAATGTCGTTATCCATCTTGTTCTGGCTGGTCCACGCCTGCGGGAAGCTGCGGCCGAGGAACGGTATGGCCCACCGCGCCTTGAAGCCGTCAGCGTTGACAGTGCGCTCATTCGGCAGCCAGTTGCCCTGGAAGCTGGGGTGTGGATAGTTCGAATCGAGCTCCACGACGGTGTTCTTCCCGAACGGCGTGAAGAACACGCCTTGACTGCCATTAAGCGACAAGGGCAGCGAAAACTCGATGGCCGGGGTCCCCTCGGTAAAACCGACTACCGCATGAATGCCGGTTCCCGCATCAGCAAATCCGCCGGTACCCGGCACAAACGAGGCCGACGCCCCCTGCCAATTCACCGTTGTTTCCTGCTGAATAGCCCGTGTATCGGCAATGCCGACGACCAGATGCGCGCGTTCCCAGGCGACGGCGATCGGCTCGAGCCCAAGACTGCCGAAATCCGGGCGCGAAAATCGACCGGAAAGATTCAGTTCAAGCTTGTAAACGGGCACCGAGAAAATTCCGCGTTTGCGTGTCTCCGTTGTAACGGTGCCGCGCGTCAGCAGGTTCTCTGGCAGGAAGTACGCGTGGCGCAACTCAGTGCGGGTAATCGGCATGCCGTCCCGATTGGCCTCGGTCCAACGATGCATGTAGGGCACGACCAGCACCGGGCCGCTGAGCGTCTGCTGGTTGCCCCATTTTGAAGACACTTCCTCAACGGCCTCCGCCCCGCGCATTTCGCGCTCCTGGACCTGGCCGCCGATCATCGCGATCGGGATCTGCAACAACAACACGAGAATGCCGACCGTAACCAGACGCAGTGTCTGTGAACTGCGCATCTTCGACGTGACCCGATCGATCAATTCCGCCATGGACGTTTCCTCAACTGGGCCAGAACCACAAGAACACGATTCCCGCCGCGATGGCAACGCCGAACGCCAGCAAGATGTAACGCAACAACTCGCGGCTGCCGAGCACCGCGACCAACGCGCCTTTGAAAGCCAGGTTCGCGAGCGACGCAACCAGGATCATGCGCCAGGCCATCCCGGTTTCCAGGCGGCCCTGATTCACGAGCTGCGACGTAGACAAAGTGATCGCGTCCATGTCGGTCAAACCCGAGAGCACGGCGACCACGAAAAGTCCCTTATCGCCGAACTCCGCCTTGGTCGCCGCGACGATGAATATGACCAGTGCGTACAGACCGCTAAAAAGTATCGCGGTGCGCAGGTCCGCCGGGTTGCCGTGTTCCGGCATGGTCGCGTGATGATCGCGCGTATGCAGATAAAGCGCCGCAGCGATGACGATGCTCACGCCGAGCATGGCGACCAGCGGTAGCACGATCGCGCGGAAATGGGCGGGCGCGACCACCGCGACTTCGGCGATGACCCGCGCGAACACGCTGCCGGAGGCGATCATGATCACCAGCGCCGCGAGCCCGGCGCTCGAGGGCGTCGCCGCCGTGCGCCGCGCGAAACTGACGGTCGTCGCGGTGCTGGACACGAGCCCGCCGATCAGGCCGCCGAGCACGGCGCCCTCCTTCGCCCCGAACAGCTTGTAGGCGACGTAACCGATCAGGCTGATGCCGACGATCAGCACGACCATCAGCCAGATCTGGAAGGGGTTCAATACGGCATAGGGTCCAAAAGCCTGGTTCGGGAGCACCGGCAGGATCACGAGCGTGATCAGCACGAACTGCATGATCGCCGTGACGTCGCGTTCGCCGACCCTGGCCGCGAACGCGTGCAACAGCTCCTTGTAGTGCAGCAGCACGGCAATCGCGGCGCCGAGCGCGACGGCCACCGCCATCTCGCCGAACACGACATAGGCGCCGATGCCGTACAACAGGAGCGCGGCCACCTCCGTGGTCTGGCCGGCATCGGTGTCGCCGCCGCGCGCGAGCATGAAGTTACTGACGACCAGCAGTGCGGCGAGTGCGATGAGCCCCGCCGCAATGACCCAGCCACCGTGTTCGACCGCGAGCAGGCCGCAGAGCGTGCCAAACGCCGCGATCAGCGGAAAAGTACGGATGCCGCCGACCGAAGATTCGGTGCGCTGTCTTTGCAGCCCGACCAGCAGGCCCAACAATAGCGAGATCGCGAGCTGGACGAATGGATTTGACTCCATAATGGCCACAGCCTAGCGCAAAGGGCCCTGCATGCGCCTGACCTCCGCCATCGGCCTGCCGCTCGTCGTGCTCGTCGTCCTGGTGGCCGAGTTCCTGTTGCTCGGCGACGCATTGGAATACCGGCGTCCCCTGCTCGCCTCCGAGCCCTGGCGGCTTGTAAGCGGCCACTTCGTGCATCTGTCGCTCATGCACGCGTTGCTGAACAGCGTCGCGTTGCTGTTGCTCGGTCGACTGTTCGCCGAGCGCCTGCGGCCGATCGAAATGTGGGCAGTGCTCGGCGCGACGCCGATCCTAATTTCGCTTGTGTTCTGGGTCGCGTTGCCGGAGTTGGCCTGGTACCGCGGGCTCTCGGGCGTGTTGCACGCGCTCTATTTCGCCGGCTGCGTCACCTGGATCGGCACCACCGCGGGCCGCGCGCGCTGGCTGCCGCTCGCTGCCATGGTCGGCGGCGCCCTCAAGGTGCTGCTGGAACAGCCCTGGGATACGAGTTTTCCGTTCCACGAGTGGCTGGGCGCCGCGGTTGTGCCGCAGGCCCACCTGGCGGGGGCTGTGATCGGTGCCGTGGTGGGTTGGTGGTTCATTGCCAGGCGCAGCGCACGATTCCGGCACGGCGCCAGTGGATAGCGCGTATAAAGGAATGCTGTGAGCACCGCATTGTGAACAACATGGGCGCCCCCGTCTCCGCCGACCTGGCTGCGGCGCTGCGCGCGTACCAGACAGCGTTCGGGCACGAAGTGCCGACCGAAATCGTCGATAAATATGCCGGCCGCTGCGGACCGCTGATGCTCGAGATCCGCCAGGCGGTCGCATTGCGCCAGCCCGTGCAGGCCTGGCTCGCCCGCTCGAAGGCTAATTCGCCGCTGCGCTGATTCGACGCCCGGTCCCGGCTGCAAGCAACAACCCGATCCCGCAGAGCAGCCAGAAATCGGCTGCACCACCGCCGCCCCCGCGGCCATTGCCTGGTCCCGGCGGGACCACGGCATCGTCGTTGGCAATCGTCACGTCGAGCGTGGCGGATCCATCGATCGTCGCGCCGCCCGTCGCACTCGCGAGCGTGATGCGAAAAGTCTCGTTGGGTTCGTTCTGGTTGTCGTTGGCAAGCGTGATCGTGATGGTCCGATCGCCCAGGTCGCCTGCGACCCAGTTCAGCGTGCCGTTGCCTGGTGTGTAATCGGTACCGGCGGTTGCCGTGCCGTCGCTGGTCGTGTACGCAATGCTGACGGCGCCGGCGAATCCGCCACTGCGGCGCACGGTCACGCTCGCCGTGCCCGCATTCTCGGCCACGGTCGCCGTTGCCCCGATAAACCCGAGGCGCCCGGCGCTCTGCGACAGCGTCGCCGCGTGATCGCGCAGCACGAACAGGCCATTGCTGATGTCGCTGACCACGACCGTGCCGGACGGGAAGAACGGATAAACGCCCCAGGCGCCGTCGGTGCCGGCCGCATTCGCGGCCGGCGACAGGAAGGTGTCGAAGCTCGCGAGCTCGCGCAGCTGCATCGGGCTGGACGCGTCGAACACCGCGAGCCCGCGCCGATAGTGCGACACGTAGAGCAGACTGCCCTTGGTGTAGCCATTGTGGTCCGTCGTGGTATCCGGCCCCTGGTAGCTCGCAACGATGAACGGGTTGCGCAGGTCGTCCAGGTTCATCGTGTAGATCTGCGTGAACAGCCCGCGGGTGATCTCCTCGGTCTCGTCATGGATGAACAGATGGCGCTGGTCGGCGGTCGGCCAGCCGGAGTGTGTGTAGCTCGCATTCGAGTAGGTCCTCGACGAGAGCATCACGGGCGCACCGAAATCCGTGACGTCCCATAGATCCACGGTGTTTTCATTGAAGTCGACGTATATTTCGCAAGGATTGTGGCCCTGCGCGCACTGCGTCGTGCGCTGGTCGGTGATCAACAGGCTTGTTCCGTCGTGCACATAACCGGTGCCTGCCGGGGCCTGGCGGATGAACTGCGGCTGGGCCGGATTGGCCAGGCTGTAGGCGCGCCACGATCCGCCGCCGACGTTGCTGCCGGCAAGAAACAGGATCGGCTCCGCGCCTGGCAGCGCCATGTTGGTCGCGTAATCGATGTTCGAAATGTAGGGCGTGTGCTGCCGGCCGGTATCCTGGAGCGTGGTCGCAAGCGTGGCCGAGGTCGGCAAGCCGCTCATGTCGATCACCTGCAGGCCCGAACCGGTCGCTTCGGTCGTGATGTAGGCGTAGGCGCGGTGGCGACTGGCCTGCGCGTCGAACACCTGGTAGATCTTGACTTCGCGCCACGTGGAACTGTTGCCGGCGATGAATGCGGCCTGCCGCGGATTCACCGGGTCGGTGACTTCGACGATCGAGGTGCCGTTGCGCAGTCCGATCACCGCGTATTCGCGATTGTCGTTGAGATCGACGAAGCCCCAGACGTTGGCGGCGGAAAGCGGCTGGCTGTTGAACTGGTTCAGCGAAATCTGCGCCTGGAAGTCGATGTTGCGGCACGGGAATTGCCCCGCAAAGCCCTGCACGCAATTGGCCGCGGCGATCGCGGTCGCCTGCAGCGCCGCCGCCGGGCTGTCGTCGACCAGACCCTGCTGCGCCGAGGCGAGATCGGCCGCCCACTTGAATCCGAGCCGCATCAACGCCTGCCGATAGCGCGGATCCACGCCGACGAGGATCGTCGGAAATGCGTCCGGGTCCTGCTCGTCGAAATGCCCGGCCGGCTCATAGCCGCCCTGCGCGTGGTTGATGCCGAACAGGAAGCTTTCCGGATCGACGCCGCTCATGTCGTAGATGCCGGCCGCGACTTTGACCGTGTTGCCGGGTCCGGCCTGGGCCAGCGCGTACTGGATGCTGCGGCAGGGTTCGTGATGTTCGAGACAATCCGAGGCATTCGACCCGGCGCTATCGACAAACCGCGCACCCAGGCTGTCATCGTGGGGCGAAGCAGCGGGCAGCCCCAACAGCAGCAAGCCAAGCAGTGCCGCAATGCGATTCATGCCCGGAATCGTTTTCATCGTATCGGCATCCCTGTTCCCACCCTGCTCCCTATAGTCACCACGCGCGGCCGGAAGTTCGGCCTCAATCGTCATCACCGCGCGTCCGAATACGTTCGGCTACCACGCGTCCATTCGAATCGACGCGTCCCCTGACTTCCACATAGTCGCCGGCGTCCGGCGACTTGCGGATGCGCGTATTGCCACCGACATCGAGATTGAGCCCGTCGAGCCGCCAGCGAGCCATGAGCGTGCCATGCAGACGCACTTTCGCGCCGGATGGCACTGGGGCGGCCACACCTTCGGCATTGCGCGCGCCGTCTGCGATCCACGCCTCGATCAACTGGATCTCCTGCGGCGACAGGTAGGGTGGCCCATCCATTGGCATGCGCGGGCGGGCCTGGCCCCGGATGCGTCGCAGCAACTCGCTTGCTTCCGGCCGGCCCGGGACGACCCGCAGTCGATCGGCAGCTGACAGGGTCGATTCGTACGACGTCAGCCGGAATCCTTCCGGTGCCGGTCCGACCAGGCCGTTCCCGGTATGGCACTTGGCGCAGCGCGTCGCGAAGATCGGCGCGACGTGGCGGTAGTCCGGCACCTCGCCCGGCATCAGGCGCAGCGGCATGACCCGCGCCGTGGCAGCAGTGACATCGCCTCGCGGTAGCCCACCTGCAACGAATGATTCGAACAGCGCAATCTCGGCATCGGTCAGGAACGGGGGCCCGGTCATCGGCATGCGTGGCTGCTTGGTACCGTTGAGCCGCTGGATCAGCTCGCTGCCAGTGGCATCGCCGGACTTCACGACCGGGCCATTGAAGCTGCCCTTGACGAGCGCCTCATAGCTGTCGAGTTGCAGGCCGAGGGGTGCCGCAGCGCCCGCATGACAGAGAGCGCAGCGTGCAGCCAGGATCGGCGCGATGTCTTCGTAGCTCGTTGCCGTCTGGGCATCGGCAACGATCCATGGCGTCGCGCTTGCCGCCAGCGCGGCGACTGCCCGCATCATGCGTCCCGCAGCGCTTATGACTTCACTCCTTCAACCAGGATCAAGCTGGCCACCGACGCGCTCTGTCGCACCGCTTTCGCCTGGCGGTAGCTCTCGGACTCATACCAGGCTTTGGCCTGTTCGTAGGTCTCGAACTCGAGCACGACGAGCCGGTTCGCGGGCGTGTCGCCCTCCAGCGACTCGGCCCGGCCACCGCGCACGATGAATCGCCCGCCGAAGGGCGCAACCGTTGCCGGTGTCAACTGAATGTACTCGGCGTACCGTGCCGGATTCCGGACGTCGACATTGGCGATGACATAAGCACTCATGCTGCTACCCCTTTGCGCGTCCTTGTAGCACAGACCCCAATCAACTGCATGTGAACGCCGGGGTAGGATGCCTGCGCGGGAGTCGTGACTATTCATGCCAAGCGTAATGGAACTCATCGCCGAAGACGGCTATCGGCTGGCCGCACGCCTCTTCGAAGCGCAAGCGCCGGCCCAGGGCGTCGTGCTGATCGTCTCGGCGATGGCCGTGCGCCAGGACTTCTACGCCGCCCTCGCCGAATGGCTCGCGACACGCCGCTGGGACGTGCTCACATTCGACTATCGCGGCATGGGTGATTCCGCCCCGCCGACACTGAAGGGATTCGAGGCTGATGTCCTGACCTGGGCGCGGCTGGACACCGCAGCCGCCCTTTCCCATGCGCGCGAACGCGCCGCGGGTCGCCCGCTCGTCTGGATCGGCCACAGCCTCGGCGGCCAGATCCTCGCCATGACGCCCGGCAATGGATCGATCTCGGCGGCCGTGACGATCGCGAGCGGAGTCGGCTACTGGCGCGAGAATGCCCATCCATTGCGCCGCTATTCCTGGTGGCTGTGGCACGTGATCGTGCCGGTCGCGACGGCGCTCTGCGGTTATTTTCCCGGCCGCCGCCTGCGCATGGTCGGCGACCTGCCAAAGGGCGTGATCGAACAGTGGGCGCGCTGGTGCCGGAATCCGGAGTATGCCGTCGGAGTCGAGGGCGAGCCGATGCGCGCGCTCTACCGCCGCACCACTCTGCCATTGCTCTCGTTATCTTTCACCGACGACGAGTACATGTCGAAGTGCAATGTGGACGTGTTGCATGGCTTCTATGTCCATGCACGCCGCGAGATGCGGCGCATCTCACCGCCTGAACTGGGCATCCCGCGGATCGGGCATTTCGGCTACTTCCGCGCCGATCTCGGCGCTCGGTTGTGGCCCTCGATGATGGACTGGATCGCGCAGGTCCTCAGCGCGGACCGCGAGAGTACCTCGACTGGAGCGTGATCCGTTCCGCCGGGTGCGGCAACGTGCATTCCCCGCTCGACTGCAGACAGAATTCCGGCGTGGGGCCGAGCGTCATCCGCCGGCCCCAAAGGCAGGCGCCGCGCTCGACCCACGGCTGCATCGACGCATCAAAGGTCCCGTAGCTCATGCCCGCGGGCTTCGACAGCCAGTACGCGTGTGTCGGTTCGATCAGCGCGCCGGATCGCAGCGCGTAGAGGCCGGCCGTGCCATTCGCCGCCATCGCGGCGACGCGATCGTGCGGCAGCTGCCGCGCGCGCGTGACCGCCGCTTCGTTCAGCTCGTCGAGCGCCGCGGACGAATCGACCAGGTGCCAATCCTCGTAACCGGGTTGTTCCGGCGCGAGCCAGGGAATCCGCGCAAGCCGATGGACACGCAGGCCGCGCAGCGCGGGAATCGGCGCCTGCCACAGCAGGTCGTGAAAAGCGTGGTGCGCGGACTCGTAGTCCGCCGCCGCGATGTCCGGCCGCGGAACGTGCCAGAAGACGTAGGCCAGCAATTTACAGCAGGCCTTTCGCCCGCTTCTTTTCCCGCTTCAGCGCGCGCTTTTCCTCTTTCGTGTGCAGTGGCTTCTTCTTCCCTTCTTTCTTCCGTTCCATGCCCTTGCTCATGTGGCATCCTCTTTTTGATGGTATATCAATCGCTTACCCAATCTATCTCATGTTAGATCGTCGATCAGGCGCCGCCCGCGTCGCGACCTTGCCCATACCCAAGGGTAGCAAGGCTTGGTGCGGCCGTTCATATGGTACAAAGGTGAGCCGGGATACGGCGTTGGTGCCTATGACGCCAATAGGGAAACTTGCGGCGCTTGCCAAGCAGCAGTCGCCGGACGCGGTGCTGGTCCTGACGCCAGCCGGGCGCGTTTTGCACTGGGATTCGGGCGCCGAAGCACTGTTCGGCTTCAGCCAGTCCGATGCCATCGACAAGTCCCACTTCGACTTGGTCGTACCGACTGCACTCCATGCCGAGGAAGCGAGCCGGCTGGCCACGGCGCTGGCCGAAGGGTCGATCACATTCGAATCGCTGCGGCTTCACCAGAACGGTTCGCTCCGATATGTCTGCATCACGCACAAGTTGATCGCGGATCCGGACAGCGGCGAGCAGCTGATCCTCTCGACCAAGAAGGACGTGACCCAGCTGCGGGTGCTGCGCGACGCCCAGCGCATCGAATCGAAGTTCCGCGACCTGCTCGAAAGCGTGCCGGATGCGGTGGTCATCGTGAATCCGGCCGGTCACATCGTGTACGTGAACGAGCATTCACTGCGGATGTTCGGATACGAGACGGACGAACTGCGGGGCAAGCCGATCGAGGCCCTGTTGCCGGAGCGCTTCCGCTCGTCGCATCTCGGCCACCGCGTTGGTTACTTCGCGCAGCCACGCGCGCGCGCCATGGGCATCAGCCTCGAGCTGTTCGGCCTGCGCAAGGACGGATCGGAGTTTCCTGTTGAGATCGGCCTGAGCCCGCTACAGATCGAGGACACCACGCTCGCGATGAGTGCGATCCGCGACGTCACGATCCGCAAGCTGATCGCGCAGGAACTGCTCGAAAAGAATGTCGCGCTGGAGAAGGCGAACCGCGCTAAGACCCAGTTCCTCGCGAGCATGAGCCACGAGCTTCGCACGCCGCTCAATTCGATCATCGGCTTCACCGGCACGCTGCTGATGAAAATGCCGGGACCGCTCAATGACGAGCAGGAGAAGCAGCTGCGCACCGTGCAGAAGAGCGGGCGCCACCTGCTGTCCCTGATCAACGACCTGCTCGATCTCGCAAAGATCGAGGCGGAGCGGCTCGATCTTGCGATGGAGCCGGTCGACCTGGCCGCCGTGCTGCGCGAGGTCGGCGAAGCGCTGCGGCCCCAGGCAATGCAGAAGGGAATCGCCTTCAAGCTGGCCCTGCCCGCCCGGCCGCTGGTGACACAGGCGGACCGGCGCGCGATCAGCCAGATCCTGATCAACCTGGCGGAGAACGCGATCAAGTTCACCGATGCCGGCACGGTGCTGCTGACGCTCGAACGCCGCGACGGCGCGGCCAGCGGTCCGATCGAGATCCGCATCGAAGACACGGGACCCGGCATTCGCGCCGAGGACCTCGACAAGGTCTTCGATCCGTTCACGCGCTTCGGCGTCCACGACCGGCCAATCAAGGCCGGTACCGGGCTCGGCCTGCATCTGAGCCAGAAGCTCGCAACGCAGATGGGCGGCCAGATCCATTGCAGGAGCCAGCTCGGCCGCGGGACGACCTTCACGCTCGTGCTCGCGGAAGCCTGAGCCATGACGGCTAGCATCCTGGTGATCGAAGACGATCCCGCGAGCCTCGAACTGCTGAAGTACCTGCTGGAACGAGCGGGCTATGCGGTTTACGCGGCATCCAATGGAGCCGCCGGCCTGCAGGCCGCACTCCAGAACAACCTCGATCTGGTGCTATGCGACCTGCAGATGCCGGAGCTGACCGGTTTCGAGGTGATCGCCCGACTGCAGGCGGACCCGCGCTGGCGCAACGCGCCGATCGTCGCAGTCACCGCCTATTCGATGCCGGGGGATTGCGATGCGGCGCTGGCAGCCGGTTTCAAGTATTACATGACGAAGCCGATCGACCCCGACACGTTCCTGGACGAGATCGAACGCTTCCTGGCTGCAGGCTGAGCTTCCGGATCGGCCTGGCGGTTCCCGGTCATGGCAGCCGCAGCGACTGCCAGGACCGGAGCTGCCAGGCGCCATCGACCCGCCCGTAGACCGCGAGGTAGCGGATCTGCAGGTCGAGGTCCTTGCCGCCAACCACGACCTGGAAGCGCCCGCGCCCGCGCACCAGCGCGGCCGCGTCGCCCATCAGGACGACTTGCCGCTCGACCGGCTGCACGGCCACGTAGCGTGACCGCCCGCTGACGATCGAGTCGATCAGCTGCTCATGGCTCTCGACCTGCCCGCTCGAGTGGACGTACACGAGATCCGCGGCGAACGTGCGGCGCATGCCGGCACTATCGGCCGCCACCATCGCAGCAAAGCGCGCGTCTTCGGCCTCGAGCACCGGGGCCCCTGCATCCGAGGCTGCTTTATTGCGCGCGAAATTCAGCGCGAAGCCCTTTTCCGCGCCATCGCTGACGGATACTGTCAGCCGGCCGTCCGGCTCCTGCCGGTACTCCAGTCGTTTCGGAAAATCGTGGGCCGGGTTGTCGAACACGAAGCGGCCATCGCTGCAGGCAGTCAGCCGAAATGCCACCGGCAGTTCATTGTGCGTCACTTTCGAGAGGTAAAAGACGCCACCCGCCATCTCGACCAGCCGCAGTACCTCGCCACCCTTCGGCGCGCCATCCGCCTTCGAGCGCTCGATCCCGGTCCCTTCGAATGTATGGGGCGCGACCTCAACCCAGGACTCATGGAAACGGGTCTTGCTGCCATCGGCAGTCCAGTCACCGAGCAGCCAGCGCAGGCGGTCCAGGCCGTTGCATTCGCCGGCCTCAGCTGCGCCTGCGATGGTCGCCGCCAGGGCCATGGAAAGTAGCAGGCACATTCGCTTCATGGTGATTCCCTGTCAGGAATGGACGCTACTTCCGCTGCGCGCGCCGCACGCGGGACATCAGGCCGAACAGCTTGACCGGATCCGACGACGTCGTGCCGCCACGATACTCGCGATACAGGCTGTCCACATTGACCGCGATCCGTTCCGCATCAAGCCAATGGCGGTACTCGCCGAGCGCGATGTCGAGCGCCGCCTGCTCCACGTCCATCCCGGCGTCAAAGCGCAGCCGGGCTTCGCGGTTCACGTAACGCAGGTAATCCTGGACTCGCCGGACACCGGCGGCATCGGTCATCGGGCCGTGGCCCGGCACGATATGGCGGGCGTCGAGCTGCAGGATGCGATCGCAGGCGGCGAGCCAGCTGGCGACCGGGCCCGCCCACATGATCGGCGTGCCGCCGATGAACAGCAGGTCGCCGGTGAAGACGACGGACCCGGACGGCACCCAGACCAGCACGTCACCCGCAGTGTGCGCCGGCCCCAGCATGTGCAGCTCGACCGCCTTGTCACCCACGCGCAGGTCGAGCCGGCGGTCGAAGGTGCGCGTCGGCGCACGGCCGCGCGCCTGTGTGAAATCGAAAGGCGCAAAGACCTCGGCAAAGTAAGTCCCTGCCTCGCCCAGCGCCCCGGCCGCCCCGGCGGCCTTCAATTGCGCGAGTGCGGTGGGCGGGAGTTCCGACATCTCCTGTGCCGCGGCGGCGGACGCGATGATCTCGGCATTTGCCACGAGCGCATTGCCGTGCGTGTGGTCGCCGTTCGCATGGGTATTGACCAGCCGATCGATGTCGTCGGCGCTGATGCCGGTCGCGTCCCGGATGGCGTCGAGCATGATCGCCGTCAGCGGCTCGTCGAACAGCGTATCGACCAGCAGCGATGCGTCGCCGTCCCGGATGAATCCGGCATTGGACCAGCCCCAGCTGCCATCGGGCTGCATCCAGGCATGGAGTCCATCGCCCAGGTCTTCGAGACCGCAGCGAAAGGGCCGCCCGCTCATGGCGCGACGATCGGTGCGCCGCGCACGACGCGATTGGCCAGCACGCCGATCGGAGGAATCTCGAGTTCGACCCGGTCGCCGTCCTCGAGGAAGCGCAGCTGCTCGAGCCCGCAGCCATCGCCCACCGTGCCGCTGCCGAGGATTTCGCCGGGACGCAGGGTCTCGCCCTGGCTGACATAGGCGATCAGATCCTCGAACCGCCAGTGCATCTCGCGCGAACTGCCGCGCGAACGCTCCTCGCCATTCACGCGCACGATCATCGGCAGGTCGTAGGGATCCGGTATCTCGTCGGCCGTCAGGATGCAGGGCCCGAATGCGTTTGCGCCATCGAAGTCCTTGCCCTTGGCGGGACCTAGGCCACCCGCCATCTCCGCGCCTTGTGTGTCGCGCGCGCTGAAGTCATTAAAGATCGTATAGCCGAAGACATGCTCGCGCGCGCGGGCGTGCGGGATATCGGCGCCGCCCGCACCGATCACGCAGGCCAGCTCGCATTCGTAATCCATCAGGCGGCTGTACGCGGGCCAGTGAATCGTGTCGCCCGGCCCGCTGACCGAGAAGCGGTTGGCCTTGTAGTACAGCGGCCGCTCGTACCAGACGGGCGGCGGGCGATAGCCGGCCGCCTGCGCCAGCAGTGCCGCCTTTTCCTCCGGCGTGGCGGCCCGCGTCGCCCGCATCCGGAACGCCGCACCGAATGCCTGGATGACGTGCTTTTCAAAGCACATGAAATCGCGCACTTGCGGTGGACAGGGCAGCGGAGCGAGCAACACGAGCCCTGCCGCCCCCAGCACACCCTTTGCCGGCGGATTCGAGGCCAGTCCCCGCGCCCGCTCCCATGCTGCGGGCCCGGCCTCGATCAACGCCAGCATGGAAGCGAACTCCGGCGCTCCATCCGCTGCCATCCGGCAATCGAGCACGCGGTTCCCGGGCAGCAGTGCGCCCAGGCGATGATCTCCAGCCGCGGATTTGAATGTCACCAGCCTCATCGACCGGATCCCCTGCGGACGCCGGAAACAAGAAAGGCCCCGGTCCGCAAGCGGACCGGGGCCTGGTGCTCAGGCCTCAGAAGCGCAGCGTGCCCTGCAGCGCAAGCGAACTGCCCGGCTCGACAAAGCGCCAGGCGCTGAACGCGCCAAACGTGCGCCCGGCGAGCGGCGTGTCGTTGCCGTATGGCAGCACCTGCTCGTTGAGCAGGTTCTTGCCGATCAGCGAGACGTCCCAGGAGCCGTCGAGGTCGCTGACGCCCATGCGGCCATTGACCTTGTAGTACGACTGCTGCGTCTGCCGCGCATCGAGTGTCGGCGCCACGAAGTATTTGTCCGTGTAGTACCCGTCGAGGCCGAGGTGGAAAGCCATGTTCGAGAAGATTGGCCGGCGGTAGGTGCCGCCCGCGGTGATGACCCACGGCGCCACGAACTCGTTGGTCTTGCCCTTGTAATTGCAGTTCAGACCGTCGCCCGCGTCGGACGGCTGGCCAAATGCGCACTGGCCGAGGTAGTCCTGAAACTCGAAATCGGTGTAGGCCATGCTGCTGAAGAGCTGCAGGTTTTCAGTCGCCTGCCAGCGCATGTCGATCTCGAGGCCCTTGATCTCCGACTCGCCGGCATTGCGCACATTGAAGCCGAGCACGCCGTCGAAGGTGCTGACCTGCAGGTCGTCAAAATCCGTCTTATACAGCGCCGCGTTCATTTCGAACGAACGGCCAATCCGCAGCTTGGCACCGAACTCAAGGTTGGTTGCGCGCTCTTCGTCAAACTCGAAAGAACCGATACCGGCCGCCGGCGTACAGCCGGTTGGCACGTTGTTGGTCGGCGGGTTCGTGCACTGGACTGCCGGCGGCGCCGTCGGATTGTTCGAGCGCGCGTCGAAGCCGCCCGACTTGGCGCCCTTGCTCCAGGCCAGGTACATCATCGTGCTCTCGTCAGGCGACCACTCGAAGGTCACGGACGGCAGCACCTGGTCCTCCTCGCGGCTGCCGGACAGGCTGTGTCCGCGCACGTTGAAGGCCGCGCGATAGACCGCGGGCGCCAGCACCGCCTGCGCGCCCGCCAATGGCGCGCCATCAATGGTGGTGAACGCCAGCGAGCGCGAGGCGTCCTTCTCGTCCTTGGTGTAGCGCAGCCCGAAGGTCGAACGGAACTCCTCGGAAACGTTCACGGTGACCTGGGCGAAGGCCGAGTAGCTCTTCGCGTCCTGGATGAACAGGCGCGGCGTGCCGGTGTTCGCGATCATGGTGCCGGCGATGCCCTGCAACGGGCTGCCGTTGAATGCCGGGTTTCCATTCAGCAACGGGATCAGCACGCTCGTATTGTTCACCTGGATCGTGTCGCCGAACTCCAGGTCCGAAGTCTCGTAGTACGCACCGAGGATGTACTCGAGCTTGCCGCCGGTCGGCGAGGTCAGCCGGAATTCCTGGCTGAACTGGTCGAATTCCTCGCCCATGATCACGTTGAAGACATTGCCGCCGGTGAAGTCGCAATCGCACAGCTCGCCGAAGTCATACTTGGAAAAGCCGGTGATCGAGGTCAGCGTGTTCTCCGCGAGCTGCCAGTCGACCTGCAGCACGTATTCCTCAGTGTCGTTGTCGCTGAAGTCGCCATTCGAGGAGCGCACGTAGTCCGCCGTGTTGTTCAGCACGGTCGGGCCCTGGCCGAGCGCAGCGAGGATCTGGCTGTAGGTCGCGCCGGCAAACGGACCGGCTGCAGCCGGCAGCTCCTGCGTGATCTCGATCTGGCGGCCGACCACGTTGAACTCGCCGAACTCTGCCTTGAACGCGGCCGTGACATTCTCGCTGACGTCGAATTCCAGCCAGGCGCGGATCGTCTTCTCCTCGCGCGCCGGGTCCTCGGTCGCGAGCGTGGCGTTGTGGACGTGGCCGTCGAGTTCGCGATACCGCGTGGCGAGCCGCCCGCGGAAACGGTCGGTGATCGGGCCCGACACATGCGCCGAGAACTCCTTTTCCTCGTAGCGCGCCTCATAGAGGGCCGAGACCATCGCCTCGAACTCCTCGGACGGACGCGCCGTCGTGATATTGAGCGCGCCACCGACGCTGTTCTTGCCGAACAGGATCGACTGCGGGCCGCGCAGGACTTCGACGCGTTCGAGGTCCAGGAACGGTGCGCGCGTCTGCTGTGGCCGGCCGCGATAGACACCGTCCACGTAGGTGCCGACTGACTGCTCGAATCCGGGATTCACGCCGGAAAAGATCCCGCGGATCGAGATGTTGTTGCCGATCGCGGTCTCGGTCATGAACAGGGTCGGGACGTAGTTCTTGAGGTCCTCGATCTTCATGATGCCGGCCTCGGCAATCCTGGTGCCGGATACCGCGCTGACGGCGATGGGCACGTCCTGCAGGGATTCCGTGCGCTTCTGCGCCGTGACGACGATCTCGGAAAGTGCCGTGGTGTCCTGCGCCGCCGCGGCAGCGCTCGCAAGCGCAAGCAGGACGCCGGACGCAATCGCGGTGCGACTCATACGATGGTCAGTCATTTCGGACTCCTGTTTGGGAGCCTGTTTTGGATGTTCGGAACAAACGGGCGAGGCCCCCCTCACGTTTGTTGTGCGCAAGGGTATCACTTGCCACGGGTCACGCAAATCTCCCGGCGATCGAACAGCTTGGCGCCAGGTCCGGACTGTTGCCTGGACGCTAATGGCGGCGTGAAGCCCCACCGGTCCCCACCGGCTCTCGGTATCATGTCGGCATGACCGCGGCATCCCCCGGACAGCGCCTGCGCGACGCCGTCGAAGCCGAGCGTCCGCTGCAGGTCGTCGGTGCCATCAATGCCTACAGCGCGCTGCTGGCGGCAAGGAGCGGCTTCCGCGCCATTTACCTTTCCGGAGCCGGCGTCGCCAACGCCTCGTTCGGCCTGCCGGATCTCGGCATCACGAGCCTGAACGACGTCTGCGAGGACGTGCGCCGGATCGCGGGTGCCACCGCCCTGCCGCTGCTGGTGGACGCGGACACCGGCTGGGGCGCGGCGTTCTCGATCGCGCGCACCACGCGCGACCTGATCCGCTCGGGCGCCGGCGGCATGCACCTCGAAGACCAGGTGCAGTCCAAGCGTTGTGGCCACCGGCCCGGCAAGGAACTCGTCGCCGCGGCCGAGATGGCCGACCGGGTCCGCGCTGCCGTGGACGCCCGCACGGACCCTGCATTCGTGATCATGGCGCGCACCGATGCGCACGCGGTCGAGGGGCAGCAGGCCGCGATCGCGCGCGCCGCCGCTTATGTTGAAGCGGGCGCCGACATGATCTTCGCCGAGGCCCTGACCACGCTCGACGAGTATCGCGAGTTCACGCGCGCGCTGGCGGTGCCGGTGCTCGCCAACATCACCGAGTTCGGGCGCACGCCCCTTTTCACCGTCCAGCAACTGGGCAATGCCGGAGTGCGGCTCGTGCTGTATCCGCTGTCCGCATTCCGCGCGATGAGCCGTGCCGCGGTCGCCGTCTATGACTCGATCCGGCGCGATGGCAGCCAGCAGGCGGCCGTCGGGCAGATGCAGACGCGCGCCGAACTCTACGAAGTGCTCGGATATCACGCTTACGAGCGCAAGCTCGACGAATTGTTCAGCCGCAACCGGGAACGATGATCATGACCGGAGCCGGCGACATCGCTGCATTCAAGCCCAAGAAGTCGGTCGCGCTCTCGGGCGTGGTCGCCGGCAATACCGCGATCTGTACGGTCGGCCGCAGCGGCAACGACCTGCACTACCGCGGCTACGACATCCTGGATATCGCCGAAAGCTGCGAATTCGAGGAGGTCGCCTACCTCCTGATCCACGGCAAGCTGCCGAACCCGGCGGAGCTCGCCGCCTACAAGCGGCATCTCAAGGGCCTGCGCGGCCTGAGCGCGCGGCTCCGCGCCGTGCTCGAGCTGCTGCCAGCGAGCACGCACCCGATGGACGTATTGCGCACCGGCGTCTCGGAGATGGGCTGCGAGTCGCCGGAGGACCTGACGCATCCGGTTGCCGGCGCACAGGCCATCGCGGATCGGCTCGTCGCCTCGGCAGGCTCGATGCTCTGCTACTGGCATCACTATGCCAATACGGGGCGGCGCATTGAGCTTGCGACCGATGACGATTCGGCCGGCGGGCATTTCCTGCACATGCTGCACGGCAGGCCGCCGGCCGCGAGCTGGGTGCGCGCGATGCACACCTCGCTGATCCTCTACGCCGAACATGAGTTCAATGCCTCGACCTTCACCGCACGCGTGATCGCCGGCACCGGTTCCGACATCTATTCCTGCATTGCCGGCGCGATCGGCGCGCTGCGCGGACCCAAGCACGGCGGCGCCAATGAGGTCGCCCTCGAGATCCAGCAGCGCTACCGCGAAGCGGACGAGGCGGAAGCCGACATCCGCCGGCGCGTGGCGGCGAAGGAAGTCATCATCGGCTTTGGGCATCCGGTTTACACGATTGCCGATCCGCGCAATGTCGTGATCAAGCGGGTCGCCGCCGCCCTCGCGGCGGAAACCGGCGACGCGCGCCTGTACCGGATCGCGGAACGCATCGAGTCGGTGATGTCGGACACCAAGCGGATGTTCCCGAACCTCGACTGGTTCAGCGCCGTCGCCTACCACCTGATGCGCGTGCCGACGGCGATGTTCACGCCGCTGTTCGTCATCTCGCGCACGACCGGCTGGGCCGCCCACGTGATCGAGCAGCGCCAGGACGGCAAGATCATCCGCCCGAGCGCCAACTACACCGGCCCGGAACCCCGCCAGGTGCCGCCGGCCGAGCAGAGATAGGACCATCGACATGAGTCACCACGACATCCGCTCGGCCGAGCGGCCCGCCCCCGATCGCGTGCTGGTCGACATCGCCGCCTATGCGCGCGATGCAGTCATCGCGAGCGATGTCGCGTTCGAGACGGCGCGCTACTGCCTGATGGATACGCTGGCCTGTGGTTTCCAGGCGCTCGCCTTCCCCGCCTGCACCCGGCTGCTGGGACCGGTCGTGCCCGGCGCGACGATGGCTGGCGGCGCGCGCGTGCCGGGCACGAGCTACGAACTCGATCCAGTGCAGGCCGCGTTCAACATCGGTGCGATGATCCGCTGGCTCGATTTCAACGACACCTGGCTGGCGGCGGAATGGGGCCATCCCTCGGACAGCCTGGGTGGCATCCTCGCGGTCGCGGACTGGCAGGCGCGCCGCTCGGCCGCGAGCGGGCAAGCGCCGCCGACCGTGCGCGATTTGCTGACGGCCATGATCAAGGCGCACGAGATCCAGGGCGTCACCGCGCTCGAGAATGCGTTCAACCGGGTCGGACTCGATCACGTGATCCTGGTGCGCGTCGCGACGACCGCGGTGGTCACGGCGATGCTCGGCGGCTCGCAGGAGCAGGTCATCAATGCCGTTTCCAACGCATGGCTCGACGGTGGGGCGCTGCGCACCTACCGGCACGCGCCCAATACCGGGTCGCGCAAGAGCTGGGCGGCCGGCGACGCCACGAGCCGCGGCGTGCGCCACGCACTGATCGCGCTGACTGGCGAGATGGGCTATCCGTCCGCGCTGTCCGCGCCGAAGTGGGGATTCTTCGACGTGCTGTTCGGGGGCCAGCCCTTCAAATACCCGCAGCCGTTCGGCAGCTACGTGATGGAGAACGTGCTGTTCAAGATCAGCTATCCGGCGGAGTTCCATGCGCAGACTGCGGTCGAGTGCGCGATGCAGCTGCACCCGGAAGTGAAGGATCGCATCGGCGACATCGAACGCATCGTGATCGAGACCCAGGAGCCCGGCGTGCGCATCATCGACAAGACCGGGCCGCTTGCGAATCCGGCAGATCGCGATCACTGCATCCAGTACATGGTGGCGGTACCGCTGGTCCATGGCCGGCTGACTGCGGCAGACTACGAGGACGACATCGCAGGCGACCCGCGCATCGACCGGCTCCGCGCCTGCATGGAGGTCCGCGAGAACCCGCAGTTCACGACTGACTACTACGCTGCCGACCGGCGCTTCATCGGCAACGCCATCCAGGTCCACTTCCGCGATGGCAGCCACACCGCGCGGGTCCACATCGACTGCCCGATCGGCCATCGCCGCCGGCGCGCCGAGGGTTACCCGGTCCTGGTCCGCAAGTTCCAGTCATCGGTGGCGGCGGTGTTTCCGCAGCGGCAGTGCCGCAGGATAGAGGAGCTGTTCGCCGACCCGGCCCGGCTCGACGCAACACCGGTGGACGAATTCGTCGCGCAGCTCGTGCGCAACTGAACTGCAGACGCGGCCGGCTCACTCCCCGAACATCGAGAGCTGGTCGCGGTCCGCAACGGGGCGCTTGCGCGCGGCGCGGGCGGCCTTTGCCTTGACGGCCCGGGCAGGCCCTGCGCCCCCGGCGAGGCCCATAATGAATTGCGCCAGGTCCGCGAGTGTCGCTTTCTGCAAGGCATAGATGATGAAACGGCCACGGGGCCGCGCCTCGAGCACCCCGGTGCGGCTCAGTTCCTTCAGGTGAAAGGAGAGCGTCGACGCCGGGCAATGGATCGAGCGGGCGATGTCGCCGGCGGCAAGGCCGCGGGCGCCCGCCTCAGCCACCCGCGCCAGGATTTCGAGCCGGGTCCCCTGGGCCAGGGCGGCGAGAATCGGCACCTGCCGTGCTGTCGTCGGGTCCGCCTTCATCCCAGCCTCCATCAACAATCCTGGAACAATAGAACCCAATTTCTTGACCTGGCGCAAGAAATGATGGCCGGTAGCTCTCCCCAAGCCGCGAAATCGCGCTATATTCGGGTCACATCGATTTGATGTAACGGGGAATTTCGAATCGATGCGCGGTGTTTCACCCCAATAAGTCGAGCGTCTTTCCATAAGAGTCGAAATGATGGGTCAGTCAGGGAGCTAGGGACACCGTGAGTGCTGCCGCCTGGGAGAGTCTGCACAAGGCCACGCTGGAGCTGGCCAAACCGTCCACATTAAAACAGCGTCTCACCGACGCATACACGCGCTACCTGCTCGACCTGTCGCCCCACGAGATGCCTGGCGAGGCACGCGAGGACTTCGAGGCGCTGCGCCTGTGCATGACCCGGGTCCGGCCCCTGCAGGGCGAGTCCGCGGTCGTTGCGACCGTGCGCAAGATGTCGATCGGCGAAGCGGACGCCTGCGCCATGCGCATCGTCGCGCTGCTCGACACGCTGCACCGGACCATGGCCGCGGCGCCTGCCAAGCAGAATGGTCAGTCGCAGGGCCGCAGCATGGCGCTCTCCGACACGAGCATTGGCCGCATCCCGACGCTGATCAGCGTCAATCGAGCTTGAATTCGATCACGTCCCAGCGCGTCGTATCTTCGTGACGCGCCTGGCGGCGGATCGCGTCCGCCATTTCCCGACCGTTCCACGGCACGACTTCGTCCGCCATCTCGCGCAGCTTCGCCGGCACCGGGTCGGTGACGCCAAACGGCTCCATCACGATCAGCGGCTTGTCGCAGGACTGGGCATAGAGCCCCTGGTACTCGATCAGCACGTGGTCGCGCGCGTACAGGGAGGACAGCAGGATCACGACCTCGGCGTCGCTCATCTGCCGTCGCAGGTCCTCGCGGACCGCTTCCTTTTCCTTGCTGCGCGGCGGCTTCTCCGGCGACGCAAGATTGGTGTAGAAGAAATTCGGCTGGCTTTCCAGGTACTCGAAGACGCGGAAGTAGGCCTCATCCGGCGCATAGAGATGCGTGACAAAGAGCCGGATCGGGTTGTTTTCCGTCACGGTGGACGCCCTCGACGCTGGCCAATGCCTAGAATACGACTTTTGCCGAGGATCGGATACCGACGCCGCTGATGCGATTGCTCGTCTACAACATCCGCTACGCCACCGGCACGGGCGCCGCGTTTCACCTGCCGGTGCCGGGCGCGGGCTACCTGCGCAGCAGCCGCCAGGTGCTCGAGCGCATCACCGATTTCATCAAGGAACGCGATCCCGACATCGTCGGCCTGATCGAAGTCGACACCGGTTCGATCAGGAGCGGCATGGTCAACCAGGCGGAGTTCATCGCCAGCCATCTTTCGCACTTCTCGACCTACCAGTGCAAATACGGCGAGGATTCGCTGAACCAGTTCATGCCGATCGTGCGCAAGCAGGCCAATGCGTTCCTGGCCGCGCCGCGCGTCCACGGCGAGCGATTCCACTACTTCGACACCGGGATCAAGAAACTGATCATCGAGCTCGAGCTCGAGGACGTGGCCGTGTTCCTGGTGCACCTGTCGCTCAAGTTCCGTCACCGCCACTACCAGTTGCGGCACCTGCACCAGCTGGTGCGCCGCCAGACCAAGCCGGTGATCGTCGCGGGCGACTTCAACACGTTCTGGGGCGAGCACGAAATCTACCTGTTCATGCAGGCCGCGGGCCTGCGCAGCGCCAACATTGCGAGCCTGCCCTCCTATCCGAGCCGCTGGCCGCGCAAGGAACTCGATTTCATCCTCTACGGCGCGGGCATCGTGCCGAAGGGCTTCGACATACCGGCCGTACCGCTGTCCGACCACCTGCCGCTGGTGTTCGATTTCGAGGTCGATCCGCGCTATGTGCGCGCGCCGGTGGCGGCCGCAACTGCCGGTACCTGAAGCGGCCGCGCCGTGCATAATTCAGCGTTGCGGCCCAGGGAGTAATTCGAACGATGCCGAACGCAAACGGGCACTGGCGCCTCGAGACGGATGCCGAACAGGTCGCCTGGCTCACCCTGGATGTCCAGGGTGCGAGCGCCAACACGCTCGCCAGCGCCGCGATGCGCGAGCTCAACGATCGTCTGGCCGAGATCGAGGCGGCGCGGCCCAGGGCGCTCGTGATCCGCTCGGCGAAGGACAGCGGTTTCATCGCCGGCGCCGATATTTCGGAATTCACGGGTCTCAACGACCTTGAGCCAGCCTACCGGCTGGTGCGCACCGGGCAACAGGTGTTCGACCGAATCGAGGCATTGCCGATGCCGACGGTCGCCGCAATCCAGGGCTTTGCGCTCGGCGGTGGCCTCGAGCTGGCGCTCGCCTGCGACTACCGGGTCGGCGCGAACGACGGCCGCCTCAATCTCGGCTTGCCGGAGGTGATGCTCGGCATCCATCCGGGTTTTGGCGGCACGGTACGCGCTGTGCGCCTGATCGGCGCGCCAGCCGCACTCGACCTGATGCTGACCGGTCGCTCGTTGCGCGGCGATGCAGCGTTGAAGCTCGGCCTGATCGACCGGCTGGTACCGCGTGCCGAACTCGATGCAGCGGCCCGCGAGATCGCGCGCGCGGCGCCGCCGCCGCGGCGCGCTTCGCTCGGTCTGCGCTTGCTCTGCTGGCCACTGATCCGCTCGTTCATCGCGGGCCAGACCCGCAAGCAGGTGGCGCGGCGCGCGAACCCGCAGCACTACCCCGCTCCTTACGCCATCGTCGACCTGTTCGAGCAGCACGGCGCGAACGGCGCCGCGGCGTACGAGGCCGAGGCACGCTCGATCGCCCGGCTGTTCCTGAGCGACTCGTCGCGCAACCTGGTCCGGGTGTTCTTCCTGCAGAACCGGCTGAAGGCGCTCGGCGGCAAGTCGACGCGCAAGTTCGACCACGTTCACGTGGTCGGCGCGGGCGTCATGGGCGGCGATATCGCCGCCTGGTGTGCGTCCCGCGGCCTGACCGTCACGCTGCAGGACCGCGAAATGAAATACGTCGAGCCGGCGCTCGTCCGCGCGCGCGAGTTCTTCAGCAAGCGCGCCCGCGACCCGGCCAAGGCGGCCGAGATGGCCGCGCGCCTCACTGCAGACGTGGCAGGCGAAGGCGTGCCGCGCGCCGACATGGTCATCGAGGCAATCTTCGAAAACGCCGATGCCAAGCGCGCGCTGTACGCGTCGCTCGAGCCGCGCATGAAGGCCGATGCCCTGCTCGCGACCAATACGTCGAGCATCGTGCTCGAGGAACTGGCCCGCGGCCTGTCGGATCCGGGTCGCCTGGTCGGCCTGCACTTCTTTAACCCGGTCGCAAAGATGATGCTGGTCGAGATCATCCGTTCGCAGCTGACCCGCGCCGAGGTCGTCGAGGACACGCTCGCGTTCACGCGCAGGCTCAACAAGCTGCCGCTGCCCTGCAAGAGCTCGCCCGGCTTCGTGGTCAACCGCATCCTGATGCCGTACATGACGGAGGCGATGCTGGCGGCAGATGAAGGCGTGGCGCTCGCCCTGATCGACCGCGCGGCGGTGAAATTCGGCATGCCGATGGGACCGATCGAGCTTGCCGACACGGTCGGCCTCGACGTCGCCTCCCACGTCGGCCGGATCCTGGCCGATGCATTCGGCATGCCGGTGCCAAAGGGCACGGTGGAACTGATCGCTGCCGGGCACCTCGGGCGCAAGTCAGGTCGCGGCTATTACGAGTGGCGCGATGGCAAGCCGATCAAGCCCGCGACCGCGGGTCGCGTACCGGACGAGCTCGAGGACCGGCTCGTGCTGCAATACCTCAATGAGGCAGTCGCCTGCCTGCGCGAAGGCATCATCGAGGACGCCGACCTGCTGGACGCAGGAATGATATTCGGCACCGGATTCGCGCCATTTCGCGGCGGGCCGCTGCACTACGCGCGCGCGCGCGGCACGACAGCGATTGTCGCGCGCCTTGAGCAGCTCGCGAGCACGCACGGCCCGCGATTCCGGCCCGATGCGGGATGGGCCGCGTTGGCCGCGCCGCGCGCAAGGCTATGATAGGATTCGCGCCCTCATCGGCAGCCGGCAATAATTTCGGCCTCCGCAAGTCAACGGCATGGAAGACAAACCGGTAGAACTCGACGTGCTGCGCGGCTTCAGCCCCCTCGACGGGCTGAAGCGCGAGAACCTGCACGCCTTGTCGCGCAAGACGCGCCTGCAATCGCTCGACTCGGGTCGCGTGCTGTTCAAGGAAGGCGAATCCGACAAGCGCACGATCTACCTGGTCAGCGGCGAAATCGAGCTGCGCGTCGGCGACCGCACGGTGTCGATGCTGCGCGCCGGCACGCCGGAGGCGCGCATCGCGATTGCGCCCGGTCAGCCACGCCGCTTCACGGCGCGCGCGCTGGCGGACTGCACCTTCGTTGCGGTGGATTCCGACCTGCTCGACGTGCTGATCACCTGGGACCAGACCGGCTCCTACGAAGTCAGCGAGATCGCGGGCGGGGCAGCGGCCGATGCCGACGACTGGATGACGGTGCTGCTGCAGACCAAGGCATTTCACCGCATCCCGCCGGCCAACCTGCAGGCGCTCTTCATGCGCATGCAACACGTTGCCTGCCGCGCCGGCGAGGTCGTCATCAAGCAGGGCGCCGATGGCGACTATTTCTATGTCATTACCAAGGGCAGTGCCATCGTCACCCGCGAGACCCCAATGAACCGCGACGGCCTCAAGCTGGCCGAACTCGGCGTCGGCGAGTCGTTCGGCGAAGAAGCGCTGATTTCGGATGCGAAGCGCAATGCCACGATCACCATGCAGACGGATGGCGCGCTGGTTCGCCTCGGCAAGAACGACTTCCGCGAGCTGCTGAACGAGCCGCTGCTGCACTGGGTCGACCTGCCGCACGCGAAGGAACTGGTCGAGCGCGGCGCGCGCTGGCTCGACGTACGCCTGCCGAGCGAGTTCGAATCGTTTCACCTCGAGGGCGCGCTGAACGTGCCGCTCTACTTCATCCGGCTAAAGGTCAAGACCCTCGATACCGCGACGCCGTACATCATCGTCTGCGACACCGGACGGCGCAGTTCCGCCGCGGCATTCCTGTTGAGCGAACGGGGTTTTGACGCCTACTGCCTGCAGGGCGGCATGGCGGCCAATAAACTCGGGCCGGAGTAAGAGGGGACAGTCCGCCTTTTCCTTCGGAAAAGGGGACAGTCCCCAATTCACATCGTGTGGGACGATGCTCTAGATAAATCAGCCGGTTACGTCGATTCTGTAACTATCTGTAACCCGGTCTCTGGTGCGCGAGAAAAGCCACACCGCAAAGTGTGGCACGGCTGATCGAGCAGGATCCCGCGCAAGGAGACTCCATGGAAACTTCGACCCCTACCCCGCAGGCCGACAACGGCCACGCAACCCGCCCGCGTCGTGCCAGTGCGCATGCGCCCGGACAGCCCTACGGCGAAGCGGTCAAGGAACTGCTCGGCCTCGCTGCAGTCGCCCAGATACTCGCCGATTTCGGCGCCAGCGAGGAACCGCGGGTCGCAGCCGAGCTCGCGGTGCACCTCGCGCACCGCCTCGACGCGATCAGCACCCTGCTGATGGGTCTCGACCTGCGCGCCGCGCCCGCTGGTGACGCATGAACAGCCAGGCTGCCCTCAGCGACAAAGACGACTGCCACTGGGAGGACGCGACCGCAGCCCGGATCACTGCCTTCCTCGGCGCCGTGCGGCCGCTGCGGGGCTGCGAGATGCTGGAACCGTACTACCGCGGGGGGCGCGTGATCGCAGAACTGGCCGCATCAAGCGCTGGATCCGATCGGCCAGCCATGTCGTTGACGCTCGACCAGGTGGCCGACGTGCTCAACTTCTTGCACCACTCGGAACCTTGGAATCCGGGCGAGTTCGAAATCGAGCCGCGAAACAAGCCCTCGCAAGTGGTCGGGCGAATGTTCGTCCTCGAGGCGCTCGAGGAAGCCGTGCGCCGGCACGCGCGCACGTAGACGACGACGTCGACAGGGCCCCGGTGCTCGAGCGCCGGGGCCTATTCTTTTCCGAATCGGGAAAGCGCGGGCCTAGAGGCCGAGCGCGCTGCGATAGGCGCCCGGGTTGCGGGAGAGCTTCTTCAGGATCAGCTCGTCGAACGCCGG
>JBBEAB010000040.1:0-3319 GCA_040899645.1 Steroidobacteraceae bacterium
CCGTGGATACTGAAACAGGAGAGGTAACGGGCGAGATCGTGCGCCTGATGGCACCGAACACGCCGGAGATTTATCGAGCATTCCGTTCAGGAAAGCTTGAAGCCGCCGGGATCAAGCTCGACCCCGCGGGGCGCCCGCACAAACTCAAGCCGGACCAGAAGAAGCTGCTGACCACCCTTCCCGACGACTGGCTAAACGCCATTGGTGTGGAAACCGGCGAACTCCAGGCCGCCGGCTGGAGCGCGCCGCCCTGTGCACGGCCTGTAAGTTACCGCCGGCCACTGCACGCGCTCAGGACCACCGCGCCGAAGGTCCTCCGCAAGCCGACGATCGTCAGGCCGAATACGACCATCACCACTGCACGCTTCGTGCTCTACGGCAAACCTCTTCCGCGCATCGAAGACGCGGTACGCATCGGCGAGGCCCTGCGCGCTGCGGCGATGGGCCGCGCCGAGCGTCTGCTGGGCCCCGATGCTCTGCCCACCATGCTTTCCGGGCATGACTTGGGCGAGCACAACCGTCACGCGCATGCCTTCTGGCTGCCCGATCCAAACGAGCGCGGTGAGATCGAACATGTTCTCGTGCACGCTCCGGGCGGTTTAAGTCCTGAAGCGATGCGCGTACTGACCACCCTTCAGCAACTCAAGCGTGGCGAAGGCGAGCCGCTAAGGCTGATGCTGGAGGGGTTCGGTGCTGCATCGCTATTCGACAGGGTTACACCCCTGACCGGTGAAAGCGCGGTATGGCGAAGCGTAACGCCCTATCTGCACCCATGGCACCTCAAGAAGCCCGAGATGCGCACGCCGCAAGCCACCGCAGCGGCCATCCTTGGTCAACTACGGCGCGAGTGGCACGAACGCGGCACGGGTTTACCCGAGATCAGGGACATCCGCGAGTTGCCGTCGGTGCAACATGGTGGCCGCGCTCTGCGACCGCTGCACTTCCACCGCTTCCGCCGCAAGAGTGGTCTCGCACAACCCGACACGCTCGGGCGCCTGATCGAATTGCGCTTCGCGCAGCCCATACGCGGGCCGCTCGCGCTTGGCTTCGCGTGCCACTTCGGCCTCGGCCTCTTCACCCCTGCTCCCGATGCCTAAACCGAAACGCCCGGCATTGAACCGCATCCGCGAGCACCGCATCGAGCAGGAAATTATCGTCGACGCCTACGGCCCCGAGGAACGCGCGATCGGCTGGCACTGCTACCTCGACGGCAAGCTGCGTTTTCCCTTCAAGGCGAAGCGCATCGCCGCGCGCGAGATTTCGCCTCTCAAGAAGGACGAGGAGGTCGAGGTGCTCGGCATGGCGCCCTCGGACGATTGCATGAAGGAGATGTTCGTTCGCGTGCGGTTCGCCGGCCGCAAGCTCGGCATGCCGCTTGTTCAGATCGAACCGATCAAGCCGGACAAGGCAACGCGCGAGGCGATCGAGGACTGGCGCTACTGGATGGCGATGGGGTATGAGTTCTGAGGCGTGCGCGCGATCTGGACGAAGCTTCGCGGCCGAGCGGGGGCGCTCATGATGCTTCCCGCTCGCGACCGGGCGCAGGTGGACCGCGCGAAGATCGTCGATTACCTGCTGTCCTCGTCTCACCCGGACGGCCGGGGTAAGGCTGCGTTCTTCCTGCGCTTCGGGTTCAAGGTGCAGGATTGGGAGGCGCTCGCGGACGCCCTGCGAGCGGTCGCCGTGCACAGTCCGGTGACCGCCGTCGTGGAGTCGGCGCATGGGACGCGCTACACTGTGGACGGTCCGCTCCATGCTCCGGACGGGCGCGCGCCGCCGGTGCGTACCGTGTGGATTGTCGAGCCGGGCAGCGCGCCGCGACTCATCACGGCGCATCCGCTGTAACGGTGCGGGAACGGCGCTGGAAAGGATAAGTATGGGAACGATCAAGGAACATGATCGCGTCGTGCTCACGACCGACCTTGCCGGCGAGAAGCTCGCTGCCGGCGATGTCGGCACGGTGGTGCACGTCTATCGCGAGGGCAAGGCGTTCGAGGTCGAGTTCGTGTCGCTCGACGGCGAGACGGTCGCGGTCGTCACCTTGGGGCCGGGCCAGATCCGGACGGTCGAACGCCGCGAGATCACGCACGCGCGGCGTGTGGCGTAGGACGCCGATAGGAAGCACTCGATGAACCAATTGAAACGAATCACGTTCGATCCGGCCGTCATGGGCGGCAAGCCTTGCATTCGCGGCATGCGCGTGACCGTTGGCACGATTGTCGGACTGCTCGCAGCCGGCCGCACCGAACAGGAGATCCTCAAGGCTTATCCGTACCTTGAATCCGGGGACCTTCGGGAAGCGCTGGCCTACGCCGCATGGCGGGTTGAGGAGGCCGAGGTACCCCTCACCAACCCATGAAGATTCTGGTCGACATGAACCTTTCGCCGGATTGGTGCAAGGTTCTGCGGCAGGATGGATGGGGAGGCGATTCACTGGTTGGAGATCGGGAAGCCGACCGCGAGGGACGACGAAATATTGTCCTACGCCAAGCAGCATCGGTACGTCGTTTTCACGCACGACCTGGACTTCAGCGCGATACTCGCGGCCACCAGGGCCAACGGACCCAGCGTCATTCAGGTGCGCGCGCAGGATACGCTGTCCGTGCAGTTCCACGATCTTTTCGCCGGTTCCCTGCAGCCGGGGGAAGGCCTCTCCGGCGCGCACGATCCAGGCACTCCGCACCATCGCCCGGCGCCCGACTCTCATAACCGGAAAGTCGACGATGTATCGCATCCGCGACCGACATTCCGAGCACCTGGTGCTGCGCTGCGAACCGGCTTTCGCGGAACCGCTGCGCTTGCGTTTCGAGCGTCTCGACGCGAAAGAGACGCGCCGGCTCGACGCGCTGGACCTGAAGTTCCGGCATGGCTATCTGGCCGAGCTGACCGAGGCGGAACGCGGTCGCATCATCGTCGAGGTCACTGCCGGCGGAGCGGAAGCCGAAAGTACCTTCTTGGCATCGAGTGCGACGGCGCGAGCTATCACTCGCTGCCGACCGCCAGGGACCGCGACCGGCTTCGCCAGATCGTTCTGGAGGGGTTGGGGTGGACATTGCATCGCGTCTGGTCGACGGACTGGTGGACCGACCCCGAGCGTGAAATGCAGAAGCTCGAGGCTTCCTTGAATGGCCGGCTGGCAATGCGTGCGTCGAACGGTGTGGCTGAGGCGCCCGGACATGCGGGTGGCTGAACTGCGGCCGGCTCGGTGTCAGCCGATTTGCATGAGCTGCCGGGCGTGCGTGATGTCGCCCGCGCTCGACTTCGCCTGCCACTTCGGCCTCGGCCCGTCCGTTCCCGCGACTGACGACCGAGCCGCAAT
>JBBEAB010000040.1:3419-4926 GCA_040899645.1 Steroidobacteraceae bacterium
CCTGCCACTTCGGCCTCGGCCCGTCCGTTCCCGCGACTGACGACCGAGCCGCAATGGCACCGTGTCGGGTTAGAATGTCCGATCTGGTTAACCAGGTGCAGAAAGCATGGACAAGCTGAGCGTGTTCGAGGCGAAAGCGCGGTTTTCCGAGGTGGTGAGCCGGGCAGAGGAAGGAAAGCAAACGGTCATCACCAAGCGCGGCAAGGCGGTCGCGCGCGTCGTGCCGGAGAAGGCCGCGCGCCCGGAGCGGTGGGACCGGTCCGGGGCGATCGACCGGATCGTCGAGTTCAGCAGGACTTGCCGTACCCGGCGCAAAGTCGACCTTCAGAAACTGATCGAGGAAGGCAGGCTGTAGTGCCGCTGATCGTCGACGCGAGCGTGGCGGTCGCCTGGTTCGTGCGCAATCAGGCGACCGGCTATACCGATCGCGTCAGGCGGCAGGCGCGCGGCGAGCGGCTGCACGTGCCCGCCGTCTGGCCGCTTGAGTTTGCGAACGCTCTCTGGCAACTGCAACGCCGCAAGCTGCTGGCAGATCGGCAGGTCGACACCATCATCGATCTGGCCGAGCCTCTGGAGATCGTCGTGCACAAAGACACGCCGGCACCGCGCCGCCTGGTGGCGGTTGCAAGGGATCACGATCTCAGCGCTTACGACGCTTCGTATCTCGATCTTGCGCTTACGCTTCGCTATCCGGTCGCCTGCCGGGACGGAGCTCTGAAGCGCGCGCTTCGCACGGTCGGGCTGAAGCTGGCCTAGCGGGCCCGGATGCCCGTCGCCGTCGCGATGTTTCATCGCTTGCCGCGCCGCCGGAGCAGCCCGCCTGCTTTCCTCCCCCGCGCCGAAGGCCGCGGCTGCTTCGCCGCCCTGGCCTTGCCTCGAGGCGCCGGCGCGGCGGGCCCGGCCATCTCGATGCCGAACATTTCCGCGAGCCCGGGGTCCTCGAGCAGCCTGCGCGCCGCCGGCGCTTTCTTCGCGAGCGGCAGGTCCTCGCCCGCGCGGGCGACGAGCTCGCTTGCGTCGACCTCGCGCAGCGTGAAGAGCAGCTCTGGCTTCTGGTCGAGCCGCGCGCCGACGCCGTAGAGCACCGCCGCGACGTGCTTGCACATCGCGGCCCAGTCCGGGCAACTGCACGCGAACGCGATTTCCTTCGGCGACGGAAAGAGCCCCGTTTCCGGCCGGCAGATGCGCTCCATGACGCCGCGCGACAGGCGCCCCTGCAGCAGCTCGACCAGCGAGTCGATCGAGCGCGCGCAATCCCTGCCGAGCGCCTTCCAGCGCGCCTTCGGCAGCGCCGCGATTTTCACCGTCGTCTTGTAGATATCCGAGCCGATCACCTGCGCCTCGACTTTGCCGGCGGCGATCCTGAGGTCGATCACCGAGCCGTTGCGCACGTACGTCCGCCCGCGCGGCAGCCGGTTCGCAAAGTCGCTGTAGCGCTCCATGTTGTCGCACCAGGCCTTGCCCCAGAAGGTGGCGGCGATGGCGCGGCCGGCGATCCTCACCGGCT
>JBBEAB010000041.1:0-4735 GCA_040899645.1 Steroidobacteraceae bacterium
GTCGAGGACCGGTTCGGAAATCTCGATGGTTGTCTTCATATGGGTAACCATATCATTGCAGATAGCGAGACGTCTAGAATGCCTGACAGCTATACTCTGCGGCGTCATGTTCGACCGCCGCGCGTTCATCGCCTGCTTCGCCGCAACGGGCGCCGCCAACACCCTGCTGCCCGGTATCCTGTGGGGACAGATCCAGCCGGGCACGCGGCCGCTGACCCTCGAGATGGTCCGCGAGTCGGCGCGGCTCGCGGGCCTGAACTGGACCGACCAGGAATGCCAGGAGCTGCTCGACGCGTTGTCGAGTTTCTCCCGCCACGCTGAGGGCATCGACAAGCCGACGCTGACCAACGCCTCGCCGCTGCCGATCCATTTCGATCCGCGGCCGCCCGGCATTGCGCAACCGCCGCTGCCGCCGGCGGTGTTTCGGCTCAATGCGCCACCGCGGCTCCGCCGTCCCCAGAACCTGGAAGCTCTCGCCTTCTGGCCGCTCACGCATCTTGCGCAGTTGGTGCAGTCGCGACAAGTCACGTCCGTCGAGCTCACCCGGATGTATCTCGATCGACTTGCGCGCTACAACGGCCAGTTGAATTGTGTCGTGACGATCACAGACACGCGGGCGCTGGCCGAGGCTGCCGCAGCCGACAAGGCGATTGCCGCGGGGAAATATCTCGGCATCCTGCACGGCGTTCCGTACGGCGTGAAAGACATCATCGCCGCGGCCGGTTATCCCACGCGCTGGGGCGCGCCGCATCTGGATCAACAGACGTTCGACCAGGACGCCGCGGTGGTGCAGCGCCTGAACGCCGCCGGCGCAGTGCTCGTGGCGAAGCTCACCACCGGCGAAATGGCGTTTGGCGATCAGTGGGCCGGTGGACGCACCCACAATCCGTGGAATCTCTCGGAAGGATCGAGCGGCTCGTCGGCGGGCTCCGCTGCCGCGACCGCAGCGGGCCTGGTCGGCTTTGCGATCGGCACCGACACGGGCGGTTCAATACTTTCGCCGGCGGTGCGTTGTGGCATCGTCGGGTTGCGACCCACGTTCGGGCGCGTCAGCCGGTTCGGCGTGATGGCCGCGGGCACGACGCTCGATAAGGTGGGGCCGATGTGCCGCCACGCACAGGATTGCGCGATCGTGCTGCGGGCGATCGCGGGCGGCGACGTGAACGATCTCTCGGTTCGCGACGCGCCGATCGCCTTTGACGCCACCGCTGGAAGGCATCCCAAGCGCATCGGCTATGTGCCGGCGATGATGGACGCGGAAACCGACGCCGATCAACGCGCCAACAATGCGCGCGCACTAGCGATGCTCAAACGATTGGGCTGCAGCACGCATCCGGTCACGCTGCCCGGCGGCGATCTCAGCTACTTCATCGAATACATCGAGCGCGCCGCCGCCTTCGACAGCTTCACGACCTCCGGACTGCACCGCGGACTGCGTCCGCGCACCAGCCGCTTTCTGCGCGCGGGTCAGCTCGTGACCGCGGTTGATTACCTGCAAGCGAATCGCCGGCGGGCAGTGATCATGCAGGACGTGGCACGCGCCATCGAGGGCGTGGACGCGGTGATGTTCACGTCGTTGTCGCTGGATTCGCGCACCAGCTTGAACCCGGTGATGAGCCTGACCGGGCATCCCTCGATCGCAGTACCGAACGGGTTTAGGGCGAACGGATCTCCGGCCGGCGTGATGTTCTCCGGACACCTGTATCGTGAAGGCGACGTGATGGCGCTGGCGAAGGCGTGCCAGGACGCTGCCGAACCAATCGGACACCCCCCGCTCTTTGCAGCGAAGGCGTGAGGGATCAGGGACCAGCCGGTCTGGTGGTCCCTGATCCCCGATCCCTAGAACTTAATCTCCCAGACGCCTCGACCATACGTCGAGACGCGCAGGTAGCTGCCGTCGGTCGGCATGTAGAGATCGCTGACGTTCACGATCGGCAGGCCTTTGCCATACAGGTGCCAGTTCGCGCCGCCGTCCGTCGTCTCATAGACGCCGATCCACGTGCCGGCATACAGCGTGCGGCCCGAAGCGTCGCGCGAGCTGACGATCAGCTTGGTCACCGGAACCGGCGGCAGCCCGCGGCTGGCGAGGCTCCAGGTATTGCCGCCATCGGTCGACTTGAGCACGCGTTGCGGCGTGCCGATCGGCGCCTCGTTGCCGACGTACATCGTGCTGTTGTCGGCGTAGGCCAAGGTGGCGTTGAAGCCGGGCCATCCGGGAACCAGTGCGATGAGATTCTTGTTCTGGAACGTCGCGCCGTTGTCTGCGGTAAACCACAGATTGCCCCCGTTACCCAGCACGCCAAAATGCCGCACGTCGTCCGGGCTGATGCCGATCGGATGCGATCCGGCGCGCAGCAGAACACCGCCGGTATTGAGCACGGCATGCCAGCTCGCCGCACCGTTGATGGTGCGATAGAGCTTGGTGCGCGTGCGGTGGAAGAACGTCAACCCGCTCGGATCCGCGGACGCGCGCGGCGCCGCCAAAGCGGTATTGAAGTAGGTCTGCGCTGGATTGAAGAATTCCGTGATGCCGTTCCAGCCCACCAGCCACTTCATCTGCGTGTTCGCCGGACCGCGAGGGTTGCGGATGATGAACGAGTAATACACGGATCCCAGGTTGGCCACGTCGGCGGCCTGGCTCCAGGCCACGCCGAACCCGTCGCCGCCGAACACCTGGTTATAGGTGCCGGTGGAGCCTTCGCGCCACCGCGTGCCGTTGTCCTGCAGTCCGATCAACACGTCGTCAGGATGCCGGGGATTGCCGGTCATCGCGTAGATCAGGTACGACGACATGCCGTCGTTCTTCTGGCTGCTGAACGTGTTGCCGCCGTCGTCGCTGATGAACACGCCGCCGTCCGTGCCGAAGAGGATCATCGGCACGCCGCCCAACGAGGTGAACGCGGCGGCATGATGATCGGCGTGCACGTACGGCAATCCGTACTGCGCCAGCCAATGCGAGGTGAGGCGCCACGTCGCACCGCCGTTGGTCGACTTGGCGGAGCTGAGCTGACCGCCGATGTAGACCGTATTCCGGGACGCGTCATTCGGATCGACCAGCACCATCTGGTTGTAGAACGCCTGGTTGAGCATGATGTTCATGTCCGGCTGATCGTCGTTAGGATTGGCCGGTTTCTTCGTGGCAAGACCAGCCGCCGTCCAGTTCAGGCCACCGTCGGCCGAGCGGAAGAGGTCCAGTTGCGCGTTGTCGCCCACGTTCGCGGCAAACGCGTACACCACGGCATCGCCAGGCGCGCCCACCGCCAGCGTGGTGCGGCCGGCATCCTTATAGACGCGGCTCCGGATCACCGACCAAGTGGCACCGCGATCGGTCGATCGCATGATCGATCCGACACCGGCAACGCTCCGCGAGGCCAGCCAGCCGGCGCTCGTCTGCTGGATGCTCCAAATCAGGCCGCTGAGCACGGGCGTATAGGTGTTGCCGCCGTCCGCCGACCGGAACAATCCTCCATTTGTACCGGCCAGAACCACCTCGAAGGCGCCAGTGCTATCCACCTTGACGTCTGGGACCACGGTGGACGGGCCAAGCTTGATCGCCGGTGACCAGGTTTCGCCGCCAGTGGTGGAGCGATAAATGTAGCCGCCCACACCGGGATCGAACGGATCGCCGCTGGCCAGAAAGATGGTCTCGGGATTCCTGCCAAAAGCCGCACCGCCACCAGAGGTGCTCAGCACGGTGTCGCTCATCGGACGCCAGTTCGGGCGCGGCGCCGAGAAGTTGCTGGTCTTCCAGAGGCCGCCGCTCGACTTGAGGACGTAGACGATGTCGGCGTTGGTCGGGTGAATCAGGAACGAGCGAACGCGGCCCGTGTCCGATTCGTTGACCCGGACGCCGTTTTGAATCCAATCGGAGCGATACGGGCCAATGTTGGTCCACTCGCCGCCCGCGGCCACCTGGATGTTGCCGCGACCGGCAGGGCCGTACTCGGCGACTTGCTGATTGGCCGCCGCCGTCAGCGAGTCGATGAATGCAGGCGTCAAAGTGCCGCCGAATTGCTCGAGCCGCGCTTCGCGGCGGCCGACGGGATCGTCCTTGATGCTCGCGTCCATCGACGGCGCGGGCAGCTGCGGCTGATAACTGCTGACATATGCGTCATCTCTCGGACCCTGCGTCTGTTGCTGTTTGGGACCCTGGGCGATCAGCGCGGCAGATGAGGCCGCGACCAATGCCAGTACAATTCGTGTTCTCATCGATAATTCTCCAAGGCGCTTTGGAACATTCCTGACCGATGGGGTGAGGGGCTAATTGCTGTGTGCATCGACACACTAGCGTGAACCAACGTAGACGAATATCACATCGCTGTCTAGAGGAGATCGCCGTTGCACAAAACATTGCTGAAGCTCTTGCTTGTCGTGATCTGCGGTGTGCTGACGGTGCACGCGAGTTCCGCGCAACAGCGTCCACCACTGTCGAATGCCGTACGCGCGTATGTGTCCGTCGATGCGCCCCTGATTGCGCTCACACACGTGCGAGTCATCGACGGCACCGGCGCGGCGCCGCGTGAAGATCAAACGCTGATCATGCGCGACGGCACCATCGCGGCGATCGGCAACTTCGCCAGCACGCCGGTTCCGGAAGGCGCCACGACCATCGACCTTAGCGGCAAAAGCGTGATTCCGGGGCTCGTCATGGTGCACGAGCACCTGTATTACCCGAACGGGCCAGGCGTCTACGGTCAGCTCGGCGAAAGCTTTTCGCGGCTCTATTTATCCGGCG
>JBBEAB010000042.1:0-4617 GCA_040899645.1 Steroidobacteraceae bacterium
AGTAAGGGTGCGAGAAGTTTCCTGTAAAATCAAGCCTAAAGCGATACTTTTTCGTCCGGGTTCTACCCCCTTCCCCCGGTACACGTCGAACACGTGAAGCTCGCGCAACAGGCCTTTTGCGGCCAGATTAACGCTTTTCCGCAGTTCGTCCAGCGTCGTTGATTCGTCGACCACGACCGCCAGGTCGCGGCGGATCGTTGGGTACCTGGCAATATCCCCAAATACAGGTACTTCCGAGCGGAAGCTCGGGTCGATTGCCAACTCGAAAATCCATGGCGGATCGCGGATCTCGAGCTTGCGCGCAAGCTCCGGCTGCAATTGTCCGAGCCAGCCGACGCGCGTCGTGCCATCGATCACGATCGCGCTGCGGCCCGGGTGCAGGCTGTCGTGCGCATCCGCCACGTAACTTATTGCGGCACCGCGGCCGGTCAATGCGAACAGCGCCTCGACATCCGCTTTCAGGTCGTAGAAATCGACGGCGCGCTGCTCCGCACCCCACTGTTCCGGCAGCGTGGGTCCCGTGATCAGGCCGGCAATCCCCTGGCTCTCGACCAAGTGTCCCGCGATGATCTCGAAGCGCGTTCCCACCTCGAACAGTCGCACGCGTTCCTGCTGGCGGCGCAGGTTGAAACGCAGCGCCTCGAGCAACCCTGGCCACAAAGACAGGCGCATCTCGCCAAGTTCCGCCGAGATCGGATTGGCAAGCGGGAGCGCCTCGCGCTTTGGAAACAGCAGGCGCTGCAGACGCGCATCCACGAAGCTGTAGCTGATCGCTTCCTGGTAGCCGCGATCGACCAGCATCAGCCGCAGCCGTTCACGCGTCACCGCCTGCTCGGTCACCGGCTGCGGGCGCTGCGGCATGTTCGCGTCGGCACATGGAATCTCGTCATAGCCGTGGATGCGGCCGATTTCCTCGATCAGGTCCTGCTCGATCGCGATGTCGAAGCGGTGGCTCGGCGGAATCACGCCGAGCACGTCGCCCGCGCCCGCGACCTGCATACCGAGGCTGCGCAGGATGTCGTCGATCTCGGTGCGCGGGATCTGCACGCCGAGCAGGCTCGTCACGCGTTCGGGCCGCAGCGTCACGCTCGGGCGTTTCGGCAGGTGCGTCTCGACTTGCGTGATCACGGCGGGCCCAGGCTTGCCGCCTGCAATGTCCGTGAGCAGCTGCGTCGCGCGCTCCAGCGCGCGCTCCTGGCCACGCGGGTCCACGCCACGCTCGAAGCGCTGCGAGGCGTCGGTCTGCATGCCGTAGCGCCGCGCGCGACCCGCGATCGCATCCGGCGCGAAATAGGCGAGTTCGCAGAACACGTCGGTGGTGTCGGCGGCAATGCCGCTCTTCTCCCCGCCCATGATGCCGGCGAGACCGACCGGGCCCGTCGCGTCCGCGATCACGAGCGTGTCCGGCTCGATCGCGATGTCACGGCCGTCCAGCAGCCTCAGGCGCTCGCCCGGCCGCGCGGCGCGCACTTCGATGTGGCCGCTGAGCCGCCGCAAGTCGTAGGCATGCATCGGCTGGCCGAGTTCCAGCATCACGTAGTTGGTGACGTCCACGACCGGGCTGATTGGACGGAGCCCCGCGCGCCGCAGGCGCTCGCGCATCCACAACGGCGTGCGCGCGACCGGGTCCACGCCCTGGATCACGCGGCCCGCGAAGCGCGGACAGCCCGCAGGCGCCTCGAGACGCACCGCGAACTTTGCGCGATTCGCCGCCGGCACCGGCTCGATGACCGGCAGCGTGAGCTTCTTGCCCGCAATCGCGGCGACTTCCCGCGCCACGCCGATCATCGACAGCACGTCACCGCGATTGGGTGTCACGTTGAGCGTCAGGATCGAGTCGTCGAGCAGTAGTGCATCGCGGAGCGGCGCGCCGGTTACCAGATCGCCTGGCAGCTCGAGGATGCCTTCGTGTTCCTCGGACAGGCCGAGTTCGCGCGCCGAGCACAGCATGCCGGCCGATTCGACGCCACGCAGTGTCGCATTGCGAATCACGAGCCCGCCGGGCAGCTGCGCGCCATCCTGCGCAAGCGCGGTCTTCATGCCGGCGCGTACGTTCGACGCGCCGCAGACGATCTGCAGCGTGCCCGAACCGTTCGCCACCTGGCAGACCGTCAGCTTGTCGGAGCCGGGATGGCGTGCAACCGACAGCACTTCGCCGACCACGACGCCGGTGAATTCGGCGGCGGCCGGCTCGATCGACTCGACCTCGAGACCGCCCATGGTCAGCCGCGCGCCGAGCGTCGGCGCGTCCCAGCCGGTATCCACCCATTCGTTGAGCCATGCCAGGCTGATGCGCATCCGGAGTCGCCCTAGCCCCGGTTGAACTGCGCGAGGAAGCGCAGGTCGTTTTCGAAGAAGAGTCGCAGGTCGGTGACCGCGTAGCGCAGCATCGCAAGCCGCTCGATGCCCATGCCGAAGGCGTAGCCCTGCCAGCGCGCCGCATCGACGCCGCAGGCGGCAAGCACGTTCGGATGCACCATGCCGCAGCCCAGGATCTCGAGCCAGCCGGTCTGCTTGCAGACGCGGCAGCCGGCGCCGTCGCAGAGCACGCACTGGATGTCCACTTCCGCCGATGGCTCGGTGAACGGGAAATACGACGGCCGGAAGCGCAGGCCCCGCGGCTTCTCGAAGAACTGCTCCGCAAAGCCCGACAACACGCCCTTCAAGTTGGCGAGGCTGATGTCCTCGCCGATCACCAGGCCCTCGACCTGATGAAACATCGGCGTGTGTGTCAGATCGGAATCGCGACGATAGACCGGGCCCGGCGCGATCAGGCGGATCGGCACGCCCTGCAACTTCATCGCGCGGATCTGGACCGGCGAGGTGTGAGTGCGCAGCAGCCGTCCGTCACCGAAATAAAAGGTGTCGTGCATCGCCCGCGCCGGGTGATCGGCCGGGATGTTGAGGGCCTCGAAGTTGTGGAAGTCGTCCTCGACCTCGGGACCCTCGGCAACCGTGAAGCCCGCGCGGCGGAAGATCGACTCGATCCGGAGCCGCGCCCGCGTGACCGGATGCAGGCCACCGACCGTCTGGCCGCGGCCCGGCAGCGTGACGTCGATCGCCCCGGCCGAAAGCTCGCGCTGCAGGGATGCAGCATCGAGTTCCGCGCGGCGCGCATCGAGCGCGGACTCGACCCGCTGCTTGGCTTCGTTGATCGCAGCGCCCGCCGCACGACGTTCTTCCGCCGGCAGCTTGCCGAGACCCTTCAGCAGCTCGGTCAGACCGCCTTTCTTGCCGAGCACGGCGACGCGCACGGCATCGAGCGCGGCCAGATCCGCGCTCGATCCGATCTCGGCGAGCGTACGCGTGATCAGCGATTCCAGGTCCTTCACCCGACCCCCTGAGATCGCGTTACTTCGCGGCCAGTGCGGCCTTCGCCTTCTCCGCGACCGCGCCGAACGCGGCGATGTCGTGCACCGCGAGGTCCGCGAGCGCCTTGCGATCGATCTCGATGCCGGCCTCCTTGAGGCCGTTGATCAGGCGGCTGTACGACAGCCCGAAGCTGCGCGCGGCCGCATTGATGCGCTGCACCCAGAGCGCGCGATAGTCGCGCTTCTTCAGGCGGCGGCCGACGTAGGCGTACTGGCCGGCCTTGATGACCGCCTGCTTCGCGACGCGGAACACCTTGCGCCGGGCGTTGTAGTAGCCCTTGGCCTTCTTCAGAACCTTCTTGTGCCGGCGTCCAGCGATGACGCCGCGTTTTACTCTTGCCATGTCACCCTCTGTTCAGTCTCAATAAGAAAAAGAATAAGAATTGGAATCAGACGTGGGGCAGCAGCCGGACGAGGCGGCCGACGTCGGTCTCGTGGACCATGGTCGAGCCTCGCAGCTGACGCTTACGCTTCTTCGTCATCTTGGTGAGGATGTGGCGACGATTCGCCTGGCCGCGCTTGAAGCCCTTCGCTGTCTTGCGAAAACGCTTCGCCGCGGCCCGGTTGGTTTTCAACTTGGGCATCGGTCAACTCCTTTTATGACCTCTTCGCACCGCTCGCGCGGGCTGGAGGCGAATCGGCGGTTACCCGCCGGTCACTTCTTTTTGGGAGAGATCACCATGGTGATCTGGCGCCCTTCCATCGACGCGTGCTGCTCGATCTGTCCGACTTCGGCCAGGTCGATCACCAGTCTGTCGAGGAGCTTGCGCCCGATCTCCGTGTGGGCCATCTCCCGGCCGCGGAACCGCATGGTTACCTTGGCCTTGTCACCCTCGGTCAGGAAGCGGATCAGATTACGCAGCTTGACCTGGTAATCCGCTTTCTCCGTTCCCGGCCGGAATTTCACTTCCTTGAGCTGGATCTGCTTCTGTTTCCGCTTCGCCGTATGAGCCTTCTTGTTCTGCTCGAACAGGTACTTTCCAAAGTCCATGATCCGGCAGACAGGCGGCTCAGCAGTCGGCGAAACCTCCACGAGATCCAGCTCATCAGCGGCAGCCTTTGCAAGGGCCTCGCTGCGGCTCAGGACGCCGACCTGGCTGCCGTCGGCGCCAATCACGCGTAATTGCGGTGCAAGGATCTCCTCGTTGCGCCGTACGCGTTTCGTTGTCGAAATACTCAGTCCTCCAAATACCGACGGCCGCGGCTCGCCACATCCTGGGCGATCCGAGCGGCCACCTCTTCCAGG
>JBBEAB010000043.1:0-242 GCA_040899645.1 Steroidobacteraceae bacterium
ACCAAGAGGGACCTGACCCCGCCGCGAGGCGGGGTTTCTTTTTTCCGGTAGCCGTAAAATCAAGCCGGTCCGGCCGCCGCCAGTCCTTCCGCACCCGAGGCACCCCAGTCTGCCGGGTGCGGTCGGCTTGCTGACGGCGGCCGGCACCGACGGCGACAGTGTCGGGTGCGTGGACTGAACCCGGACTGAATGCCGGCGCGCGAACTCAAACGAAGAACGGCCCCGCGGCGGGGGGGGGCGGG
>JBBEAB010000043.1:289-26272 GCA_040899645.1 Steroidobacteraceae bacterium
CCCCCGTCCGGGTCACACTGCTGGCCGTGTCGGCAGCGGATCAGGCGGGCTTGGCGACCCAGACCTTGCACCAGCCGGCGGCTTTCACCGTCTTGTTCGGGAAAATATTGCAGGGACCGTCTGCGGCGCCTGCCTTGCCCGTGTACTGGATGCAGTTCGCGCAGGTCTGGCCCGCCTTGTAGGTCGGATTCGTGGCTGGATCGACCTTGCTCGCGCTCACGACGTAAGCGAGCGACTTCGCGGTCGGATCGCCTTCCGACAGCGGTTCGGATGCTTCAGCGCGCGCGGCGATCAGGCTGGCGGCGGGCACTGCCGCGAGGCCCACGAGCGCCCCCTGCAGCAGCTGGCGGCGTGAAAACTTTTCGTCGGTCATCATGAAACTCCTGGATGCGGGGCCCGGGGGTGCCGTTCGATTCAACCCATGCATTGTCTCAAACGGCAGCCGGCGACGCGTCAAATGAGAACGATTCCTGACTGTCCGCACGGGGCTTTGCAGTCGATTTGTTAGACTTTCGCCGGGCCTGTAGCTCAGTGGTTAGAGCAGGGGACTCATCTTTCGGGAAAAAGGTGCCCCGTTGCCGAAAGGCAGCGGGTGGACGGGACGAATTCAGGGAAACCTTCCAGCGCATGGTGCGGCTGATGGCAATCCTGAGCCAAGCCGGCGGTACACCGCCGGACGGTGCAGAGACTACCTGAGGGCTCCAGTGCCCTTGATGACAGGCGAGAGCGTCCCGCACCCACACGGCGAACGAAAGCCACGGGTGAAGAGATAGTCCGCGCCCGCCGGAAACGACGGGACCACGTGAATCCCTTGGTCCTGGGTTCGAATCCCAGCGGGCCCACCAGCTTCGAGTGCCACGCCCGGCGTGGCCGCCGCGCAACGCTTGCGCCGGACTTGCGGTAGTTACTTATTTCAGAGACAGTCTTGGGTACAAAACGCCCGGACCACGGGCACTTACCAGGGGCAGGACCATGAACAGCAAATTCCGACCGCGACCCACATCCCTCGTGGCAGCTGCGGTGGCGCTTGCCATCGCCAACAGCGCGAGCGCCCAGACCGTGCTTGGCGAAGTCACGGTCACTGCGCGCAAGCGCGCCGAGTCGGTGCAGGACGTGCCTTTTGCGGTCAGCGCACGCAGCGGTGAAGCGCTCGCCGCGAGCGGCGCGACCAACATCGAGGACATCTCGCGCAACATCGCCGGCCTGACGGTGCAGAACCTGGGACCGGGCCAGAGCCAGGTCGGCATCCGCGGCATTTCCGCCGGCGCGATCATCCGCGACCAGCCTGGCGTCAAGGAGCAGGTCGGCGTCTACATGGACGAGTCGGTGGTCTCGCTGTCGCTGTTCACGCCGGACCTCGATCTGTACGACCTGAATCGTGTCGAAGTGCTGCGCGGCCCGCAGGGCACGCTGTTCGGCTCCGGCTCGCTGTCGGGCACAGTGCGCTACATCAGCAACCAGCCGGATCTCGCCGGCGGCTACGGCAATGTCGAGGTCGGGGTCAGCACGATCGATGGCGGCGGCACCGGCGGCAACGTCCGCGGCATGTTCAACATGCCGATGGGCAATAGCGCGGCGCTGCGCGTCGTCGGCTACTACAACGACATCCCGGGCTACATCGACGCGATCCAGCCGGGCGGCTCGGTGGATTCCGACGTCAATAGCGGAACCCGCCAGGGCGCCCGCGTGGCGTTCCGTTTCGAGCCGACCGAGAACGTCACGATCACGCCGCGCGTGATCTACCAGGAAATCGAGATGGACGGCTACAACCGTCAGGACATCTGGAACATCCTGGCGAATCCGTTTACCACGACCGAGCCGCAAGTGGTGATCGGCGAGCGCCAGCAATACATCCAGCAGCAGGAACAGTTCACCGACGATTTCCTGCTCGGCGACCTGACGATGGAATTTGACCTCGGCGGCGTGGTGCTGACGTCTATCAGTTCGTACACGGACCGCGACATCCTGGTCAAGCGCGACGCGACGCAGTTGACGGGCAGCGTGACTTTCGATCTCGGTGCATTCCGGCCCGCAACCTCGGCGGAGATCCGCACGACATCACCGCTGTTCGACGCAACCAAAGTCGAGATGTTGACGCAGGAACTGCGGCTCGCATCCGATAGTGACGGACGCTTCCAGTGGGTGGTCGGCGGTTTCTACAGCGACATCAAGCGGCACTACGGTCAGCGCCTGCCGACGCCCGGCTACGACCAGATCATCCGCGAGATCTTCGCGCCGTTTGACGACCCGACCGACGTCCCCGACGCGGGCCCGATCTGCCCGCCGGCAGATATCGGCTGCCTGGACAGCCTGCGACTGGGCGCACCCGAGGCGAACATGCCGTTCTTCTCCGACATTCCGTACGACTTCAAGCAGATGGCGATCTTTGCGGAAGGTTCGTGGGAGCTGACGGACGCGCTGACGATGACCGCCGGCGGCCGGTACTACGACTTCGACGAGGACCGCGTGTTGCAGTTTGGCGGCGTGTTCTCCGACCCGAGCGCTGGTCCGGGTTCGGCGAGCGATGACGGATTCCTGCCGCGCATGTTGTTCGCTTATGAGGTCAACGAGAACGTCCAGTTGAACGCCCAGGCCTCCAAGGGCTTTCGCCTCGGCGGCATCAACGATCCGCTCAACGTTCCGCTGTGTTCCGCCGAAGACCTGGTCACTTTCGGCGGCCGCGACAGTTTCGAGAGCGAAACGCTCTGGAACTACGAAGTCGGCGCCAAGATCGGTTTCGCCGGCGGTCGCGCGCAGTTCAATATCGCGGTGTTCCAGGCTGACATCGAAGACTTGCAGATGACGGTCACGGCTGGCACCTGTTCGTCGCGCATCATCATCAACGTACCGGATGCGCATTCGACCGGCGTCGAGATGGAACTGTCGGCACAGCCGACCGATCGCTTCGATTTCGGCATTTCCGCGAGCTACACGGATGCCAAGGTCGATTCCAGCATCACCTCGACGAGTGGCCTCGGCGTGACGACGATCGTGTCCGGTATCGAGGATGGCAACCGCCTGCCGTCGACGCCGGAATTCCAGATGTCGGCCAATGCGACCTACACCTGGCCGATGACCGCGATGCTGGATGGCTTCCTGACCGGGACCTATCAGCATGTCGGCAGCCGCTACACCGGAATCGGCGACCAGGCCGACGGCTTCGGCACATTCGGCATCCGCAGCTTCGGCAGCCCGACGATTTCGTCTTTCACCTTCGACCCGCTGCTGCCGGCCTATGACCTCGCCAACCTGCGCTTCGGTGTGCGCGGCGACGATTGGGAGGCGGCGTTCTTCATCAACAACATCGGCGACGAGAACGCGAAGCTGGCCCTCGACCAGGAGCGCGGGCGCGTCGCGCGCGTCGGCTACCTGGTCAACCAGCCGCGCACCCTGGGTCTCACGTTCCGCAAGGACTTCGGCGGCGCAGAACCGGCCCCGGCTCCGATGCAGGCCGCGCCGCCGCCACCGCCGCCAGCGCCAGCGCCGCCGCCGCCACCACCGCCGCCGCCCCCGGGCGACGCTGACAAGGACGGCGTGACGGACGACAAGGATCGCTGCCCGAATACGGCAGCCAGCGTGCAGGTGGATTCGGTCGGATGCTTCCGCGAGTTCACGCTGCGCGGCGTGTTGTTCGAAACGAATAAAGCGGAGCTTAGCGCCGCAGGTCGTGCGGAACTCGACGCGGTCGTGTCGGAGTTCAAGCGGCTGCCGGCCGATCTCGCCGCCGGCGTGAAGGTCAGCGTCGAAGGCCACACCGACAGCACCGGTTCCGATGCCTACAATCAGGGGCTTTCGGAGCGCCGCGCGGGCACGGTTGGAGCGTACCTGGTCGAAGCCGGATTGCCGGCTTCGATGTTCAGCACCAGCGGCTTTGGCGAGTCGAGCCCGGTGGACAGCAACGACACCGCCGAGGGTCGTCAGAACAACCGGCGGGTGGTGATCAAGGCGACGCGCTGAGTCGAATCGGCGGATAACAGGGCCGGCTCCTGCGGGGGCCGGCCTTTTTTTCGGCCGGGGCTGATCGGCCAGAATCGCCGCCGCACCCGGAAAACGGCCAGATCCTGCCCTTGGTCATATGTTTTGGGCCGCGCGTCACGCTCATTTCCGGCCCGTTTTGTCACTGTCTCGGCAACCGGTTGTGTCCGAATTGAACCGAATCCATGACCAGCGCGATGCCCATCTCAGCCGCGAGTAATGGCTATGCCGACTGCCTCGAGGCGGTCCACAGCCGGCTCGCGGCGCGCGAAAGCCGCCTCTATGGCATCGCGGTGCTGATGGTCTACGTGCACCAGGTCGAGCAGTTGCAGGCGAGCGCGGGCCAGGTCAATGCCGCGCGCATGCTCGATGAGCTGCGCAACAAGCTGGCGCACGTCTCGCGCCCCGGCGACTACTTCGCCAGGCTCGGCGACCGCAAATTCGTCTTCGTGCTGTCGAACCTGCGCAACGAAGGCCACGCGATGCTCGCGGCGAACAAGATCCTGCGCACCGGATCGGAACCGCTCGCGGCCGGTGGCCAGCACGCGAGCGTGCGCCTTTCGGTCGGCATCAGCATGTTTCCGGCACACGCGCGCACCGCGGAGCAGATGATGCAGTGCGCCGAGGTCGCGTTGCTCGAGGCCTGGAAGTCGGCGCAGCCCTGCGTCGTCTATACGGCGCGCAAGGCGGCGGAGCTGGCGGCCGGGTGGGATCTCGAGACCCAGCTTGCGAAGGCGCTGGAGCACGGCGATCTCGTGCTCAATTACCAGCCACGGCTCGCACTGCCGGACCTCAAGGTCGTGGGCGTCGAAGCGCTGATGCGCTGGAACCGTCCCGACTCAGGCAATGTACCGCCCGAAATCTTCATCGACGTCGCGGAGATGACCGGGCAGATCGACCCGCTGACACGCTTCGCATTCGACCGCGCGCTGCGCCAGCTCGGCGAATGGCCGAAGCACGTCGGCCAGATCGGCGTCTCGGTCAACGTGACGCCGTCCATCGTCTGCAATCCGGAACTGGTTGAGGTGATCCGCAAGACCGCCAGCCAGACGTCGGTGGACTTCAGGCGGCTCACCGTCGAGGTGACCGAGAACGCGCTGATGATGGACCGCGAGCGCAGCCACCGCGTGCTGGCGGAACTGCGCGAGCTGGGTGTGCGCGTTTCGATCGACGACTTCGGCACCGGCTATTCGTCGCTGTCGCACCTCAAGCAGCTGCCGGCCGACGAGCTGAAGATCGACAAGTCCTTCGTGATGAACATGCAGGCCGACAAGGCGGATCGCAGGATCGTCCAGCAGATCATCTCGCTCGGGCATGCATTCGACCTCGAGGTGGTCGCCGAGGGCGTCGAGAACGAGGCCGTCGCGCAGGACCTGGCGACCATGGGCTGCGACTTCATGCAGGGTTTCCACTTTGCGAAGCCGCTGCCGCCGCAGGAGATCCCGGACTGGATCAAGGCCTGGCGCAACGCCGCGGATGCCTGAAATCCGCTAGAATCGCCGCGGTGAAGAAGACCGCGCAGTTCCGCAAGCTGCTCGCAAGCCACGAACTCGAGTTTCTGCTCGAGGCCCACAACGGCATCAGCGCCCGCATCGGTGAGGAAGCCGGCTTCAAGGCGCTGTGGGCCGGCGGCCTGTGCCTGTCCGCGCAGTACGGCGTGCGCGACAACAACGAGGCGAGCTGGACCCAGGTCCTCGAGATGCTGGAATTCATGGCGGATGCGACCAGCATCCCGATCCTGCTGGACGGCGACACTGGCTACGGCAACTTCAACAACGTGCGGCGCCTGGTGCGCAAGCTCGAGCAGCGCGGCGTCGCCGCGGTCTGCATCGAGGACAAGCTGTTCCCGAAGACCAACAGCTTCATCGACGGCGACAAGCAGCAGCTTTCCGACATCGACGAGTTCTGCAGCCGCATCAAGGCCGGCAAGGACGCGCAGGCCGACGACGACTTCGCGATCATCACGCGCATCGAGGCCTTCATTGCCGGCTGGGGACTGGACGAGGCGCTGAAGCGCGCCGAGGCCTACCACGCGGCCGGCTCCGACGGCATCCTGATCCACAGCGCGCTGTCGCGCCCGACCGAGGTGCTGGCTTTCAAGAAGGAATGGGGCGACCGCTCGCCGGTCGTGATCGTGCCGACCAAGTATCACTCGACGCCGACCGAGGTGTTCCGCGAGGCCGGCTTCTCGCTTGCGATCTGGGCCAACCACATGCTGCGCGCCGCAGTGACGACGATGCAGGAGACGGCGGCGACCATCGCGCGCGAGCAGAACCTGCGCTCGGTCGAGGACCGCATTGCGCCGGTCAAGGAGCTGTTCCGGCTGCAGGGCGCCTCCGAGCTGCAGGAAGCGGAGGAACGGTACCTGCCGAAAAAGCAGGTGCGCTCGCGCGCGTTGATCCTTGCGGCCTCGCGCGGCGCGGAACTCGGCGAGCTGACTGAACAGCGCCCCAAGACGATGATCAAGGTGCGCGGCCGGCCGCTGCTGTCGCATATCGTCTCCGCCTACAACGCCGCCGGCATCAAGCGCATCCAGGTCGTGCGCGGCTATCGCGCGGAGGCGATAGACCTGCCGTCGCTGAGCTATACGGACAACCCCGGGTACGCGGATTCCGGCGAGCTGCTGTCGCTCGCGCAGGGACTCGCCGCCGAGCCGGACGATTCGATGGACCTCTACGTGTCGTATGGCGACGTGATCTTCAACCACTACATCCTGGATGCGCTCGCCGAGACCGGCGACGCGTTTGCAATCGCGGTCGACACCGACTGGCGCGAATCGGCGAACCGCGGCCGCGGCGCGGACTACGTGAGCTGCACGCAGCCGCACTCGCGCCGCAATTTCTATCAGCAGGTGTACCTGGAGGCGGCCGCTGACGACCTGGCTGAAGATCGCATCCACGGCGAGTGGATGGGCTTCCTGAAGGTGGCCGCCGCGAGCCTGCCGCTGTTTCGCGCGGTGGTCGGCGCGCTGGCCGGCGTGAAGTCGAACCGCCAGGCCAAGATGCAGGCGGTGCTGGCCGAATTGATGCGTCGCGGCCAGCGCGTGCGCGTGATCTACACGACCGGCCACTGGCTTGACGTTGACAGCCTGGACGACGTACTGGCGGCGAGCGAGTTCGGATGATCGGGGCCCAGGCCTTCATTGCCGCCGCCGCGGAGCGCGGTTTCCGGCTGTACACGGGCGTGCCGTGTTCCTACCTGACGCCCTTCATCAATTACACGATCGGCGCGTCGGGTTTGCGTTACGTCGCGGCGGCGAACGAGGGCGATGCGGTCGCGATCGCCGCGGGCAGCGAGCTCGGTGGCCGGCCGGCGGTTGCGATGTTCCAGAACTCGGGCCTCGGCAATGCGGTGAGTCCGCTGACCTCGCTGACGCATACGTTCCGCATTCCGGTGCTGCTGATCGTCACCTGGCGCGGCGAGCCGGGCGGCGCTGCGGACGAGCCGCAGCACGGGCTGATGGGGGAGATCACGCCGGCGATGCTCGAGCTGATGCAGATTCCGTGGGCCCTGTTTCCGCGGGTCGAGGCAGAGATCGCGCCGACGCTCGACCGCGCGGTAGCGCACATGCAGGCCGCGCGCAGCCCGTTCGCGCTCGTGATGCGGAAGGGCAGCGTTGCCGAGACAAGACTCGAGGCGGCGCGCACGGCAGCAGGGCCCGCGCCGGCGACCGCGCAACCGCGCGTGGCCGGCAGGCACACACGCCGCGAGATGCTGGCGGCGATCCGCGCCGCGGCCGGAGGCGACGTGCTGGTCGCGACCACGGGCTATACCGGCCGCGAGCTCTACGCGCTCGGTGACAGCCCCGATCAGCTCTACATGGTCGGTTCGATGGGCTGCGCACTGAGCCTTGCGCTTGGGCTCGCGCTCGCGCGGCCGGAGCGGCGCGTGATCGCAATCGACGGCGACGGCGCGCTGCTGATGCGCCTCGGCGCGCTCTCGACGGCGGGCGCCGAGCGGCCGCCGAACCTGGTGCATGTGCTGCTTGACAACGGCCTGCACGAATCCACCGGCGGCCAGGCGACCGCCTCGTCCACGGTGGATTTCTGCGCGCTCGCCGCGGCGAGTGGCTATCCGGCCGTCGCCGCGATCGCTGAGCCGGCGGCGCTTGCCGCAGCGCTCGCGGACCGCCGTCCGGGCCTGCGCTTCATCCACGCGCCGATCGTGCCGGGCATTCCGGAGCGCCTGACGCGACCGTCGATGACGCCCGCCGATGTTGCAGCGCGCCTGCGCGCGCATCTCGGCGCGTGATGCGGATGCCGTGCCGCGCATGCCGATGAAACGATCGATCCTGCTGAATCCGGGCCCGGTGACGATGACCGGGCGCGTGCGCGGCGCGCTCGCGCGCGGCGACTGGTGCCACCGCGAGCCCGAGTTCGCGGCATTGATGCAGGAGATCAATGCGCGACTGGTCGCCGTGCACCCGGCGCTGCGCACCGGGTTTTCCGCGGCGACGCTCGCGGCCTCCGGCACCGGCGCGGTCGAGGCGATGCTCGGCACCTTCGCGCCCACGGACGGCGTAACGCTGGTCGTTGCGAACGGCGTCTATGGCGAGCGCATGGCGCGGATGCTCGAAGCGCAGGGCCGGCCGCGGGTCGTGCTGGAGCACGCGTGGACCGAGGCCGTGGACCTGGCGCGGCTCGAGGCGGCGCTCGCGGCGAATCCGCGCATCACGCATCTCGCCGCCGTGCATCTGGAGACCACGACCGGCCGCTGGAATGACCTCGACGCAATCGGCGCGCTGTGCCGCGCGCGCGGGATCACGCTGCTGCTCGATGCGGTCAGCAGCTTCGGCGCGCTGCCGCTCGAATCCGGCGCGTGGAACCTGGGCGCGCTCGCGGCCACCGCCAACAAGTGCCTGCATGGCGCGCCGGGCCTGTCGTTCGTGATCGCGCGCGACGCGCTGTGGCGGCGCGCGCCGGCCGCCGCCGGCAGCGTGTATCTCGACCTGCACGCGTATCATGCCGGCCAGCACGGCAATGGTTTCTCGCCATTCACGCTGCCGGTGCAGGTGGCGTTCGCGCTGCACGAAGCGCTCGCCGAACACGCGGAGCAGGGCGGCACGACCGCGCGCTTCGCGCTCTATCGGGCGCGCGCCGACCGGGTGGCGGCGGCGCTTGCGATGGCGGGCGTGACCCCGCTGCTGGACCCGGCCGCGTACTCGCCGGTGCTCGCATCCTGGCGACTGCCGACGGGGCGCAGCTACCCGGAACTGCACGACGCGCTGAAGGCGCTGGGTTTCGTGATCTACGCCGGGCAGGGCAGCCTCGGTCCGCAGATCTTCCGCATCGCGCACATGGGCGACATCCGTCCGTCCGAACTCGATGCGCTGTGCGTGGCACTGGCGCGTCTGTGCGCGCCGCCGTGACCCGCGTCGAACGCGCGGTGATCCTCGCGGCCGGCCGCGGCACGCGCCTGGCGGGCGAGCTGACCGACCGGCCCAAGGGATTCATCCGGATCGGCGCACAGCCCATCGTCGAGGAGTCCATCGAGCGGCTGATCGGGGCTGGCATCCGCGAAGTCGTGATCGTGACCGGTCACCTGGCCACGTACTACGAGGATCTGGCGGCGCGCCGCGCCGGCGTCGTGCAGACCGTCCACAATGGGCGCTACTCCGAGTCCGGCAGCATGTACTCGCTGTACTGCGCGCGTGAGCGCGTGCAGGGACCATTCCTGCTGCTCGAGTCCGACCTGGTGTACGAAGCGCGCGCTCTCTCAACGCTGCTGGCGGGGCCGGCCGAGGATGCCATCCTGCTGTCCGGGCCAACCGGTGCCGGCGACGAAATTTACGTCGCAACGCGCGACGGCATGCTGACCGGCATGTCGAAACGCCGCGCGGATCTCAACGGCGATATCACCGGCGAGCTGGTCGGCATCACGCGCGTGTCGGAGGGCCTGTTCTCGTTGATGTGCCGCATCGCGGAGGCGGCGTTTTGCCGTTCGCTGATGTTCGACTACGAGACCGATTGCCTGGTGGCCGCGGGGCGGGAGCGGCCGATCGCCTGTCCGCTCGTGCCCGACCTGTTGTGGGGCGAGATCGACGATGCCTCCCACCTGGAGCGGGTGCGCGACCGCGTCCATCCTGAGTTGCAGCGGCGCCTGGCCGGCTCGGTTGCAGAGCCGCGGTATTGACGGTATACAGCGGCGACGGAATCGAGCCCGGGGTCGCAGCAGAAAACCATGAATCGCCACTCACAGCCCGGACTCCTGGCCAGCGCCGCGATGGCCCTGTTGCTGCAGTCGTCGGCGGCCGAGGCCTATCTCGACCCGAGCACCGGCAGCCTGATCCTGTCCGCGATCATCGGCCTGATCGCGACCATCGGCCTCACGTTCAAGACCTGGTGGTACAAACTGAAGTCGCTGTTTCGCAGGAGTCCGCCGGACGCGGGCAAACCGGGTCACGATGCGGCGCCGCCCCGCCATGACGGACCCGCCGGCCGCTGAACGGCCGACGGCCACATCCGGAATTGCTTGAGCTTCTTCCGGGAGTGGCGCGCGTACCGGGCCTTTCGCGCACTGCCGCGCGATGAGCGGCGCATCGTCTTCCTCGCCGAGAGCCACCAGGACTGGCACCACTTCCGGCCGGTGCTCGAGCACCTGACCGGGCCGCTCGGTGAAACCGTGCTGTACGTCTGCGCCGATGCCGGCGACCCGGCCATGCACCAGCAGTCGCCGCGCATCCGCGCCTTCTGCGTCGGCAAGGGCCTGCCGCGAATCTGGTTCTGCCAGTTCGTGGAAGCCGACCTGCTGGTGACGCAGATCCTCGATCTCGGCAACCTGGAACTGAAGCGCTCGGTGCACCCGGTGCACTACGTCTTCATGACGCATTCACTGACCAGCACCCACATGGCCGATCGCGCGGACTCCTACGATCACTACGACACGATCCTGCTGTGCGGACCGCACATGGAACGCGAGATCCGCCGGCGCGAGGCGATGCAGGGCCTGCCCGCGAAGCGGCTGATCCCGCACGGCTATGGCCGGCTCGACGAGCTGATCGCGAACCGGCGCGAGCCGCCGCCGGTCGGCTCGGACGCCGACATCCATGTGCTGCTCGCGCCGTCCTGGGGGCCGCAGATGATCCTGAATGTCTGCGGCATGGATATCGTCGACGCGGTACTGGCCGCGGGCTTTCGCCTCACGCTGCGCCCGCACTACCAGACGCGCTGGCAGACACCGGAGCTGATCGATCGCATCGTCGAAAGACATCGCGGCCATCCGCGCTTCGCGCTGGTCGAGCAGATGGCGGAGCGCGACTCGCTGTTCGATTCGCATGTCATGATCACCGACTGGTCCGGCGCCGGGCAGGACTACGGCATGGGCCTCGAGAAACCGGTGATCTACCTCGACCTGCCGCTGAAATCGCGCAACGACGCTTGGGCTGCGCTTGGCATGGAGCCGTTCGAATCCTATGTGCGCGACCAGCTGGGCGCGCTGCTGCCGCCCGCGGAACTCCCGCGCCTGCCAGCGCTGATCCGTGAACTGGTGCGCGACCCCGGCCGGTTTCGCGGCAATGTCGCGCGCCTGCGCTCGGACTGGGTCTACAACGTGGGCAGGAGCGGCAGCGCGGGCGCGGAGGCGATCGCCGGGCTGGCGCGCGAACTGCGGGCGGCGCGGTCGTGACGCAACCGGGACCCACCACGCGGCGCGCGCTGTGGCGCTGGCTTGGCTGGTACAGCGCGGCGAACGCCGGGCTCTGCTGCCTGGTGAGCCTGCGTTACCTGCTGCTCTACCAATGGCCCGATTCGGCGATCGGCGCGCTGTACCCGCCGCTTGCGACGCTCGGCAGCTTCACGTTGCTGATGACGATCGTGCTGGTGCTTTTCGCCGGGCCGTTCATCGCGATCCGGCCGATGCGTCGCACGGCGATCACCATCGCCGTGCTCGTGGCTGCACTCGCGATTGCGCTGCTGGTGCTCGACTCGACGGTTTACGCCGAGCGTCGCATGCATCTGAGTTTTCTGGTGGCCGTGCTGTTCGAGCCCGCGACCTGGATTGCATCGGCGGTCGTATTCGGGGTCGCCCTGCTGTTCGAGGCGATGCTGGCCGGCGCGCTGTGGCGCTGGCTTGCGCGGACGCGACCGGCGCGCGGGCGCTGGATTGCGCTGCTGCTCGCCGGCAGCTGGGCTGCGAGCCAGGCCGTTTACATCTGGGCGGATGCAGTCGGTTACAGCCCGGTCACTCGGTTCACGCAGACGATTCCGCTGCACTACCCGCTGTCCGCCAAGCGCCTGCTCGCAAAGATGGACCTCGTCGATCCGGAGCGCGTGCGCCAGGCGAGCCTGCTGCGCCGCGCCGCGCAGCAGGAGGAGGGCGAGCTCCGCTACCCGCTGGCGCCGTTGCAGTGCGCTGCACCGGCATCCGCGCCGCGCAATGTCCTCTGGGTCGTCATCGACGGGCTGCGACCCGACGCAGTGAGCCCGGCCAATACGCCGGCGCTTGCGGCGTTGCGCGCCGAAAGCCTCGCTTTTGACGATCACTGGAGCCCGGGCAACTCCTCGCGCATGGGCGCCTTCGGCATGTTCTATGGCTTGCCGAGCACCTATTTTGAAGCGTTTTACGTCGCCGAACGGCCGCCGGTGCTGCTCGACCAGTTCCGTGCGCAGGGCCATGAACTGATGGCTGCGAGCGCCGCGGGTTTCGGCAGTCCGACGCAGATGGACCGCACCGCGTTTGCCGGCGTGTCGCGCTTGCATACCGCCGCCGGGCCCGGGCGCGTCGAGTCCAATCGGCAGACCGCGGACGCGTTCGTGGACTGGCTGGGCGTGCGCGCATCCGCATCGCCGTTCTTCGCATTCCTCTGGTTCAATCACACGGATACCGATATCGGTCCCGCAGGCAGCGAACCCGCGCCCGACGGACGCTATGCCGCGAATCCGGAAGCCGCGCAGCGCTGGCGGCACTACCGGCGTGGCCTGCGCGTGATCGACGATGAACTGGGACACGTGCTGGGCGCGCTTGACCGGCAGGGGCGGAGCGCCGACACGCTCGTGATGATCATGGGCGATCATGGTTTTGAATTCGACGATCTTGGGCTCGGTTATTACGGGCACGCGAGCAACTACGCGCGTTTCCAGCTGCAGACGCCCCTGCTGATGCGCTGGCCCGGACGCGAGGCGCAGCGCTACACGCACCGCACCTCGCATCTCGACCTGCCGGCGACGCTGCTGCAGGACCTGCTCGGCTGCAGCAATCCGCCGGGCGACTACAGCATGGGTCGCAATCTCTTCGCCGGCGAGTCCTGGGACTGGATCATCGCCGGCAGTTATCACTCCTATGCGATCGTCGAGCCGCACCGCATCCTGCTTGCGACGCCGGGCGGCCTCGCCGACGTGCTCGATCCGGATTACCGGCTGGCGGAGGGCGCAAAGCTCGATCCGGTGCTGATCGAAAAGGCGTTTGCCGAAATGCGGCGCTTCTACCGATGAGGGCGCTCGCGTTGCTGCTCGCCCTCCTGCCTGCCGGCGCAGCCGCAGAATCCGTATGGCTCGACGGCGAACGGCAGCGCATCGAGATCGGGCTGCAGGGCGGCCTGCCGCTCGGCTTTGTCAGTTGCGCGGACGCATGCCCGGCTGCGCTGCCGGTGACGGCGGCGCCGGGACATCGCTGGCTGCTGCGGGCCGGCCCCGGAGGCGGAGCCTTGCGATTCGTCGTGCCGGGCGATCCCGCGGCGACCGCGGCCATCAACCGGCTCGAGTACGAGGCCGAAGTCCTGCAGGACGCGACACGCATCTCGGTCGTGCTGAGCGCCCGCACACCGGCGACGGAAGCGCCGCTGGTGCAGCGCTACGACATGGACCGCCGCGCGCGGACGCTCACCGCGACCTTGCAACTGCCGCCCGGCGCCCGCCTGCAGCTGATCGGCGGCAGCGACCTGGTGCCCGAGGAGTTTCCCGGTTTCGGCGGCATCTACAGCAATGCGCGCGCGGTGATCGTCGGCGCGGGCGGCCAGAAAACGATCGCCGACGCGGGTGATGATCCGGTCGTCGATCGCGAACTGGCTGCCGGGGACTGGGCCGGTGTGCGCGGCCGTTTCTGGACCTTGCTGTTGCGCGCGGATCGCGCACTGCTGGTCGATGCGGTGGAATCGGCAGGCGACGCGCCAGAACTCAGCTGGCGTGCAGCGGCGCCGACGGAAGGGACGCTCAGGTGGACGCTGTACGGCGGGCCGGTCGCAAAGGGCGATCTCGAGGAAGCCGCGCCTGAACTGCCAAACATGCTCTATGCCGTGCTGTGGACGCCGCTGCGCTGGCTCTCCTTCGGCCTGCAGTGGATCCTCGACCGCTGGCAGGACCTGGTCGGTGTCGCGTGGCTCGCGATCCTGCTGCTGTCGCTGACCGTCAAGCTGCTGATGGCGCCGTTGATCATGGTGGCCGAGCGCTGGCAGGCGGACGTCAACCGCACCAGGAGCCTGCTCGAGCCGGAACTGGCGGCGATCCGCCGCGAATTCCGCGGCGAGGAGGCGCACAACCGCACGCTCGCCGTCTATCGCCAGCATGGCGTGAGCCACTTCTACACGTTCAGGAGCCTCGCGGGATTCATGATCCAGATCCCGGTGTTCATCGCCGCCTTCGACATGCTGGGCGAGAACTTCCGCCTCGGCGGCGAGGGTTTCCTGTGGATCGCCGACCTCTCGGCGCCGGACCGCTTCATGGCGCTGCCCGCGGTGCTGCCATTCTTCGGCGGCCACCTGAACCTGCTGCCGATCGTGATGACGCTGCTCACCGTGCTCGCGGCGCGGCTGCAGGAGGATGCGTCACTGGCGCCGGCGCTTCGCCGGGGGCAGCGACTGCGCCTGTACGCGATGGCGGGCGTGTTTCTCGTGCTGCTGTACACTTTCCCGGCCGGCATGGTCCTCTACTGGACCGCGAACAATTTCTGGCACTTGCTGCGCGTGTTCTGGGAGCGCGCGCGGTCGAAAGGGGCGGGCGCATGAGCGACTGGCTCGAAGTCTGGGAACGCAAGGGCCGCACCGACACGACCGACCTGCGCACGCTCGACGGTTTCGAGCACACAACCATCGATCCGGTGGCGGTTGCGCGGCGTATCACGGAGATCCTCGCCCTGCGGCCTGACAAGACCGTGCTCGAGGTCGGCTGCGGCGCCGGCATGCTCGCCGCGCACATGCCAGGACAGTACACGGGCGTCGACTACTCGCCGGCGATGATCGGCAAGTTCCGCGCGCTGCAACCGGGCAGGCATGCGGAGGTGAGCGAGGCGCGGAAGCTGCGCTTCGCGGACCGGTCGTTTGACAAGGTGTTCGCGTTCAGCGTGTTCCAGTACTTCCCGGACGCCGCCTACGCCGCAGGCGCAATTGCCGAGCTGCGTCGCGTCGCGCGCCATGCGGTTTTCATCGGCGACCTGCCGCTGCGTTCGCATTCGGCGGATCATCGCCTGTACACCAGGGAACAATTCGCGGGTTGGGAGATCTCGGACGGCTTCTACAATCCGGACCGGTTCAATGCGTATCTCGCCTTGCCGGGCGTGGCCCGTGGCAACGCATGAGCGCCGTCTACTACACGATGGCCGGGATCCTGCTGTATTTTGCGGCGGACTGGATCCTGCGCGGGCTCGAGGCGCGCGCCGGGCGCGTCTTCGAGCACCGCACGCTGGTCTTTTTCCTGCTGCTGTCCACGATGGCGCTGGTCTCTTTCGCCGTCATCCGGGCCATCATCACCCGCAGTTGACCTGGGTCAGGGCGCATTGCCCAATGGGTGGTGCCTACTATAATGCCGCAGGCGCTGCCGCCTGCCTGGGGAGGGACTCATGAGCGAGGACCAGAAAGACCCCGAAAAGGAACGGATTCCGTTCATGCAGCGGGTGCTCGACAACCCGTTCCTGCTCCTGTTTTTGGGCGTCGTTATCCCGACGATCCTCTACATCCTGTGGGGCGTCATGGAGCTGACCCAGATTCCCGTCGCGCCCTGATCGCAGCCGGAGAGAACCATGGCCATCAGCCCTCCGACCGAACGTCTCTGGTGGAAGACTCCGATCCACCGCCCGGAGCTGATCTGGATCATCGTGGCGTTCATCTGGGGTCTCATCATGTTCTTCATGATGATCTACTGGCACGCCTTCGGGCAGCAGAACCTGGCGACCGAGTCGTACCGCACGACGCCGAATGCGTTCTACGCCAAGACCGAGGCAATGGTCCAGCAGTACCGGGTGCGCGACGTCAACGGCCTCCCGGTCGTTCGTCCGCCGGCCGGGGGCGACGTCTACCTGATCGGCCGGATGTGGCTCTGGTATCCATTGCTGGAACTGCAGAAGGACCAGACCTACCGCCTGCACCTGTCGGCCCTCGACCTGCAGCACGGCTTCTCGCTGCAGCCGACCAATATCAACGTCCAGGTGCATCCAGGCTACGAGCACGTGCTGACGATCACGCCGGACCGGACCGGCGAATACTCGATCGTCTGCAACGAGTACTGCGGGCTCGGGCACCACACGATGCTCGGCAAGATCTTCGTCGTTGACGGTCCCGGGGTGACGCCATGAACGACTCCCAGTTCCGCACCTGTCCGACCACCGGGCTCCGCATCGACCTGCAGTCGCAGAAGCTGATCAAGGCGAACACGGTCGCAGCTGTGCTGTTCCTGGCCATCGGCGGCCTGTTCGGCCTGTCGGTCGCGCTGACGCGCTGGCCGGCCGTGCACCTGCTTCCTGCCGACTGGTTCTATCTCGCGCTGACCGCGCATGGCCTCGACGTCCTGCTGCTGTGGATCCTCTTCTTCGAGGTCGCGATCCTCTACTTTGCCTGCTCCACGCTGCTCAACTCGCGGATCGCGGCGCCACGTCTTGGCTGGGTCGCATTCGGCCTGATGATGGGCGGCGGCCTGCTCACGAACCTGTCCGTGCTGCAGGGCCAGTCGACGGTGATGTTCACCTCGTACCCGCCGTTGATGGCCGCCCAGCATTTCTACCTCGGGCTGATCCTGTTCGCGGTCGGCGCGCTGATCTCCTGCGGGATATTCTTCGGCACGCTCGTGATCGCGCGTGAGGAGAAAACCTACCAGGGGTCGCTCCCGCTCGTGACCTACGGTGCGCTGACCGCGGCGATCATCGCCGTCTTCACGCTCGCCTCCGGCGCGATCATCCTGATTCCAACCTGGCTGTGGAGCCTCGGCATCATCTCGTACATCGATCCGCTGATGTACAAGCTGGTCTGGTGGGCGATGGGGCATTCCTCGCAACAGATCAACGTGTCGGTGCACGTCGCCATCTGGTATGCGATCGCCGCACTGCTGTTCGGGGCCAAGCCGCTGTCCGAGAAAGTGAGCCGCGGCGCGTTCCTGCTTTACATCCTGTTTCTGCAGCTGGCGAGCGCGCACCACCTGCTGGTGGAGCCCGGGCTGAGTTCCGAGTGGAAGATCTTCAACACCAGCTATGCGATGTATCTTGCGGTGCTCGGCAGCATGATCCACGGCATGACGGTCCCCGGGTCCATCGAAGCAGCCCAGCGCCTGCGTGGCTTCGACAAGGGCTTCTTCGAGTGGCTGCGCAAGGCCCCCTGGGGCAACCCGGCGTTCTCCGGCATGTTCCTGTCGCTCGTGATGTTCGGGTTCCTGGGCGGCATCTCGGGTGTCGTGATGGGCACCGAGCAGATCAACATCATCATTCACAACACGCTGTACGTGCCGGGGCACTTCCACGGCACCGTGGTCGCGGGCACGACGCTCGCATTCATGGCGATGACCTACCTGCTGATTCCGCTGATCTTCCAGCGCGAGGTGCGATTCCCGCGGCTCGCGAAATGGCAGCCCTACGTGTTCGGGCTGGGTGTCGGGGGCATTTCGCTGTTCATGATGGGGGCTGGCACGCTCGGCGTGTCGCGCCGGCACTGGGACATCACCTTTGCGGATGCGCCGCTCGATTTCAGTTACCCGGAGGCGGCTTTCCTGATGCTCGCGCTGAACGGCCTGTCGGCCATCGCGGCGGCGCTGGGCGGGCTGATGTACATCGTCATTGTCGTGGGCTCGGTGTTCTTCGGCCGCAAGGTCGAGGGCAAGGTGCAGCTCGCGGCGCCGTCCGGTCCGCCGGCCATCGCGACCTACGGCAGTTCGGAGTCGTTGCGCATCCCGGGCACGATCGTGCTGGTCGGCGTGTTCTTCCTGGCGTTCGTGCTGTATTACTTCGTCAACTGGAAGTACCTGTCCGATATCTGGCCGATGCGTTGAGACAGACCTGAGATGAAGGTCGGCGGTCCCGCCCTGTCAGTCCTCCTGTTGACCGGGCTCGCGGCCGCGCCGGTACCGGCCCGTGAGCTTGCGGCGCCCTCATTCGATGCCGGCCGCGCGCTCGAGGCCAGCGAGGCCGTGATCGGCAGCAGCATCGGCGACCACCGGTTGACCGCGGCGGATGGCCGGCCCGTTTCGTTCTCCGCTTTCCGCGGCCGGCCACTCGTCGTCAGCCCGATCTATACGTCCTGCTACCACGTCTGCCCGACGACCACGGCGTACCTGGCGCGCGTCGTCGGCATGGCAAACGCCGTGCTGGGCGAGGACGGATTCTCGGTGCTCGTCGTCGGATTCGACGCCGCCAACGACACGCCGGAACGGATGCAGGAATTCGCGATCGCCCGCGGACTGAAAACGCCGCAATGGACGTTTGCGAGCGGCGATGAGGCGACGATCGCGAGCCTGCTCACGGACATCGGCTTCACCTATGCGCCGGCCGCCGGCGGATTCGACCACATGGTGCAGGCGACCATCGTCGATCCCGAGGGCCGCGTGTATCGGCAGGTGTACGGCCAGCAGTTCGAGGCGCCGATCCTGGTGGACGGCCTGAAGCGCCTCACGCTCGGCCAGCGCGTGGCGGAAAAGACGCTGCCATCGATGCTCGAGAGCGTGCGGCTGATCTGCACGGTGTTCGATCCCAAGTCGGGACGCTATCGTTTCGATTACTCGATCGTGCTCAGTTTCATCATCGGCGTCACCTGCCTCGGCGCCATCGCCGTGTTCATCTGGCGATCCTGGCGCCAGTCGTCGCCCCCGGATCGCCCGGCATGAACGTGCGCGGGCTGCTGCGCGCGCCATTCGCATGGCTTGACCTGCTTTGCATGCGCGCCTTCCCCGAGGAGTGGAACCCGATGGCGCAGCTCGGCGCGATCGGCTGGTTCATGTTCTGGATCGTCGCCGTGAGCGGCGTCTATCTGTATATCTTCTTCGATACCGGCGTCAGTGGCACCTGGCAGTCGGTCGAAGCCATCACCCACGACCAGTGGTGGGCCGGCGGCGTGATGCGCAGCCTCCATCGTTACGCATCGGACGCGCTGGTCGTGATGGCGCTACTGCACCTGGCGCGCGAATGGGCGATGGACCGGATGCGCGGTAACCACTGGTTTGCCTGGGCGACCGGCCTGCCCTTGCTGCTCTTCGTTTATGTCTGCGGCATCACCGGCTACTGGCTGGTCTGGGACACGCGTGCCCAGTACGTCGCCGTGGGCACCACCGCGTTCTTCGACATGCTGCCGATCTTCGGCGAGCCGATCGGCCGGAACTTCGTCGACCAGGCATCGGTCTCCGACCGATTCTTCACGCTGATGGCGTTCATCCATATCGCGGCGCCGCTGCTCATGCTGTTGTTCATGTGGATCCACATCGCGCGCCACGCGCGTGCGCGGATCCAGCCGGCGCGGGGCCTGGGCCTGCTGATGCTGGTCGTGCTGCTGGTACTGTCACTGGCGTGGCCGGCGCTGTCGGAGCCGCCCGCCGATCTAGACCGCATTCCACCGGCCGTCGCGCTCGACTGGTTCTACCTGCCTGGCTACCCGCTGATGGACCGCTGGGGCGGTGTCGTGGCCTGGGGCGTGGTGCTTGGCCTGCTGCTGCTGCTGGCGCTGATGCCGTGGTTGCCGCCGCGTCGCACGCCACCCGCGGCGCGCGTGGATCTCGCCAACTGCAACGGCTGTGCCCGCTGCTTCGCGGATTGCCCGTTCGGCGCCATCACGATGGCGCCGCGCAGCGACGGCCGCGCATTTGCGCAGGAGGCGATCGTCGACCCGGATCTGTGCATGGCCTGCGGACTCTGCGTGGGCGCCTGTCCGACGGCCACGCCGATGCGCTCCGCGGCGGATTTCGTCGCCGGCATCGAGATGCCGGAGCGGTCGCTCTCGGCATTGCGGGAAGAGGTCCGGCGCAGCGCATCCGCACTGCAGGGCGATGCCCGCGTCGTCGTGATCGACTGCGGTCACGGTGCCGCCGTCGGCTCGACCGCGGAGCACGGTGTGGCGACGATCCGCCTGCCCTGCGTGGCGATGTTGCCACCGCCATTCATCGACTACATCGTCAGCCGCCAGCTGGCCGACGGCGTGCTGATCGCCGGCTGCGCGCCCGGTGACTGCCATCATCGACTCGGAGACCGCTGGACCGAGGAGCGCATCGCCGGCATGCGCGATCCCTGGCTGCGGGAGCGTGTGCCGCGCGAGCGCGTCGCGGTGTCCTGGGTTGCGCGCGCCGACGGGCGGCAGCGGTCGTCCGACATCGCATTGTTCCGGGCGCGGTTGCGGGAACTGCCGCCGATCGCGCGCGGCGTCCGGCGCGAGCGCGAGCCGGCGACGCGCGGCAGCCGGCGCACCTGGCCGAAGCCGCTGCAGTGGAGCGCGTGGGCGGGGCTGTTCGGCATGCTGGCGTTCGGCACCGGCGCGTTCTCGAGCTGGCCGGTTTGGCAGGTTGTCGGGCCCGAACAGGCCGTCATAAGCCTGTCGTTGCGCCATGCCGCGAAGACCAAGATTGAATGCGTGCCGCTGACTCCCGAGGAGATGATGGAACTCAAACCGAACATGCGCCGCAAGGTCGGCTGCGATCGCGAACGCTGGCCCGTGCACGTCGAACTGCTGCGCGACGGGCAGCTGCTTTATCGCCGGGAGCATGCGCCGGCCGGCCTGTGGAACGACGGGCCGTCGACCGTGCTCGAACGCATCGTGGTGCCGACCGGCCCGCAGGCGCTGACCGTTCGCCTGCGCGACACCGGACGCGCGGAGGGCTTCGATTACGAAGACGACATCCGGGTGGACCTGGCGCCGGGGCAGAATTTCGTGATCCAGTTCCAGGCGGACCAGGGCTTCAGGCATCACTGATGCGGCGCGCGGAGCGGAGGGCTGAATGCCGGACAACCTGATCGAGTGGCGTGACGAGTTCCGCATCGGGCTGTCCGAGGTCGATCATGAGCACCGGATGCTGATCGAGGCGATCAATCGCGTGCACCGGGACCTGGCGTCGGGCGCCGCCGTCCCGCGCGTGACTGCAGCGCTCGGCGACATCCATGCCGCGATTGCGTCGCACTTCGCGCTGGAGGAGAAGGAGATGGCGGCGCTGCGCTACGACGGCCTGCAGGTGCACAAGGCCGAGCATGAACGGCTGCTGGACTCGATCCTCGACATGCTCGACGACGTCCACGCTGCGGGCGGTTACGAGCCGGACGTGCTGGGCCCGCAACTGTCGGCGTGGTTTGTCGAGCACTTCCGCACGCTGGACGCGCAGCTGCACCGCTGGCTCGCCAGGCATCCCGGCGCAGCCGGTCAGTTGTTGTCGTAGGGGTCGAAGCCGCCGAACTTGTCTTTCTTGCCGGCCTTCGGCGCCTCGTACTCGCTGGTGCCGTCCGGCTTGAAGACCTTGCGCAGCACCTGCGTGCTGACCAGCGAGAGTTCGGCTGCCGCAAGGCGGGTGTCCTCGCTGATGGGCTCCGCGGTGATTTCCGCCGGGCGCTGCGCCTTGTCCTGCACGTCGCCGGAGGCCAGCGCAGCCTTCAGGTCCTCGTCGCTGACGATCTGGAAGACGCCGGTGGCCGTGTCGCGCGCGAGGACGCCGTCCTTGCGGCCGGCAACCAGCCGGCGGATCTCGCTCGTCGTCTTGCCGTCGTCGGCCTTCAGGATCCTCTCGAGCGCGGTCGTCGAGACCAGCTCGAGTTCCACGGTCTCGACTTTGCCGACCCAGACATTGCGGCCACGCTCGTCCGGCGCGACCTTCGAGGCCCGCTTGATCCGCACGGTCCTGGTGTAATCCTCCGTCATCGCGCTCACACGGCAATTCGGCCACGTGCCGGATCATCACTGTAGGGCCGTATTGAAGCACTTTTTGTGACCCGCATCGAATTGCAGGCCGAAAAGCCGGAGGAATGCCCGATGTCCATACACCGAATGCTGCAGATCGTGACGCTGTTTTGCGCGCTGTGCGCCGCCGCACGTGCCGACCTGGTCGTGCTGCGTGCCGACGCGCTGATCGACGTGGACGCGGGCCGGCGCGTCACGCCGGGTGTCGTCGTCGTCGACGCCGCGCGCCTGCTGCGCGTCGACGATCGCGGCCGCCTGCGTGAGGGCCTGCTCGCCGACATCGTCGCCGTGCCCGGCAATCCGCTCGAGGACATCCGCGTGGTCGAGGACGTGCGCTTCGTGATGAAGGACGGCGTGATCTACCGGCAGCCCGCTGCCGACTAGCCGGCAACCGGGACCAGCGTGATGATCGCCACGCCGAGCGTGAACCAGAGCGCGGCGAACACGAGCCCGTAGCCGAACATCGTGCGAAAGTCGATGCGCGCAATGCCGGCCGCGATGACGATCCAGAACGGCGAGATCAGGTTGCCCATCTGGTCGCCGACACCCAGCGCGAGCAGCCCCTGCTGCGTGGATGTGCCCATCGCGAGCGCGGCCTCCGAGGTCACGAAGCCCTGGATGATCCACTGGCCGCCGGATGAGGGCACGAAGATCGCGACCAGGGTGCCCGCGACCGCGGTCAGCAGCGGAAAAGTCAGCGGCGTCGAGAGCTCCGCGAAGAACCGCGCGAGGTGTTCGCCGACGTTGGTGTACTGCAGCAGGCCCGCAATGCCGCCGTAGACCTGGTACAGGATCAGGATCTGCCAGCAGGACTGCACGTTCGCGCGCACCGCGTGCGAGAAAGCGGCCAGGTTGCGCTGCAGGAGCAGCGCGAGCAGCAGGAGCGCCGTGACCATCGAGTTGAGGTCAAGCGAGCCGTCCTGGGTGGCGAAGTGGTGGTACAGCCAGCCCGCGAGCGCCGCCGCGAGCAACAACGGAAAAATCCGCGTGCGCTCGCTCCAGGCCGCGATGCCGCGTACCGCCTGCGGCAGCGCGGCGGCGAGATCCGGCGCCTCGGCCAGCGCGCCGGCGGCCGGATACAGCGAGATCGGGCGCACCTGCCGCGGCATCAACAGTCGCGCGAGCGCCGCGACCGCGAGCGGATACAGCAGGACCAGCACGATCGCGGGCGCGGACCAGATCGTGGAAGCAAGCGGCATCACGCCGGTCGTGCTTTCAAGGAAATGCCCGGGTGTCGCCGCCATCAGCGCGGGCGTCGAGGACAGTCCGAATTGCCAGATCGACGAGGCGGCGAACAGCGCGGTGAGCAGGCAGGGAAAATCGATCGGGATGCCACGTGACTCGGCGGCGCGCGCGAAGTGCACGGCGATCAGCGGGCCGAGCGCGAGGCCGAGACCCCAGTACAGGTAGCTGAGCGACGAGGTCAGCGCGACTGCCAGCAGCAGCACCGCGCCGGGCGATGCGGGGAGCCGCGCGAGCCGGAGCACAATCGTGCGGAAGAACGGCGTTGCGCTCAGCACCGAGCTCAGCACCAGCAGCAGCGTCATCTGCATGCTGAAGGCGAGCAGCATCCACAGCCCGCGATAGAACGCATCAGTCGTCGCCTCGACGCCGTTGCCGAGGCCGAGCGCTGCGACGGCCAGCGCGACCAGCAGCAGCACCGCCATGGCCGTGGCATCCGGCACCTGGTCGCCGACCGCCTCGGTGAAGCGCGTCATCCGGTCGCGCATGTCAGCGTGGCGACTTCACACGGATCGGCGGGCCGGCATCCGGATTGAATGCATCGGGGTCGAGCCCGAGCGCCTGCAGCAGCGTCGCCGCGATGTCGCTCTGGGTCACGCCGGGGTAGTCGCGGACCTCGCCCAGCGCCGGCGTGTCCGGTCCGATGACCGCGATCCAGATGTCCTGGCTGCCCTCGATGGCGACGTCGTGCTCGGCCCAGTCGACGGGCGTGCGACCGCGTCCGTGGTCGGTTGTCACGACCAGCGTTGTGCGTCCGCGGTAGCGCGGGTGCGACTGCACGGTGGTCCACAGGTCCGCGATCAGGCCGTCCACCAGGTGGAGATAATCGAGCAGCCGGTCGTAGCGACGCGCATGCGCCCAGTCGTCCGACTGGCCGAGGCCGAGCCACAGGACGCGGGGCTGATGCGTCTTCAGGTAAGCGAGCCCGAGCCGGAACGTCAGCACATCGTTGCTGCTCTCTTCCCAGAGCTGCATCACCTGCCGGCGCAGGCCGACCAGCGTGTCCATTTCCGGCGTGCTGAGCTCGGACGGCACCGGGTCGTAGGCGCCATTCATCAGGAATGTGCCGTCCTGCCGCGAGGCGGCGTACTTGAAGCCGTCCCAGGAACCGAACTGCGCGACTTCGGCAGGCCGGAGGCCGAGCGAGCGCTTCGCGTAGTCGAGTACGGTCTCGTGCGGATAGCGGACGAAGTCGTTGCTCTGGATCTCGGGCTGCGGCTCGCCGGTCAGCATCTCCGCATAACCCGGATACGAGAACCATTGCGAGTTACGCACCGTGACCGCGCTGCCGAGCGCTGGATTGCCGAGTACGAGGCCGGCGGGCACAAGGGTCTTCCAGAAGAACGGCATCAGCGCCTCGCGGCGCAGGGCGGCCGTCTCGCGCCAGTAACGTGCGCGCGTGACGTCGATCTCATAGATGCCGGATTCCGCCTCGGTCGCGTTTGCAATCACCGGATCCATGCCCCCGAACAGCTCCTGGATGCGCACGCCGTCGAGCGTGACCAGGATGACCCGGGGGTCGGCGGGCACGGGAACCGGCTGCGATGTCGCAACGCAACCGGCCAAGCCACCGGCCAGCAGGGCGGTCGCCGCCAGCAGGCGCGTCATCGGACGGTGAACAGGATCTGGTCCACGACGCGTCCGGCATCGTCGACCAGCGCGAGCCGGTGCGCGCCGGGGCGTGGCGCCTCGACGGCGGGGTCGAAACGCGTCAACGCCGAAATCAGCTGGACCGGCGGTGTCGGCGCGACCGACTGGCCCCCGTCATGCAGCGCGAGCATGAGTTCCTGCCAGACCGGCGCGGCGCCCATGACGCCGCTGACCTCGTGCATCGAGCCCCCTTCGAAATTGCCGACCCACACGCCGATCGTATACGCCATCGAGTAGCCGATGCACCAGTTCTCGCGCAGGTCCTTGCTGGTGCCGGTCTTGACCGCACCCCAGAACAGTCTATCGAAGTAGCTCGCGAGCCAGAAAGTGCAGATGTGCGCGGCGCAATCGGCTCAGTTCACGCCGCTGATCACGATGTCATAGAGCTGGTCGGGCCGGCCGTCGAAGCGCCAGTCCACGACGTGGACATGGAAAGTCGTGGGTCCGGCCACCCGGATCTGCAGGAAGGAGTCGAGCGTGACGCCGAGCTGCTCGTCGTCGTGCATGCAGGCGGAATTGAATGCCGGCGCGACGCAGGTGTTGAGCCGCACGCCGTTCGCACCGACGATTTCGATGACGGAGTCGAGCGGGCTGCCATTGATCTGGGCATTGATGTCGATCGTGACGGTCGATGCTGCGGTGGTCGTGATCCGGTAGTAATCCTCGTCCGGATCGAAAACCGTGTTGGGATGCCCGCTGGGGCTGATTGAGGCCGCAAAACTGCCATTGCCGAGCGGCGTGGCGTTTGCGATCGAGTCGTTGCGCCCGATGGCCGTTGCGTTGATCGTGATGCTGAGCGCCTGGGTATCGTTCTGCTGCGGTGCGCCGGAGTCGACCACCCGCACGGTGAAGTTCGACATGCCGGCCGCGGTCGGCGTGCCGCTCAGGGCGCCGGTGGCCGCGTTCAGCACGACGCCGGCCGGCAGCGTGCCGACACTGATGTTGAAAGTGCGGTTGCCGGTTCCGCCGATCGCCGCAATCGTCTGGGAGTAGGCGACACCGACCGTGCCGCCGGTGAGCGAGGCGGTCGTGATGATGAGCACCGGCGGAGGCGGCGGGACGAAACC
>JBBEAB010000043.1:26282-29748 GCA_040899645.1 Steroidobacteraceae bacterium
GCCGCCGCCACCGCCGCCACCGCCACCGCCGCCACCGCCGCCACCGCCGCCGCCACAGGCGGCAACCAGCACCGGCAGCAGCAACACCGCCGCTGCGCGCGCGACGACCAGCAGTGCGCGGCTCACGGCCCCTCGAACTGATCGAACCGCGGCGGGGTTGCGATCAACGTGATGTTGTGGCCGGACGCGACGCCGCCCGCGGCGACCGCAATGGGTCCGACCGGCGGCGGAGCCATGCCTGGCATCGGAATGCGGATGTCCGCGCCCACGCTCGAACTGTCCACGAATTCTTCATCGATGGATTCGACCGAGAGCGTGTAATTGCCCGCTGGCACCGGGATCTCGAACAGGCCGATGTCGCCGGGCGCCTCGGTGCCGGCGCTGTCGCCGCCCGGATCATTGATCGGATTGCCGTGGAACACGCGGAACTTGAATCCCGAGACCACCGAGGCGGCGACCCGGCGGTCCTGGCCGCCGCCGGTGTTCACCTGGCGCGCGATGACGTTGACCAGCTGGGCATGCGACTCGCCATCGGCGAAGAACACGATCCCGGTGATCGTGCCGTGGGTATTCGCGAAAGTGGTTCCGCCGCTGGTCTGCGGGTACAGCCGCGAAACCCAGGCGATGTCGTCCGGGGACAGCTGGCCCTGTGAATCGTGGACCAGGAACGGGAACATCGTCGGCAGTCCGGCGAGGTCGTCCGCGCCGCAAGGCGAAATGCAGTTGACATTGATCTGCGAGTGGTCGAGACCGATGAAGTGGCCGATCTCGTGGATCAGCGCGGCGTCGAACCCCGCTGCAGAAAGGTCCTGCACGGGCGAAGCGGCGCCATCCTGAAACAGGCCGTTCATGACCACACGGCCGCTCACGAACTGGGTTGCGTTGGCGGCGCACGGCCCCGCGAAGCCGATCACCGAAGTCTCGTCGAAGCCGAGGTCGACGAGCATGGAACCATCGGCATCGTAGATGATCGGGCTCTGATTGCCGGCACTGCAATCGTTCACGACGGCGGTGTATTCAGCCGCCGTACTCACGTCGCCGTCGCTGAATGCGCCGGTCGCACTGATGAAGCCGATCCTCGTGAAGGCGATATTCGAGGTCGGCACGGCCTGCCAGACCCCGAACATGCTGGCCACGCGCGCCTGCGCGGCCGCCTCGCTGACGCTGGCACTGATCGGTCCATTATCGGTGCGGTAGTCGATCGGAGCGGCGGTGCTCCAGACGTATGGCAGGCCATTGTCGCGAAGCGCGAGCGGACCCCCGGCACCGGCAATCGGGGCGGCGAGCAACAGTGCAAGCAGGGCGCCGGCGCGCGCGACGAATGCGGGCATGGCACGCAATTTATCGGCTCCTCGTAACCAGTTCGCGGATCAGCGCGGTCAGTTCCGTGACCTCCACCGGCCCCCGGTTCTGCGCTGCAACGAGCCGGCTCGACGCGGGCGAGAGCGCGACGCCCTGCTTCGCGAACTGCGCGCTCATTCCGTCGAATAGCTGCTGATTGCCCTGGCCGTTGATCGCGGTCTCACGACTGGTGCTGTCACGCGTGACCTGGAAACGCCCCTGGTCCAGCCCGGCGGGACTCGACAGGCCGTAACGGCTCGGTGCGATCATCAGGAGCAACAGGTCCTGGCCCTTGTGGTAGCCGCCGGGATTGACGCGGTTGTGCAGGTCCCACACATGCTGGCGGAACGTAAACGTCTGCCCGGCCTGGCCCTTGAGGGCTTCCCTGACGCGCATCGTGACGACGACTGTGTCGAGGCCACGGAGCTCTGGGTGCTCTTCGAAACGAGCACTCACCACGTTGCCGCGGAGGATGACCGCGGAACGGTTTACGAGCTGGTCGAGGTTGCGGGGGACGGTCAGGGCGCCGTCTTGTGCCCAGGCGGGCCCCGCGAGTGCTGCTATCGCCAGCAGCAGGAGAAAGCGCTGCAATCTGGTTGGCATGTTCCCTGCCGCTTTCGGCCAGCATGCATGCAGCCTGCGGTCATGACAAGTTGGCCGGCGCCCAAAAGTGGCGAGGCGCGCAGCAGGTGTCAGATTTGCGAACCAGGTCCGGCAGGCCTTGCGCCTGGCGCCGTTGCCAGCGCACGCAACAGACCCTCAGTCCACGCCCTTGCGGTACGGCGGATCGTCGCGGAACCAGCCCGCGACCGTGTAGCGTGGCCGCGGCGCGAACGGCGCGATCGAGGTCACCGAGTGCGGGATCAGCCCGTCGAACACGGTGAGTGCATTGAAGCGCGGACGCATGCCGATGCGCACGTCGTCGTGCTCATCATACACCAGCAGCATGCCGCCCCAGTCGGGCTTCCACTCGCGTGTAAAGCCGATCGTGTAGGCCGCCTTGCGCTCCTTGATCAGGCCGTCGTCGATGTGGCGATTCAGGTAATGCCCCGGCAGGTAGCAGGAGGCGTGCGCATCGAGCTTGCTGACCGCGGGCAGGCGGATCAGCTCGCGTGCGAACTCGATCATCGGCCGTGAATTGAGGAACTCGGTCAGCGCATGGATCGGATGGCCCGGATCGTAGCCCTCGAGCGCGGCCTCGATCATCGGATAGACCAGGTAGAGGTGCCCGACGCCGTCGGCCGCACGGCGTTTCATGCCGTCCTCGAGCGCGCGTCGCCGCTCGGGCGCGAGTGCTGCCATCTGTTCGCGCGTGAGTACCAGGTTCTTCGTCGTCTCGTCCTGCATCAGCAGGCGCCACGGCAGGCTCGAAATCACGGCCTCGAGTGCCGCGGCCGACTCGGCGTCGAAGAAGTCCGGGATCTGGACGCAGCGGCTCTCGGCGTAGGTCCGCGCATGGAGCGCCGGATCGAGCTTCGCATTGAGCCGCAGCTGCAGCATGGGCTACGGGACGGCCAGGGCGCGACCCGGCGCTAGTCCTCGATCAGGAAGCTCCGCAGCTGTTCGCTGCGGCTCGGGTGCCTGAGCTTGCGCAGTGCCTTGGCTTCGATCTGCCGGATGCGCTCACGGGTGACGTCGAACTGCTTGCCGACTTCCTCGAGCGTGTGATCGGTCGTGAGGTCGATGCCAAAGCGCATGCGCAGCACCTTGGCCTCGCGCGGCGTCAACTGGCTCAATACGCCGTGCACGGTCTCGCGCAGCGACTCAACGGTTGCCGAGTCAAGCGGGCTCTCGGCGGCCCCGTCCTCGATGAAATCGCCGAGGTGTGAATCCTCGTCGTCGCCGATCGGCGTCTCCATCGAGATCGGTTCCTTGGCAATCTTGAGGACCTTGCGCACCTTGTCCTCGGGCATCTCCATGCGCCCGGCCAGCTCGTCCGGTGTCGGCTCGCGGCCCATCTCCTGCAGCATCTGTCGCGAGATGCGGTTCAGCTTGTTGATGGTCTCGATCATGTGCACCGGAATGCGAATGGTGCGCGCCTGGTCGGCGATCGAGCGCGTGATGGCCTGGCGGATCCACCAGGTCGCATAGGTCGAGAACTTGTAGCCGCGGCGGTATTCGAACT
>JBBEAB010000044.1:0-4412 GCA_040899645.1 Steroidobacteraceae bacterium
GCCAACGTCAACCTGTCGACGTTCGCGGGCCTCACAGGCGTCGTGTTACGTCCCGATGGCGTCACGGTCGCAGTCGGTGCCACGGTGCGCGTGCACGGGCACTCGACGGTGACCAACGATCAAGGCGAATACAGCTTTGCATTCCTGCCGCTCGGGCCCTTCACGGTCACGGTGAATGACGAAGGCACGCGGCAAATGGGCCGCGCGTCTGGTGCGTTGAATACGCAGGGTGAAACAGAGACGCTGAACATCACGCTGCTGCCGCAGGGCTCGGTGATCGTCACGGTCAACGACGCGACCGGTCAGCCGGTGCCGGGGGCGTCGCTGAGCCTGTCGACGTCGAGCAGCGGGATGAGCGACCACCTCTCCGCCACGACAGGCGGGGACGGTAAGGCGCTCATCGAACGCGTGCTCGCCGGTTCCGTGAATGTGAGTGCGACTGCCGGCGTTCTTCGCGGGTCAACCGCGTTCACGCTGCTGGCCGACGAAGTGAAGCCTGTCACCGTGTCGCTCGAGCCGACGGCCAGCTTCGCTGGTGTGGTCTACGAGCCAGATGGGCAGACGCCGGCGGCCGGCGTGTCGGTCCGCACCGGCGACGTGGCGGTCACGACGGATGCGAACGGCAATTACCGCATCGACGGCCTGCGTCTGCCGCCACAGTACACGCTCAACGTCTACGACTTGCAGGGCCGCCGTCGCGCCTACACCCGTACGCCGCTGAAGTTCACGGGCGCCGGCCAGGTGATCACCCGCGACTTTACGATGGTCGGCCTAGGCACGGTCACGGGCCGCGTGCTGAATCCCGACAGCTCCAGCGCGCAGGACCTGTCGGTGGCGGTGACCAGCTTCCATCCCGACTTTGGCGGTGGCCGCCACGGCAGCACCAACGCCGGCGGCTTCTACACCGTGGAGGACGTGCCGGTGGGCGCGTTCCTGGTGACGACCGGCAACTCGGCCATGCAGTTGCTGGGCGAAGCGACAAGCACGCTGGAGACGCACGGTGCAACCGTGACGGTGGACATCCTGCTGACCAGCAACGCGATCACGCCACCGGTGCAGCGCTATGACGCGAATAACTACAGCTTCGATATCCAGCGCAACGGCGCGACGCTGACTGGCTCGGCCGCATTCCGCACCGACGGTGGCGCGGTCCTGGATCTCGTCAGCGGCGGCGTCGCGCAGCGGTTCACCGGAGAATCGATCGCGACGGTTGAAGATGGCGGACGAGAGGTCGCCGTGCGCCAGCTGAATCTGTACGGACTCAGCGTGACGCGTAAGATCGCGGTCCCGCGTGCCGGCTACTTCGCGCGCTACCTGGAGATCCTGACGAACCCGACGTCGCAGCCCATCACCGTCGACGTGCGTCTGACCAGCAACCTGCGTCACACCCTGCTGCTCAATACCTCGTCGGGTGACAGCGTCATTGACCTGGCCGACGCTGAAACCGCCGACCGCTGGCTGGTCGTCGATGATGCGGCGGACGGCGAAGGCGGCACGCCAGCGACGGCCTTTGTATTCGATGGGCCGGGGGGCGCTGAACGTGTCGGCGCCGCGACACTGTCGGCCGCGTCACCGCGCGATCTCACGCTCGCATGGCAGAACGTGACGGTGCCGCCGAACGGCACGGTCGTCTACATGCACTTCATCGCGCAGCAGACCAGCCGCGTGGCGGCCAGCACCGCTGCTTCGCGGTTGGTGGAGCTTGGGCAGGAAGCGCTCGATGGCTTGAGCCTCGAGGAGATGGGCGCGGTTCGCAACTTCGCCATGCCGGCCGATGGCCAGAGCGTGCTGGCTCCGCTGCCACGGCTTGACGGCCAGATCAGCGGCGTCGCGTTCGAAGGCGATGGCACGACACCGGTGACCATCGGTACGGCGGTGACGTTCCGCAGCACCGAGCCGCTCTACGGCCGCAGCCACACGATCAGTGCCAACAGCGCCGGTGCGTTCACCATTGCCCCGAGCTTCGGTGATTTCGGTGGAACGCGCGTGATTCCGATGGTCGATTTCACGCTGCAGGCGCGGCATCCGGCATCGAACGTGATGTCGCCGGTGACACCTGGCGCCTTCGACGACGGCGTGGTCACGGCCATCCAGAACGTGGTGTTCTCGAACACCGGCCTGTGGCAGGGTGTCGTGCGCCGTCACACCAATGCCGCGGTGACCAGTGGCACGGTCTCGATCGGCGGTCAGACGCACGGCATTGCTGCGGACGCCTCATTCTTCTTCAGAGGATTGGCGGCCGGTACCTACAACGCCACCGGCACGATCAACCACCCGCAGGGGACGAGTCTCGCCGGCAACCTGTCGGTTGAGATCACCGCCGGTCAGGTCACGACCAGCACGCTCTTGATCGAGCCGACCGGCGGCGCGCGCGGCCGCGTGCTGAATGCCGATGGCACTTTCGTCGTCGCCGTCCAGGTGCGCCTGCAGCGGAGCGGCTTCACCCGTAACCTCAACACCGACACTGCCGGGCAGTTTGAGTTCCAGGATGTGCCGGCGGGCACTTACACCGTTCGGTCGACTGATCCGGCCACCGGTCTCGAGGTTTCACGGAATGTCGTCGTGGTGCAGGATCAGACGGCGACGGTCGACGACCTCGCGTTCGCACCCAAGGGTACCGTCCAGGTCGAGGCCAGACTGCCGCGCGGCGGCGTCGTGGCGGGCGGCGTTGTCTACATCCGCGAGGCCGCTCGCGGCAACCAGCTGCGACACGTCGGGGCGACCGACGGGTCCGGCCGCTTGACGATCACCAACGTCCCGGTGGGCGTCTTCACGGTGCGTGTGCATCACCCCGCCGACACTCGCTTCTACAGCGAGGGCAGCGGCGAAATCGTCAACGATGGCGACGTCATCCCCGTCGTTGTCACGATGCCCGGCATGGGCAGTGTCACCGGCCGCGTGACGAATGAAGATGGGTCGCCGGCTGCCGACGTACAGGTCACGGTGCGCAGCACGCATCCGGCGTTTGGCGGGTTCTTCCAGACACAGGCCGACGGCAACGGCGTCTACCGGCAGGATCGTCTGGCACTGGGCAACGTGTCGGCCACGGTCTTCGATACGTCGCGGCAGCTGTTCGGCGAGGCGTTCGGCACGCTCGATACGGATGGGCAGACCGTCACTCTGGATATCGGCCTGACCAACAACGCCATCGGCCTGCCGGCGGCGCGCTGGGACGCGAACAACTACCACTACGACATCGCCAGGTACGCCGGCATCCAGTCCGGCACCAATTCGGTGTTCTCGGCCCACGACGGGCTGCAGTACGGCGCCGCCCTTCTCGATGTCGTGAAAGACGGCACGCGTCATCGCTTTACGGGCAGCTCGATCGGCACCGTCGAGCAGGCCGGCCGCGAGATCAGCGTGCGCGAGGCGAACCTCGGCGGTGTCGATGTCGTCCGGAAGGTCTTCGTCCCCCTCGAGGGCTACTTCGCTCGCTACCTCGACACGCTCAGCAACCCCGGCACTGAACCTCTAACGGTGGCACTGCGCATTTCGACCAACAGTACGGGAGGCTACTACTACTCGCCGCAATGCGGCTGCTACCGCTATCACCCGCCGTCTGTCGTGCAGACGTCGAGCGGTGACACGACGCTCAACATCAGCTCACCGACCACTGCCGATCGGTGGGTGATTCTCGAGGATACCGACCCCTACAAGAACATCTATGGCAACGCGACGCCGGCATTTGCCCTCGTGTTCGACGGCGCGAACGCCGACGAACGCGTGGCATCGGCGTTCTACAACGTTGTCAATAGCGACAACGGACAAGTGGCCTACGAGTGGCAGAACATCACGATCCCGCCGGGCGGATCCGTGGCCTACATGCACTTCGTGGTGCAGCACAGCTCGCTGGCCGCCGCGCAGGCGTCGGCGGAGCGGTTGTCGCTGCTGCCGCCTGAGGCCCTCGATGGACTGAATGGCGAGGAGCTGACCTCGATCACGAACTTCGACATGCCTGCAGACGGCCTCAGCTCGCAGCCGCCGTTGCCGGCACTGACCGGTCTCGTCAGTGGGCAGGTGCTCGCCAGCGACGGCGTGACGCCGCTGCCCTATGCCCAGGTGACGTTCCGCACCAATAACCTGCTGTTCCAGCGCGATCTGACAATGCAGGCGGATGAGCTCGGGAAGTTCGTGTTCCGCGGCGTCATCCACGAAGGGCAGTCGCGCGCGATTCCGGCCGACAGCTACAGTCTGACCGCCCGCCACAACAACACCGGCGCCTCGATTACCGTGCCCGGTGCGTTCGAGGGCAGCTTCACCGGTAACGTGGCGCTGGCCGGCACGGCGCGTGCGAGCAGCGTGTATTCATCCGGTTACCCGGCTGCGCATGTGATTGACGGCAATCTCTCGACATCCTGGTACACCCAATACCTGCAGTCGTCGAGCTACGGCGCGACGCCGTTCATCGAAGT
>JBBEAB010000045.1:0-4345 GCA_040899645.1 Steroidobacteraceae bacterium
TGCGCGCGATGATTTTCGTGATGCGGCGGCGCCAGTTCGATGCGCGGGTCTACAATGTGCTGACGCTCAACGCGACCGTGGCGCACGTCGTGGAAGTCCTGTCGGCGATCATCCCCGATTTGCAAATCTCCTACGTCGATTCGCCGTTGATGAACCGGCTGTCGTACTGCGTGGACCACAGCCGGTTCTCGCAATTGGGTTTCGAATGTTCCGGCAGCCTCGAACGCGGCATCGGCGACACGGTCGCCATGCTCACGGGCAGTCGCATTGGAACAGCCAGCCACGACACGTAGGTTGCTCAGGCGCGTTCGCGACCGGCGGGTGCGCGCCCATGGCGAACTCACGGATCAAGCGCAACCCCGCACGTTCGACCGTGTCGACGATCTCGGAACGGTTCAACTGGTATTGCAGGTTCGTCATGCCTCCTGAACGCTGCGTGACGACGTAGGAAGGCACGTCGCACACCGTGGGAACATCCGAGAGAAACAGGTAGCCGCGAGCCGACTGCGCGGCGCGGCGAAGAATGTCCTGCCACCCTGGCAGGTATTGCAGGCTGGACGAGAACATCACCAGGTCATGTCGCTGGGCCAGACAGCCATCGTCGGTGTGCCAGGTGACGGCCGGAGTGAGCCGTCGCCCGGCCTCGGCCACTTGCGGCAGTTCCTTGCAGTGATACTCGAGGTCGACGTCTGGCACGAGCGCCGTGCCGAGCCAGTAGTAGTCGCCAAGGTTTCCGCCGTAATCGAGCACCGTGAGCTTCTGTTTGTCGACAGCGGCGAGCGCCAGCACGTAACCGAAGAGGACCTCCTTCACGTCCCCGTCCGGGGTCACCATCGGGTCGCGGGCCTGGACACGGGCCATCAGGGCCTCGCAGGCAGATCGATCCCGCGCAATGAATGAGTTCCAGTAGTCCTCGCTGGTGGCACTCGCCGGCAAGCGCGTCGACCATCCCTCAGGGGCGTAGGCAAAGTGATCCACCGAGCGGAGGAGTCGTCTCTTGAGATCCTTCCCGACGTTCCACAGCAGTGGCGGCAGGATCGACTGGAGGATCAGCTTGGAGCGCATCGGAACGTCAAGAGCCCGCTGACTCGCCGTGGCGTTGCTCGGACTCCGGAGTGCGTTGGAACAGCAAGCCAACGCGTGTGGCTTGCTCAGGCGCGTTCGCCACTGGCGGATGCGCGCCCAGGTTGAACTCACGGATCAGGTGCAACCCGGCACGGTCGACCGTGTCGACGATTTCGGAACGGTTCAACTGAGATTGCAGGTTTGTCGTGCCTCCGGAACGTTGCGTGACGACGTAGGCTGGCACGTCGCGCACCACCGGAACTTCCGAAAGGAACAGGTAATTGCCAGCCGACTGCGCGGCGCGGCGAAGAAGGTCCTGCCACTCGGGCAGGCATTGCAGGCTGCCGGAAAACATCACCAGGTCATGTGGCTGAGCCAGACAGCCATCGTCGGTGTGCCAGGTGACGGCCGGAGTGAGCTGGCGCCCGGCCTCGGCCACCCGCGGCAGTTCCTTGCAGTGATAGTCGAGGTCGACGCCCGGGACGAGCGCCGTGCCGAGCCAGAAGTGGTCGCCCAGGTTTCCGCCGTAGTCGAGCACCGTGACCTTCGGTGTGTGGCGAGCGGCGCGCGCGAGCACGTAACCGAAGAGGACATCCTTCAGGTCCCCGTCCGGGATCACCATCGGTTCGCGGGCCTGGACACGGGCAATCAGCGCCTCGCATTCCGATCGCTCCCGCGCGACTATTGAGTTCCAATAGTCTTCGCTGGTGGCGCCTGCCGGCAGGCGCGTGGCCCATCCCTGCGGGGCGTAGGCAAAGTGATCCACCGAACGCAGGAGTCGTCTCTTGAAATCCTTCCCGACGTTCCACAGCAGCGGCGGCACGATCGACTGAAGGATCCGCTTGGGATGCGTCGGCATTTTGAGAGCCAGTATAATGGGCGCCCGCCGTGCCATGACTCCTTCGGGCCTCACCATCCTGCTGCCGCTGAAAGACCGTGTGGCGTTCACGCACCGATGGCTGGCGTATGCGGTCGATGCCGGCCTGCCGTACCGCGTTCTGATCGCCGATGGCGGCGCCGACGGCACGATCGCGCAAACCGTGACGGAGAAGAAATCTCAAGGTCTCGACGTCGAATACGTCCGCTATCCGTTCGACCGCACCTACGCTGAGTACTACGCCAAGCTCGCCGACGCACTCTCGCGCGTGACGACGCCGTACGTGGTGTTGGCCGACAATGACGACCTGTTCATTCCGGAGGGCCTGGCGCGCGCGGTGGAGTTCCTGGCGGCGAACCCCGAGTACGTCGCGTGCGGCGGGCAATGCGCGGTGTTCTGGCTTGCCGGCACGGACACCGCCGCTCGGTCGGACGTCATCTACGGCGATCGCGTCGACTGGAAGTGCAGCAGCCAGTTCTCGACCGACGTCGCCGATACCGCCAGCGCGCGCCTGCGCGAGCGCTGCCTCGGCGCCAACGATGTGTTTTACGCCGTGCACCGCACCGATCTGTTGCGAGGCCACTTCGCAGCGGTCCGCGACACCAATCCTCGCGACCTGTTCCTGATGGAACAACTCGTGATGTTCCTGACCGCGATTGCCGGCAAGACGCGGCAGCTCGATACGCTCTACATTGCCCGGCAGCAGGATTCGCCGGCCGGCAGCGGCGGCGCGCACCAGGCTCGATTCGGCGATTGGTACGACCGCATGCTGCTGCCGACATGGTCCGAGGATTTCACGCGGTTCGGGGAGTGCGCGACCACCGCGCTGTCACGCGCCGATGGCATTCCCGCGGAGGAGGCACGCCGGACCGTCGTCGAGTCCTACAAGATGTCCGTGGCGCCGTCGCTGCTCGCCGACCTGGTTGAGGAGCCGACCGTGTCGTGGTCGATGCCGCTGGTGCTCCAGCTAGTCCGCGGCCTGGTCAACCTGCCGCGCACGAGCGTGCTTCGCCGGGTGGCGCTGGCGTGCTATCGGCACACCCGCTGGCTCTCGCACGATTTCGTGCATGGCACCGAATTTCGGACCCGGCGGGCCCGCGAGGCCGCACGCGAATTCACCCCGGTGCGATCGTTCCTGACCGGGGGGCGTCACCACTCCTGAACCGTCGGCACGTAGACGATCCATTTTCCGCCGCCGCGCGCGAACGCCGCTTCCTTGGCCCGCACTTCGACGGCGTGGTTCCACAAGAACAGCAGTGCCCGTTCCGGGTAGCGCGCGGCAAATTCCGCGTGTGGCCGGACGGGAAGGTGGGCGCCAGGGCTGAACATGCCGTGCTTGGCCGGCGTCGTGTCGCTGATGAACTCGACGAGATCGGGCGTAATGCCGAAAAAATTGATCGTGGTCGTGCTCTTGGACGTGGCGCCGTACCCGACCACGCGCTTGCCTTCCGCCTTGCAGCTGCGCAAGAGCGTCAGCAATGCCATTCCGGTGTTGGTGACGCGGTCGCGAAACCCGGCAAAGGTCTCAGGCCGGTGCAGGCCCATCGCCTGCTCGTGATCGAGCAGCCGTTCGGCGCGCGCGGCGGCCGGCTTCGATCCGGGCCGGCCGACCAGGTAGCGCATGGAGCCGCCATGCACGTCCGTTGGGATCGCGTCGAGCACCGCCAGGCCGTGCTGCGCGAACAGATACGACAACGACGACAGCGTGAAGTACGACGCGTGTTCGTCGTAGATCTGATCGAACGCGGTCGCGGCAACGACGTTGCCCCAATACGGATCCTCGATGACGCACCTGCCAGCCGGCGCGAGCAGCATCGCGATGCCTTCGACGACGGCATGCAGGTCGGCGACATGCGAAAGCGTGTTGGCCCCGACAATCGCGTCGGCTTGGCCGTGCGCCGCGACGATCTCCCGCGCTACCTCGGTATCAAAGAACCGGCACAAGCTGGCGACACCGCCGGCGATCGCGATCTCTGCCACGCTGGCGGATGGCTCGATCCCGAGATGGCGAATGCCGGCGTTGGCCGCGTGACGCAGCAGCGTGCCGTCATTACTGCCAATTTCCACCACGAAGGGATCGCCCGGCGGCAGCGTCGCGATGACCTCGCCAGCCAGGGCGGCAAAGTGTGCCTGCATGCGGACCGATGTAGCCGAGAAGAACGGATAGCGTTCGTTGAACATCCGCTCCCGCTGCGGCTGTTCGACCAGTTGCACCAGCGTGCAGCGCGGGCAATAGGCCGCGCGCAGGTTGAAGTAGTACTCGCCGGCGAACTGATCGGGTGTGAGAAAGCCGTTGGCAAGCGGCATGCGGCCGAAGTCCATGAATGGCTCGATCGCCGAGCGGCAGACGCGACAACCTGACATGCGCGGGTGAGCGGATTATAGTTGGATGTGCCGCTTCGC
>JBBEAB010000046.1:0-2693 GCA_040899645.1 Steroidobacteraceae bacterium
CACCGACACGCGGATTTTCAGTCCGCTGCTCTACCAACTGAGCTACCTGGCCATATTCGGGGGCTGCGTATTAGACAGGGGCCGCCATCCGGGCGTCAAGAAAGCGCAATCGCGCTGCAATTCACGGCGCGGGATCCGGAGCGACGTATCCTTCCGGCGCCTTTGAACCCGCGCCAAAGAAGTACTTCTCCATCTCGGCAACCAGGAACTGGCGTGCTTTAGGCTCGAAAGTCACGAGCCGGTACTCGTTGATCAGCATGGTCTGGTGACCCAGCCACTTCTGCCACGCTTCCTTCGATACGTTGTCGAAGATGCGCTGGCCGAGCTCACCCGGATACGGCACGCGCTCGAGGCCTTCCGCCTCGCGGCCGAGCAGAACGCACTGCACCATCCTTGCCATTGCCGACCTCCTCGGTCGCGATCACAGCGCCGGCGAGACCGCCGGCGATCAATCTTGCCACGGGCGCCGGCAGTCCGACGGCCATCGGCGCGCGGATCGCGTGCCATTGCATCGCGTCCTCGGCCACGCGCAGGCATTCGCCCGGCAGATCCAGCACCCAGGGCTCGATGTCGAGGTCGAAATGCGTGAAGGAATGGCGCAGCGCCGGCAAGCCGCGCGCGTCGACGCCAAAGTGCTCCTGCCACCACGATCGCGCCGCCGCTGCATCCGCAAACTCCGGCGGCGCCCACAATCCGCCCCAGATGCCGCGCGCGGGTCGTCGCTCGAGCAGTACCCGGCCGTCCTGGACGACGAACACGAGGTGAGTGCGCTTCAGCCGCCGCGGTGCCCGCGCGCGCCGCTGCGGCAGTTCCGCGACGATCCCTGCGGCCAGCGCCCCACAGTCGGCGGCCAGCGGGCATACGGCGCAGCGCGGCTGCGCCGGCGTACAGACCGTCGCGCCGAGATCCATGATCGCCTGCGTGTATTCGGCGACTCGCGCCTGTGGCGTGCACGCTTCCGCAAGCTGCCAGAGCCGTGCGGTCGTCGCCGCCGCCGGCGCACCGCGCACGACAAAAAACCGCGCCAGCACGCGCTTGACGTTGCCGTCCAGGATCGCATGGCGCTCACCTTTCGCAAGCGCGAGGATCGCGCCCGCGGTCGAGCGGCCGATCCCGGGCAGCGCCAACAGGTCCTCGAAGGAATCCGGCAGTCGCCCGCGATGGCGCGCGACGACGATCTGCGCAGCTTCGCGCAGGTTGCGCCCCCGCGCGTAGTAGCCAAGCCCCGACCACAGTGCGAGCACCTCGTCTGCGGCCGCGCCGGCAAGCGCCGCGACATCGGGAAACCGCGCGATGAAGCGCGTGAAATACGGGACGACCGTTTCGACTTGGGTTTGCTGCAGCATCACTTCGGATATCCAGACGCGATAAGGCGTCGGGTGCTGCTGCCACGGCAGCCTCCTGCGGCCATGCAGCTCGAACCACGGCAGCAGACGTTCGGCGAGCAGCCCGGTCGCCGTCGTGCTCATGGCGCACCGCCGAGGTCGCGCTCCACGCGGATCACCGCATCGCGCAGAGTCGCGCCCGCAACGCGGGCCTCGCCGATGCGGATCTCGGCATCGATGTCGTAGCCGGCCAGTTGCGCGATCGCCGCTTCGAGCGTCGCCCTCTTCTGCCGTGCCTTCTTCTGCTCCGGCGCGAGATAGCGGTTGAGGTCGATGCGGTCGAGCGTGGCGCGGATCAGGCGCTCGGCCGGAATCGCGCGGCCCTCGAATTGCGTGTCGTCGAGCTGGCCGGCGATCGGGTCGAGCTGCAGCTGGCCGTCCTGCGCGCGGCCGGCGAGCGACAGTTGCAGCAACTGGAATGCCTGCGGGTCCGCGGTCGCCGGCAGCGGAAAGCCGAAAGCGATGGCGGGTGCCCGCGGCGCAAAGGTATCGATCTGCACGCTGAACTCGAGTTGCGCCGCAGGATCCGCAGCGCTCATCGTCGCGGCGAACGCGCCTGGAATGCCGGCCAGATTGAATGAGCCCCGTTCGAACGTCGTCCTGCCGAGTGCCAGGTCGAACGAGGCGCGCTCGAGCGCCCCCGCGAGCTCCACGCCAGCAAGCGGCAGCGGCTCGCCGCCGGCCCAGCCACGAATGCCCAGCGTGTGTGCTTCGTAGCGCCCGGCGTCCGGGTCCGCCCGGCCCCGCCCATTGAGCGCCAGATGAAAGGTGATGGCGCCGGCGACTCCGGCGAGTCGCAGCTCCACCGGAAACTCCACCTTGGGCGCAAGACCCTCCGCGACGATCGTGATGGCGGTCAATCGCCAGCGCGACCCGGTCGCGGCATCGTGAAATTCGACCGCACCGCGCTCGACGTCGAGCCGCCCGATCGACCATGCCGCGGGACCTTCGCCCCCGAGTGCGGCGAGCTGCTCGATCACGCCGGCCCAGTTGTCCGCACCGTCCGCGGCGAGCGCGGGGCGCAGCGTCGCATCGACCAGCGCGATCGAATCCAGCGCCGATCCGCCGAACAGACTGCCCCAGGGGGCCGACACGCGCGCGCTGCCGATCGTGAGCAGCGGATCGGCGCCAAATCCAGCCGGCTGCGCGATTGCGAGCCCGTCGACCTCCAGTACCGGTCGCGGGAAGAAACCGATGCGCAGCGAATCGACGGTCGATGGCAGGCCGGTGGCCTCCGCGATCCAGTCGCCGGCTGCCTGGCGCGCCCAGGCCGTGCGGGGGATGAGCCACAACAAGGCAATGGCCGCC
>JBBEAB010000046.1:2703-4225 GCA_040899645.1 Steroidobacteraceae bacterium
GTCGCAATGATTGCGACGGCGGCCAGGATTCGGATGAGGGGTTTCTTCAGCGGCATGAACCCGGGAGCCCAGGGGACCCCCGGATTCTATCAACGGTCGCAGAGCTTGATATCTCCGCTCAGGGTCTGCAGGTCCACGCGGGCCCCGCCGCTGCCCTGCCGGAAGCGCAATTCGCTGCCCGCAGCATACCTGCTCTTTTCGCGGGCCTTCGGGCCGAAGCAGTTTTCGATTTCGCCGCTGAAGGACTCGAGCTCGAACTCGGCGTTGACCGGCGGCTTGACCACGAGATCGACATTCCCGCTGATCGATTCCATTTCGACGCGTGCCGTCGATACCAGGTCGGCCTCGACTTCGACATCGCCGGACACCGACTTGAGGCGCAGGTTGTCCGCGGCCGCGACCGTGGCCATTATATCGCCGCTGACGGCCTCGCCCTCATAGCTGCCGCGAATGCCGCTGACGATGGTCGATCCACTGACGTTGCCGGTGGTGGCCTGCGCCTTGCCGCCATTGCCGGTCAATATGACGTCGCCGGACACCGAGCGCAGCGATACACGCTCGTCGAAAGCCTGGGTCGTCACCTCGCCACTGACTGACTTGAGCCGCTGCTCACCGCGCACACCGCTGACGCCGATGTCGGCGCTGACCGTGTTGACGAAAAGCCGCGCGCCCTTTGGCACCTTGAGCGTCAGGATCGCATCGTCGTCGCTGTTGCGATACTTGCCGTCGGGCCTGTGGACCTTGATTCGCACCTGCTGCTCGGTCGCCTCGAACTCGAGCTCATCCTTGGTGCCCTCGAGTCGCGCATCCAGTTCGACCTCGTTGCGGTCCCAGGCCGTCACGGTGACGCTGCCCTGGACGTTCGAGACGTCGACCGTCACGTCGGCAGCGACGGTCGCGCGCTTGTTCAGATCCTGGGCGGCGAGCGCGGGCTGGGACAGGACCGCGAGTGCCGCGGCAGTCAGCAATGCAAAACGAATGCTCATCTCAAGTACTCCTCATGGAGCCGTCACTGGCGGTGACGACCTTCGAATACAACTGCAATTCCTGCCGGTAGGCGCCGAGCAGGAGCTCGTTCAGCAGCCCGCTGGCAGGGTCCTGGGCGAGCGCCGCATCGATTTCGTCGGCGGCGCGCTGAATGATCGCAAGATTGCTTACGACTGCGTCCCGCGTCTGCGGCGACAGCTGATCAAGCCGCTCGCGGAACTGCGCGAGCAACTGGTCACGCGCCGCAAGATCCGCCGGCGTCAGCATGGAGTTCGAGCCGTAATTGACCGGCAGGATCGCGGACTCCGCGGCAGCGCTGCCGGCGAGCGGAACCTGCAACGCCGGATCAGGTTCCCGCATCAGGCCGAAGGTCAGCAGGGCCGATACCGAGGCGACCAGGAAACCAGCCGCGAGCGCCACCGGCCAGCTGAATGCGCGCGGTGGCGTGCGCGGCTGCACTGCGGCGAGGCGCGCGGAAATCGCGGGCCACAGGTCGCGCGGCGGCGCGATGTCCTTCGGCAACTCGGCGGCTTTC
>JBBEAB010000047.1:0-8079 GCA_040899645.1 Steroidobacteraceae bacterium
CCCCCCGCCCCCCCGCTTCTTTTGGTGCCGAGTCGCACGTTCGAGCATTTGGAATCGGCCGCGCGGCGCATGCCACGGACACCCTTGCGGATCATCCTCGTAGTTCGCAGATCACGGCTCATCGTTGACGCGCGGGTCAGTGCGGTGCATGCTTACTTGTGTTCAGGTGCCCGACGATGTGGTTTGCAAACTGCATCCGAGGGTGAAATGGGAAGTCGGTGCGAGCGCTCGGCGCTTTATCCCGACACTGCCCCCGCAACGGTAAGCAAGTTGCGGCGGATCATGAAGCCACTGCGGGTGACTGCGGGAAGGCGATCCGCCGAGAAGAACTAGTCGATCACGACACCTTCTCACTTGCGAGTCCGGAGACCGGCCTGAACAAGTCCTTCGGTGTTGCGGTGGGCAATGCGGATGGAGGCTAGCCTTCTCGCGCTTAGCCTCTTCCGTTCCTTCCTCTGCAACTCCGCGGGTAGTTAATCACCGTCTTGAGCACGGGGCAGTGCTCACCGGAGGCATGGCCGTGTTTGCATCCCACGCGTGGCGATTCGCGGCCCGAACCGCCGTTCTTGTCTTCTCGCTGAATTCCCATTCTTTCGGTCCTGCCAGCGCGGCGACCGCCGACGATGCGCTGCCGGCCGTCGTAGTGACGGCGACCCGCACCGAGGAGGGTCTCGAAGATACTTTGGCCTCGGTAACGCTGCTCACACGCACCGACATCGAGCGCCTGCAGGTCAATTCCTTGCAGGCCTTACTGACGGGCCAGGCCGGCGTCGACATCGATAACAACGGCGGTCTCGGCAAGGCGACGTCTGTGTTCATGCGCGGTACCGAAGCAGATCACGTGCTGGTGCTCGTCGATGGTGTACGCATTGGTTCGACGACATTGGGGAACGCGTCCTTTCAGGATCTGCCCATCGAGCAGATCGATCGCATCGAGATCGTGCGCGGTCCACGCTCCGCACTCTACGGTTCTGAGGCATTGGGCGGCGTCATCCAGATCTTCACGCGGCGCGGCGGTGGTGAGCTGCGCTCGGAAGCGAAGATCAGCACGGGATCTCATGATACGCATCGCGCGGCTTTGGCGCTGAGTGGAGGCGGCGAGCGCGCCTGGTGGAGCGCCGACGCGAGTACGCTCGAGACCACTGGCATCAATTCCTGTCTTGGGCTCGGGGTGCCTCCCTTCGGCGGTTGTTTTACCGACGAACCGGATCAGGATGGCTACCGCAATCATGCCGGGGCGCTGCGCGCGGGGTACCAAGTCACGCCGGCGCTTTCCGTCGAAGCCCATGGCTTGCGAGCACGGGGACGAACGGAATTCGACGGCTCCTTCGTCAACAGCGCGGATTTCCTGCAGCAGGTCTGGGGCACTCGCGCCCGCTGGTCGCCGAGCGCCGACTGGCACCTTTCTGCTCAAGTCGGCCGCGCAACTGATAATTCGACCAATTTCCAGGGAGGCGTATCGCAAAGTCGCTTCGACACGCACCGAGACTCGGCATCAATTCAGAGCGACTTTGCCGGGAGAGCAGGCCGAACGCTCAGTCTGGGCATCGATTGGGTGGATGATCACGTTGACAGCACAGTGGCCTACGACGTTGACAGCCGCCGGACGCTCGGGACGTTCGCGGAGTATCAGGCACGTATCGGACCGAATGATCTGCTGCTCGGTGTTCGTCGCGATGACAACGCCCAATTCGGCGGCAAGACTACGGGAAACATCGGATGGGGAATTCGACTCGGCCAAGCTTGGCGTGTGTTGGCCACGCTGGGAACGGGATTCAAGGCGCCGACGTTCAACGAACTCTACTTCCCCTTCTTCGGCAACCCAGCGCTCCAACCCGAGACCTCGCAGAGCATTGAGCTTGGCCTGCGCTATGTTCGACCCAGCCTCAGCGGGTCGGTTGCGCTCTATCAGAATCGCATCGACGATCTGATCGGGTTCGATGCCTCGTTCGCACCGGTCAACATAGACCAGACGCGCATCCGCGGTGTGGAGCTGACTGTCGATGCGCGCTGGCACGCCACCGACATCAAGCTGGCACTGAGCGCTCTCGATCCCGTGAACCGCAGCATCGGCTTACTCAATGGCAACGTTCTGCCGCGACGCGCACGTCAAATCGCGCGGCTCGACCTCGGCCGGGACTTTGGACTCCTGCGACTCGGGATAGTCGTGAACGCCGCGGGCGCACGGTTCGATGATCTCGAGAATACGCAACGTCTCGGCGGTTACACCACCCTCGACATCCAGGCGGAGTGGCGGCTCGGTTCTGCCTGGCGCGTGCAATTTCGAGCCGGCAACGTCTTCGATCGCGAGTATCAGACCGCCGCTTACTACCCGCAATTGGGCCGCGATCTCGCACTGGCGCTGCGCTACGCACCCGCTGCGCCATGAACAATTCCGCATTCAAGTTCCGGAGACCACCTATGCCCGTCCCATCGCAATTTTCTTCCCGGGCGCTCGGCTTCGCGCTCGCTGTCGTCTTGGCGGTGACACGCAGTGGTCACTTTGGCTCGATTTCTATGCCGCCCGATGCAACGCTCGCGGTGTTTTTTCTCGCGGGCGCATTCATTGCGAGCGCGTGGCTCGTGCCGCTGCTGTTGTTCGAAGCCGCTCTGGTCGACTACCTAGCCATCACAGTCGGTGGAGTGAGTAGTTACTGCGTTACTCCGGCGTATCTGTTCTTGATTCCAACCTACGCGGCGCTCTGGTGGGCGGGACGCTGGTATGGCCGGCGCCTGAAGGTCAACGGATACGCCATTGTTGTCCTTGCATTCGCCGTGGTAGTCGGCACCACGGCTGCCTTTCTAATTTCGAACGGCAGTTTCTACGCCCTATCCGGGTACTTTACTGCACTCTCCCTCACCACCTATGCGACGCGGGTGGCTCAGTACTACCCGCCGTACGTCGGTTGGACCGCCTTCTACGCTGGGTTGGGCGTCGCAGCGCTTCGGTGGCTGGCGCATGCCAAATCGTCGCAACGTCAGGAGGCCGCCAGCAAGTGATCGCGTCTGCGCAATGGTCATCGGTGCGCGGGTTCGCCCCTGAAAGGTAGCCGGGATGAAGACCTTGGTCCTTGGTGGCATGCGCTCTGGAAAGAGCCGCTTTGCGGAAGCGCTGGCACACCGTAGTCCCAAACCTGTGACGGTGATTGCCACAGCACTCGCTGGCGATGATGAGATGCGACTTCGCATCGCCGCGCATCACGCCGCACGACCGGCTGACTGGCCCGTTATCGAAGCACCGCACCGGCTCGCGGAAGCGCTCTTCGACGCGGACCGTCAGCGCGGAACCATCGTCGTTGAGTGCTTGACGCTATGGCTGGCCCAACTGCTTGAGAGGGCCGAGACCGATGCTCTCGCGCTCGAGTACACGGCGCTGCTCGATGTCCTGCCGCGGTTGACCAGCGAGGTCGTTCTCGTCAGCAACGAGACGGGCCTCGGGGTCGTCCCGCACGGTGAGCTATCCCGCCGCTTCCTGGATACGGCGGGACGTTTGCATCAGGAACTTGCTGAGCGTTGCGAGTGCGTGGTGTTCATGGTCGCGGGGCTTCCGACGGTGCTGAAGGGCGCCTTATGAGTACCGTGCTGGACGATTCGATTGCCATTGCGGCGCGCAGGCGCCTCGATACGCTTACCAAGCCACATGGCGCGCTGGGACGCCTGGAGGAGCTTGCGATTCAGGTCTGCATTTTGCAGAAGACGCTTGCGCCGCGGATCACGCGCCCTACCGCACTCGTGTTCGCAGCGGATCACGGTATTGCAAAAGCCGGCGTCAGTGCCTATCCGCGTGCCGTCACCACACAAATGGTGCGAAATTATCTTGCGGGCGGCGCGGCGATCAATGTGCTCGCGCGCGAACTCGCGTTTGAGTTGTCCGTCGTCGATGCGGGCGTGGATGCCGATCTTGCTCCCCATCCACGGCTTATCAATGCAAAGATTCGGCGCGGCACGCGCGACTTTCGTATGCAATCGGCGATGAATTCCGCCGAATGCGAAGAGTGCCTCGCGGCTGGCGCATCACTCGTGACTCGACTCGCGATCAGCGGCAGCAATACCGTGTTGCTTGGTGACATGGGCATCGGGAATACTGCGGCGAGCGCGCTCCTCATGCACTGTCTGACCGGTCGACCGCTCGACGCCTGCATCGGTCGCGGCACGGGACTCGATGATGCGGGACTCGCACGCAAGCTTGCCGCGCTGGAAATGGCACGAGCGCGCTGCAATCTGCCGCGAGTTCCTCACGCCATGCTGGTGGAGTACGGGGGCTACGAGATTGCCATGCTCACGGGTGCGGCGCTAGGCGCCGTGACGCATCGCATGCTGATTCTGGTCGATGGATTTGCCGTGACGGTTGCCGTCGCGCTTGCCGCTCGGCTTGATCCGGCCGTGATCGAACATTGCGTGTTCTCGCATCGCTCCGCCGAACAAGGCCATCGCGCGCTTCTCAATGACCTGGGCGCGCAGCCGCTCCTCGATCTCGGACTGCGGCTCGGCGAGGGCTCGGGCGCTGCGCTCGCGCTGCCATTATTGCGCGCTGCAATCGCGCTCTATGCCGATATGGCCACATTCGAAGGCGCGGGCGTGAGCCAACGCAGCGCATGAGCGCTCGACAGGCCCTTTGCTCGTGGAGCGGTGGCAAGGACTCTTGCCTGGCGCTTCATCTCGCCGTTGAAGAGGGCTTGGAAATAACGACGCTGCTGACCGTGCTCGAGGAAGACGCGGATCGCAGCCGCTCGCACGCGTTGCCCGAGGCATTGCTGCGCGCGCAGGCCGAAGCCATGGGAATGACGCTCGTCACGCCCCGTGCGAACTGGGCGCGCTACGAGCGGGTCTTCATCGAAACCCTGATCAGCGAGCGTGCGCGCGGCGTCGAGCACGCGGTTTTTGGCGATATCGACCTCGTGCCGCATCGCGAATGGGAGGAGAAGGTCTGCGATGTCGCCGGCCTGACTGCGCAACTGCCGCTCTGGCTCTGGCCGCGATCCCGGGTCGTCGACGAGATCTTCCGGCGTGATATCGAAGCAGTCTGCGTCTGTGTCAATACGCGATTTCTGCCGCAGTCGTTCTGTGGACGGCGTTACGATCGCCAGTTCGTCGCGGACTTACCGCCGGGTGTGGATGCCTGTGGCGAGAACGGTGAGTTCCACACATTCGTGACCAATGCACCGCGCTATCACGCAGCGGTCGCGGTGGTCGTCACAGGTCTGCGGGAATACCAGGCTCCGGTCGAGTACGGCGGCGATGTCTTCTGGTTCGCCGAACTCGGCCGGGCACCATGAGCACTCTTTTGCGTTGTGAGCTGCAGCGGCTACTGATGGCGGTGCAGTACTTCACGCGCATCCCGATGCCGCGCTGGGTCGGTCATTCTCAGGGGCAGCTCAACGCCGCAACTCGCTACTTCCCGGCAGTGGGTCTCTTGGTCGGTGCCTCCGGCGCTGCGACCTGTTGGATCGCCAGTTTCGCGCTGCCAGTCTCGGTCGCAGTGCTCCTCAGCATGGCCGGGACGATATTCCTGACCGGTGCATTTCATGAAGACGGCCTCGCCGATGCGTTCGACGGCCTCGGCGGCGGCTATACCCGCGAGCACTCACTTGCCATCATGAAAGACTCCCGCATCGGGACGTATGGGGCAGTCGCGCTCGTGCTTGTGCTGCTCACAAAGTTCGAGTGCCTGAATGCGATGCCGGCAGCGACCCAGTACGCCGCCATGATTGCCGGCCATGCGACGAGTCGTGGCGGTGCCGTGATGGTGATGGCTGCGTTGCCCTACGTGCGAGAGAACGATGCGTCGCGCGCCAAGCCGCTCGTTCAACGTGTATCGCGAGCATCGCTCGGGGTGGCGGGATTCACGGCGATCGTGCCTGCGCTCAGTCTCACCAGCGCGGGTCTCTTGGGCCTTGCCACTGCTGCCGTCGCGGTCGGTCTATGGATCGCCCAGCTCAGGCGACGCCTCGGCGGGTACACCGGAGATTGCCTCGGCGCAACCCAGCAGTTGGCAGAGATTGCGTTCTACCTCGGTGTTGTCGCGGCGAGTCGCTGACCCATGATCCTCGTCCTGGCGCGACATACCCGACCGAATGTTCGCCCTGATACTTGTTACGGGCGACTTGACATCCCGCTGGCCGAGTCGGCGCCGCAGGATCTGAATGCGAGTTTGCAGCAGATTCCCGTGGCATCCCGCGTCATTGCCAGTCCCACGCAACGTTGCCGCCCACTCGCGGCCGCAGTGGCTGATCGTGATGGGCTGTCCGTTGAAGAAGACGCGCGGCTGCTTGAGCTCGATTTCGGGACATGGGAGGGACAGCCTTGGCTGGATATCGGTCCAGCGGCGCTCAACACTTGGGCGCGGGGCATTTGGCGATACGCACCAGGTGGCGGTGAGGCGCTTTGCGAACTCTGGGCACGCGTCGACGCGTTTCGTCAGGAACTCCTGGTCGGCGCACATTCGTGCGTCGTCATCATCAGTCATCATGGACCGCTGCGGGTGCTGCACGCGCAATGCACGGGTCGGTCTCACGGAAAAATCTTCGAGCTGTCATTCGAGTTCGGCGGAGTGCGCACATTGGAGCTCGGGCACCGATGCGCCCTGCCATGTGAGACCGACAGTTTATGAGGCAACGCGTGCCTCACCGTGCTCGATTCGCGGCGGTCCATGGGGACCGCCGCTCTTTTGTGCCTGGTGGCGATTCAGCTCGTGCGGACGTAAGCCGCATTGCCTTGCGACCTGTCGGTAGAAGGCGCGCCGGTCGGCGAATCCCACCCGTTCGGCGATCGCCCCGACGGGTTCGTTCGTCGAGCCGAGCATCCACAGTCCCGCGCTCAGCCGCCGGCGCTGCAGAAACTCGCACGGCGTCATTCCGTGAAGCAGCTTTAACGAGCGCAGCGCGTGGAACATCGAGAGATTCGCAGTCGTCGCGAAGTCGGCCAGAGTCAGTCGTCGCTCGTACTCGCTATGTATCAGGTCAGTGACACGTGCCAGGCGCCGCAGCAGAGCACTGCGCACCGTCGGGCGTGCAATCTGCGCCCACTCGCTGCCGTCATTCGCGCGCAGATCCCCCCACAGCAAGCGCTGCAGCAGGAAGAGCGACTGCTCCTCGTACCAGGATGGATCATCCAGCTCGTCGTCGATTTGGCTGGCGATGAACCTCAAGAGGAGTTCCGTGGAGCGCCGGTGCGGCCGGATGTGCTCGGTGGGCCATAGCTCGCCGTCGCGTTCTCTCCAGCCGGCGTGCCAGCCTGGCGGCAGCTCGGCGAGAAGGTGCGCTGCGGCTCCCGGCGGATAGCAGATCGTCAGCGCGCAGCTAGTCTTGCGAGCAAGCAGACGGCCGCGCACGCGACGCTGCGGCGCTGCGACGACGAACACTTCGTCGTCGAAAGCGAGTGCGCGCTCGTCGAGGCGCAGCTCGTAGCGTGCACCCCACGCGCAGTGGATCGAAAGGCCCGCGCACCGGACGTCATGCGTCGGTGCACCGGCGTACACACGATGAATCTCGCCGCCGTCGATACGCCGCATCTCGGGATCCCGCGTGGTTCGCGCCGGATCCGCCCGGAATCTGAACACCCGCACGCTGCTAACCCTCGGTCCGCCCGTCTCAGCCTAGCGTCCGGTTGCCACGAGCCGCGCCACTTTGCGTCGGGTCTTCCTTTGTAGGGCCCAGCACTGGCAGTTTCGAGGGCTTCCAGGGGGCTTTCTCGGCGGTCAGCAGCCGTGTGTACCCGGGCACAGAGGATGCCTTGACCATTGCCGCGCACATCGCCTCTGCGTCAGCCCTAGTAGCGCCGTCGGTCTACGCGGCGCAGGTCGTCGGCTAGATGTGCGCACCTTGGCTGCCTTACCTGGCTGCCAGCCGCACATTGAGGCCGGACAGCTCAAAAGCAGCTCGCGCAACCGCCGACGACTTCGGTGACCTTGGACATGCATCTGGACTGTAGGGCAGCCTGTTTCAGGGTGTTTCTGCTGGTACAAATAATCGAGGCTTTGAGTAGACCCTTGTGAAACAGTAGGCTGCGGATGGGTATTGACTCCACCCTCTCCGCCAATTCAAGCTGTCAAGAAAGGGGGGGGGGGGGGGGGGGGGGGGG
>JBBEAB010000047.1:8089-26198 GCA_040899645.1 Steroidobacteraceae bacterium
ACCTCGCTCGCGCGGCCGGAACTTTACGCGCTCGCTCGATCATCCGCCCCGTCGGGCCTTTCTTGACAGCTTGGGTTGGCGGCAAGGCGCGCCAGGAGCGCAGGACGCGGGTTGCGTCCCCTTTTAGTCGAAGGGCGGAAAAAGGGATGCGTCCCCCTTCTATTCGCGGTCGCCCGGATCGCGCGAACTCCCGCCGGCCGTGATCGATTCGTAGGCGCGCGCAAACGCCGCCATGAAGACGGCCGGCAGCCCGGAATCGCCGGACTGCGCCGTGGCCCGGAACAGCTCCTGGTACCGGCCCCACAGGCGGGCCTGCAGTTCGGGGCCCGCGACGCTGCCGGCGCGCCGCCCGAGCTGCTCCTCGAGCACGTCGGGATTGAGCTTCTCGAGCACCGCGGCAAGCGCCTCGCGCAGCGCCGCGGCGGTTGCGATCTCGTGGTTGCGGGCGCGAGAAAACTGGCCGCGGATCTCGTCGACGGCACGCGTGTCGCCCGGCCCGCGGCCGGCCAGCATCAGTTCGAGCACCTGCTCAACGGCACCGAGCTGCACGAGCGGGCTCGTCGCATCGCGCCGCCGGGCCCCGGATGAGATGTTGAACTCGTTCGCGAAGTCCGCGCGCGTGCGGGCCAGCTCGGTGAATCCAACCAGCGTCTCGCGCAGCAGCTGGCCCGCCTGTTGCAGCGCGACGGCGCGCACTTCGGGCGGCAGGCCGCGTGGATCGATGCCGGCGCCCTTGCACAGCGCGACCAGGCCCGGCCACAGCTCCGTTTCCTCGCGCGCGCGCGCGGAGGCCACGGGCGCGGCGGCGGCAGGCGGCGGCACTGGCACCGCGCGTGGCTGCGCCCGCTCGCTGCGGGGCATGCTGGTGCGGCGGCCCGTCGAAACGAAATTCCGCACCTCGAACGCAGCGTCGAGATCCGCGTCGGTGACCGGCTGGCGTTCCTGCGGCAGGAAATCGTTACTGCCCGTGATCTCCACCTCGATCTCGTACTCGCCGATCCGGAAGCGATCGCCCTGCGCGAGCTGGTGGGGACGGTCGGGCCCGAGCGCTTCTTCGGCATCGTTGATGAACGTGCCGTTGGTGCTGGTGTCGCGCAGCCACCAGGTGCCGCCGCGATGCTCGATCTCAACGTGGCGGCCGGAGACATAGCGCTCGGGATCGTTGAGGACCCAGTCGTTGCTGGTATGGCGGCCAATGCGTCCACCGTTGACGCCAAAGGTCCAGCGCGGGTTGTCGCCGGCAGCCGCCGCGTTGTCGCTGATGATCTTCAGCCGAAGCGCCATTGCATGACCCCGGAACGAACTGCGCCCGCGGCGTCAGCCCGCATCACGCCTGGTTGGACCGCTATAATAGCGCGCCCACGGCAGGACGAGCCCAAACCGACATGGCCGCCAGTCACATATTCAGGATCGTCTTCATCAACCAGGGCAGGGTCTACGAGGTTTATGCCCGGAAAGTGAGCCATGGCGGCCTGTTCGGCTTCGTCGAGGTCGAGGAACTTGTATTCGGCGAACGCAGCAGCGTGGTCGTCGACCCCGCCGAGGAGCGCATCAAGTCCGAGTTTGCGGGCGTCAAGCGCAGCTACCTGCCGCTGCATTCCGTGATCCGTATCGACGAGGTGCGCAAGCAAGGCGTCAGCAAGATCAGCGCGCTCGAAGGCGGCAACGTCGCCCAGTTTCCGCTCACCATGTACCCCGCCGGCAATGACCCGGGCGTGAAGCGCTGACGGCTTGATGCTGCTGTTCAGAGGCGCGCCGGCACTTTCCCCCTTCCGGATCGAGAGACTGCTCGCGACAGGGCGGCGCATCGCGCCGGCACTGCGCGGCTTCCAGGTCGATTACCTGCATTTTGTGTCGCTGCGCCGACCATTGACGGTGGCGCAAACGGCCGTGCTCGAGCGCCTGCTCGAGTACGATGCGGCGCGTGCCGCGGGCGACCGCCCGGGCCAGCTGCTGCTCGGTGTACCGCGCCCCGGTACGATCTCGCCGTGGTCTTCGAAAGCGACCGACATCGCGCGGGTCTGCGGCCTCGAGGCCGTGCATCGCATCGAGCGCGGCAGGGCCTGGTGGATCGACGCGACGGCACCGCTCGCGCCCGAGGTGCTGGCGGCGCTAGCTGAGCGATTGCACGACCCGATGACCGAAGCGGTGATGGCCGATACCGCCGAGGCCGCGCGGCTGTTCGATGCCCATGCGCCACGGCCGCTTGGCCGCATCGTGCTCGGCCAGGCGGCGTTGGCGTCGCTCCAGCGCGCGAATGCCGGTTTTGGCCTCGCGCTGTCCGCCGCTGAAATAGCGTATCTGGCGGATGTCTTCGCGCGTCTTGGGCGCGACCCGACCGACGTCGAGGTGATGATGTTCGCGCAGGCGAACAGCGAGCACTGCCGCCACAAGATCTTCAACGCGGACTGGGTCGTGGACGGCGAGGCGGCGCCGCGCTCGCTGTTCGCGTCGATCCGCCACACGCGCGACCGGAGCCCGGACGGCGTGCTGTCCGCCTACAGCGATAACGCCGCCGTGCTCGCCGGCGCCGAGGCGTCGCGGTTCTTCCCGACCGGCGCGGATCACGAGTACTGCTGGCAGCGGGAGCCGGTGGACATCCTGATCAAGGTCGAAACGCACAACCACCCGACCGCGATCTCGCCGTTTGCCGGCGCGGCGACCGGTTCCGGCGGCGAGATCCGCGACGAGGGCGCGACCGGCCGCGGCGCGAAGCCGAAAGCGGGGCTGGTCGGCTTCTGCGTCTCGAACCTGCGCATCCCCGGGTTCGAACAGCCCTGGGAGACGGAGCACGCGCGCCCGGCGCGCATCGCCTCGGCACTCGAGATCATGCTGGACGGACCGATCGGCGCGGCCGCGTTCAACAACGAGTTCGGGCGGCCCGGCATCCTCGGTTATTTCCGCAGCTTCGAGCAGCGCTTCGCCGCGGATCCGGCGGGTGTCGTGCGTGGCTACCACAAGCCGATCATGCTCGCCGGCGGACTCGGCAACGTGCGCCGCATGCACGTCGACAAGCAGGCGGTGCCGGCTGGCGCGCCGCTGGTGTTGCTCGGCGGACCGGCCATGCTGATCGGTCTCGGCGGTGGCGCGGCTTCCTCGCAGGGCAGCGGTGCCGGCAGCGAGCAGCTCGATTTCGCCTCGGTACAGCGCGGCAACCCGGAGATGCAGCGGCGCGCGCAGCAGGTCATCGACGCCTGCTGGGCGATGGGCGAGGGCAATCCGATCCTGCTGATCCACGACGTCGGCGCGGGCGGCCTGTCGAACGCCGTGCCCGAGGTCGTCGCGGCGGGCAGCGGCGGCGGACGCGTGGATCTCGCCGCAGTGCCGAGCGACGAATCGGGAATGTCGCCGCTCGAGATCTGGTGCAACGAGGCGCAGGAGCGCTACGTGCTCGCGCTTGCGGCCGGGCGACTCGACGAGTTCCTCGGCTTGTGCCGGCGTGAACGCTGCCCGGTCGCCGTCATTGGCCAGGCGACCGACGACGGGCAGTTGATCGTCGACGACAGTCGCTCCGGCGAACGGCCGGTCGACATGCCGGTTGCAGACCTGCTCGGGCGGCCGCCGCGCATGCGCCGGGACGTGCGGCGCCACGCGCGCCGCGGCGCGCCCTTCGATGCGGAGGCCGAGGACGTGGCCGCTGCCCTGGCGCGGTTGCTCCGTCTGCCGGCGATCGCCGACAAGGGATTCCTGGTCACGATCGGCGACCGCACGGTCGGCGGGCTGATCAGCCGCGATCCGCTGGTCGGTCCCTGGCAGGTGCCGGTCAGCGACTGCGGCGTGACCCTGTCGGGATTGCGTGACCATTCCGGCGAGGCGATGGCGCTCGGCGAGCGGCCGATGATCGCGCTGCTCGATGCGCCGGCCTCGGGCCGGATGGCGGTCGGCGAGGCGATCACGAATATCGCCGCGGCCGACGTGCGGGCGCTCGGCGACGTCAAGCTGTCGGCGAACTGGATGGCCGCCTGCGGCGAGCCGGCCGAGGATGCCGATTTGTTCGACACGGTGCGCGCGGTCGGCGAGGTGCTGTGTCCGGCGCTCGGCATCGCGATCCCGGTCGGCAAGGATTCGCTGTCGATGCGCACCAGCTGGCGCGCGGACGACGGGCAGCGCGCGGTCGTTGCGCCGCTGTCACTCGTGATCTCCGCCTTCGCGCCGGTTGCGGACGCGCGCCGTACGCTGACGCCCGTGCTGCGCACCGACCTGGGCGCGACTGCGCTCCTGCTGGTCGACCTCGGCAGCGGCCGCGACCGGCTCGGCGGCTCCTGCCTGGCGCAGGTGCACGGCGTCGCGGGAGAAGTGCCGCCCGACCTGGACGACCCGGCGCGGCTGCGATCGTTCTTCGCCGCGATCCGCGCGCTCGCCGATGCCGGGCTCGTGCTCGCCTACCACGACCGCTCGGATGGCGGGCTTGCGATCAGCTTGCTCGAAATGGCCTTTGCCGGGCGCGCGGCGCTCGAGATCGATCTGGGTGCCGTGCAGCGGCCGGTGGCGGCGCTGTTTGGCGAGGAACTCGGCGCGGTGTTGCAGGTGCGCGCGGGAGACGCCGCCGCGGCGCTTGCGATCCTCGCGCGCCACGGCCTCGGCGGCTGCTCGCGCGCCATCGGCGAGGCCGCGGCCGGCCGGCGGGTCCGGATCCGTGCCGGCGACCGCTTGCTGCTGGACGATGACCGCGTGCGCCTGCGCGAAGCCTGGTCGGAAACGAGCTGGCGGATGCAGCGACTGCGGGACGACCCGGCCTGCGCCGACGAGGAACAGGCGACGCGCCTCGACGAGGACGACCCGGGCCTCGACTGGCGCCTCTGCTTCGATCCGGCGCACGACATTGCCGCGCCGATGGTCGCGACCGGCCTGCGGCCCCGGGTCGCGATCCTGCGCGAACAGGGCGTCAACAGCCAGGTCGAGATGGCGGCGGCATTCGATCGCGCCGGCTTCACCGCCATCGACGTGCACATGACCGACCTGATCGACGGCGGCGCGACACTCGATGGTTTCCACGGCCTCGTCGCCTGCGGTGGATTCAGCTATGGCGATGTGCTGGGCGCCGGCGAGGGCTGGGCGAAATCCATCCTTTTCAATCCGCGCGCGCGCGCCCTGTTCGAGGCCTGGTTCCGGCAGGACGACCGCCTCACGCTCGGGGTCTGCAATGGTTGCCAGATGCTCGCGGCGCTCGCCGAGCTGATACCGGGCACCGGCAGCTGGCCACGATTCCGGCGCAACCGCTCGGAGCAGTTCGAGGGCCGCCTGTCGCTGGTCGAGATCGGCGACACGCGCTCGCCATTCTTCAGCGGCATGGCGGGATCGCGCATGCCGATCGCGGTGGCGCACGGCGAGGGCCGCGCGGAGTTCCGCGATGCCGCGCAGCTGCGCGCAGCCGGGTCGCTGGCCGTCATGCGCTTCGTGGACCACGCGGGCCGTGCGGCGGAGCGCTATCCCGCAAACCCGAATGGCTCGCCCGGCGGCATCGCCGGGCTCAGCTCGGAGGACGGCCGGGTCACGATCCTGATGCCGCACCCGGAGCGCGTCTTCCGGACCGTGCAGAATTCCTGGCACCCGCCGGGCGCGGGCGAGGACAGCGGCTGGATGCGGATCTTCCGTAACGCGCGCGCCTGGATTGGCTGAGGCCGCGCCCACGCCGCCTGTGCCGGGCTTCCCTAGCCGCGCGCACCGGGCAGCGGCGTCACCTTGCCGCTGTCGTCGGAGAAATAACGGCGCACCATCATCGCCTGCTGCAGGCGCCCGCGGCGCACGTAGGCCTGGTAGAGCAGGTCCTTGATCACTTCGAGCAGCACGCCGGCCTGGAACGCGTCGATCATCGGCAGGGTCGAGCGACCCTGCTCATCGATGTCGAACAGGACCTTCTTGACCACGGCGAAGGACGCGTCGTCGAGTTCGGCGAGCCGGCGGATATTGGCGAGTTCGTCGTAGAGCTCGAGCTTGCCGTCCTCTCCGAGATCCAGGAACACGCTCTGCGCGACGCGCCGGCACATCGCGGCGAAGGCGTTGTAGCAGGCTGCAGAGAAGCAGGCGAAGGCCTCCTTCAGCAGCAGCTCCGCCTGTTCCGGCAGGTAGGTGAAATTGAAGCGCTCACGCGGACGCTCGAGTTCGACGAAGCTCGGCGCGAGCTCGACGCGGCTGCCGGCGTAGAGCTTGACCTGGAAGCGCAGGAAGATCGGCGCATTGCAGGACTCGCAACGGTACACGAGGCCGACCTGCGCCGGCTTGTGTTGCTGCAGCGCATTGAAGTCGGGTATCGAGACCGGCGCGATATGCGCGAGCACCTGGCAATGCGGGCAGAGGAGCGCAAGGCCCGCCTCCTGGTCGTGGTGCAGTCGGCCCGCCGAGTCGATGAAAACCGCCATATGCGGGGGAGTCTAGCAGGAAGAGGGGACAGTCCCCTTTTCCCAAAGCTGAAAAGGGGACGGTCCCCTAGGCGTGCAGCGGCTTATAGCGCAGCCGGTGCGGCTGGTCTGCGAGTTCGCCCTTGCGGCGGCGCAGGTCGGCGACGTAATCCTGGTAGTTGCCCTCGAACCAGACCACCTCGCTGTCGCCCTCGAATGCCAGGATGTGGGTCGCGATGCGATCGAGGAACCAGCGGTCGTGGGAGATCACGACCGCGCAGCCCGGGAAATTGAGCAGTGCCTCTTCGAGCGCGCGCAGGGTCTCGACGTCGAGGTCGTTGGTCGGCTCGTCCAGCAGCAGCACGTTGGCGCCGCTCTTCAAGAGCTTCGCAAGGTGCACGCGATTGCGCTCGCCGCCCGACAGCTCGCCGATCTGCTGCTGTTGCTGGTTGCCGCGGAAGTTGAAGCGCCCGACATAGCTGCGCGACGAGGTCTCGTAGTTGCCCACCTTGATGATATCGAGGCCGCCGGAGATCTCCTGCCAGACGGTCTTGCCGTCGTCGAGGATGTCGCGCGTCTGGTCGACATGCGCGAGCTGCACGGTCGGGCCGGTGCGGACCGTGCCGGCATCGGGCTGTTCCGTCCCGGTGAGCATCCGGAACAGCGTGGTCTTGCCGGCGCCATTCGGCCCGATGATGCCGGCGATCGCGCCGGCCGGCAGCCGGAACGACAGGTCGTCGATCAGCAGGCGCTCGCCATAGGCCTTGCGCAGGTGCTCGACCTCGATAACGAGGTCGCCGAGCCGCGGACCCGGCGGAATGTAGATCTCGTTGGTTTCGTTGCGCGCCTGGAATTCGACCGAGGACAATTCGTCGAACTGGCGCAGGCGGGCCTTGCTCTTGGCCTGGCGCGCCTTCGGGTTCGCGCGCACCCACTCGAGTTCGCGGGCGAGCGTGCGACGCAGCCCCTCCTGCTGCTTTTCCTCCTGCGCGAGCCGCCGCTCCTTCTGTTCGAGCCACGACGAGTAATTGCCCTGCCACGGTATGCCGTGGCCACGGTCGAGCTCGAGGATCCAGCCGGCGACGTTGTCGAGGAAGTAACGGTCGTGGGTCACGCAGATCACTGTGCTCGGATACTGCTCGAGATACTTCTCGAGCCAGGCGACTGATTCGGCGTCGAGGTGGTTGGTGGGCTCGTCGAGCAGCAGCATGTCGGGCTTGGCGAGCAACAGCCGGCATAGCGCGACGCGGCGCCGCTCGCCGCCGGACAACTGCGACACCTTGGCGTCCCATGGCGGGAGCCGGAGCGCGTCGGCGGCAATGTCCAGCTGGCGTTCGAGATTGTGGCCATCGACCGAGGCCAGGAGAGCTTCAAGCGATCCCTGTTCCGCTGCCAGCTTGTCGAAGTCCGCGTCGGGTTCGCTGTAGAGCGCGTACACCTGCTCGAGCCGGGCGAGCGCATCCTTCACAGGCTTGACCGATTCCTCGACGATGCCGCGCACGTCGCTCGTCGCATCGAGTTGTGGCTCCTGCGGCAGCAGGCCGACCTTGATGCCCGGCTGCGGGCGAGCCTCGCCCTCGATGTCGGTGTCCTGGCCCGCCATGATGCGCAGCAGCGTCGACTTGCCCGAGCCGTTCAGGCCGAGCACGCCGATCTTGGCGCCCGGAAAGAAGGACAGCGAGATGTCGCGCAGGATGTGGCGCTTTGGCGGCACGACCTTGCCGACACGGATCATCGTGTAGATGTACTGGGCCATGAAAACCACCAGACCGCGGGGCCGCGAATTATCGGCGATGCGGGCCCGCGCCGCCAGACGGCGTCCGGATCCTGTTGTGCTAGGCTCGGCCGGCACTTTCCATCCGCGTGGCCCCAGCGCTTGGCACAGAACGGCGAACCGGGTACCAGTATCGTCGCCGGCGAACGGATCGCCCGCTATGCATTCGGCGACGGCCATCCATTCGGTCCTGACCGCCACGAGGCGTTCGTGCGCGAACTCGCGGCCATGGGTCTCGACCGCCGGGTCCGCATGCTGGCCCCGCGCGCGGCGAGTCGCCGCGAACTGGAGTTGTTCCATACGCCTGCCTACATCGACCTGGTGCAGGCGCGCTCGCTGACCGGCGAGGGATTCCTCGATGCCGGCGATACGCCCGCGTGGAAGGGCGTGTACCAGGCCGCCTGCGACGTGGTCGGCGCTGCGCTGGTCGCGACTGCCGCACTGATGAAAGGGGAGGCGAGGCGCGCTTTCGTGCCGATAGCGGGACTGCACCATGCCGGTCGCGGCCACGCCGCCGGTTTCTGCGTGTTCAACGACTGCGGCGTCGTGATCGAGCAGTTGAAGCGCGAACATGGGCTTGCGCGCATCGCCTACGTGGATATCGACGCCCACCACGGCGACGGCGTCTTCTACGCCTTCGAGGACGATCCGGCCGTGATCTTTGCCGACCTGCACGAGGATGGCCGCTTCCTGTACCCGGGCACGGGCCGGGCGGAGGAGTCCGGCAGCGGCGCCGCCGCGGGCAGCAAGCTGAACCTGCCGCTGCCGCCGGGCGCGGGCGACGCGGAATTCATGGCGGCATGGCCTGCGGTCGAGGCGCACCTGGAAAGGCACCAGCCGCAGTTCGTGCTGTTCCAGTGCGGCGCGGACAGCCTCGCGGGCGATCCGATCACGCACTTGCGGCTGTCCGAGGCGGCGCACGCGCACGCCGCGCGGCAGTTGTGCCGGATCGCCGACCGGCATGCCGCCGGGCGCATCCTGGGCGTCGGCGGCGGCGGCTACAACCGCCGCAACATTGCGCGCGCCTGGACGCGTGTCGTGCAGGCCTTCGTCGATGCGGCGTAGCCGGGGGAATTTCGGGTAGACTGCGCCGCTACCATGTTCGACCCCCGCATGAATATCCAGGAGTTCGACCCCGAACTCGCGGCGTCCATCGCCGCCGAGCGGCTGCGTCAGGAGCAGCATCTCGAGTTGATCGCATCCGAGAACTACGCGAGTCCGCGCGTGCTCGAGGCGCAGGGCTCGGTGCTGACGAACAAATACGCCGAAGGCTATCCGGGCAAGCGCTACTACGGCGGCTGCGAGAACGTGGACGTCGCCGAGACGCTCGCGATCGAGCGCGCGAAGCGGCTGTTCGGCGCGGCCTATGCCAACGTGCAGCCGCACTCCGGTTCACAGGCCAACGCTGCGGTGTACCTCGCACTGCTCGCGCCCGGCGAGACGCTGCTCGGCATGAGTCTCGATCACGGCGGTCACCTGACGCATGGCGCGAAGGTGAATTTTTCCGGAAAGATCTTCAAGGCCGTGCAGTACGGGATCGATCCGGCGAGCGGCGAGATCGACTACGCCGAAGTCGAGCAGCTTGCGCTCGCGCACCGTCCGAAGATGATCCTTGCCGGATTCTCGGCCTATTCGCGCGTCATCGACTGGCAGCGTTTCCGCGCGATCGCCGACGCCATCGGCGCCTGGTTCGTCGTCGACATGGCGCATGTCGCGGGCCTGGTCGCGGCCGGCGAGTACCCGAACCCGGTGCCGGTCGCCGACGTCGTGACGACCACCACGCACAAGACGCTGCGCGGCCCGCGCGGCGGCCTGATCCTCGCGCGCGAGCACCCGGAGCTGCACAAGAAGCTCAACTCGATGATCTTTCCGGGCACCCAGGGCGGGCCGCTGATGCACGTGATCGCGGCGAAGGCGGTCGCACTGCTCGAGGCACTGCAGCCTGCGTTCAAGGTCTACCAGCGGCAGGTCGTCGCCAACGCGCGCGCGATGGCAGAGGCGCTGCAGCAACGCGGCCATCGCATCGTGTCGGGCGGCACCGACAACCACCTGTTCCTGCTCGACCTGATCGGCAGGGGCTACACTGGCAAGGACGCCGACGCGGCGCTCGGTCGCGCGCACATCACGGTCAACAAGAACGCGGTGCCGAACGACCCGCGACCGCCGTTCGTGACCAGCGGCCTCAGGATCGGCACGCCTGCGATCACCACGCGCGGGTTCGGGCTCGACGAGTCGCGCCAGGTCGCGCACTGGATTGCCGACCTGCTGGACGCGATGGGCGACGAAGCCGCCGTCCGGCGCGTTCGCGAGCAGGTGCTCGCGATCTGCGGACGTTTTCCGGTCTACGGCTGAACGCGTACGGGGGCGGCAGTGCACTGCCCGTTCTGCAACCACGATGACACGAAAGTGACCGACTCGCGCCTCGCGGGCGAGGGTCACCAGATCCGGCGCCGTCGCGAGTGCCAGTCCTGCGGCGAACGCTTCACCACGTTTGAAACTGCCGAGCTCGTGATGCCGCAGGTCGTCAAGAACGACCATACGCGGCAGCCCTTCGACGAAGGCAAGCTGCGCGGCGGCATCATGAAAGCGCTCGAGAAGCGCCCGGTCGGCCGCGACGAAGTCGAATCCGCGATCGAACGTATCGCCCATCGACTGCGTGTGCTCGGTGAACGCGAGGTCGCCTCGCGCACGATCGGCGAGATCGTGATGGAAGAGCTGCGCCAGCTCGACGAGGTCGCCTACGTGCGCTATGCGTCGGTGTACCACCGCTTCCATGACGTCGATTCGTTCCGCGAGCAGCTCGAGCAGCTCGACAAGAGCCGCCGCAGCGACCCGGCCGCCGGCCAGATGTCGCTGTTGCCCGCCCAGGTGCGGGACCCGCGGACCAAGCGATGATGCCGGTCGACCCGCTCGACCGACGCCACATGACCCGCGCGCTCGAGCTCGCGGCGCGCGGCCTGTGGACCACGGATCCAAATCCACGCGTCGGCTGCGTGCTCGCCGACGGCGAACGGGTGGTCGCCGAGGGCTGGCACGAGCGCGCGGGCGGGCCGCATGCCGAGGCGATGGCGCTCGCGGCCGCGGGGGTGCGGGCGCGCGGTTCGACCGCCTACGTAACGCTGGAACCCTGTTGCCATCACGGGCGCACGCCGCCCTGCGCCGACGCGCTGGTCGCGGCCGGCGTCGGCCGCGTCGTATACGCGATGCGCGACCCGAACCCGCGGGTCAGCGGCGGCGGCATCGGGCGGCTCGAGGCGGCGCACATCGCCTGCGAGGGCGGCGTGATGGAACAGGCTTCGCGCGAGCTCAATCCCGGCTTCATCTCGCGCATGGAGCGCGGCCGGCCGTGGGTCGTCGTGAAGCTCGCGGCCAGTCTCGACGGCGGCACGGCCTTGCCCGGCGGCGCGAGCCGCTGGATCACGGGTGAGGCTGCGCGCGAGGACGTGCAGCGGCTGCGCGCCCGTTCCTCCGCGGTGATGACCGGCAGCGGCACCGTGCTTTCCGACGACCCGCGGCTCGACGTGCGGCTGCCGGGAGCCACGCGCCAGCCGCTGCGCGTGGTGCTCGATTCGCAACTGCGAATTTCGCCGACGGCGCGCATCGTCGCGCCGCCGGGCAAGCTGCTGGTCCTGTGCACGACGCCGAGTCCGGAGCGCGCAAATGCGCTGCGCGCGGCCGGCGCGGAGGTCGTGACGGTCGCAGCAGGCGACGCCGGCGTGGAACTCTCGGCGGCGCTCGCGCTCCTCGCCGGACGCGAAATCAACGAGCTGCTCGCCGAATGCGGCGCGGGACTGGCGGGCGCGTTGCTGTCGGCGGGGCTCGTAGACGAACTGCTGTTGTACCTGGCGCCGACACTCCTCGGCACCGAGGCACGGCCGCTCGTGAACCTGCCGACGCCGGCCACGATGGCCGACCGGCTCGAGTTTTCGATCGCCGGGCAACAGGACGTCGGCGGCGACCTGCTGATCCGCTTGCGGCCGCGGCGGCGCTGAGGGACGCGGATGTTCACCGGCATCATCCGGGGTATCGGGCGAATCGCCGACATCGTCACCGCGAGCCCGCGCCGGCTCGCGATCGAGACGGGCGGACTGTCGACCGCGGGCTGGCGCGTCGGCGACAGCGTCTCGGTGTCCGGCGTCTGCCTGACGGTCGTCGCGCTGGCCGGTCGCCGCTTCGACGCGGAGCTTTCCGGCGAAACGATCGAACGAACGACGCTCGGCCGGCTCGCGCCGGGCGCGCGCGTCAATCTCGAGCCGTCGCTTGCCGCGGCGGATCCGATGGGTGGACATCTCGTGACCGGACACGTGGACGGCATCGCGCGGGTCGGCGAGGTGGCCGAGGTCGGCGGAACGCTGTGCGCTTCGATCGCGGCGCCGGCCGGGCTTTCGCGCTTCATCGCGCGCAAGGGTTCGGTGACCCTCGATGGCGTGAGCCTGACGATCGGCGAGGTCGCAGGAACCGTGTTCCGGATCGACCTGGTGCCGCAAACGCGGAGCGCAACCACACTGGGCTCGCTCGCGCAGGGGCAGGCGCTCAATCTCGAGATCGATCTGGTCGCCCGCTATCTCGACCGGCTGCTCGATGCGCGGGGCGGCACATGAACGCGATTCCGGAATTGCTCGAGGAACTGCGCGCCGGACGCATGATCGTCGTGATGGACGACGAGGACCGGGAGAACGAGGGCGACATCGTGATGGCGGCCGCCCGCGTGCGTCCCGAGGACGTCAATTTCATGGCGCGCTTCGGCCGCGGCCTGATCTGCCTGACGCTGACGGCGGAGAAGTGCCGCGCGCTGCGCCTGCCGCTGATGGTAGCCGAGGCGGCGGACCGCCACGGCACGCAGTTCACGGTCAGCATCGAGGCCGCCGCCGGCGTGACGACCGGCATATCGGCGCATGACCGCGCGCACACGGTGCGGACGGCCGTCGCCCCCGATGCGCGCGCCGAAGACCTGCGCCAGCCCGGCCACATCTTTCCATTGATGGCGCGGCCGGGCGGCGTGCTGACGCGCGCCGGGCATACCGAGGCCGGTTGCGACCTCGCGCGCCTCGCCGGTTACGAGCCGGCGGCGGTCATCGTCGAGATCCTGAACGAAGACGGCACGATGGCGCGCCGGCCGGACCTCGAGCGTTTCGCCGAAGCGCATGGACTCTGCATCGGCTCGATCGCCGACCTGATCCGCTACCGGCTCAAGAACGAGAGCTCAGTCGAGCGCGTTTCCGACCGGACGGTCGAGACCGAATTCGGCGCGTTCCGGATGTGCTGGTACCGGGACCTTGCGCACGGAGCCGTGCATGCGGCGCTGGTGCGCGGCTCGCCGGACACGGCGCATCCGCCGCTGGTGCGTGTGCACCTGCACGACGCATTGCGCGACGACCTGACGCTGCAGCCGGCGAATGCGGGCTGGACGCTGCGCGCCGCACTCGCGCGCATCGCGCGGGAGGAAAATGGCATCGTCGTGATACTGCGCCCGCCGGAAGACCCTGAACTCCTGATGCAGGCGATCCGCGCGCACGGCAGTGCGCCCACGGCGGCGGATTCGAACGAAGAACACGCGGCCGTGCTTCGCACGCACGGCATCGGCGCGCAGATCCTGCACGATCTCGGCGTCACGCGCATGCGCGTGCTGTCGGCACCGCGCCAGCTTCAGGGCATCGGCGCGTTTGGTCTCGAGGTCATCGGATACGAAAACTAGGCGCGGCGCGCGGCTATACTGCGTCGATGAAACGTCCGCCGGCTCTGGAAGGCGACCTCGACGCGCGTAACCTGCGATTCGCGATTGTCGCGTCGCGGTTCAATGATTCCGTCGTCGAGCGCCTGATCGACGGCGCAGTCGAGTCCCTGAGCGGACACGGCGCGGATCCGGCGCGGCTGGAGCTGGTGCGCGTGCCCGGCGCCTACGACCTGCCGCTGATCGCCCGCAAGATCGCGGAGTCGGGCCGCGCGGACGCGATCATCGCGCTCGGCGCGGTAATTCGTGGCGAGACTGCGCATTTCGAGCACATCGCAGCGGCCTGCGCGCAAGGCCTGTCGCGGGTCGCCGAGGAGACTGGCGTGCCGGTCGCCTTCGGCGTGCTGACCACCTTGACTGAGGAACAGGCCGAGGAACGCGCGGGCGGGAGCGAGGGCAACCGCGGCGCCGATGCCGCCGAGGCGGCGATCCGGCTCGCGTCGCTGGTGCGGCGGCTCGGGAGCCGCGCATGAGCACGGCGCCTGCGAACGCGGCCCAGGCGCGCAGCGCCGCGCGCCGGCTGCTCGCATAGGCGCTCTACCGGCGCCAACTCGGCGGTCAGTCCTGGCAGGAATTGCAGGCGCAGTACAGCACCGACCCGAACTTCGCGCGCGCCGACGCCGCGTACTTCCGTGAGGCGCTGGAGGCGATCTGCGCGGGCGCGGAGGATCTCGACCGGGACCTCGCGCGCCATGCGGACATCGAACCCTCGCGGCTCGATCTGGCCGCCGTGTTGCGGCGCCTCCGCGAATTGGAGGTCAACGACCTGCAAGTGGAAGCAGGCGCCCGGTTGAGCGGGTCGCTGCAAGTCGCCGGATTCGTTGACGAAGTCGCTGGCCTGAACGTGCTCGACAACGCCCACGCTGCGGCGCGACACTGAGGCCGCAGGGACGGACGCGAGGGCCGCGGCGATGGAACACGCGAAGACCGATCGATTCGAGTCCCAGCGGGCGCGGTTCGGGAGCCGGCTGAGGTTCGCCGGCGAACTCGAACTCGAGTTCCGGGCGGTGCGGCTGCGTCGCACGCGCGCGCGGACCCGGCTGTGGCAGTCGCTCGAGTTATTCGTCGGACCGATTCTGGTGTACCTGCACTACAACACGCACGCGGGCACCATGCCGCATGGCGATCAGTCCGCGCATGAGCTCGTGTACTTCTGCGGGACCTTTGGCTTCATCATCTCGGTCGTACTGCTGGTGCTGGCGTTGCGCCGCTTCGACGTGCAGCACTACCAGCGCGTGGCGGCCTGGCTCACGCCCGTGCGCACCGTGGTCTACGCGGTCATCGTCGCGGACTTCGTCGACATGGGCGGCGCCGGCACCGCGGCCCTGACGGCGGCTACCTTCGGGCACTTCTTCTTTTCCGGGCTGCTGTTCCACCATGCGCTGGCGGCGGCCTGCGCGACGCTCGGCGCCTTTTTCGCAGCGCTCCTGTTCCACGAGGTGCCGGCCGGCCTGACCGCTTACGCGGTCGCGACAGTCGCTGCCGTGCAGACCATGGCAGCCGTCGTCGCGCACGACGCGCAGCGTGCGGCGCGCATCGCATTTCTCGAGCATGGCGCCGTGCGTACGAAGGCCGAGCACGACGGTCTGACCGGACTGCGCAACCGCCGCGACTTCGACGAGCGATTTGCCGCCTTCTGGGACCAGGCGCAGGCCGCGCAGGAGCCGCTGACAGTGCTGATGATCGATGTCGACCACTTCAAGGCCTACAACGACCGTTACGGACACCAGGCCGGTGACGAGGTATTGCGCCGCGTCGCGCAGGCGGTTCGCCTCGCGGCACGCAGCAGCGACGTCGTCGCCCGTTACGGCGGCGAGGAGTTCGTGATGCTGGCCTCGGGGCTGGACGAGGCGGCGGCTGCCGCGCTCTGCGAGCGCATCCGCGCGACCATCCAGGAACTCGCGATCCTTCATGAGGAGTCGAGCTGCGCGCACGCAGTCACCGTCAGCATCGGTGCGGCCCACGTGCTGCCGCAGCCGGGGCGTTCGCCCGAAGGCGCCCTGCAGCTGGCGGATGAAAACCTCTATCGCGCCAAGCAGCAGGGCCGCAACGCCTATGTACTGCACGGCGCCGACTACGAATCGCTGCGGACCGGGCGGTTCCGCCACCAGAGCTGATGTCTCCGCGTTCTGCCCGGTGGCGCGGCGGCGGATCGTGCGCCGCTGCAGACCGCTGCCATTATACTCTACCGATGATTTGCGCGAGCTACCCGACGCCTTCGACTGGCGGGCACCGATGAGCGCCGCGCCGGCGCGCAGCGCCGCGCGCAAGCTGTTGGCGCAGGCCCTTTACCAGCGTCAGGTCGGCGGCCAGCCGTGGCAGGAACTGCACGGTCAGTACCGCACCGACCCGTTGTTTGCGCGGGCGGATGCGGAGTACTTCCGCACCGCGCTCGAAGCCGTCTGCGACGGTGCGGCCGGCCTCGACGAGGAGTTGCGGCAGCATTCGGACATCGCGCCGGAACGGCTCGATCCGGTCGAACACGCGATCCTGCACCTCGGGCTGTGGGAACTGATGTCGCGGCCCGACGTGCCCTATCGGGTGGTCATCAACGAAGCCGTGGAGCTCGCAAAACGCTACGGCGCGACGGAGGGGCATCGCTTCGTCAATGCCGTGCTCGACAAGGCCTCGCGCGCGCATCGCGCCGTGGAGCGGGGCGCGGTCGCCTGAGCAACCGGCCGATGCCGCCCGGCGAGTTCGAGCTGATCAGGCGCCATTTCATGCGGCGCGGCGCGGCGCGCGACGATGTCCGCGTCGGCGTCGGCGACGACGCGGCCGTGGTGACGGCGCGGGCCGGCTCGGAACTCGTGCTGGCGCTCGACACCGTGGTCGCAGGCGTGCACTTCCCGGCGGAGCTGGATGCGCGGCTGGTCGGCCACCGCGTGCTGGCGGTCAACCTGAGCGACCTTGCAGCCATGGGCGCGGATCCGGCGTGGGCGCTGCTCGGCCTGACGCTGCCGACCGCCGATGAGCGCTGGCTGACGGGCTTCTCGGCCGGCCTCGATGCGCTTGCCCACCGCTTCGACGTCGAACTGGTGGGCGGCGACACCACGCGCGGGCCCTTGTGCGCGACCATCGCGCTCGCTGGATTCGTGCCGGCGGGACAGGCGCTGCGCCGCCGCGGCGCGCGCCCGGGCGATGACATCTGGGTCAGCGGCACGCCGGGGGATGCCGGCGGCGGACTGGCGCTGCTGCAGGGTCGGCTGCAGGCCCTGGGCGAACACCGGGATGAACTGCTGCGGCGGTTCCACCAACCCGAGCCGCGGGTCGGCCTGGGCCGGGCGTTACGCGGCCTGGCGACCGCCTGCATCGATATCTCGGACGGCCTGGCCAGCGATCTCGGCAAGTTGTGCGCTGCCAGCGAGGTCGGAGCGGACCTCAACAGCCGGCTTGTACCGGTGTCGAACGCGCTGCGCACCGTGGCGGGCAGCGTGCCTGCATTCACGTTCGCGCTCGGGGCCGGCGACGACTACGAGCTGCTGTTCACGGCGCCGGCGACCGTCCGCGGGCGGGTCGATGCGCTCAAAGCCGGCGTCGCACTGCGGCGCATCGGGACGATCAGCTCGGTCGCGGGCGTGCGCGTCGACGGCGCGATCCCCGAGCGAGATATCGGTCACGGTTTCGACCACTTCGCAGACTGACCCCGCAACCCCCGGCGAAGCGCGATCCGGTTCACGGTTCCGCCCGGTTTGACGAAATATCCTGACGCGGTATCCGGTGGCGCATGCCCGCCGGTCTGCCCTGGAGGAACCGGCCATCGCAACCGCAACCGTGCCGACGCTGCGCAGTGCCACCGACGGCACGTCAGGGATCGGCGATCGCATCGGCAAGTACGAAGTGATTCGCGAGGTCGGCCGGGGCTCGACCGGCACGGTCTACCTTTCGCACGATCCCGATTACGGCCGCGACGTCGCGATCAAGGCCTACCGCGTCGCCGCGGACGAAGACCCGGCGCGCTCCAAGGTCGCGCGCAAGATGTTCCTGTCCGAGGCGCACATGGTCGGGATGCTGCAGCACCCGAACATCATGCCGATCTACGACGCCGGCGAGGAGAAGGGCTACTACTACGTCGTCACCGAGTTCATCCACGGCGCGCGCACGCTTGCGGCCTACACGCGGCCCGACAACCTGCTGCCGGTCGACGACGTCCTCACGATCATGTTCAAGTGCGCCAAGGCGCTGCACTACGCGCATTCGCGCGGCGTGATCCATCGCGACATCAAGCCCAGCAACCTGATGCTGACCACCGACAGCGACCTGCGCCTG
>JBBEAB010000047.1:26208-27062 GCA_040899645.1 Steroidobacteraceae bacterium
TATCGCGCTGCATGCTGACGCGGATTTCTCGCGCATCGAGGGCATCGCCGGCAGCCCGAGCTACATGTCGCCGGAGCAGGTGCAGTCGCTGGAACTGACCAATCATTCGGACCTGTATTCGCTCGGCGCGGTGATGTACGAGCTGTTGACCGGCCACCGGCCATTCCGCGCCGGCGCGCTCGCCAAGCTGCTGCACCAGATCGTCTATGCGACGCCGCCGCCGATGCTGTCGCTGCGCGCGGACCTGCCGGCGGATCTCGAGAATGTCGTCGCGATGGCGATGCACAAGGAGCCCGACAAGCGCTATCCGAACGGCGCCGAGTTCGCCAACGCGATCGCGCGCGTGCATTCGCAGCAGCGCTCGCAGGCGGACAAGAGCGACCGGCAGGAGCAGTTCAACCAGCTGCGGCGGCTCAAGTTCTTCCACGACTTCTCGGCCGCAGAGATCTGGGAGGTACTGCGCGCGGGCACCTGGGGCGCGCACCAGCCGGGCGAGGAAATCGTCCGCGCCGGCGGCATCGACGACCGGTTCTACGTGATCGTCACCGGGCACTGCTCGGTGGAGCGCGACGGCATGCGGGTCGGGCGGCTGGAGGCGGGGGACTGCTTTGGTGAGACCAGTTACCTGCGCGGCGCCAAGCGCCAGGCCGCGGTCCTCGCCGGCGACGACGTCGTCATCCTGCGTGTCAGCTCGACGCTGCTCGAGCAGGCCTCATCCGCCTGCCAGCTGCGCTTCAACAAAGTCTTCCTCAAAGCGCTGATCTCGCGCCTGCAGAACGGCGAATCCCGCGTCGCGAGCTGAGGCACCGGGCCCCCGCCTGTCCGGGCCCCGTAGCGAGCGAATGTCCGTTCTT
>JBBEAB010000048.1:0-13531 GCA_040899645.1 Steroidobacteraceae bacterium
CGTGGACAACTCGAGCGGCAGGTAGATGCCGACCGCGACCGCGAGCACCGGCGTGCGCCAGCTGGCACCGCGGCGCTTCAGCCACTCGTCGAGCGTGATGACGATTGCGCCGACGACGGCTCCGATCGCGACCATGTTCCACGGGAGGCCCGAGCCGAAGATGCCGCTCGCGACCGAGGCCATCAGCGTGGCCTGCGGCGCGGCGAGCGCGTTGACGCCCTCGCGCGCCGGCGTGCCGATGCCATAGCCTTCGAGCAGCAGGTTCAGGATCGGCGCCATGATTGCGGCGGAGGCCAGCGCGCCGATGCCGAGCATCACCTGCTGGCGCCAGGGGGTCGCGCCGACCAGTTGGCCGGCCTTCAGGTCCTGCAGGTTGTCGCCGGCAACCGCGGCGGAATTGCAGATCACCGCGCCGATCATGATCGCGGCGACCGGGCCGACGGTCGAGCCCGCGCCCATGATCGCGAGCAGCACCAGCGATGCGAACAGGATGGTCGAGATCGTGATGCCGGAAACCGGGTTGTTCGAGGACCCGACCAGGCCGGCCATGTAGCCGCTGACGGAGGAGAACACGAAACCCGCGACCACCATGATCACAGCCATCGTGAAGGCGATGCCGAGGCTGTCGACCACCACGTAGTACAGGCCGAACAGCGGCAGAACGAACAGCACGATGCCACTGAGGATGGCCTTCATCGGCAGGTCGCGTTCGGTGTGCGGCACGTTCGACATGTCGGTGTTGCGCAGTGCCAGGCCGGTCTTCACGCCGGACAGCAGGGACTTGCGCAGCGCCCACAGCGACCACAGGCCGCCGATCAGCATCGCGCCGACGCCGATGTAACGCACCTGCAGGTTCCAGATCGTGTAGGCGGCATCCTCGGCCGACAGACCGACGAGCTGGGCCGCGAGCGTCGGATCCGCGTCGTAGAAAAAAGTGTTGTAGATCGGGATGAACACCCACCACGACAGCGCGCCGCCCGACAGCATCAGGCAGCCGATGTTGAAGCCGACGATGAAACCGACGCCGAGCAGGGCGGGCGACAGGTTGATGCCGAAGAAACCGATGGTGCGCTCGCCAAAGAAACGGGAAATCGCGAACGACTCGGGCGAGAGCTTGAGCCCCGACAGCGCGAGCTTGAACAGCGCGCCGGTGGCGGCCGCGAGCGCCAACGCCTTCAGTCCGCGGCCCGGGTTCTCGCCGACCTTCAGCACTTCCGCAGTCGCGACGCCCTCCGGGAACTGCAGTTTCTGATCGATGATCAGCGTGCGGCGCAGCGGCACCGAGAACAGCACGCCGAGCAGGCCGCCGAGTCCCGCGATCGCGAACACCCACCAGTACTGGAAGCTGGACCAGTGCCCCATCAGCACCAGCGCCGGGATCGTGAAGATCGTGCCGGCCGCGATCGACGAACCCGCCGATGCGCCGGTTGCGACGATGTTGTTCTCGAGGATGCTGGAGCGGCCGAGCAGGCGCAGCACGCCCATCGAGACGACCGCCGCCGGGATCGCGGTCGCGACCGTGAGTCCGGCGAACAGGCCGAGGTAGGCGTTGGCTGCGGCCAGCAGCACGGTGAGGATCAGCGACAGGATAATCGCGCGGGCAGTCAGCTGCCGTGCCGAATCGGCCGTGCTCATGCGGAATTCCCCTTGATTACCAGCCGCAATCGCGGCCGCGGTTCTGTTCTTCGAGCCAGCCCATCAACGGCTGGAAGTATTCGACGATGGCGGATGCGTCCATCTGGCGCGTTCCGGTGAGTTTCTCGAGCGCGTCCTGCCAGGGCTGGCTGACGCCCATGGCGAGCATTTCGCGGAAACGCCGGCCCGCTTCCGCGTTGCCGTAGATCGAGCACTCGTGCAGCAGACCCTTGAATCCCGCGGCCTCACACAGCGCGCGATGGAACTGGAACTGCAGCACGAACGACAGGAAATAACGCGTGTACGGCGTGTTGCCCGGCACGTGGTACTTCGCGCCCGGGTCGAAATCCGCCTCGGAGCGCGCAACCGGCGCTTCCACGCCCTGGTATTGGCGACGGAGATCCCACCAGGCCTCGTTGTACTTCCCGGGCGGAATCGCACCCGAGAACACACCCCAGCGCCACTGGTCCACCAGCTTGCCGAACGGCAGGAACGCGATCTTCTCGCTCGCGACTTTCATCTGCCGGTTGATCAGCGCCTCGCGGCTCGATTTCATGCCTTTCGGCAGCAGGTCGACGCCGGCGAGATAGGCCTCGGTCATCGACAGGTCGATCGTGTCGCCGATCGCCTCGTGAAAGCCGTCGTGCGCACCGCTCTGGAACAGGTAGGGCTGGTCGATATAGCTGAGGTTGTAATAGATGTGTCCCAGCTCGTGGTAGATCCTGTAGAGATCCTCTTCGGTTGCCTGGATGCACTGCTTGATGCGCAAATCGCCCTTGCCGTCCATGTTCCAGGCGCTGGCGTAACAATCCACCTCGCGGTCGCGCGGACGGGTCAGCATCGAACGCTCCCAGAAACTGGCCGGCAGCTTCGGGAAGCCGAGCGAGACGTAGAACGACTCGGCAGACTCGGTCATGCGCTTCGCGTCATAGCCCTGCCGGCGAAGTTCCGCCGTGACGTCGAGGTTCGATACGCCCGGATATGGCTCGAGCAGGTCGTAGATATTGTTCCACTGCTGCGCCCACATGTTGCCGAACAGGTGCGCCGGTACCGGCTTGCCGTCCGGGACGAGCGCCGTGCCGTATTTCCGCTGCAGCTTGCTGCGTGCATAGCAGTGCAGGCCGGCGTACAGCGGTTTGACCTGCGACCACAGGCGGTCGGTCTCGGCCTCGAAATCGGCCGCACTCATGTCGTAACCGGCGCGCCACAGGTCGCCGACGTCCGCGAAGCCGAGGCCCTGCGCGCCCTCGTTCGCGAGTTCGACGAAGCGCTGGTAATCCCTGCGAATCGGCTTCGAGATCGCGTGCCATCCCGCCCACGCGTCCAATAACTCCGCAGGCTTGCGACTCGTGGCGAGCGTTTCGGCGAGCTGCTCGAAATTGCGGCAGCTGTCCGGCCCACCCGGGCAGTACTTGCCGGCGCTGTACATTGAGACCATGCGCGCCTCGAGCTCGGCGAGTTCCGCGCGCTTGGCGGGATCATCCGGCGCCGGCGCCGCGAGCCCGAGCTTCAACTGCTCGATCGTGCGCGCGACGTCCGCCGGGATGTCCTGTCCCTCGAAGGCCTTCGCCTCGCCGATCAGCCGGGCGTAGTCGGCCTGTGAGCGCTCATCCGCCCGGGCGGCGAGCGCCTGCGTGTCCGGCGTGATGTACGTCAACTGCGTCCAGGCGGCCATCGCGGACTCGTGGCCGCTCTTCTGCACCTCCGTATTGGCGCGGACCATGAACTGCTCCGGGCTTTCCTTCGGCGCTTCCGCGCCGCCGCAGGCCGACAGGATTCCCGCGAGGCACAGCGCGCCGGCATTGCGCAGCATTGCGCCGCTCATTTGCGGTTCCCCTCGGCGCCGTGCATCCACTGCACGATCCGGCCCGAGATCGCCCACAGCAGCAGGCTGAAGGCGACCAGCACGAGCGCGAGGCCGCCGAACACGCCGAGCAGGCCCGCGTGCTCCGCGCGCACGCCGACATCGGCGGCGAGCGCGAGCATCCACGGATACTCGCCCATGTTCTCGGAGAACGCGCCGATGTAACCGGCCATCGTGTTGGCGACGAAATTGATCATGAACCAGACGCCCATCATCAGCGACCCGAGGCGCAACGGCGCGAGCTTGGTGACCATCGACAGACCGACCGGGCTGATGCAGAGTTCACCGGTGGTGTGGAACAGGTAACCGAGGATCAGCCAGATCATCCCGGACTTCATGTCGCCGGTGCGCTGCATCTCGAACACCGCGACCACCAGGAACATGAAGCCGAGCGCGACCTGCAGCAGGCCGAGGTACATCTTGACCGGCGTCGCCGGGTTCCTGCCGCGCTCGCCGAGCTTGCTCCACAGCATCGAGAACGGGATGCCGAGCAGCACGATGAAGAGCGGATTCAGCGACTGGAACCAGCCGGTCGGCACGGTGAATGCGCCGACGCTGCGGTCCGTGTACTTGTCGGCAAAAAGATTCAGCAGGCCGCCGGCCTGCTCGAACGCCGCCCAGAAGACGACGACGAAGGTGAAGATCACGAAAATCACGCGCAGACGATCCTTCTCTACGGCCGTCAGCGGGTGCTTGGTGCCGCCCGCCATCGCGAGCGAGCGCTTCGCCGCCGGCTCGACGCCGACATTGCCGATGAAGCGGTTGGCGAAGGCGAGCTGGATGATCACGGAGAGCGTCATGCCGATACCCGCGATCATGAAGCCGACGCGCCAGCCGTAGGCCGGGTCCTCGCCGAAGGTCGAGCAGGCGAGCGGCGCGAGGAAGGCGCCCAGGTTGATGCCCATGTAGAAAATCGTGAAAGCGCCGTCGCGGCGCGCGTCGCCCTGCTGATAAAGATCGCCGACCATCGTCGAGATGTTCGGCTTGAAGAAGCCGTTGCCGATGATCAGGAGCAGCAGGCCGACGTAGAAACTGGTCGGCGTTTCCGGGAAGGCGATGCCGAGGAACGAGGCGCTCCAGGCGCCCGTGCTGCCGAGCGTGTCGAGCGGCGCGGCGAGCGAGAACTGGCCAAGGGCCATGATGATGCCGCCCAGGATCACCGCCTTGCGCTGGCCGATGTAGTTGTCGGCAAGCCAGCCGCCGAACAGCGGCGTGAAGTAGGTGAGCCCGGTGTACCAGGCGTAGAGCTTGAGCGCCTGGGGTTCCGCCCAGCCGAGGCCCGGGTTGATTGCGTGCGTCGCGGCGACCACGTACAGCACGAGCAGCGCCCGCATGCCGTAGTAACTGAAGCGCTCCCACATCTCCGTCATGAAGAGCAGGAACAGGCCGTGCGGGTGACCGAGGAAAGTCCCCGGCGGTATGCGAACGTCGGTGGTCATTCGGCTTTACTCCAGAGTCCGGCGAGTCTCCGTCATGTTGCGGTGCAACATCAAGCCGGACCGCCCTCCGGGTCGGGCGGTCTGGCGCGTACCAGCACGCGCGACATCAGGACACCCGCTTCGTAGAGCAGGTACATCGGGATCGCCATCAGGGTCTGCGAAACCGGATCCGGCGGCGTCAGGAACGCCGCGACGATGAAGATGCCGAGGATCACGTAGCCGCGGTTCTTCGCGAGCGTCTCGCGCTTCACGAGGCCGGTGCGCACCAGCAGCACGGTCGCGACCGGAATCTCGAACGCGATGCCGAAGGCGAAGAACATCAGCACCGCGAAATCCATGTACTGCGTCATGTCGGTCATCATGCGCACGCCATCCGGCGTGGTACCGACGAAGAACTTGAAGGCGAGCGGAAACACGACGAAGTAGGCGAACACCGCGCCCGCGTAGAACAGCAGCACGCTCGAGACGAAAAGAGGCAGCGCGAAGCGCCGCTCATGCTTGTAGAGCCCCGGCGCGACGAAGGCCCACACCTGGTAGAGGATCACCGGCATCGCGAAGAAGACCGCGGCGAGGAGGCCAAGCTTGAACGGCGTCATGAAGGGCGCCATCACCGAGGTCGCGATCAGGGTCGCGTCGTCCGGCAACTGCGCGCGCAACGGCGCCGAGAGCCACGCGAAAATATCATTCGCAAAGTAGAGGCAGGGCACGGCGATCACGAGCATCGCAACGAGCGCGCGCAGCAGGCGGTCGCGGAGCTCCAGCAGGTGCGAGAGCAGCGAGCCCTCGGCGAGATTCTCCCGGCCGCTGTCCGCGTCGCTCATGTAGCCGGGGGCGGCGGGTCAGTCTTGTCGGCGGTATCCGCGGGCGCCTTTGGCGCCGGGGGCGGGCGGCGCGCAGCCGGATCGAGATCCTCCCGCGGGATGATCGTGACCTCCTCGTCGAGCTGCTGGCGGAGTTGCCGCGCCATCGCGCGCGCGCGGCCGGCCCAGCGCCCGACCTGGTTCGCGAGCTTCGGCAGTTTCTCGGGACCCAGCACCAACAGCGCGATGCCGAGGATCAGGATGATCTCGGTGAAACCGACCTCGAACATGGGACCTCAGACGTTCTTGGACGAGTCGGCGCTGTCGCGCTTGCCGGCGCTGAAATCGGCGTCCGGCCGTTCGTCCTGCGCGAGCTTCTTGCCGGCTTCTTCCGCATCGCCGTCATTCATGGACTTCTTGAAGCCGCGCACTGCGGCGCCGAGATCCGAGCCGATGTTGCGCAGCTTCTTGGCCCCGAAGATCAGCAGTGCAATCGCAAGGATGATCAGCAGTTCGCGAAAACCAATGCCCATGTCGATGACTCCGGCCCGCGCACCTGGCGGCGAAACCTCATGATACGCCAATCGGCCGCGGTCCTTCTTCGGGACCCGGGACCCGTAGCGAGAATGTGACGGGCCCGTCGTTCACGAGAGAAACCCGCATATGGGCGCCAAACCGGCCGGTTTGCGCGCCGGGCAGCCGTTCCCGGGCCAGGCAGGCCAGGTGTCCGAACAGGCGTTCGGCATCGCCCGGACTCGCTGCCCGGCTGAATCCGGGCCGCAGGCCCCTGGCGGTTTCGGCAACCAGCGTGAACTGCGGCACCAGCAGGATCGCGCCGCCCGAGTCGAGCAGCGACCGGTTCATTCGACCGTCGGCATCTTCGAAGACACGGTAGTTCAGCAGGCGATCGAGCAGGCGCGCGGCCGTCGCCGCATCGTCGCCGCGCTCGACGCCGACCAGCACGAGCAGTCCCGCGCCGATGCGTGCGATCTCGGCGCCGTCCACGCTGACGGCAGCTTCGGTCACGCGCTGCAGCAGGCCGATCAAGCGCTACGGCCCCTCGTTGCGCGACGGCGTGTCCCAATGGAACCGGTGCAACACGCGGTGCAGCACCGGCGAGATCAGCAGGGCGGCGGCGGCGATGAAGGCGAGGCCGGCGTACAGCGCATAGCAGCCCGCGAACAGCTTTCCGGCCTCGGTCCGCGGCAGGTGCACAGGTCCCATGCCGCCGAGGAGCATAGCGGCATTCAGGAATGCATCGGTCCAGGACAGCTGCTCGAACGCGATGTAGCCGCCCATCCCGACGGCGAGCGACAGGGCGACCAGGCCGACGACGACGGCGGAGTGGCCGAGCAGGCGGCGCGCGAAGCGCGCGCGCGTCAGTGGGGGTTGGTGCCTGGCTTCATACACGGCGCTCAATTGAATCACAGCCGGTGCGTGACTGCGCGATCCGGTCGGGGCATAGGCGTGCCATCGGCACTGTGGTATCAGTAGCGCCGCCACTAGCGGGAGCTGGACGATGAAAAGACGCGACTTGATCCGGGGGCTGGGCGTGAGCGCCGCTGCCGCAGCCGTCGCCGCGTGCGGCCGCGACGCCGGACCAGCGGGGTCCGCAATGGACACGCGTACATTTGAATGGCGCCTCGTCACGACCTGGCCGGCGAATTTTCCGGGCCTCGGCACCGGCGCGCTCGAGTTCGCGAAACGCGTCGAGACCTGTAGCGGCGGACGGCTCAAGATCCGGATCTACGGCGACGGCGAACTGGTGCCGGCCTTTGAGATCTTCGACGCCGTCTCGAGCGGCACCGCGGAGATGGGGCACGGCGCGGCCTATTACTGGAAGGGCAAGGTGCCGGCCTCATCCTTCTTTGCTTCGATCCCGTTCGGCCTCATCGCGCAGGAGATGAACGCCTGGCTGTACTACGGTGGCGGCTGGGACCTGTGGAAGGAAGCCTACGCGCCCTTCGGCATCCTGCCGGTACCCTGCGGCAGCAGCGGCACGCAGATGGGCGGTTGGTTCCGCAAGGAAATCCGCTCGATGGCTGACATCCGCGGACTGAAGATGCGCATCCCTGCGCTCGGCGGCGAAGTCATCGCGCGCGCCGGCGGCACGCCGGTGACAATGCCGGGTTCGGAGATCTTCACCTCGCTGCAGAGCGGCGCGATCGACGCGACCGAGTGGATCGGCCCCTACAACGACCTCGCGTTCGGCCTGTACAAGGCGGCGAAGTACTACTACTACCCGGGCTGGCAGGAGCCGGGCTCGACGCTCGAGATGATCATCAACCAGGCCGCGTTCGACTCGCTGCCGCCGGACCTGCGCGAGATCGTGCTTGCCTGCGCCTCCGCGACCAACGACCGGCTTGCCGCCGAGTTCACGGCGCGGAACGCCGAAGCCTTGCAGACCCTGGTCCGGGACCATGGGGTGCTGGTGCGCCCGTATCCGGACGACGTGATGCGCGAACTGCGACGCCTGTCAGGGGAGGTCATGACGGAAGCCGCCGGCAAGGACGCGATGTTCAGGCGGGTGTTCGATTCGCTGCAGGCGTTCCGCGCGGTCATGACGCCTTATATCGACATCGCCGAACGCGCGATGCTGAACTCGCGCGGCTGAGGCGGCGCGCGCTCAGCCGTAGATCAGGCCGGGCAGCCAGGTCACGAGCCGCGGCCAGAACCACAGCAGCACCAGCATCGCGAGCTGCAGCACGATGAAGGGCACTGCGCCACGGTAGATGTCGGTCGTGCGCAGTGTCGGCGGCGCCACGCCGCGCAGGTAGAAAAGCGCGAAGCCGAACGGCGGCGTCAGGAACGAGGTCTGCAGGTTGATCGCGATCATGACGCCGAGCCAGACCGGGTCCATGCCCATCGCCAGCAGCACCGGCGCCACCACCGGCACCACGATGTAGGTGATCTCGATGAAGTCGATGATGAAGCCCAGCAGGAACATCGCGGCCATCACCACGATCAGCGCACCGATCGGTCCGCCCGGCAGCGACGACAGCAGGTCGTGGATCAGCACGTCGCCGCCGAACCCGCGGAACACGAGCGAAAACACCGAGGCGCCGAGCAGGATGATGAATACCATCGAGGTCAGGCGCACCGTGCCCCGCATGACTTCGCGCAGGCGCGGCAGGTCGAGCGCGCGACGCAGCAAGGCGAGCAGCAAGGCGCCCGCAGCACCGACCGCGGCTGCCTCGGTCGGCGTCGCGAAGCCGGCAATGATGGAACCGAGCACCGCGATGATCAACGCAAGCGGCGCGACCAGCGCCTTCAGCAAGCGCCAGCCGGCGTGGCCCGGCACGGGCCCGGTATCCGGCGGCGGCGGCATGCGCTGCGGCTGCAGCCACGCGACACACAGCAGATAGACGATATAGAGGGCGACCAGCAGGAGCCCCGGCACCAGCGCGCCGGCAAACAGGTCGCCGACCGAAACGCTTTGCGGCGCGAAATTACCGGCCCGCAGCTGTGCCTGCTGGTAGGCGGAGGAGAGCACGTCGCCGAGCAGCACCAGCACGATGGACGGCGGGATGATCTGGCCGAGCGTGCCGGAGGCGCAGATCGTGCCGCTGGCGATGCGCGGGTCATAGCCGCTCTTCAGCATCGCCGGCAGCGACAGCAATCCCATCGTTACGACCGTGGCGCCGACGATGCCGGTGCTGGCCGCGAGCAGGGCGCCCACCACGACGACCGCGATCGCGATGCCGCCGCGGCCGTGGCCGAATACCTGGCCGAGGGTCTCGAGCAGGTTCTCCGCAATGCACGCTCGCTCGAGAACCAGTCCCATGAAGATGAAGAGCGGTACGGCGATCAGTGTCTGGTTCTGCATCGCGCCGAACAGTCGGCTTGGCAGCGCTTCGAGATACGCCATGTCGAAGGCGCCGAACAGGCTGCAGATCACGGCGAAGCCGAGCGACACGCCGGCGAGCGTAAAGGCGACCGGAAACCCGGCAAGCAGCGCCGCGATGATCAGCGCAAACAGGACGAGCGCCAGCCACTCCACGCTCAGGCCCCGCTACGCAGGCGCAGGCACGAGCGCAATGCGAGCGAGGCGCCCTGCAACGCCAGCAGCACGGCCATCAGGGGAATCACGCTTTTCAGCAGGTAGAGCATCGGCAGGCCGCCGGCCTCGCGTGAGCGTTCCGCGATCCGCCAGGAAGTCGAGACGTACTGCCAGCTCTCGACGAGCAGGAACGCGCACAGCGGCAGCAGGAACAGCAGTGTCCCGGCGAGATTGACGAGCGCCTTGCGACGCTCGCTCATCTGGCGGTAGAAGATATCGACCCGTACATGCTGGTCGGCCTGCAGGGTATAGGCGGCGCCCAGCATGAAAACCAGCGAGTGCATCCAGTTGACGGATTCCTGCAGCCAGATCAGCCCCTGGCCGAATGCATAGCGCATCACGACCACGGTGACCGTCGCGAGCACCATGCCGAGCGTCAGCCAGGCGATCATGCAACCGGTGCGCTCGGCGATGGTATCGAGCGCTGACGCCAGGCGTTCGAGCCCGGCGCGCCCGCGCAGCGCGGTCATTGTGCAGCCTTCCCGCCCTTCTGCAGGCGCTTCAGGAACACGGTCATTTCTTTCGCGGCCTGCACGTCACCGGCCGCGTGCGCGGCGGCGATGCCGCGTTCATAAACATCGATCGCGCGATCGATCGAGCCGGCGCCCGCGTGCGCTGCGCCGAGCGCTTTCCAGGCCGCCGAATAGCGTGGATTCTGGTCCACGGCCTGGCGCAGGTGGTCGATGGCCGAGACCAGGTCGCCCGCCTTGAGGCACTCCTGGCCGAGCGCGTAGCGCAGCAAGGGCGAGTCCTGGCCGCGCTCGAGCATCAGTTGCAGATTCTCGCGCAGGCCCAATTCACTTCTGCCAGAAGGCCGGTGTCAGCAGCAGCAGCAGCGTGAAAACCTCGACGCGCCCGGCCACCATCGCGAGCGCGCAGATCCACTTCGCCGCAGCCGGGACGCTCTGGAACGTGACCGTGATGTCGCCGAGTCCGGGACCGACGTTGTTCATGGACGCGGCGATCGCGGACCAGGCGGTGACCTGGTCCAGCCCCAGCATCATCAATGCCAGCATCAGCACGCCGAAGACGATGAAATACATCGCGAAGAAACCGGCGACGCCGATGATCACGCGCTGCGGCACGGCCCGGTCGGCGAGTTTCACCGGAATCTCGGCGCTCGGATGCACCAGGCGCTTCAGTTCGGCGACGCCCTGGCGGAACACCAGCAACCAGCGGATCACCTTCATGCCGCCGGTGGTCGAGCCGGCGCAGCCGCCGATGAAGGTCAGCATCATCAGTAGTGCCGGCAACGCGCCGGGCCAGTGCGCGAAACCGGTGGTCGTGTAGCCGGTCCCGGTGTGGATCGAGACCACGTGGAAGCCGGTGTGGCGCAGCGACGTCGCGAGCGATTCGAACTCGCCCTCGAGCCAGAGATAGACCGAGGCGGCCAGGATGATCACGACGATCAGCCGGAAGTACGCCATGAACTCCGGGTCCTGGAAATAGAGGCGGGGGTTGCGCCGGCGCAGCGCGGAGAAATGCAGCGCGAAACTGACCCCGCCCATGAACATGAACACCGTGGCGATGACGTCGATCGCCGCGCTGTCGAAGTGGCCGAGGCTGGCGTCATACGGCGAGAATCCACCAGTCGACAGCGTGCTGAAGGCATGGCCGATCGCGTCGAAGGCGTCCATGCCGGCAAGGTAGTAACCGCCCGCGCACAACGCGGTCAGCATGACGTAGACCGCCCACAGGGCCTTCGCGGTCTGCGTGATCCGCGGCGTCATTTTCTGGTCTTTCATCGGCCCGGGCGTGTCGGCCTTGTAGAGCGACATGCCGCCGATGCCGAGCACCGGCATCAGCGCAACGGCGAGCACGATGATGCTCATGCCGCCGAGCCACTGGATCTGCTGGCGGTAGTAGAGAATCGACTTCGGCAGTTCGTCGAGGCCGACAATCACCGTCGCCCCGGTGGTCGTGAAACCCGACACGGCCTCGAATACCGCATCGGTGAATGACAGCCGCGGCACGTCGCTGATCAGCAGCGGCGTCGCGCCCGCGAAGCCGAGGAAAATCCAGAACACGGCGATGACCAGGAAGCCGTCGCGCAGCCGCAGGTCGCCATGGAGCCTGCGCACCGGGAACCAGAGGGCGAAACCGAGCAGCGCGACGACCGCAAACGCGGCGAGGAACGGATACCAGTGGCCATCGGCGTAGGCCAGCGAGACGCCGATCGGCGGCAGCATCGTCAGACTGAACAGCAGCAGCATCAGCCCGAGGATGCGCTGCACCATCAGCAGGTTCATGCGCGCGTGCCGGTCTGGAACAGCCGGCCGACTTCCTCCACGTGGCGGTGGTCGGTCAGAAACAGGATCACGTGGTCATCCGCCTCGATGACCGTGTCGTGATGCGCCATCAGCACCTGTTCGCCGCGCACGATCGCGCCGATCGTTGTGCCCTCCGGCAGGTCGATCTCCTCGATACGACGGCCGGCCACCAGCGAATCGCGGCCGTCGTTGTGCACGATCGCCTCCATCGCCTCGGCGGCGCCGCGGCGCAGGGAGTGCACCCGCACGACATCGCCACGGCGCACGTGCGCAAGCAGCGCCCCGATCGTGATGGTCTGCGGCGAGATCGCAATGTCGATCTTGCCACCTTCGACCAGTTCGGAGTAGGAGGGCTTGTTGATCAACGCCATGACGCGCCGTGCACCGAGCTTCTTGGCCAGCATCGCGGACAGGATGTTGGCCTCCTCGGCATTGGTGACGGCGATGAACACGTCCGCGTCGTCGATATTCTCCTCGAGGAGCAGCTCCTCGTCCGCGGCATCGCCGGTCAGCACCAGCGTATTGCGCAGCGTCTCGGCCGCGCGCCGCGCGCGATCGACGCTGCGCTCGATCAGCTTGACCTGCACGCGTTCCTCGAGCGCACGCGCCAGGCGGAAGCCGATGTTGCCGGCGCCGGCGATGACGACCCGTCGAGCCGAGGCTTCTTCGCTGCTGAGCTCCTTCATCATCGGGCGCATATCGTCGCGCGCCGCGACGAAGAACACCTCGTCGTGTTCCTCGATCGTCGTGCCGCCTTCCGGCTTGATGCTGCGGCCGCCGCGGTAGATTGCGGCAACGCGAACTTCGCGGTTCGGGATGTGGGCTTTCAGCTCGCGCAGCTGGTGGCCGACGAGTTTGCCGCCCTTCAGGGCGCGCATGCCGACCAGGCGCACGCGCCCGTCGGCGAATTCGAGCACCTGCAGCGCGCCCGGGTAGCGGATCAGCCGCTCGACGTAATCGGTGACGAGCTGCTCCGGGCTGACCGCAAGGTCCACCGGGATTGCATTCTCGCCAAAGAGCTCCGGGCGCTGGTGGTAGTCGCCGGAGCGGATGCGGGCGATCTTGGTCGGGGTGCGGAACAGGGTCCAGGCAATCTGGCAGGCCACCATGTTCACTTCGTCACTGGAGGTCAGCGCGACGATGAGATCGGCGCCGTTGCCGCCGGCCGCCTCGAGCACTGCGGGATGCGCCGCGTTGCCCGACACCGTGCGGATGTCGAGGCGATCCTGCAGATCGCGCAGCACCTCGTCGCGCGTGTCCACGACGGTGACGTCGTTGGCCTGCTCGCGGGCCAGCTGCTGGGCCGCGGTGCTGCCCACCTGGCCGGCGCCGAGAATGATGATCTTCACTGCCGCTCCCTCGCCGGCACACGGGCCGGCTCCGCGACGCCCGCGATTCTAGCGCACCGTTTGCATCGGCACCTGTCGCGCGGTGTTTGCAGGCCGGGACCCTTGCTCGCTTGC
>JBBEAB010000048.1:13541-27017 GCA_040899645.1 Steroidobacteraceae bacterium
CCGCCGGAACTTTAGGCGCGCGCTCGCAAGGTCCCGGCCTGCAGGTCCGCGCGACGGGCGGCGTTGCGGGTAGACGCCGGAGGGTGAGAGTCGCGGCGCGGCCGGTGAATGGCGTGCGGGGCGACACGTGGCCCGCGTGGAGTAGCGGCGCCGGGTGTTCGGGCCGGAGACCGGAAGCCGGTGAGCGAGCGCGTAAGTTCCGGCGGCGCGAGCGAACCGGGGTTCCGGTCTCCGGCCAGAAGATTCAGCGAATCTGCTCCAGTCGCGCCAGCTCGTACATCAGCCATTTCTGCCCGGCCTGCTCGAAGTTGACGTGTACCTGCCGGCTCTCGCCGACCCCCTCGAAGCGCAGGATCGTGCCTTCGCCGAACTTCGCGTGGCGCACGCGTGAACCGAGGCGCATCGGCACGTCCTCGCCCGCGATCGGGGCCGCGGCGCGCGATCGGCGGCGGGTCTCGGCCGCGTCCACGACCTCGCCGCGCCGGACGATGGCTGGTCCCGGCGCCGTGTACAGCGGACGGCTGACCGAGATCCGCGGACGAACATCCTCGAGCGCCTCCGGCGGCAGCTCGGACAGAAACCGCGACGGATCGCGATAGGCCGTGCGCCCGAAGATCCGCCGGCTCTCCGCGTGCGTGAGATAGAGGCGCTGCATCGCGCGCGTGAGGCCGACGTAACAGAGCCGCCGCTCCTCCGGCAGGCGATCGGCGTCGAATGCCGAGTGCTCCGACGGAAACAGGCCCTCCTCGAGCCCGACGACGAACACGGTGGGGAACTCGAGCCCCTTCGCCGCGTGCAGCGTCATCAGCTGCACGCAATCGAGACCGGTCGCGGCCTGCATCTCGCCGGATTCGAGCGTGGCGTGCGCGAGGAATGCACCGAGCGGCGACAGGCCGTCGTCATGGTCCGGTTCGAAGCCCTCCGCAGCGTTGACCAGCTCATCGAGGTTCTCGACCCGCGCCTCGCCCTTGTTGTCCTTCTCCTTCGCGTGATGGTCGCGGAGCCCCGAGCCAAGGATCACCGCCTGCACCTGCTCGTGCAGCGGCAGTTCCGCGATCGCCGCGGCGAGCCGGTCGATCAGTGCGAAAAAGCCGCGCAATGCCGTTGCGGCGCGTGACGGCAGCGCGGGCAGCAACGCCTGTCCGGCATCCCACAGGCTGCGGCCGTGGTCGCGGGCGGCGGCGCGCAGCAACTCAAGGGTCGCGCCGCCGATGCCACGCACCGGCAGGTTCACGACGCGCTCGAAGGCGATGTCGTCGGCGCGCGACTGCGTGAGTCGCAGGTACGACAGCGCATCCTTGATCTCGGCACGCTCGAAGAACCGCAGGCCGCCGTAGACGCGGTAAGGAATGCGCGAGGCCATCAGCACTTCCTCGAACGCGCGCGACTGCGCGTTGCTGCGGTACAGCACGGCAGCGGCGGCGAGCGGCAGGCCGCGGCGTTCGTGCTCGCGGATCCGCTCGATCACGAAGTCGGCCTCGTCGCGCTCGTTGTATGCGGCGTAGACCCGGATCGGCTCGCCGCCTTGCGCCGCGGTCCACAGTTCCTTGCCCATGCGGTCGGTATTCTTCGCAATGACGGCATTGGCGGCCGCCAGAATCACGGCGGTCGAGCGGTAATTCTGTTCGAGCTTGTAGACGGTCGCGCCGAACTCGCGGCGGAAGTGCTGCATGTTCTCGACGCGGGCGCCCCTCCACCGATACACCGACTGGTCGTCGTCGCCGACAACGAACGGCGCCCCGGTCTTGCCGGCCAGGACCTTGAGCCACTCGTACTGGATGCCGTTGGTGTCCTGGAATTCATCGACTAGGATGTGGCCGAAGCGTTCGCGGTAGTACTCGCCGAGCTCCGGCACGTCGCGCAGCAGCTCGAAACTGCTCAGCAGCAGCTCGGCGAAGTCCACCACGCCGGCCTGCTCGCAGCGCGCCTCGTAGATCGAGTAGAGCTTGATGAACTGGTGGCGTGTCGGATCGTTGCGGGCGTCCAGTTTTTTCGAGCGGCGACCCTCGTCCTTGTTGGAGTTGATGAAGTTCTGCACTTCGCGCGGCACCCAGCGCTGTTCGTCGAGCTTCTGTTCGCGGATGATCCGCCGCACGAGACGCTGCTGGTCGTCGTCATCGAGGATCTGGAACGATTGCGGCAGGCGCGCCTCGCGCCAGTGGCGGCGCAGCATGCGGTGCGAAAGGCCGTGGAAGGTACCGATCCACAACGGGTCGGCCGGCATGCCGAGCAGCGACTCGATGCGCCCGCGCATCTCCGCCGCCGCCTTGTTGGTGAAGGTGACCGCCATCAGGCCGTGCGGCGACACGTCATGCTCGAGGATCAGCCAGGCGGCGCGGTGGGTCAGCACGCGGGTCTTGCCGCTGCCCGCGCCGGCGAGCACGAGCACCGGGCCGAGCGGCGCAGTAACGGCGGCGCGCTGGGCGTCGTTCAGCGATTCGAGGAGTTCATGCGGCGACATGGGGCGCGCATTCTAGCAAGCGTGCCGGCGCGGCAAACCAGGGCAACGCCTTTTCACGTCGACTCGCAATCAAAAGGGGTTGCGTCCCTTTTCTCAGGACGGGTCCGTCTCCTGGGCAAAGCTCGCCAACGCGAGGGCCAGCGCGATCACGACCGGACCCAGGAACAGGCCGATCATGCCGAACGCGGCTAGGCCGCCGATCACGCCGATGAACACGGCGAGCGTCGGCACGAAAGCGCGCCCGGAAATCAGCAGCGGCTTCAGGAAGTTGTCCACGCTGCTGACGATGGCGCCGACCGCGACCAGGACGAGCGCGGCGCCATAGCGGCCCTGGAACAGCAGCACGCCGACTGCCGGCACCCAGACCAGGGCGGTGCCGCCGAATGGCACGACCGACAGCAAGGCGCCCAGCACGCCGAACACGACCGGCGCCGGCAGGCCGACGATCGCGAAGCCGATGCCGAGCAGGAAACCCTGCACGATCGCGGTCAGGATGGTGCCGCGCATGACCGCGCGCGTCACGGCCGCAAGCCGCACGGCCAGCGCATCGCGCCGCGCGGATGACAGCGGCACCAGCGAAATCGCGCCGCGGGCCATCGCGCGTCCGTCGCGGATGACAAAGAAGAGCAGGAACAGCATGGCCGTGAACGACAGCACCGTGCCGACCGCGCCGAGAAACGCGGTGCCGCCGAGCGAGGCCAGTCGATCGAGCAGTTTGCGCCCACCCTCGATCAGCCAGGCCTGCGCCTCGGCGGCGCTGACGTGGGCATACTGGTCGAGCCAGGCGAGCGCCGGGCCGACGACTGGCAGGCTCGCGAAATCCGCAAAGGTCTTGCCCTCCTGTTGCGCGATCCACTCCTGGAACAATACGGCGAGCGTGGCGGCCTGCCGGGCGAAGGCCACCGCGAGCACGGTCAGCGGGCCGATGAAGAGCAACAGCACCAGCAGCGTGAGCAGGAACGCCGAGATCGACTCGCGGCCGCGAAACAGCCGGGCCAGGCGCCGCTGCGCCGGCTGCATCAGGAGGCCGATGAATACCGCCCATGCCATCGGCGCCAGGAAGGGCTCGAAGATCCGGTAGACAAGCACCGCGAGCAGCGCGAGGCCCGCGACCGCGAGCACGCGCTCGTAGAACAATGTGTTGGTGTCGCTGTCCGGCACGTTACAGGGCCGCGCGCACGCGGGCGGCGTGTTCGGCGAGTACGGCGTGATCGGCCTGGGCCGCGGCATGGATGCGAAGCTCCTTGCCGGCATGGCGCGGGATCACGTGGATGTGCAGGTGGAACACGCTTTGGCCCGCAGCCGCTCCGTTCAGCTGGGCGATCATGACGCCGGGGGCGGCGAAGGCCTTCTGCACGGCGCCGGCGATTTTCTGCGCCGTGCGGATGGCGGCCGTGAGCGATTCGGGCGGCGTCGAGTAGATGTCCTCACCGGCCTTCTTCGGCACGACCAGCGTGTGGCCCTCGGCCTGCGGCATGATGTCCATGAAGGCAATCGTGTCGGCGTCCTCGTAGACCTTGTGGCAGGGAATCTCGCCGCGAATGATGCGCGCGAAGATGTTGTCCTTGTCATACGCCATGGCCGCGCTCCAGTTCCAGTTGCACCGAGATAAAGCAGTGATCGGGCCAGCGCCTGCCAGCGGGATAATCCCAGGACAGGAACGATCCGGGCACCAGCCGGCGTGACAGCTTGCGGGACAGGACCAGGTAATCGATCGGCATGCGCACGCCGTGCCCGTTATTGCAGCCGACCGGGCCGTGGTCGTCCCCGGCGTTGCTCAGGTCCGCTTCCGCGGGCTCGCCGTCATCGATTTCCGGCCACAGCGACACGATGCGGCCGCGGGCATCGCGCGCCCGTTTCGATTCGCTGTCGAAGCGCCGGTTGAAGTCGCCGAGCACCGCGAACGCGACGCCGGAACGGGCGCGGCGGTCGATCCAGTCCTCGAGGATCGGCACCTGCCGCTGCAACGTCCGGCAATCGGGGCGCGAGCTGGCCAGCGAATCGCGGTGGCAGGCGCTCTTCAGGTGCACCGACAGCAGCCGCAATTCCTGCGGCGTGCCGGGGAACAGGGTCATGTCGGCGCCCCAGCGCACGTCGTTGCCGTCGAGACCGAGCGCGCGAACATCGCGGTTGCAGCGAAACGGTATGCCGCGACGCACCGCGAAGCCTACATTCTGCACGTGCCTGCGTTTCGTGAAGCAGAACGAGTGGTCCGGGAAGACCTGCGCGGCGGCCTCGGGGCCATCGGTCTCCTGCAACGCGATCACGTCAACCGGCAGCGTGGCTGCAAAGCGGCGCAGGCGACCGAGGTCCTCCGCGTCCCAGCGCGCCTTCGGCACGAGATCGCAGGGAATTGCCCGGTCGCTGCCGCCGGCGCGCATGCCGGGCTTCAGGCAGCTGGCCGCGAGCGAATCGAAAGTGCGCGGCGTCATCATCCACTCGAGGTTCCAGGTGCCGAGGACGAGGCGCCCGGGCTCGCCCGCGTCGGCGGCCGCGGCGGTCGCGGCACACGACAGCGCGACTGCGACGACGAAGAGACGCCTCACGGGCCGGCTCCGCGGCGATTCATGACCAGGTCGGCAACGACCGCCGGATCGGCGAGCGTCGACGTGTCGCCGAGCTGCTCGTGCTCTTCGGCCGCGATCTTGCGCAGGATGCGGCGCATGATCTTGCCGGAGCGCGTCTTCGGCAGGCCCGGCGCCCACTGGATGAAATCCGGCGTCGCGATCGGGCCGATCTCCTTTCGCACCCACTGCGCCAGTTCGGCGCGCAGCACCTCAGTCGGCGTCGCGCCGCTCTTCAGCGTGACGTAGGCGTAGATACCCTGGCCCTTGATGTCGTGCGGGAAACCGACGACCGCCGCCTCGGCGACCTTTGCATGCGCGACCAGGGCGCTCTCGACTTCCGCCGTGCCGAGGCGATGCCCGGAGACATTGATCACATCATCCACGCGTCCCGTGATCCACCAGTAGCCGTCCTCGTCGCGGCGCGCACCGTCACCGGTGAAGTACATGCCGCGATAGGTCGTGAAATAGGTGCTGATGAAGCGTTCGTGATCGCCGTACACGGTGCGCATCTGGCCCGGCCAGCTGTCGAGCAGTACGAGGTTGCCGCTGGCGGCGCCCTCGAGGATGCGGCCCTCGCCATCGACCAGCGCGGGCTGCACGCCCGGCAGCGGCAGCGTCGCCGATCCGGCCTTCAGGTCGGTTGCACCCGGCAACGGCGAGATCAGGATGCCGCCGGTCTCGGTCTGCCACCAGGTGTCGACCACCGGGCAGCGGCCGTCGCCGACCACGCGGTGGTACCACTCCCAGGCCTCGGGATTGATCGGTTCCCCGACCGTGCCGAGCAGGCGGAGCGAAGCACGCGAGGCCGCCTTGACCGGCGCATCGCCCTCGCGCATCAGCGCGCGGATCGCGGTGGGCGCGGTGTAGAAGATCGTGACCCGGTGCTTGTCCACGACGCGCCAGAAGCGGGACGCATCCGGGTAGTTCGGCACGCCCTCGAACATCAGGCTGGTCGCGCCGTTGCTGAGCGGGCCATAGATGATGTAGCTGTGGCCCGTGACCCAGCCGACATCGGCCGTGCACCAGAAGATGTCCGGCTCGTGGTAGTCGAACACGCAGGAGAACGTGAAGTTCACGTAGACGAGGTAGCCGCCGCTCGTGTGCAGCACGCCCTTCGGCTTGCCCGTGGAGCCGGAGGTATAAAGGATGAACAGCGGATCCTCGGCATTCATGCGTTCGGGTTCGCAGGCCGGTGGCTGCGCCGCGACGATTTCCTCGTAGCGCAGGTCGCGGCCCGGGACCCAGCCGACATCTGCGCTGGTGCGGCGCACGACGATCACGTTCTTCACGGCGAGGCCATGCGAGACGATCGCCGCATCCACGTTGGCCTTCAGCGGGATCTTCCTGCCGCCGCGCACGCCCTCGTCCGCGGTGATCACGAGTGTCGAGGCGCAGTCCTCGATGCGTCCCGCCAGCGATTCCGGCGAGAAGCCGCCGAACACGACGGAATGCACGGCGCCGACGCGCGCGCAGGCGAGCATCGCGACAGCCGCTTCCGGGACCATCGGCATGTAGATCGTGACGCGGTCGCCTTTTTGCACGCCGCAGGCGCGCAGCGCATTGCCGAGGCGGCAAACCTGCTCGTACAGCTCGCGATAGCTGATCTTCCGCGATACCGACGGATCGTCTCCCTCGAACAGGATCGCGGTCTTGCCGGCGCGCGCGGCCAGCTGGCGATCCAGGCAGTTGACCGAGACGTTTAGCTCGCCATCCTCGTACCAGCGCACGCGGAAGTCCGCCGGGTCGAAGGACACGTTGCGGATGCGCGCGGGGAAGCGCATCCAGTCGATGCGCTCGGCGATGCGCGCCCAGAAGCCCGCGGAGTCCTGCACCGACTCCCGGTACATCGCCTCGTAGTCCGCCCGCTTGACCAGCGCCCCGGCCGCGAATGCATCCGCGACCGGATGCTTGTGGACCATCACAGGTCCGCTTCCTTGAAGCTGTCGCAGTCCGCGAACTTGCCGGAATCGAAGCCGCGCCGGAACCAGCGCTGGCGCTGGGCGGCGCTGCCGTGCGTGAACGAGTCCGGCACCACGGCGCGGCCTGCGTTGCGCTGCAGCGTGTCGTCGCCGATCGCGCTGGCCGCATCCAGCGCCTCCTCGATGTCGCCGGGCTCGAGGATACCGGCCGTGCCTGCGGCGCGATGCGCCCACAGGCCGGAGAAGCAGTCGGCCTGCAGCTCGAGCCGCACCGACAGCTGATTGCCCTCGATTTCATCGACGCGCTGGCGCAGCTCGTGCACGCGACCCGAGATGCCGAGCAGGTGCTGCACGTGGTGACCGACCTCGTGCGCGACGACATAGGAACGCGGGAAATCGCCGCCGGCGCCGAGCCGCGCCTGCAGCTCCTGGAAGAAACCGAGGTCGATGAAGACGCGCTCGTCGGCTGAACAGTAAAACGGGCCCATCGCCGCCTCGGCATAGCCGCAGCCGGAATCGACCGCGCCGCTGAACAGCACGAGCGTCGGCTTGCGGTATTCGCCGCCGAGCTCGCGGAAGATGAGCTGCCAGGAGTCCTCGGTCTCGGCCAGCGTGACCGCGACCTGCTCGCGCCACTCGGCCTCCATTTCCGTCTCTGTGTAAGGCTCGTTCGTGGTGGTTCCGCCCTGGTCGCCGACGCCGCGCAGCACGACCGACGGATCCACGCCGAAGTACATCGCGAGCAGCACGAGCGCGACCGTGCCGATGCCGCCGCCGACCACGCCGCGACCGACGCGCGAGCCACGGCGGTCCTCGATATTTTCACTCTGCCTGCGTCCACGCCAGCGCATCGATCGCTCCTTGCACGGCCGGCCTGATGCGAACGGGCCAGGATTCGCATGTTAAACTTCCGCCCCAGCGTCGGCGTGTAATTTCGCCGGCGCGGTCCCCTGCAGTCCGGACAGCGCCTGGAACCATGCACCTTGCGGTCGCGACTCATTGGGGCGAATCGCCGAATCGTGGGGTATCGGGCACATGCAGGCAACCAGGGATCTGATCGAATCGTGGCTGGGCGCAGCCTGGCTGGCACCGCTGGTCGTCATCCTGCGCGTCCTGGTGATCGTCGTACTGGCGATCGTCGCGCAACGGATCACGAGCCGGTTGCTGCGCCTGTTCCGGGTGCGCTTCACGTCCGGCCTGACAGCGCACTCGGACACCCAGCGAGTTGGAACCGTTATCCGCGTGTTCCGCTACATCGCGACCGCCGTCATCACGCTGATCGCCGGCATGTTGGTGCTGAGCGAGCTCGGTATCTCGATCGCCCCGATCCTGGGCGCTGCGGGTGTCGTCGGTCTGGCGATCGGCTTTGGCGCCCAGAGCCTGGTCAAGGACTATTTCGTCGGTTTCTTCCTGCTGCTGGAGAACCAGATCGCGCGCGGCGATATCGTGCAGATTGCCGGCAAGAGCGGTCTGGTCGAGGACCTCACGCTGCGCTACGTCAGGCTCCGGGATTACTCGGGCGACGTGCACTACGTGCCGAACGGCCTGATCACGACGGTTACCAACCTCACGCGGGACTTCAGCTTCGCGCTGATGGACATTGGCGTCGCGTATCGCGAAAACCTCGACGAGGTGTTTGCAATCATGCGGGATACCGCGCTGGCATTGCAGGCGGACCCGGAGTTCAGCGCCCTGATCCTGGAGCCGCTCGAGATTGCGGGTGTCGAGAGCCTGGCCGATTCGGCGGTGATCGTGCGTTGCCGCTTCAAGGTGCAGACAGTCGAACGATGGAAGGTTCGTCGCGAGTACCTGCGGCGGCTGAAGGCCGCGTTCGATGCCGGCGGCATCGAGATCCCGTACCCGCACCTGACGATCTACGCCGGCGCGGACAAGAAAGGCGATGCGACGCCGGTGCAGGTGCGGATGAAGTAGGGCGCGGACTCCGCGCGCAGCTCAGAGCAGCTGGTATTCGTTCGCCAGCAGCCAGGTCAGCACGAGCCACATCAGGATCATCAGCGGCAATCCGGCACGCATGAAATCATTGAAGGTATAGCCACCCGCGGCCATCACCAGCAAATTGGTCTGGTAGGCCATGGGTGTCGCATAGCACAGGTTGCAGCCGAACAGCACGGCCAGCACGAATGGCCGCGGATCAACGCCCATCGTGGCCGCCATCGCGATCGCGATGGGCGTGCCGATGATCGCGGCCGCATTGTTGGACACGAAATTCGTGATCACGGCCGTCGCCAGCATCAGCGCGGCCAGCATGACGATGACCGGCACGTAGGCGTGCAGCAGGGCGAGCCCGGCGCCGGCGCCCGCGATCATGCCGGTCGCGGTCAGCGCCTCGCCGAGCGCGAGACTCGCCACCACGATCATGACGACCTTGGATGACAGCGCGTCGGTGGCCTCGCGCCAGCCCAGGCAGCCGGTCAGCAGCATGGCGGCCACGCCGACTGCGGAGGCCAGCACCATGGGCAACATGCCGGTTGCCGCCAGCGCGATGACACCGGCCATGATGCCGAGCGCAAGCGGCGCGCGCCGGGTGTGCGGCAGTTCCGTCATCGCATCGAGCATCAGCACGCCCTGGGAAGCCGCCAGGTTCTCGACGTTGTCCTTGTGGCCACGGACCAGCACGACATCGCCGGGCCGCAGCGTGGTTTCGTCGGGATCGATCGCGCGCACCCGCCCCGGGCGGTGGATGCCGATGACCGCCAGCCGATGCTGGTCGGCGAAGCGCCGCGCGCTCGGCGCCGTGCCGCCGATGTCCGCATCGCTCGTGATCAGCGCCTGCGCGAAAGTCTGATCCGGTGCGCCGGGGATCTCATCGCGTTCACGCGGGTGCAGCCAGGTACCGAGCGTGGCGGCGAACTCGCGCAGGTCTTCCGGAGTCGCCTGCGCCAGCAGGCGATCGCCGGCGCGCAGTTCGAGATCCGGCAGCGGCGCGATGTCGATGCCGCCGCGCACGATGCGCAATGGCTTGAATCCACGCGCGCGCTTGGCGAGCTGGGGCAACGCGCGACCGGCCGCGAAACCGTCGGCGTGGATCTCGAGCGAGGCGTCGAAAGCCAGCGGTTCACCGCGGGGACGACCGCTCGAGTCCTTCGGCAGCAGCCGCGGCACGACCAGCCACAGGTACGGCAAGGCAATCGCCGCGGCGATTGCGACGATGTGCGTGAAGTCGAACAGCCCGAATGCCGGCACGCCGAGCTTGGCCGAGATGCCGACCACCAGCAGGTTGGTCGAGGTGCCGATGGTGGTCGCCATGCCGCCGATCAGCACCGCGTAATTCATCGGCAGCAGGGTGCGCGAGGGACTGGTGCCGGTGCGCGCGGCGATCGCGACCAGCACCGGTATCAGCATCACGACCACCGGCGTGTCGTTGACGAAGCCGCTGACCGCGATGCAGAAGATCAGGATCAACAGGAACGCGAGTTGCGGCAGGAAGGCCCACAGCCGCGCCAGCCGGCGGACCACCGGCTCCAGCGCACCGGTCGTGGTCAGGCCGTGTCCGAGCACCATCAGGAAGCAGATCGTCACCAGCGCGGAGTTGCCGAATCCGGCCAGAAACTGCTCGGGCCCGAGCGGCCCGTCGCCGTTGCGGTACGGAAAAATACCGAACAGCAGCATCAGCGCGAGCAGCGCGAGCAGCGCGGTGCTCTGCACCGGCAGTTGTTCCTTGGCGAACAGGTAGAAGGTCACGAGCGTGATCGCGAGCACCGCGCCCGCGTGCCAGTCGATCAGTTCGATGAAGCCCAAATCCACGCGGCCAGTCTACTTGAGGTGCGGACTTTGCGACTGCGGTTCAGCCGCCGGCGATCGGCGGCAGGTAGTGGTCGACCAGGATGGCCGCGAACAGCAGCGCGAGGTAATTGATCGAGAAGCGGAACACGCGCATCGGCAGCTCGGCGCGCTCGGAGTTCCGGAGTACCCAGGCGTGGTGCAGGAACAGGCCATCCAGCACCAGCGCGGCGGCCAGGTAGAACCAGCCCGCCATGCCGCTCAGGAACGGCAGCATCGTGACGACCGAGAGCAGCACGGTGTAGTACCAGATGAACTGCTTGGTGTAGGCGATGCCGTGCGTGACCGGCAGCATCGGGATGCCGACCCGCGCGTACTCGTCGCGGCGCGCGATCGCGAGCGCCCAGAAGTGCGGCGGCGTCCACGCGAAAATGATCAGGAACAGCAGGAGCGCGTTCGAGTCCACCACGCCCGTGACCGCGGTCCAGCCGAGCACCGGCGGCGCGGCGCCGGCGGCGCCGCCGATCACGATGTTCTGCGGCGTGGCGCGCTTGAGCCACACGGTATAGACGATCGCGTAGCCGATCAGCGAGAAGAAGGTCAGCACCGCGGTCAGCGCGTTGACGAGCAGCGCGAGGATCAGCATCGAGCCCGCGCCCAGCACGAAGGCGAAGGACAATGCGTAAGCCTCGGACACCGCGCCGCGCGGCAGCGGCCGCGAGCGCGTGCGCGACATCTCGGCGTCGATGCGCGCATCGAGCACGTGGTTGATCGCAGCCGCCGAGGAAGCGGCGAGCGCAATGCCGAGCGTGCCCCAGATGAGCGCATCCGGCGGCGGGAAGCCGGGCACGGCCAGGAACATGCCGACGATGGCCGTGAACATGATCAGCGAGACGACCTTCGGCTTGGTCAGCGCGAAGTAGTCGCGCGCCCGCGCCCAGCCCCGGCCGGTGGCGACGTTGGTCGATGCATCGCGTGCGTTCATGAAGGCCGAAATGCTATCACGCACCGGAGAAACCGAGCGGCTGCCATCAGCGGATCTTCGGCAGGCCGGTATGGAGCGCCGCTCGCTCGGCGACGTACTCCAGGAGGCCACGCAGGAACTCGGCAAACACCCGCACCCGCGCCAGGCGCTGTGCGGCCGGGGTGTGGACGATCGACAACGGCGGCCCCAGCTGCGTGTACTCGGTCAGCACCATGACCAGGCGACCGTCCACCAGCTCGCGCGCCGCCAGCAGGTCCATGGTCTGGGTGATGCCAACGCCATTGGCGGCCGCGAGCATCACCGCCTCGGCCTCGTTGACCGTCATCCGGAACCGCGGCTCGAATGGCGGATCGGGTTCGGTCGCGAACATCCACGGTCGTGGCTGGGTGCCGTCCGGCGGGATCGAGCCGATCAGCACATGGTCCGCGAGATCCGCAATGCGCTGCGGGCGGCCATGCCGGGCGAGGTAGCCCGGCGACGCGCAGGTGATCCAGCGCGAGCCGGAAATCCGCAGTGCGACGAGATTCGGGTCGGTCACGGTGCCGGCGCGCACGGCGAGATCCACGCCCTCCCGCACCAGGTCCACGATGCGCTCGTTGAAGCGCAGGTCGAGATCGATGCCGGGATAGCGCGCCAGGAACTGCGGCAGCGCCGGCAGCAGGATATGGCGGCCGAAAGAACCCGGCACGTCGACGCGCAGCCGCCCGGTCGGCTGCTCCTTGGCGCGTTGCAGCGTCTCCTCGGCAGCGCTCAACTCCGCAAAAATGCGCCGGCAATGACCGAGGTACTCGGCGCCTGCCGGGGTCAGGGCGACTTTTCGCGTCGTGCGGTTCAGCAGCCGCAGGCCGAAGCGCTTCTCGAGCCGGCGCACGTGGGTGCTGACCATGGCGCGCGACAGGCCGAGTTCATCGGCGGCCCGCGTGAAGGAACCGAGCTCGGCGACCCGGCTGAAGGCCTGCATGGCCTGGAAGGCTTCCATCGGCCTATTAGATAGTTATATTGAACAATAAAGTCAATATTGAGCGGTTTATCAGAACAATGCCGCCGCGTACTGTCTCCTCCAGATTCAGCAGGAGGTGACGCCATGTTTCTCTTCAATCGGTCCGGACTTGCGGTTTGCCTGGCCCTGGTCGTGGCGGGTCTGCCGGTCCTGCTGCAGCTGGTCTGATCCGGCTAGCGCAGCGCGGGCTGGAAGCGGCCCACCTCGGGACGCGGGCTCAGGTAGCGCAGCAGTGCGACCATCGCGAGCACGACGAGTGCCGCGCCCGCGTTGTGCGCGGTGCCGAGCCACAGCGGCCAGCCCTGCCAGATGAGATTCATCCCGATCGTGATCTGCAGGACGATTGCAACCAGCAGCACCGTCGCCGCGCCACGCGTGAGCGCGGTCTGGCCGCGGCGCCAGGCGCCGAGCACCAGCAGCAGCAGCACGAGCGCCGTCAGGTAGGCGCCCAGCCGGTGTGCATAGTGGATCGCGACGCGCGCGGGCGCGTCGAGCACGCCACCCTCATAGTCGATGCCGAGCCCGCGCCACAGCACGAATCCACTCCTGAAATCCATGTCCGGCCACCAGTTGCCGTGGCAGGTCGGAAAATCTGCGCAGGCCGCGGCGGCGTAATTGGTGCTGGTCCAGCCGCCGAGCGCGATCTGCGCAACCAGCACGACCAGCGCACCGATCGCGAGGCGCCGCACCGGCCGCTCGGCCGCTTTCAGCTCGCGGCGTTCCGGTGAGAGGGAAAGCCACCAGAGCAGGGCGAGCGTCGCAAGCCCGCCCAGCAGGTGCAGCGTGACGATCAGAGGCTTCAG
>JBBEAB010000049.1:0-4179 GCA_040899645.1 Steroidobacteraceae bacterium
GGGCGAAACGCTGCTGCCGGCGGTGCAGATCGAAGAGGAACTCGTGCAGCGCGCGCGCGCGCGCCTCGCGGAGATGGCGGAGAGACTCGGCATTGGCAGCGCGCGACGCGACGTCGCCGCGGGCAACATCAAGGCGGAGATCGTGCGCGCGGCGCAGGAGCGGCAGGCCGACCTGATCGTGCTCGGCTCCCGCGAACGCCGCGGGCCCTCGATACTCGTCAACTTCACCGAAGACACGGTGCTGCACGCCGCGCCCTGCGACGTGCTGGCGGTGCGCCTGCGCTAGGTCGGGGACATGAGCGACACCAGCGAAAACCTGATTACGGTGGACGTCGATACGCGCTACCTCGAGGACCAGTCGGACCCCGACGAGCGCCGCTTCGTGTTCGCGTACACGATCACGATCCGCAACCGCGGTGCCGTGCCGGCCAAGCTGCTGACCCGCCATTGGGTTATCACCGATGCCAATGGCAAGGTGCAGGAAGTGCGTGGCGAGGGCGTGGTCGGCGAGCAGCCGCACCTGATGCCGGGCCAGGGATTCCGCTACACCAGCGGCGCGGTGCTGGAGACGCCGGTAGGCGCGATGCAGGGTTCCTACCAGATGCTGGCCGACAACGGTGTGCGCTTCGACGCGCCGATCCCGGCTTTCACGCTCGCGATCCCCGGCACGATCCACTAGGCGTTCCCGATGGCCCACTACGCGATCGGCGACCTGCAGGGCTGCCATGCGGAGTTCATGGCGCTGCTCGAGCGGCTGCGCTTCGATGCAACGCGCGACCGCCTGTGGCTGACCGGAGATCTCGTCAATCGCGGACCCGACTCGCTCGGCGTGCTGCGCGAAGTGCGCGCGCTCGGATCCTGCGTGACGGTCGTGCTCGGCAACCACGACTTGCACCTGCTGGCCATGGCATTTGCGCCGGGGACGGTGCGGCGGCGCGAGAGCGGACTGCAGGCGGTGCTCGAAGCGCCGGATGCTGCCGACCTGCTGGCGTGGCTCGCCGCGCGTCCGCTGCTGCAGCGCGACGCCGCGCTGGGCTGGACCCTGATCCACGCCGGACTGCCGCCCCAGTGGACGCTCGCGCAGGCCGAGGCCTGCGCGCGCGAGGTCGAGGGCGCGCTCGCGACGGATCCGGTGCCGTTGCTGGCCGGGATGTATGGTGATCAGCCGGACCGCTGGTCGCCGGAACTGGCCGGCATCGACCGCCTGCGGTTTGCCGTCAACTGCCTGACGCGGCTGCGATTCGTCGATCCGGACGGACGCCTTTTGCTCGGACTCAAGGGGCCCGTCTCAGCGGCACCTCCCGGTGCGACGCCCTGGTTCCGTCATGCCGAACGCCGGACACGGGACGACGCGCTGGTCTTCGGCCACTGGTCGGCGCTCGGCCACCTGTCGGAGCCGGGGCTGCGCTGCCTCGATACGGGTTGCGTCTGGGGCGGGTCGCTGTGCGCGGCGCGGCTCGATCGCGATGAAGAACCGGTGATGCTGCCCTGCCGCGGCAGCCTGCGGCCGCCCGACGGCTGATCAGCGAGTCTGGGCCTGCACGGTGTCGACCGGCTGCAGACCGGTCAGGATCTCGAATCGCAGGTCGATGCGATTGCCGACCAGCTGGTGCGGGATGCAATTGACGTCGCCTTCGACATTCCGCGTCAGGAACTTCGGCAGCACGCGATCGCGGAAGATCTCGACCAGCTCGCAGTCACCCATCTCGAGGCCGCGCGGCGAATTGCGTTTGATCACCACCGGCTTCCAGACGCCGAGCACGGGCTCGCCGACATTGCGCGTCCCGGCCTCCGGCAACTCGGGCGCGTAGAACTCGAGCTTGAGGCGCGGAAAGTCGGCGACATGCTGGTAGCCGAACTCGCAGCCGCGCTCGACGATCTTGACATCCGATCGCGCGCCGAGATGCTTCAGCAGCAGCTTGACCTTGCTCTTGAGCCCGCCACAGGAATAACGGGTCGTGAACCCCATGTACAGCAGGTCGACTTCGTGCTTCTTCCAGGCCGCGGCGGCTTCATCGGGCATCGAGTCGTCGGCCAGTGCCGGCCACGCGGCCAACAGGGCGCAAATCACGACTCCGGCCCGCACCGCCATGTCCAACGCTCCTGCAATGGCAACCCGGAATATCAGACCGGCTGCGGCCTGCCGGGTTCCTTCGGCTGTCTATAATGACATGATGACGATCATGCGTTTCGAGCTGGAGGGCCGTGCGCTCCAGGCCGATTTCGGCAATCCCCTCTCGATCGCCATTCCGCTCGATTTCGAGGGACCTCAACCCGCCTGTTTCGAGGCACCGCCCGCGACGACCCGGCCGCTTCGCGCCGGCTCATTCGTCGGCGATACGCGCGCCGGTGGCAGCTGCAACTGCGCGACGCTGACGCTCGCGCCGCATTGCAATGGCACTCACACCGAATGCGTGGGCCACGTGACCGACGATCGTATCGCCGTCAGTGAACGGATCCAGGGCGGCATCGTTTTTGCGCTGGTGATCACGATCGAGCCGGCCGACGCGACGACGTGCCGTGAGGACAGCGATCCGCCGCCCGCGGCGGACGATCGGCTGGTGACCGCCGCCGCGCTGCAGGCCGCCACTTCGCGCCATGCCGGACCATCGCCGCGCGCGCTGGTCATCCGCAGCTTGTCCGCGAGCGCCGGCGCGCCGCTGCAACGCTATCGCGGGCCCGCACCGGCGCCGTATCTTTCGCGGCAGGCGGCGGCCTGGCTGGTCGAGCGCGGCATCCTGCACCTGGTGCTCGACTTGCCGTCCGCGGATCGCGCCGATGACGGCGGCCGCCTGACGGCGCATCGCATTTTCTTCGGCTTGCCGGCGGGCTCGCGGCAGGCGCGCGAGGCCACGCGGCCCGGGGCGAGCATCACCGAGCTCGCCTGGATCGGTGCCGCGATCGAGGATGGCCGATACCTGCTCGACCTGCAGATACCGGCGTTTCTGTCCGACGCCGCGCCATCGCGACCGCTGCTCTACCCGGTGCGGGCCGCGTGAGCGCGTTGTCACTCGAAGCGGCGCGGGCTCTCGACGTGGCGGATCCGCTGGCCGCGCGGCGCGCCGAGTTCCACTTCCCGCGCACGCGGGACGGCGAGCCCGTCATCTACCTGTGCGGCAATTCTCTTGGCCTGCAGCCACGCCGCGCCGTGGATGAGGTGCTGAAGTTCATGGAGGAATGGCAGCAGCTCGGCGTGCAGGGCTACCACGACCCCGAGGCCGACTGGCTCAACCTGCACGAGCGCCTCGTGCCGGCACTTGCGGAGCTTGCCGGGGCCAGGAGTGCCGAAGTCGTCGCGATGAATTCCCTGACGCTCAATCTGCACCTGTTGATGGCGAGCTTCTATCGGCCGACGCGCGAGCGCCACGCGATCCTGATCGAACAGGGTGCGTTTCCATCGGACCGTTATGCCGTCGTCTCGCAGATCGGCTGGCACGGGCACGAGCGGGCAGATTCCTTCGTCGAAGTTGCGCCACCGCCCGGCGAACACCTGTTGCGGCGCGAGGACCTGGTCGCGGAGATCGAACGGCAGGGCCCGCGCCTTGCGCTGGTGCTGCTGCCGGGCGTCCAGTACCTGAGCGGTCAACTGCTCGACATGAAGCAGCTCTGCGACGCCGCGCATCGCGTCGGCGCGGTAATCGGCCTCGACCTTGCGCATGCCATGGGCAATGTGCCGCTCGCGCTGCATGACTGGGGCGTCGACTTCGCGGTCTGGTGCTCGTACAAGTACCTGAACGGCGGCCCGGGCGCGACTGCGGGCGCGTTCGTGCACGAACGGCACTTCGAAACCCCGATGCCGCGGCTGGCCGGCTGGTGGGGCAACGATCTCGACACGCGCTTCGAGATGGCCACCGAGTTCCGGCCCTATCGCGGCGCGGGCGGCTGGCAGGTCAGCAATCACCCGCTGCTTGGCATGGTGCCGCTGCAGGCGTCGCTGGCGCAGTTCGCCGCCGCCGGACTTCCGGCGCTCCGCGCGCGCTCGCAGGCCCTGACCGGCTGGCTCGAGCGGCTGCTCGACCAGCGGCTCGGCGAACGCATCGAGATCCTCACGCCGCGCGACCCGGAGCGGCGCGGCGCGCAGCTCTCGGTGCGCCTCGCAGGAGCGCGCGGCCAGGCGCGCGCCGTTTTCGACCGCCTGCTGGCACGCGGCCTGACTTGCGACTGGCGGGGGGCGGGGGG
>JBBEAB010000049.1:4189-27001 GCA_040899645.1 Steroidobacteraceae bacterium
CGCGCCCGCCCCGCTCTACAACAACTACGAGGACTGCTGGCGTGCCGTCGCGATGATCGAGGCGGAACTCAGCGCCGCAGCAGGCTGACGAAACTGAATGGATGGGCGTGGCGCGCATCGGCGGCGCGATCCTCGCGAAAAACCTCCCGCCATTCGTCGCGATTGAAGCCGGCGAGCAGCGTATCGCCCTCGATCGGCGCATGCACCTCGGTGAGCTCGACGCGTTGCACCAGCGGCCAGCACGCGAGGTAGACGGCCGCGCCGCCAATCACGTACAGGCGCTCGCCTACGACCAGTGACGCGAGCGCCGCGCCCGGCGATCGCACGGCCTCGCAGCCGGCGGCCCGCCACATGGCATCGCGTGTCAGCACGAGATTGCGCCGCCCGGGCAACGGGCGGCCGATCGACTCGAAGGTGCGCCGCCCCATCAGCAGCGCATGCCCCATCGTCAGCGACTTGAAGCGACGCAGGTCGTCCGGCAAATGCCAGGGCAGGCGATTGTCGTGGCCGATCACGCCGTTGTCGGCCATCGCGACGACGGCGATCGACGAATCCGTCACTTGCGCCGCCGCGGCGGCGGACCGACCAGCAGGGTCCCCCGGCAGCGCGGCGCGCCGCAGCGGCACCGGAAGATCTCGTCGACGTCCGGCGGATCGTCCGCATCGCGGCCGATGGAGTAGTCGTAGGACAGCTCCTCGCCCGGCAGGATCCGGCGCAGCGAACGGATCCAGATGCGCCCGCGTGTGACTTCGGTCTCGCAGTTCGGCCGGCAGGAGTGATTCACGTAGCGCGCCTCGTTCCCGCCGACACCCGCATCGACGACGGTGTCCCGGTCCACGATGAACAGGAACGTATGCGCATCGTGCACCGGGCGGCCTTGGTAGCGGCGATCCGCCTCGGCATGCGTCACGCGCTCGCCGACGTACTCGATGATGCGCGTGCTGCGCGGGATCAGCCGCACGGCGAATACGCCGCGGCCGTGGATCCTCGAGCGGCGCACCCGGATGAACGGGCCGGCCGCCTCAGACCGCGACGGGCGCGCGGATCGCGGCATGGGGTTCGTAACCGATGATCTGGAAATCCCTGTACTCGTAGTCCGCGATGTCCGCGGGGCGCCGCAGCAATGCGAGCGTTGGCAGCGGCTGCGGTTCGCGCGCGAGCTGCAGGTCGGCCTGCGCCAGGTGGTTCAGGTACAGGTGGCAGTCGCCGCCGGTCCAGACGAGCTCGCCGACCGCGAGGTCGGCCTGCTGCGCGAGGATGTGGGTCAGCACGGCATAAGAGGCAATGTTGAACGGTACGCCGAGGAAGATGTCGGCGCTGCGCTGGTACACCTGGCAGGACAGGCGGCCTTCGGCCACGTAGAACTGGAACAGCGCGTGACAGGGTGCGAGCGCCATTTTCTCCAGCTCCGCCACATTCCAGGCACTGACGATCATGCGCCGCGAATCCGGCTCATTCCTGAGCTGCTCCACCACGCGCGCAATCTGGTCGATGCGGCGCCCGTCCGGCGCGGGCCAGGCGCGCCATTGGCGCCCGTAGACCGGGCCGAGTTCGCCGTCCGCATCCGCCCATTCGTCCCAGATCGTCACGCCCTGCTCCCGCAACCAACGCACATTGGACTCGCCGCGCAGGAACCAGAGCAGCTCGACGATGACGGACTTCAGGTGCACGCGCTTGGTCGTCACCAGCGGGAATCCGGCCGACAGGTCGAAGCGCAGCTGATGCCCGAACACGGAGAGCGTGCCGGTGCCGGTGCGGTCGGCCTTTTGCAGGCCGCGCTCGCGCACCAGTCGCATCAGCTCGAGGTATTGCCGCATCTCAGGCGAAATTACCGGAACGCGCGTCGCGCTTCCACGCCCAGGCGAGCATGCCGATTCCGAGCGCCAGCATCGGCAGCGACAGCAGCTGCCCCATCGTCAGCCAGCCGAACGCAAGGTAATCGAGGTGCTCGTCGGGCACCCGCACGAACTCGACCAGGATGCGAAAAACGGCATACAGGGCGAGGAACAGACCCGATGGCGCGAGCCGCGCGCGCGGCTTCGACGTAAACCACCAGATGATCGCGAACAGCACCAGTCCCTCGAGCGCCGCCTCGTAGAGCTGCGACGGGTGCCGGACCTCGCCGTTCACCAGCATTCCCCAGGGCAGGTCCGTGGTCTTGCCCCACAGCTCGCCGTTGATGAAATTGCCGATGCGTCCGGAGAACAGGCCGATGGCCGGCAGCGGCGTGGTGAAATCGAATACGTCCGCGACGTTGCGCTTGCGGCGCCAGGCGAATATCGCAACTGCCGCCATCACGCCGAGCAGGCCGCCGTGGAAGGACATGCCGCCCTCCCAGATGCGGAACAGGGTCAGCGGGTTCTCCAGGAACCCGTCGAAACCGTAGAACAGGACCCAACCCATGCGGCCGCCGGCAATCACGCCGATCGCCGCAAAAAAGATCAGGTCGTCGACATCGATCGTTTTCCAGGTCGAACCCGGCGCCCTGCTGTGCATGCGCGCGAGCCACCAGGCGGCGACGAAGCCTACCACGTACATCAGGCCGTACCAGTGGATGCGCACCGGGCCGATGGCGAGTGCAACCGGGTCGATCTCGGGATACGTCAGCATGAATCAGTCACCCTGAACAGGAATGCACGCAGGTAGCGGGTCTCGTCGATCGCCGGGTGCACCGGATGGTCCGGCGCCTGGGCGCCGACCCCGATCAGCTGCGCGAAGCGGCCGAGATGGCGTGCCGCGCGTTGCACGGCGTCCGTCAATTCGCCGGGACCGAGGTGGTAGGAGCAGGAGCAGGACAGCAGCAGTCCGTCGCGGTCGAGTGCCTGCAGGGCAAGCTGGTTCAGGCGGCGGTAGCCGGCGAGCCCTTTCGGGTGGTCCTTGCGCCGCTTGATGAACGCAGGCGGATCGATCACGACGACGTCGAAGCGCCGGCGGTCGGCGTGCAGCGACTCGAGCGCATCGAAGGCATCGCCCTGCAGCAGCTCGACCTCGAGCCCGTTGGCCGCGGCGCTGGTTGCTGCGGCCTCGAGCGCCGCTGCGGAAGAGTCCACGCAGCTCACCTCGGCCGCACCGGCGAAGGCCGCCTGCAGGCCGAAGCTGCCGGCGTAGCTGAACACGTCCAGCACGCGCGCATTGCGTACATGCTTCATCAGCATCGCGCGGTTGGCGGCCTGGTCGAAGTACCAGCCGGTCTTCTGGCCTGCCGCCAGCGGCACACGGAACCTGACGCCGCCTTCCGGTACCTCGACGAAATCCGGCACTTCGCCGAACGCGGTCTCGACATAACGCTCAAGGCCTTCGAGCTCGCGGATCGACGAGTCGTTCTTCCACAATACGGCGCTCGGCGACAGGACCTTGATCAACGCTTCCAGGATCTCGGCCTTCATCGCCTCCATGCCCGCGGTGCCAATCTGTGCTACCAGCACGTCGCCGTAGCGGTCGACGACCAGTCCGGGCAGCAGGTCGGACTCGCCGAACGCGAGGCGATAGAAGGGTGCGGCATACATCCGTTCGCGCAATGCCAGCGCAACGCGGAAGCGATGCACCAGCAGCGACTTTCCCGGCGGATAGTCCGCGTCGCGGCCCAGCAGGCGCGCGCTGATCAACGTGCGCGGATTGACGTAGGCATAGCCCAGGAAGCGGTCGTGGCTCGAGCGCACCTGGACGTGGGCGCCAGGTGCAAACGCGGTCAGCGGCGTTGCGCCGACATTGACCTCGTTCGAGAAGATCCACAGGTGCCCGGCCTGCAGCCGGCGCTCTTCCTGCGGCTTCAGCAACAGCGGCGGCAGCGCGCCACCGTCGACTGCGGCGGTTTCGGGGAGGGTCGACATTCGCGGGAACGGAGCGCCGTGGCTATAGTGGCCGCAATTCTACCCGACCACGGCCGCGTCGCCATGCATGACTCGCCAGAAAAGCGGCCGGAAAACCGGCTCGCAGGCGAAACCAGTCCCTACCTGCTGCAGCATGCGGCCAATCCGGTGGACTGGCATCCGTGGAACGCCGAGGCCATTGCGAAGGCGATCGAACTCGACCGCCCGATCCTGCTGTCCATCGGTTATTCGGCCTGCCACTGGTGCCACGTGATGGCGCACGAATCCTTCGAGGACGAGGCGACCGCCGCCCTGATGAACCGGTTGTTCGTCAACATCAAGGTGGACCGGGAAGAGCGCCCCGATCTCGACAAGGTCTACCAGCTCGCGCACCAGCTGCTGACGCAGCGCGGCGGCGGCTGGCCGCTGACGATGTTCCTCGCGCCGGACGACCTGACGCCGTTTTTCGGCGGCACCTATTTCCCGAAGCTGCCGCGCTACGGCATGCCGGCCTTCACCGAGCTGCTCGAGCGCGTTGCCACCTTTTATCGCGAACAGCGCGACAGCGTGCGCACGCAAAACGCGGCGTTGCGAGGCGTGTTCGACGATCTCGTGCCACCCGCAGCCACGGGCGGGCAGGCACTCGACCGGGAGCCGATAGCCAGGGCGCGCCGTGACCTCGAGGCCGCTTTCGATGAGCGCTTCGGCGGCTTTGGCGCGGCACCGAAGTTTCCGCATCCGTCCAGCATCGAGCGGCTGCTGCGCGACTGGGAAGCCTCATCCGCCGGCGCCCAGCCGGATCTCAAGGCGCTCTACATGGCGACCTTGACCCTGAAGCGCATGGCCGACGGCGGCATCAACGACCAGCTGGGCGGCGGCTTCTGCCGTTATTCGGTCGACCCGTACTGGATGATCCCGCATTTCGAGAAGATGCTCTATGACAACGGCCCGCTGCTCGCGCTCTATGCAGAGGCAGCCATCGCGACCGGCGACAACTACTTCCGCGACGTGGCGTTGGCCACGGCCGGCTGGGCGCTCGGTGAGATGCAGGCACCAGCCGGCGGCTTCTGCTCGGCCATCGATGCCGACTCGGAAGGGCATGAAGGCCGCTACTACGTCTGGCAGCGCGGCGAGATCGCCGCACTGACCACGCCCGACGAGTACCGCGTGCTCGCGCTGCGCTACGGTCTCGATCGCGAGCCCAATTTCGAGGGCGACTGGCACCTGCATGTCGTCGCCGAAGTCGAGGACGCCGCGGCGCAGGCCTTGCTGCAGTCGGGCCGCGCGAAGCTGCTCGCCGCGCGCGCGCAGCGGATCCGCCCCGGCCTCGACGACAAGCTGCTGACCGGCTGGAACGGCCTGATGATCCGCGGCCTGGCGATCAGCGGGCAGCTGCTAGGCGCGCAGGACCACATCGACGCCGCAACGCGGGCGGTCGATTTCCTGCGCCAGAACTGCCGACAGGACGGCGGGCTGTTCGCCACCTGGAAGGACGGCATGGCGCGGTTCCCGGCCTACCTCGACGACTACGCTTACCTGCTCGACGCGCTGCTCGCGCTGCTGCAGGCGCGCTTCCGCAGCGCCGACCTCGCATTCGCGCGGGAACTGGCCGAGGTACTGCTCGCGCGCTTCGCCGATCGCGAACGCGGCGGCTTCTGGTTCACCGCGGAGGGCCAGGATCCGCCGATGCACCGGCCAAAGGGATTCGCCGATGATTCGACGCCCGCCGGCAATGGCGTCGCGGCACTCGCACTTGCGCGCCTCGGCTGGTTGCTGGGCGAGACGCGTTACCTCGATGCGGCCGAGGCCACGCTGCGCGGCGGATGGGCCTCGCTTGCGCGCGTGCCGCAGGCGCATACCGCGATGCTCAATGCGCTCGATGAGTACCTGGAACCGGTCGAGATCGTCGTCATCCGCGGGTCGGCCGACATGGTCGCCGAATGGTCCGCCGCGCTCGCGGCGATCTATGCGCCGCGCCGGATGGTCATCGGGATTCCAGCCGGCGCCGCCGATCTGCCGGAGGCCCTGGCCTCGAAGCGTGCCCGCGAGAGTACCGTCGCCTATATCTGCCGTGGCCCGCAGTGCTCGGAGCCGATCGCCGACCTGTCGCGGCTGATCGACTACCTGCGTACGGCCTTGAACTTCGCGAGCCCCGGCTCGTCGGACGTGTAGCGGGGCAACTGGTCCCCGACCGCGTGCCAGTCGACACGCTGGTCGTAGAACACATGGCACTGCGGTTCGCGGTCGATCGGACCCGGGATCGCCGGCCGTGCCACGTGGATCTCGCCGGGACACAGCGTGGATGCGAAGAAAAGAGTGCTGCCGCAATGGCCGCAGAATCCACGGCGGCTCTGTTCGGAGGACTGGTACCAGCGCGGCTCCGTCGATTCCGGCAGGAAGCGAAACCGCGCCTCTGCGGCGCCGACCCAGGAAATGAATGCCGCACCGTGAGCCTCCCGGCAATACCGGCAATGGCAGTGTGCGAAAAACAGCGTCGGCGGCGTGAGCGCAAAGCGAATCGCGCCACACAGGCAGTGCCCCTCGAAATCGTTCACGACGCGAGCCTCATGAAGAACGCGATCCACAGGCCGAACAGCAGCAGGGTGCTCGCGACATAGACCAGGAAGCGGTGCACGACGCGGTTGTAGGTCACGTGGATCAGGCTGTGCAGTGCGCGCAGGCCAACGTAGGCCCACGCCGCCGTCACGAGCGCGGGCGTCGATCCGCCGGTCAGCACGATGGCAATGCACCAGACATAGAACAGCACCGGCACTTCGAACAGGTTGCGGAAATTGTCGGCGGCGTTCGTGTTCGCGAGCCGCCCGGCCGCGTCGCGCGCGGTCGAGATCGACTGCGGGCTGATGTGCCGGGCGCGCATCTCGCCGAGGCGGTCCACATACAGTTTGATCCAGACGAGCGCAGTCACGAGCACCATCGCCGCGCAGGGCAGCCAGACCGGTTCGGCATTCATGGGGAACTCCTGCTGGATCGGCGCAACGACACGACCGTGTACAACAATACGCCGCCGAACAGCACGAACAGGCCGAGGCTGCTCGTCATGCCCGGCCAGTGCCCGGCCATCGGTTCGGCGAAGAAGGCGAAGAACAGCAGTACGGCGCTCGCGAGCACCAGCAGCGAGCCTGCGATCGCCGCGCCACGGCGGGCCCCGCGTTCCGGCAGCAGGAAGTGCACGCCGATCGCCAGGTTCACGAGCCCCGCGCAGAGCAGGTAGATGTGCCGCGAACGGAACAGCAGGCGTTCGGCCCACTCCATGGCGGCGACCGGCGGTTCGTGCCGGCCCATGATCTGGCCGGTGATCAGGAAGGCGACGACCGCGACCGCGCCGACGACGAGATGCGCCATGCGCAATGTGCGGGTCATGCTGTCTCCCCTGCGGCGGGCGACCGCCTGCGCGCGTAACATAGCACCGGATGAACGCCGAATTCGAACCCCTCACCCTGCCGGCCTTTGACGACGTACTGGCTGCCGCCGAACGACTCGAAGGCATCGCGCGCCGCACGCCGCTCCTCGCGCACACGCTGCTCGACGAACTGACCGGCGGACGCGTATTGCTGAAGGTCGAATCCCTGCAGCGCACCGGCTCCTTCAAGTTCCGCGGTGCCTACAACCGCCTCGTGCAACTCGACGACAACGGGCGCCGCGCCGGCGTCGTCGCGTATTCCTCCGGCAATCATGCCCAGGGCGTCGCGGCGGCGGCACGGATGCTCGGCATCCATGCCCTCATCGTGATGCCGGCCGATGCGCCGCGCGCCAAGCTGGAGAACACCCGCGCGCTGGGCGCGGAGATCGTCCTCTACGACCGCGTACGCGACAGCCGCGAGCAGATTGCCGCGCAGCTCGCCGCCGAAAGGGGCGCGACGCTGGTGCCCGCGTTCGACGATCCCGGCGTGCTCGCCGGCCAGGGCACGGTCGGGCTCGAACTGATGCAGCAGTCGGGTGAACTTGGACTGACGCCGGACCAGGTGCTGATCGGCTGCAGTGGCGGCGGCCTCGCGAGCGGCTCGGCGCTGGCAATCCGTGCCCTGTCACCGACCACCGAGGTGCTGTGCGTCGAACCGGAGGGCTTCGACGACACGCGCCGCTCGCTCGCAGCGGGCCGCCGGCTCGCCAATGCGCCTGGCGGGCGCTCGATCTGCGATGCGCTGATGTCCCCCTCCCCCGGCGTGCTGAACTTCGCGCTGATGCGCGAATTGCTGGCTGGCGGTGTCGCTGTCAGCGATGCGGAGGTGCTGGATGCGATGGCCTGGGGATTCCGCCACCTGCGGCTCGTTATCGAGCCGGGCGGCGCGGTCGCGCTCGCCGCGGTGCTCGCCGGCAAGCTCTCGCTCGCCGGTCGCACCACGGCGATCGTGATCACCGGCGGCAACGTGGATGCAGCGACGTTCGCCGCGGCAATCGCGCGCTAGGTCTCGAGGAATTCGACGACGCCGGTCGCGACCGAATACCAGGCGCCGACCACCATCAGGCCCCCGCTGGCGACCAGTCCTTCGATGATGGTCGAGCCGTGGCGGAGCTGCTGCACGGAGGCGCGGATATTCGCGCGTTCCGCGTTGCGTTCGAGCTCGTCGGCATCCCCGTGAGGCAACACCAGCAGCTCCTCGACGCCCGGCCGGATGCGATCCACGATATCCTTCAGGTTCGGCGACTGGCTGGCCACCGGGCGACGCAGCTGGTCGAGCGTCGCCATCACCGCTCCGCACTGTGAATGCCCGAGCACGACGACCAGGCGCGTACCGAACTGCGAGGCCGCGAACTCGACGCTGCCAATCAGGGACGGCGCCACGATGTTGCCGGCGACGCGGATCACGAACAGGTCGCCGAGCCCCTGGTCGAACACGATCTCGACCGGCACGCGCGAGTCCGAGCAGCCGAGCACGATCGCGAACGGCTGCTGCGCGACGGCCAGTTCCGCACGCCGCGCGGCATTCGTCAGCGAATGCGTCCGGCGCACGTTGGCGACGAAGCGCGCATTGCCCTCGCGCAGGCGCTCGAGCGCTTCCGGACCGTCGGGCGACTCGCGGCTCATGCAATCTCCGTGCGCAACTGCGCGATGAATGCCTGGATGAAGCCGGTGCGGCGCAAGGCTTCCGCGCGCCCGGCCGCGGTCTGCATGGTGCCGGCGAGCTTCAGCAGCTTCGAATAGAAATGGTCGACCGAAGCGCCCTGGTCATCCGGCGGGCGCCGCTCGCAAAAGGGATCGTCGGGCTCGTATAGCGGCCGTCCGAGCGCGGCGCCGACCGCGATGCAGCGCGCAATGCCGATTGCGCCGAGGGCATCCAGCCGATCCGCGTCCTGCACGACCTGCGCCTCGATCGTGCGCGGCGCAATGCCGGCGGAATAGCTGTGGGCCTCGATCGCATGCGCGATGTCCGGCAGTGCGGCCGCCGGATAGGCGGCATCCGCCAGGAAACCGACTGCCTGCGCTGCGGCGAGGCGCGAGGCGCGTGGACGATCCGGGGAATCCTTCGATACGTGCACACAGTCGTGCAGCCAGGCCGCCGGCAGCACGATCTCCGCGCGCGCGCCCTCGGCTTCCGCCAGGTGAAGGGCGGTCGCCACCACGCGGCGCAGGTGGATGAGTCCGTGGCCCGGATCGGAGCCTGGCTGTTCGTCGATGAAGCGTATGAAGCGCGGCTCCCAGTCGCGGCGCAGTTCGTCGACGGTCATCGCGGCGCTCCCGGGCGACGCCTCGGCGGGGCGCGCCGGCGCGCAGGGCGTTTCGTGCGCGCCGCGAGCGCGACCGTCATCGCCTCGCGTGCCCAGCGTGCGAGTTCCTCGGCGTCCTCCAGCACTTCGGCCGGCACCTGCCAGTAGCCCATTGCCTTGTCGGGCTGGTCCGGAAACGGGCAGAACGCCCTTGAGCCCGCCTGCTGGTAGCGCACCCGGTTGGAGTCGTCGACCTTGAAGTAAAGGGTGTCGTCGTCGATGAGCGCGAAGAACAGGCCATCGAGATAGAGGCCGACGCCGCCGAACATGCGCCGCTCGGTGACGCGGCCCGCCGACTGCAGTTGCTCGATGACGAAAATCCGGTAGTCGTCGCTGACGGCCATCGTCAGATTGTAATGCACGCCGCGTCAGGCAAATGCGCGGAGCACGCCTGCGACGTTGTCGCCGATCTCGGCTACCGCGTAGCCGCCCTCCTGGACCAGCACCGTCGGCCATCCGGGCGCCGCGAGGCAGGTCCCGAGGCGCGCATAATCCGCGCCGGCCAGCTTGAACGCGCTGATCGGGTCCGCCTCGAAGGTATCGACGCCGAGCGACACGACCAGCGCATCCGGCGCAAAGCGGCCGATCGCGTCAAGCGCGACATCCAGCGCGGTGCGATATTCCTGCCAGCCGGTGCCGAGCGGCAGCGGCAGGTTGAGCGTATAGCCCGCGCCGCGGCCCGCGCCGCGCTCGTCCGCGTAACCCAGGAAATACGGGTACTCCGACTCGGGCGTGGCGTGCAGCGACACGAACAGCACGTCGTCGCGCTGCCAGAAGATCTCCTGCGTGCCATTGCCGTGGTGGTAGTCGACGTCGAGCACGGCGACGCGCCCGAAGCCGTGGTCGCGCAGGTACTGTGCGGCGAGCGCCGCGTTGTTCAGGTAGCAGTACCCGCCGTAGAAACTGCGGCCGGCATGGTGTCCCGGCGGACGGCACAGCGCATAGGCGGCGGTGTCACCCTCGATCACCAGCGCTGCGGCGGTGATGGCCGTACGCGCGGCTGCGAGCGCGGCATCCCAGGTGCCGGCGACGATCGGCGTGCTCGCATCGAAGGTGTACCAGCCCATCGCGCCGTTGATGCCGGTGGGGCGGTGATCGCGGCGCAGGCCGCGGGCCGGAAACCCGCTCGGCAGCATCGAGCCATCGCGGCCCTTTGCGCTCCAGCGCGCATAGGCAGTGCGCAGGAACTCGATGAATTCCGCGTCATGCACGCTCCGCAGGCGGGCCTCAGGAATGTCGCGCGGCGCAATCACCTCGAAGCCGTCCCGCTGCAGCGCGTCGAGGATGAACTGTGCGCGCACCGGCGCCTCGAAACTCGGCACCAGCGCGCCCCGGTGGAGCTCGACGCCGCCATCATGACGCGCGTGCAGCGGGGAATAGATGACCTGCATGGTCGGTAGTTTCCTAGGTGGTCTTCCCGAGTTCGGCGTGGATGCGATCGCGCAGCTGCCGATGCTGTTCGGCATCGAATGCCGGCGCGCTGGACCAGTCGTACGCCCACGGCTGCGCGGTCGCATACGGCGCCGGTTCATCGTGATAGCGCGGAATCACGTGGGCGTGCAGCGCCGGGTCCTGATTGCCGAAGATCGCGTAATTGATCCGCACGGCGTGGGTGGCCGCGAGCACGGCGTCGCCGAGTGCCGCCATGTCGGCGAGGAATGCGGTACGGTCCGCGCCGGTCAGCGCGTTCAAGGTCGGCACGACCGGATCCGGCAGCAGCAGGCAATAGCCGGGCAGCACCTGCCGTTCGCCGAGCACGGCCCAGCCGGACGCCAGCCGCGCGACGAAGCTCGGGTCGTTGCCCGCGCGCAGCGCATCGACACGGCGGTGGATCGAGGTCGTCATGAATCGCGGAACACGAAATAGACCGCGCCGACGATGCACAGTGAAGCCCACAGGTAATCGAGTTCCAGTCCCTGGCGCATATAAAAGACGACGAACGGCACGAATACCAGGAGCGTGATCACTTCCTGCAGGATCTTGAGCTGCGGCAGTGTCATCACCGTGTAGCCGATGCGGTTGCCGGGCACCTGGAACAGGTACTCGACCAGCGCGATGCCCCATGAGACGAATGCCGCGATGTACCAGGGTTTGTGGTTCAACTCTTTCAGGAATGCAACGGGCATGCGATGACTCCCGGTCCCTAACCCGACCAGCTGCGCACGCGGCCGAGGTCGAGGTGCACGAAATCCGATTGCGGATAGTAACCGACGCCGCCGGCCTGCCTGGCGACCGCGAGATCCCGCAGTTTCGTCGTCGGCAGGCCCTCGAGGCGCACGTCGATCGCGCGGCCCTCCATGTGCAGGCTCCGTGACGACACGCCATCCGTGGTCGAGGCAAGCCGGGCATTGGTCGCGGGCGAACGATAACCGGAAATGAGCTGGTAGCGGGGCGCGATGCCCGCGGTTTCCGCAAGCGCGTTCAGCAGGTCAAAGAGCCGCTGGTCGATCGCCAGCACGTCGCCGGTGCGGTGATCGCGGAGCAGCCAGTCGAGCCGGCCGAGCTCGACCGGCTGGTAACGGTCATCCGTCCAGTACACGGCATCGACGACTTCGCCCGTGTGCGTATTGATCACCATCAGCCTGCGTTCGGCCGGCACGGCCGCGCATGCGAGCCGTGGCATGGCTGCCACAGCGATCGCAGCCGACAGCACGCCCTGGACGAAGCGTCGTCGGCTGCCGCAGGCGCAGCGAGGTTCAATCCGCGGTTGGCTCGACATTGACATGCAGCACCCGCGCGCGCGGGAAGAAATTGAAATCCGTCGCGGTCGCGCTCGTGTAGGCGCCGACCTGGCGCGCGATCAGCAGGTCGCCGATTGCCAGCTCCGGCATGGGCAGGTCCTCGGCGATGACGTCGCCGCTGTCGCAGGTCGGCCCTGCGAGGACACAGGGCCGCCGCGGACCGGCATGGGCGCGCACCGGCTCGACCGGAAAGCGCGAATGATCGTAGAGCTGGCCGCTGAACGTGCAATAGATGCCATCGTCCAGGTAGTACCACCAGCGCCCGCCACGCTCGGAGCGCCCCATCACCGTCGACAACGCGATGCCTGCGGGTCCGCAGATGAACCGCCCGGGCTCCGCGATCACCCGCACGTCTTTCGGCAGCCGCGCGAGCGCGGCGCGGATCGGGCGGCAGAACTCGCCGATCGCCGGCGCGGGCTCGAGGTAGTCGATCGCGAATCCGCCGCCGATGTCGAGTGTGTCGAGCGGACCGTGGCCGCGTGCCGCCGCGTCCGCGATCAGTCCGCCGCAGGTCTCGATCGCATGCACGTACATGTCGGGGCGCGTCACCTGCGAGCCCACGTGGAACGAAAACCCGATGAAGCGGATTCCGGACCCGGCGGCAAGCGCGATGAGGTCGAGCGCCGCCGCCGGCTCGCAGCCGAACTTGCGCGAGAGGTCGACCACCGCCGCGCGACTGCTGAAGGCGACGCGCAGCAGCAGCCGCGCGCGATCGCGATAGGGCAGGAACTTCGCGATCTCATCGGGATTGTCGACCACGAAGGTCGAGACGCCGTAGTCGAGCGCGTGGCGGATATCGGAATCGCGCTTGATCGGGTGCGTGTGGATGCAACGCGCCGCCGGGATGCCGGCATCGCGCACCAGGTCGACTTCGCCATTGGTCGCGAGGTCGAACCAGGAGCCCTCGCGCGCGAGTACCTGCACTGTCGTTTTTTCCGGCAGCGGCTTCAGCGCGAAGTGCAGGTCCACTCCCGGCAGTGCCGCGGCCAGCGCATGGTACTGGCGACGCAGGATGTTGCAGTCGATCACCAGCAGGGGCGAGCCGTGGCACGCGACCAGCGCCTCCAGCGCCTCGGCGCGATACGGCGAGTCGAGCCGCTCGGATCCGTTCAAGTCAGGGCCTCCGTCACGCAAGCAGTGGATCCACCAGGGTCAGCAGCCGGTCGAGCGCGCCACGATTCGCATCCAGTACCGCTTTGCCGGCCGCGCCCATCGAAGTCCGCCGTTCCGCCGAGCCGAGCAGGTCGACGACCGACCGCGCGAGTGCTGCCGTATCGGCAACGATGCGGGCGGCGCCCGCGTCCAGCAGCAATTGTGCAATCTCCTCGCTGTTGAAATTGTGCGGCCCCGTCAGCACCGGTCGTCCGAGCGAGGCGGGTTCCAGCAGGTTGTGTCCGCCGATCGGCACCAGGCTGCCGGCGACGAAAGCGACATCCGCCGCGGCGTAGAACATCATCAGTTCGCCCATCGTATCGCCCAGCATCACGTTCGTCGCGGGTGCGATGGCCGTGCCCGACGAGCGGTTCGCAGACGCCTCCTCGCGCTTCGCGAGCAGCTCCCGCACCGAGTCGAAGCGCTGCGGGTGGCGCGGCACCAGCAGCAACAGGGTATCCGGGAAGCGCTCGAGCACGCGCCGATGCGCGTCGAGCACGATCGCCTCCTCGCCCTCGTGCGTGCTGCCCGCCACCCAGATCGGCCGACCCGGCGCATTCTGCTCCCGCCAGCGCCGGCCGCGCGCCTCGACATCGGGCGGCGGCTGGAAATCGAACTTGATGTTGCCGGTCACGTGGGTGCGCTCGGCCGCCGCGCCGATCGAGCGGAATCGTTCGGCATCGGTCTCGCTCTGCGCGGCGATGACGATGCCATGCGACAGCGCCTGCCGGAACAGCGGCACCAGGCGGCGGTAGCGGCCGACCGAGCGCGGCGACATGCGCGCGCTTGCGAGCACCAGCGGAACCCCGCGACGTCCGCATTCGGCGTAGAGATTGGGCCACAGCTCGGTCTCGAGGATCATCGCGAGCCGCGGCTGGACCCGGTCGAAGAAACGCCGCACGGACCCGGGCAAGTCGAATGGCACGTAGCGCAATTCAACGCGATCGCGGAACAGTTGCCGTCCGCGCGCAGCGCCGGTCGGCGTCACGGTCGTCAGCAGCAGTCGGTGGTGCGGATGCCGCGCGAGCAGTTGCTGTACGAGCGGTGCCGCGGCCTGCATTTCGCCGACCGACACCGCGTGAATCCAGATTATCGGGCCGCTCAGTTGCGTGCCAAATCCGAAACGCTCGCCGAGTCGTTCGCGGTAACTGGGATCGCGCAGCCCACGCCACAGGTGCATCAGCAGCGCCACCGGCGCCGCCAGGTAGATCAGCACGTTGTAAAGCAATTGCACGGTGGTTCAGCCGCCGTGCGCGCTGCAGAGCAGCGCGAATCCGGTTTGCCAGTCGTCATGCCCGCCACAGAGCTTGGCCAGGCTGCGCGCCAGTCGATTCAGCACGCGATTGCGCCAGGCGCCGGGCGCGCGCAGCCGACCACGGTCGAAGTCGAGCAGCCAGATCCGGTCGGCGTCGCCCAGCATGATGTTGTTGGCCGTCAGGTCGGCGTGCTGCACGCCCGCATCATGGAAGCGCCGCAGGCAACGGCCGACAGCTGCCCAGCGCGCATCCGTCATGCCGCCGGCGCGCAGCACTTCGGTCAGGGAACTGGCGCCCACCAGTCGCTCGGTGATCAGTTCGGCTACATAGGTGCAACCGCTTTGCCGGTAGCCCGCGGCAACCGGCGCCGGTACCGGCAGCCCCATCTCGCCGAGCGTCCCCAGCAGCCGCAGTTCCAGAAATGAACGGGTCTGCTCCGCGCCGCTGTAAATGAACCGCTCGCGCGCGACCCACGCCGCCATGCCACCGCGCAGATAGCGACGCAGCGCCCAGCTGCGACTCCCGTCCTCGATGAAATGGATCGATCCGCGGCCGCCCGTGTGGGCGATCAGCGCGCCTCTCGCCAGCCAGCGCGCGCGATCGAACAGTTCCCAGCCGGGCCGCTCGACACGTGCGGGATCAAACAGGATGGCGCCGCGGTCGATTGCGAGCCGCTGGAACATCAGGGGCTCAGCGGGTGAGCACGAACTCGGCGCTGCAGTACGGGCACTTGGCCGCGCCCGTCGCCTCGATCGGCAGGTAAACGCGCGGATGGCTGTTCCACAAGGACATTGCCGGCATCGGGCAGGATAACGGCAGGTCGGCCGCCGTCACCTCGTAGCGGTTCTGCGCGTTGGGCGGCAGTGCTTCGCGTTCGCGGGCCTGTTGGGCGGTCACGTGGGTTCCCTTGGTAGACGCCGGCGATTATACCGGCGCCGGGTCCCGGCCCGCGACCATCACCTGCTCCCAGGTCGCGGCCACCGTTTCGCGGAGCGGGGCGAACGGTCCTTCCTCGACGATCGCCGGGCGCTGCTCGAGCGACAGGTGATGCGCGGCCTCCCGATAACGTCGGTAACAGTCCACCAGTCGGTCGATGACGCGGTGGTCGACGAGCGCTGCCGAACCGACCGATTCGAGGTGCCGGATGGTGTCCGCGAACTCGGCAAGCGGTGGCTGGTCCCGCACATGGCGCAGGACCCAGTACTGGGCCAGGAACTCGATGTCGGCGATGCCGCCGCGATCGTGCTTCAGGTCAAACACTCCCGCATGCGGTTTCGCGTGCTCGGCCCGCATGCGCTCGCGCATCGCGACGATATCCTCGCGCAGCGTGTCGCGCCGCACGGCCTGCATCAGCACCTCGCGACGGATGCGGCCGAATTCGGTGCCCAGCCCGGCATCGCCCGCGATCCACCGCGAATGCAGCAGCGCCTGATGCTCCCAGGTCCAGGCCTCGCGACATTGGTAATCCGCGAACGCCTGGATCTGCGTGAAGGCGAGCCCGCCCTTGCCGGACGGGCGCAGTCGCACGTCCACCTCGTAGAGTCGCCCGGCGGCCGTGTGCACCGTCAGCAGATGCACGAGGCGTTGCGCCAGGCGCAGGAAGAAGACTTCGTTATCGACTGCCTTGGGACCGGCAGTTTGTTGCCGCTCACCGGCAGAATCGTGCAGGAACACCAGGTCGAGGTCGGAGCCGTAACCCAGCTCCATGCCGCCGAGCTTGCCGTAGCCGACGATCGCAACCCGTGCGGCGCGCGCTGCATCGCCGTCCTGGCACTGCGGCTCGCCATACACGGCGGCGGTTTGCCGCCAGGCGAGCGCGAGCGCCTGTTCCAGGATCAGTTCGGCGACATCGGTCAGCCGGTCACTCACCTGCATCAGGGGCAACCGGCCAGTCAGGTCCTGCATCGCGACACGGAACATCGCGGCACGGCGGAAATGCCGCAGCGCATCGACCTGCCGCTCCTCGTCCTCGCCCGCATGCTCAAGCCGCACCGCCAGCTCGCGCGCGAACTGCACCCGGTCCGGCAGCGTCTCGAATACCCGCGAGTCGAGCAGCTCATCGAGCAGCAGCGGATGCGCGGCCACCTGCCGCGCGAGGTAATCGCCCATGCCGCAGATGCGCACCAGGCGTGCCAGCGCTTGCGGGTTCTCGTTCAGCAGGGCGAGGTAGGCGGTGCGGCCGCCGATCGCCTCGATGATCCGCAGGAGGCGCGCCAGCACGGTGTTTGGCTCGGCGCGCCGGCCGCCGGCGGTGCGCGCGACCTGGACCAGCATGCGCGGCAGCAGCGTCGCGAGCCGGCGCCGGCCGAATTCGTCAAGGCGCCGGAAGTAGCCGGATTGACGCAACTCGAGCAGCAGCCGGGCCGCCTCCTCCGCCGGCTCGATGCCGAGCTGCCGGACATCCTCGGTGACCTGCACCGGCACCTGCTCAATCGCCCATAGCGCCTGCAGCAGCGCCGCCGGCACCGGTTCCCCGCGTGCGCCCGGACCCAGGATCACCTCATTGAAATGAGCGGTGACGCGCTCGCGCACGGAATCGAGCTGGCGCGTCAGCTCGTCCCAGTCCGCGCAAGCCATCGCGGCAGCGATGCGCGCGCGTTCCGCCGTATCGGCCGGCAGCGCATGGGTCTGCTGGTCCGCGACCATCTGCAGGCGGTTCTCGACCCGCCGCAGGAAAGCATAGGCCTCCTGCAATTCGCCGACCGCGCGGGCCGACAGCAGCTTGGCGCCCGCGAGCCGCGGCAACGCCGCCTGCAACGATGGCGTCTGCAATCCAGGCTCCGTGCCGCCGCGGATCAGCTGCTGCGCCTGCACGATGAACTCGATCTCGCGGATGCCGCCGGGACCGAGCTTGATGTTGTCCTGCAATTCGCGCCGCTCGACTTCGCGCGCGATCATCGCCTTCATCTCGCGCAGGCTCTCGTAGACACCGAAGTCGAGGTAGCGACGATAGACGAAGGGCCGCACGACCTCGTCGTACAGCGCCCGATAGCGCGCGACGCCGGTGATCGCGCGCGCCTTGACCCAGGCGTAGCGTTCCCAGTCGCGGCCATGCTGCTGCAGGTAGTCCTCGAACGCGCCAAAGCTCGCGACCAGCGGTCCCGGCTCGCCGAAGGGTCGCAGGCGCATGTCGACGCGAAACACGAAACCCTCCGCCGTGCGCGCATCCAGCAGCCGGATCAGCGCCTGCCCGAGGCGCGTGAAGTAGTCCTCGTTCGCGATCGGGCGCCGTCCATCGGTTTCACCGGGCTCCGGGTACAGGAACACGAGATCGATGTCGGAGGAGAAATTCAGTTCGCGGCCGCCGAGCTTGCCCATGCCGAGCACGATGAGTTCCTGCGCCGTGCCTGCCGCCGAACGCGGCTCCCCGTAGCGCTCATGCAATGACCGGTGGGCAAACCCGAGCGCGGCACCGATCGCGGCATCCGCCAGCTCCGACAGCTCGCCCAGCACCTCCGTGAGCGGAGCAGCGGCAGTCAGGTCGCGCCAGGCAATGCGCACGAGCTCGCGCCGGCGCAGGCGCCGCAGGCCGTCCATGAACGCGGCCTCCTCGAGCGTGGCGGAGGCGAGCGCGCGGGCAGCGCCGTCGATCGCACCGGGCGTTGGTGGGCGATCGAGTTCGCCCGTCGCCGCCAGTTCGGCAATCAAAGCGGGCTCACGGATCGCCGCCTCGGCGACAAACCCGCTCGCCGCGAACACGGCAGGCAATTGCCCGGCGACCGCCGGCGGCAACCGCGCCGGGTCGCCACCCGCATCGCGCCAGCGGGCCAGCAGTTCCGGCGGGCCCGGGCTATTCGCTGGCGACAAACGTGTGAGTTCCGACATAGCGATGGCGCGTATTCGAGAATCCCTCGCCGCCGCCCTGCTCGTCTTTCCGCAAGACAGTGACCGTGTAGTTCGCACCGGCCGTCAGCGGCGGCGCGGCGGCCACCTCGGAGCCTGGAGGCGGCACGCCATAGGTAACCTTCGAATGCAGGGCATTCTCATAGTGGCTTGAGCCGCTCGCGTACCAGGCGGGCAGGACCAGGCCCTGCCGGGCGATGAAGTCGGAACGGTCGCCATCCTGGTCGCCCGGGTAGACGCGCAGCTCGTACGCGGGCGACGGCGTAAAGCTGATCACCGGCCGCAGGCCGGGGCCGACCGCAATCACCGGCACCTGGTTGTCGTCAAATGGATTGCAGGCGGCGAGCCAGCAGGTCGCCGCGATTGCCGGTATCCGCCGGATCATTGCGCTGCGCTGGGCGTCGCCGGCACTACCGGTCGCGCGGTCGCCAGTGCCTCGTCCAGCATCCTGACCAGCGCATCGCGATCGTAGGTGTAGGCGTGGCCCTCGTTGAGCTGCACCAGCTCCTGGATCGCCTTCTTGATCGTGATCTCGCCCTCGTACTGGTTCGGCACCACCATGTAGCGGCGTTTCGGGTTGGGTTCTAACAGCGCGAGCGTGACCGCCGCCGCCACTTCCTCCGGCGACTTGTACTTCGCGCGATCGGCAAGACGGGTCTCGGCGCCCATACGTTTCGCCGCGGAACTGCCGATCTCGGTGTTGTAGTTGCCCGGTTCGATGAGGCTGACCTTCACGCCCTGCGGTTCGAGCTGCAGCGCGAGCGAATCGCCGAAGGCCTCGATCGCGTGCTTGCTCATGCTGTAAACGCCGAGATCGCGCCCCGAGAGGATGCCGGAGATCGAGCTGATCGTCGTGACGCGTCCTTGCGATGCGATGATCAGCGGCGTGAAGGCCTTCGTCACCCGGTACGGGCCGTAGGTGTTCACGTCCATCACGAAATCGAAATCTTCTTCCTTCGTGTCCAGGAACGGGCCGGTAATCGCGACGCCGGCATTGTTGACCAGGCCATACAGGCCGCGACCGGCCTGCGTGATGGTCAGGACCGCGGCCTCAATATCCGCCGGCTTCGTGACGTCGAGCCGCACCGCCTGCACGTTCTCAATCGCGTTCAGTTCTTCGAGATCCGTGTCCTTGCGGGCGCCGGCATAGACAAAATGGCCCTCGGCCGCGAGACGTTCCGTGATGCTGCGACCGATGCCGGTGCTGGCGCCGGTCACGAGCACGGCCTTCTGTCCCCCGCCCGGCGGCGGCTCCGCGTATGCCGTGGGGCCGGCCAACAGCAAGACACAGCCGATCCAGCCTGCAGTTCTCATCGTCAATCTCCCGCGTCCGCGTTGCCTCGACAGGAACGGACGGCCAATGCTAACGTCAAAGCGCCATGGAATTCGCGGAATTCATAGCTCCATTCGCCGCCGGCATCCGTGTCAAAACCGACGTGCATTAGCCGCGCGGCTGGCGCCTGGCTGGCGCTGGCGCTGTCGGTCGCCCAGACGCAGGCTGCAGGCGCGAGCCCCGCGGCTCTGCTGCCGCGCACCGAGGCCGTGCCGGGTGGCGTCGTGATCGTGCCGCTCGCGGGTTCACCCGACATCGAGCCGGTCGTCAGCTTCGACGGCGCGCGCGCGATGGTACTCAGGGATTCCGGGAGCTGGCTCGCCGTCGTCGGCATCCCACTCGCGACGGCGCCCGGCCGCCACCAGGTGGTCGTCGGGCGCGGCGGCGATTCGGAGCGCATCGGCTTCGAAATCGCCTCCAAGGAATACGCCGTGCAGCGCCTGACCGTGGCGCCGGCCCAGGTCAACCTGTCGAAAAAGGACCTGGAGCGCGTCGAGGGCGAGCGTGTGCGCATCCGCAAGGCCCTGAAGACCTTCTCGCCCGCGCCGCCGGCGACGCTGCAACTGCTGCAGCCCACGCAGGGGCCGCGCTCCAGTTCCTACGGCTTGCGTCGTTTCTTCAATGACGAAGCACGCAGCCCGCACACCGGCATGGACATCGCCGCACCGACCGGCAGCCCGGTGCGGGCAGCGGCGGCCGCGACGGTGGTCGATGTCGGCGACTATTTCTTCAATGGCAACACGGTGATCCTCGACCATGGGGCGGGACTCGTGACGATGTACTGCCACCTGAGCCGGACGCTCGTGAAGCCGGGCCAACGCCTCGCGGCGGGTGAGCGGATCGGCGAGGTGGGCGCCACCGGACGCGTCACCGGCCCGCACCTGCACTTCGGCGTCACCCTGAATGGCACGATGGTGGACCCCGCGCTGTTCCTGCCGGCCGAGGCGCCCGCGCCGCGATAAAAAAAGGTTGGGGATTCGTCTCCCGGACCTTCGCACTCGATCCGTAAGGCCTTGCGGCCGTTTATCCGTAGAATCCTCCATCACCTGGCAGGCTACTGGCCCGCCGTACGACAGATCAGGGAGAACCGAATGTTCCGCATCCTCACGAGCCTGCTGATGGCATGTGCCGTTGTTTCTGTACAGCCTTTCGCACAAGCCGAAACCACCCCGGAGCAAAAAGCCGTGCTGGTCACCGGCGCCAGTTCCGGCCTTGGCCGGGTGATGGCGGAAGCGCTGGCCGCCAAGGGTTATTTCGTCTATGCCGGCGCCCGGAAAGACGCAGACCTGGCGGAACTCGACGCCATTGAAAACATCCAGGCCGTCAGGCTGGACGTCAACCAGCAGGATCAAATCGACGCGGCTGTGAAAACGATCCGGGAGGCCGGTCGTGGATTGTACGGACTGGTCAACAATGCCGGCGTGGCGGTGGTAGCTCCATTGATCGATGTCGACGAAGAAGACTTTCACTTCCAGATGAATGCCAACATTTACGGTGTGTACCGCATCACCAAGGCCTTTGCGCCGCTGATCATCGAATCAAAGGGTCGCATCAGCGTCGTCGGCTCGATTTCCGGCACGCTCTCGGGCGCCACCTGGGGGCCCTATTCCATGACCAAGCACGCCATGGAGGCTTTTGCCGATGCACTGGCGGATGAAATGAAGCAGTTCGACGTGAACGTCAGCCTGATCCAGCCGGGGGCTTACCGGTCCAACATCGGCATGAGTGCCCTCGATCGGATGGAACAAAAAAATCAGTCAGCTGCCGATACGCAATTCGAGAAACAGATGACTGAAAGTATCAACTGGCTGAATCACTTTGAAAAAGATGCCGGCGATCCCACCGAAGTGGCGGAGGTGGTGATCAAGTCTTTATTTGATGACCGCCCCAAGCCCCGCTACCTGATAGTCCCCAATCAGGAACAGGCTTACTGGACTATCAACCGTGCCATTGAGCGCATGGTCGAGCAGAACAGCGATCAGAAGTTCAGCTATGACCGCGCGAAGTTGATTGAAATGCTCGATGCCGCCCTGGCGAAACAGGCCGCAAAGCGTCCGTAACAGCAAGTCAAGAAAAAGGCTCGGGAGTCGCCTCCCGGGCCTTCATGATCGAACCGTAAAGCCCTGCGGCTTTACATGTCCATGCCGCCCATGCCGCCCATGCCGCCACCACCCATCGGCGGATGGTCGTGCTCCTCCTTCGGAGCCTCGGCCACCATCACCTCGGTGGTCAGCAACAGGCCGGCAACCGACGCCGCGTTCTGCAGCGCCAGGCGCGTGACCTTGGTCGGGTCCAGGATGCCCATGTCGATCATGTCGCCGTACTCGCCGGTCGCGGCGTTGTAGCCGAAGCTGCCCTTGCCGTCACGGACCTTGGCGAGCACCACGGAACCGTCTTCGCCCGCGTTCTGAACGATGAGCCGCAGCGGCTCCTCGATCGAGCGCGTCAGGATGCGAATACCGACATTCTGGTCTTCATTGGCACCGGAGAGCTTGTCGAGCGCCTTCTGCACGCGGATCAGCGCCACGCCACCACCCGGCACCACGCCCTCTTCGACCGCGGCACGGGTTGCGTGCAGCGCGTCTTCGAGACGGGCCTTCTTTTCCTTCATCTCGATCTCGGTGGCCGCACCGACCTTGATCACGGCAACGCCGCCAGAGAGCTTGGCAACGCGCTCCTGCAGTTTTTCCTTGTCGTAATCGGAGGTCGCTTCCTCGATCTGGCGGCGAATCTGTTCGACCCGGCCCTTGATCTCGGAGGGCTTGCCGGCGCCGTCGATGATCGTCGTGTTTTCCTTGTCGGCGACGATCTTCTTGGCACGGCCGAGGTCATTCAGCGTCGCCTTCTCGAGCGACAGCCCGATTTCCTCGGCGATCACGGTGCCGCCGGTCAAGGTCGCGATGTCCTTCAGCATTTCCTTGCGGCGGTCGCCGAAGCCCGGCGCCTTGACG
>JBBEAB010000050.1:0-2957 GCA_040899645.1 Steroidobacteraceae bacterium
TGGAAAGCTCGACCTCGTCGCGGTCGTTGCGGTGGCGCTTGTCGCCCGGCTTCGACTGCAGGCGCTTGTAGTGGTTGTAGACGGCGACCGCGAGGATTTTCTTGGCGCGGTCCTGGCCGATCACGTATTCGTCGAGGACCTTGCGGATCTCGTGCGGCTTCGGCAGGCGGTCGCGCGACCGTTCCTGCTTCTCCTCGAGCTCTTCCCGGATGATATCGTTGCAGAGTTCGACGCACTCGTCGCAGACGAACACGGAAGGGCCCGCGATCAGTTTGCGGACCTCGTGCTGGCTCTTGCCGCAGAACGAGCAGTACAGCAATTTGCCGTCGTCGTGCTTGCCCCGCGTGTCGTCGACCATGCGTCGTCGCCCTCTTTGGCCGGGAGGCCGGCTGCCGTCTTATAGCATGCCGGTTTCGGCTGGTAAAACCCTTTTTAGCTCAACCAGTTGCCTTTGCAATCTGGTGTTGAATCTCACTCAGCTCTTGCCGATCTGCGGCAACTGACCGCGCTTATCCAGTACCCCGTCGATGATGCCGTACTCGCGGGCCTGCTCGCCGCTCATGAAATTGTCGCGGTCGGTGTCCTGGCGGATCCGGTCGATCGTCTGGCCGGTGTGCAGCGCCAGGATCTTGTTGAGCCGGTCGCGGGCGTCGAGGATCTCGCGCGTATGGATCTCGATGTCGGTCGCCTGGCCCTGGAAGCCGCCGAGCGGCTGATGGATCATGATCCGCGAGTTCGGCAGCGCATAGCGCTTGCCCTTCGCACCGGCGCCGAGCAGCACCGCGCCCATGCTGGCGGCCTGGCCGACGCAGATCGTGCTGATGTCCGGCTTGATGAACTGCATCGTGTCGTAGATCGCGAGCCCCGCGGAAACCGACCCGCCGGGCGAATTCACGTACAGGTGGATATCCTTGTCCGGGTTCTCGGACTCGAGGAACAGCAACTGGGCGACGATCAGGTTGGCCATCTGGTCGTGGACCTCGCCGACGATGAACACGACCCGCTCCTTGAGCAGGCGCGAATAGATGTCGTACGAGCGTTCGCCGCGCGCGGTCTGCTCGACCACGATCGGCACCAGGTTCAGGGCTTGTGTCTCGATCTTGCCACCCACTGAGTTACCTCAATCCTCGGACGCCGCGTCCACGCCGAAGTTCATGATCTCCTTGAACGTGCTCGGCTGATCCGTGACCTGCGCCACACCGATCACCCAGGTCACGGCCTGGTCCTCGAGCACCGACATCTGCAACTGGCGGGTCGCCGCCTCATTCTCGAGATACTGGCGCCGCGCCGCATCCGGGTCCGAGAAGCCGGCCACGATTTCGTCGAGCCGGGTCTGGACCTGGGCGGCATCCGGCTGGATCCCGGCCTGGCGGATGACTTCGTTCAGGATCAGGCCGAGCGCCACGCGGCGCCGGGCCGGCTGCTCGAAGGGTTCGCGCGGCGGCAGCTGGCGCGCGTCGCGGGCCCCCATCCGGCGCAGCATCTCCATCTGCATGTCGCGGATCTCGGACTCGACCAGCGCATTCGGCACCGCGATTGGATTGGCCGCCAGCAATTGTTCCATGACCTGCGACTTGAGGCGCGCATGCACGGACTGGCCGAGTTCGCGCTCCATGTTGTCGCGCACCTCGGCGCGGAGCGCCGCGATGCCGCCCTCGGTGACGCCGAAAGCCTCGCAGAAAGCATCGTCGACTTCGGGGAGCTCAGGCTCCTCGACCTTGTGCACGGTCGCCGCGAAGCGCGCAGTCTTGCCGGCCAGCGTCTTGACCTGATATTCGTCGGGGAAGCGCACGTCGAACTCGCGCTGCTCGCCCGCCGCCGCGCCGCGCAGGCCCTGCTCGAAGTCCGGCAGCAGGCGCCCGGTGCCGAGGACGATCACGAGGTTGTCGCTCTTGCCTCCGTCGAAAGCCTCGCCGCCGATCCGGCCCTCGAAGTCGAGCGTGATGCGATCGCCGTCGCGGCAGCCGCGCGCTGCCTCATTCCAGTTCGGCCGCTGCTTGCGCAGGCTCTCGATCATCACGTCCACATCGCCATCCGTAACGGCGGCCGTCGGCCGCGTCAGGCGGATCGAGGAGACGCTCGCCAGCTCGAACTGCGGGTAGATCTCGAAGGTCGCGCTATAGCGCAGGTCGTCCGCCTGCTCGGTCTTCTGCGGTTCGATGCGCGGGCCGCCGGCCGGCAGCAGCTTCTCCTGCCGCAGGGCCTCTGCGAAGGTTTCGCGGATCAGGTCGGAGACGACCTCGTCGCGGACCTGCGGCCCATAGAACTTGCGCACGACATGGATCGGCGCCTTGCCGGGGCGGAAGCCCTTGATGCGGGCCGTGCGGCTGACTTTCAGGAGGCGCGCGTCCATCTGCTGGCGCACCCGGGTCGCCGGCACCTGCACCTCGATGCGGCGCTCCAGGCCTTTGAGCGTTTCCACTGACACCATCATCTGACCGTCAACCTCTTGGTGCGAAAGGAGAGACTCGAACTCTCAAGGGTTTCCCCACCGGAACCTAAATCCGGCGCGTCTGCCAATTCCGCCACTTTCGCATCTGGAACCGGCCCACGACGCAATACCCGCGTCATTTCAGCCGGCAAGTATAGCGTAAGGAGATCAGGTCCCCGGCCCGCGCCTGCGCCGCGCCCAGCGGGTGCGCAGGAAGGCGACCAGGCTCGGCACGACGAAGGCGGCCAGGACCGTCAGGCTCGTGACGCCCCGGTCGATCACGACCCCGCCATAGGTCGCGAAATAGAAGAATGCGATGGTCGCGGCCGCCGCCAGGATGGCGCCGAACTTGAGGGCCGCCAGGGCCGATTCGAGCGGCGTCGGATTGTCGTCGGCGGTCGGGCCGCCGGGCCAGTGATAGGTCGGCTCAGGGATTTCGCGCCGCGGTTCCATCGGGTATCCCGGGTGAAAATGGTGGGCCATGTAGGACTCGAACCTACAACCTACGGATTAAGAGTCCGGAGCT
>JBBEAB010000050.1:3043-3959 GCA_040899645.1 Steroidobacteraceae bacterium
CGACGGCCGGAATCACAATCCGGGGCTCTACCAGCTGAGCTACGCCCGCCATCGTCCCTACATTGTCTGCCGTGCCCCCTGGTGCGCCCGGCAGGACTCGAACCTGCAACCGCCGGCTTAGAAGGCCGGTGCTCTATCCGGTTGAGCTACGGGCGCCGTAAGTGGCCCGAGGCACCGCCCGTTCAATGGTCGGGGCAGCAGGATTTGAACCTGCGACCCTCTGCTCCCAAAGCAGATGCGCTACCAGACTGCGCCATGCCCCGCCGGAAAACTGCCGGTTGCGCCGCGCCAGTCCTGCCTGCCCTGCGCGCGGGCCCGCATCTTACGGTCGCCCCTGCGAACCGTCAATTTGCGCCGCGGGCGACAGGATATGCTGGCCGCGCGGCCAGTCGCCCTTGTTCTTTTCAAGCCACAGTAGCCATCGCGGCGTCAACGGGTGTAGATTCAGGCCGGGTTCGTCACGCGACGGCTGTCGCGTTTCTACAAATTCATAAGGGGATCGATCGTGAGCACCAAGACCACGCTACAGAATGCCATCCGCTTTGCGATCGGAAGCGCGGCCGGATTGACCGCGGCCCTTGGACCACCGGTGTCCCTGGCCCAGCAAGAATTGGAGCCGGTCGTCATCACGGGATCGAGGATTCGCCAGAACCCGCTCGAGGAGCGGCTGCCGGTCCTGACGCTCGGCGCTGAGGACTATCGAGCATCCGGCGCCACGTCGTTGGCGGATTTCGTGCAGCGACTGCCGATTTCCGGATCAGCGATCAATGCCTCCAACAATTCATCCGGGAACCTCGGATTTCCGCCGGATGGCGGCGGCATCGGCGCTGGCGCGGCCGAAATCGACCTGCGCTACCTGTCGTCCAAGCGCGTGCTGGTGCTGGTTGACGGCCGGCGCTGGGTCAAGGGTTCGTCC
>JBBEAB010000051.1:0-3777 GCA_040899645.1 Steroidobacteraceae bacterium
CTGGCGCATGAAATAGATCCAGACGCCGATCAGCAGCAGGATCGGGAACGAGGAAACAAACAACTGCAGCAGGAAGCCCTGGCGTTCCGGCGGCTCGGCGGCGATCGCGACGCGCTGCTTGTCGAGCAGGCTGATCAGGCCGGTGTTGTCGGATTCGGGATTGTTCGTGACGTAGGCACCGCCGGTCGAGCGCTCGCCGACGATCGTGTCGCCCTGGAACGTGGCGCTGCGGATCGCACCGCTCCTGACCTCGGCCAGGAACTGCGAGTACGCCACCTTCTCCGGTGCCGGCGCGCGCTGGCCAAAGTTGGCGAACACCGCGAGCAGGACGATCGCGATGACCACCCAGAGCACGATGTTTCTCGTCAGGTCGTTCAAGCGGGGGCTCCTGTTAATGCGCTGATCGCCGGGCCTGCGGGGGTTGGACCAGGGCGATAAGAGGGTAGTTTCACCTTACTACGGGCGGGGTTGCCTGGCCACCAAATACGTCTCGGAACTGCGCTGCCGCGACGCCTTTGGCTTGCGCATTCGGACCACGCCGAAAGCGCGCCGCGCCTCCGCCAGCAACTCGCGAAATCCCGCGCCCTGGAACACTTTCATCACCAGCGCGCCCTGCGGCCCGAGCACCTGGCGTGAAAAGTCGAGCGCGAGCGCTTCAAGGTCCGCCGCGCGCGCCTGGTCCACCACGTCCACCCCGGTGATGTTGGGGGCCATGTCTGACATCACAAGGTCGACACGGCGTCCATCGAGCTGTTTCATCAATTCGTCGAGTATCGGCTGCTCGCGGAAATCGCCCTGCAGGAAGCTCACGCCGGGAACCGCATCCATCGGCAGCAGGTCAAGTGCAAACACGAGGCCACGCCCGGCCAGCCTGCGCGCCGCGTACTGGCTCCAGCCGCCCGGGGCCGCGCCGAGGTCGACGATCGCCGCGCCCGGGAAAATGAGCTTCTCCGCGCGGTCGATCTCTTCCAGCTTGAATGCGGCGCGCGAGCGCAGGCCCAGGTCCTTCGCCTGCTGGACGAAAGGATCCGAGAAGTGCTCCTCCAGCCAACGGCCGCTCGACTTGCTGCGCCGGCTCATGATCGCCTGCCGCCCTCCGCACCTATAATCCGATGATGAACCTGACTGAACACCAGAAGAAATACCTGCGACGCCTCGGCCACGCACTGCACCCGATCGTGCTGATCGGCCGACCGGGCCTGAACGCCAATGTCGTCGCCGAACTCGGGCGGGCGCTCAACGATCATGAACTGGTCAAGGTCCGCGCCCGGGTCGGCGAGCGCGCAGCACGCGACGCGGTGCTGGCCGAGCTCGCCCGGGCCAGTGCCTCGGAACTCGTGCACCAGATCGGCAATGTGGGCCTGTTCTACAAGAAAAACAATAAGTTAAGTAAGATACTTCTACCGGATTCTTGAGTCAGACCAGACGCACCGTCAGCACCTCGAAACTGCGCACGCCACCAGGCGTCGCCACTTCCACCTCATCGCCCGGCGACTTGCCGATCAGTGCGCGGGCGATCGGCGAGTTGATCGAGATCAGGCCGCGACGGATGTCGGCCTCGTCGTCGCCGACGATCTGGTAGCTGAGGTCCCCTCCGCCATCGACCGGCGCCAACTCCACCGTGGCGCCGAACACCACGCGGCCGCTGTCGGGCAGCGTTGCCGGGTCGATGATCTGTGCATTCGACAGCCGCGACTCGATCTCGCTGATGCGCCCCTCGACGAATCCCTGCTGCTCGCGCGCCGCGTGATACTCGGCGTTCTCCGAGAGATCGCCGTGTGAGCGCGCGTCGGCAATCGCCCGGATGATCCGCGGGCGATCCTCGGACTTCAGCTTGCGCAATTCTGCGCGCAGCAACTCAGCACCCTTCAGTGTGATCGGGGCCCTCATGCCGCGGGGAGCTCCCGGTGCAGGTCCTGCAGGCGATTGACGTCGTGGTCCTCGAGATGGTCGAGCGCGTCGCAGGCTGCATGCGCCGCGGCGACGGTCGTGTAGTAGGTGACCTTGCGGAATTCGGCCTCACGCCGGATCGAGCGGGACTCGTGGATCGCGCGCTTGCCCTCGGTCGTGTTGATGATCAGGTCGATCTCGTCGTTCTTGATCATGTCGACGATGTGTGGCCGGCCTTCGCGCACCTTGAGTGCGCGGCGGCAACGAATACCCGCGGCCTCGAGCGTCGCCGCGGTCCCTTGCGTCGCAATGATTTCGAAGCCGCGCTGGCTCAGCCGCTGCGCGATCACAACCGCGCTCTCCTTGTCGCGGTCGCGTACCGACAACAGGCAGACGCCGCCGGTCGGCAGACGAACGCCGCTCGCGGACTGTGACTTGGCGTAGGCCTCGCCGAAGGTCCGGCCGGTGCCCATCACCTCGCCGGTGGATTTCATTTCCGGACCGAGGATCGGATCCGATTCGGGGAACTTGCCGAACGGAAACACCGCTTCCTTCACGGAATAATAAGGAGGCACGCACTCCACCAGCGCATTCAGCTCCGCCAGCGTGCGCCCGGCCATCACGCGCGCCGCGATCTTGGCGAGCGGCCTGCCGGTCGCCTTCGAAACGAAGGGCACAGTGCGCGATGCGCGCGGGTTGACCTCGAGCACGTACACGATGCCGTTCTGGATCGCGAACTGCACGTTCATCAGCCCGACCACGTTGAGCGCCTGCGCCATGCGCCGGGTCTGGTCGCGCAGTTCATCCTGGGTTTCCTGCGTCAGGCTGGTGGGCGGCAGCGAGCAGCTCGAATCGCCCGAGTGCACGCCGGCCTGCTCGACGTGTTCCATGATGCCGCCGATCAGCACGTCGTGGCCGTCGCTGATCGCATCCACGTCGACCTCGATCGCGAGGTCGAGGAAGCGGTCGAGCAGCACCGGGCTCTCATGCGAGACCTTGACCGCCTCGCGCATGTACTGGCGCAGGTCTTCTTCCTCGTAAACGATCTCCATTGCGCGGCCGCCCAGCACATAGGACGGCCGCACGATCAGCGGAAAGCCAACCTCGCGCGCGAGCTCGATGGCGCGTTCCTCGTCCCGTGCCGTGGCATTCGCGGGCTGGCGCAGGCCGAGCTTCACGAGGAGCTGCTGAAAGCGCTCGCGATCCTCGGCGACGTCGATCGAGTCCGGGCTGGTGCCGATGATCGGCGCGCCCGCGGCGGCCAGCTGGCGCGCGAGCTTCAGCGGCGTCTGGCCGCCGAACTGGACGATGACCCCTTTCGGTTTCTCGCGCGCAATGATCTCCATGACGTCTTCGAAAGTCAGCGGCTCGAAGTACAGGCGGTCGGAGATGTCGTAGTCGGTCGAGACCGTCTCCGGATTGCAGTTGACCATGATGGTCTCGTAACCATCCTCGCGCAGCGCCATCGCCGCGTGCACGCAGCAGTAGTCGAACTCGATGCCCTGCCCGATCCGGTTGGGGCCGGAGCCCAGGATGAGGACCTTGCGGCGTCCGGTGTGGCGCACCTCATCCTCGTCCTCGTAGGTCGAGTAGTGGTACGGCGTCTCGGCTTCGAACTCGGCCGCGCACGTGTCAACGGTCTTGAAGGTGGCCCGCACGCCGGCAGCGAGTCGCCGCGACCGCACCTCGTCCTCCTGGACAGACCACAGCCACGCCATCTGCGCGTCGGCGAACCCGAGCCGCTTGGCCCGCCGCCATGTGCGTTTGGTCATCCCGTCGAGACCGACCTCAGCCAGAACCGCTCGCTCCTCCACGATGGAGAGCAGCTGGTCAAGGAACCACGGATCGACCTTGGTGCGTTCGGCCAACACCTCAACGGAGATGCCT
>JBBEAB010000052.1:0-3707 GCA_040899645.1 Steroidobacteraceae bacterium
CGGCGGCGATCATGGAGCTGCTCCGGGACCGCGGCGCGGTGCTCAGCTACTCGGACCCCCACGTGCCCCGCTTCCCGAAGATGCGGGAGCACAAGTTCGACCTCAGGAGTGTAGAAATTACACCCGAGGTGCTCTCCAGCCACGACTGCGTCGTCGTGGTCACCGATCACGATCGCTTCGACTATGACGCGATTGCCGCGCACGCGAAGCTGGTCGTCGACACGCGCGGGCGCTACCTCGACCAGCGCCCCAATGTGGTCAGGGCCTGACGTCCGTTCGTCGTCCGTTACCTTCCCTACGTCGTAAAAGCCTGAACGGGCGCCGCAGGCGCGTTGGTGATCACCGGCGTGTGCACTGGCGCGAGCTGGATCGCGGGCGCCGAAGACGCAGCGGCCCCATCCTGCCCCTGCGCAGCCGTCCACCCCCAAACCAGGGCCAATCCCACAAGCAAAGCGCGGCGCATCGTCCTCCCCCCGACACGAACACGGGATGCGGGGAATTCTAGCCCCAAGCCCTGCCCATACCCCCGCCCAGGGGAATGCTGCAATGCAAGACCGCACGATCTGGGCCTGCGCCGCCTGGCCGGTTTATTCCCAAATGGATATAATCTCCAGCATGCCTGACGGAGCGCCCGTCACCGCCAAGCGGCTGGAGTGGATCGGGAGTTCCAAGAAGGATCTCCTGGCACTGCCCGAAGAGGTGGTCGACGTCTTCGGTTACGCGCTGTACCTGGCGCAGGTCGGCCAGAGGCATGAGCAGGCAAAGCCTCTGCGCGGCTTCGGCTCGGCCGGCATCCTGGAGGTCGTCGAGGACAGGCGCGGCGATGCCTTTCGAGCCGTGTACACGGTCCGGTATGCCGCGCGGGTGTTCGTGCTGCACGTATTTCAGAAGAAGTCCAAGTCCGGCATCGCCACGCCGAAAGCGGACCTGGATCTGATCAGGAGCCGATTGAAGCTGGCCGAGAGGCGCGCAAAGGAGCTGGAAAATGAGCAAACGCAGAATCGCTGAGAAGCCCGAGGTTCACGAGCGCAGCGGCAACGTCTACCGCGACCTCGGGTTTGCGGACGCGGACGAGATGCTGGTGAAGGCCCAGCTCGTCACCAAGATTCGCGACATCATCCGCGAGAGGGGCCTGACGCAGGTCGAGGTGGCCGCAATTGTCGGCCTGCCGCAACCGAAGCTCTCGGGCATCCTTCGCGGCCAGTTCCGCGGGGTCTCGGAGCGCAAGCTGATCGATTGCCTGACGGGCCTCGGAAGGGACGTGGAGATCGTCGTGAAGGAGGCGCCCCGGCGCCGCGCCGGCGGCAGAGTTACCGTCGTGTTCGCCTAGGGTCTGCCGCTGCGGCCCCGGCATAACATGGGTTCAAAACGCCGGTCGGTTCCGCGCAACGCTCCCGTCGAGTGCGAGGGACGACGCTCGCGCGTTTTCAATTCCGTCGACAGGGTCGGTGATTATTTCGTGTTCAACGTCGCGGGGAATCGCTACCGGCTGATCGCCGCGATCCACTTCAACACGCAGACGCTTTACGTGCGTGCGGTATTGACGCACGCCGAGTACGACGACTGGAGGCCATGATGGGGGCAATCGACTTCGACAAGATCGCCAAGCGCTACCAGGCATTGTGCGAGCTGGTTCCGCTCAGGCCCGTTACGAAAAGAGCGCAGTACGCAGCGGCCGTCGAGCATTTGAGCCGCTTGCTCGACGCCGGCGGTGCGAACCAGGGACACCCGCTGGCAGGTCTGGTCGAAGCGCTCGGTGAAATGATCCAGGCCTACGAAAAGCGGCAGGCACCCGCGCCGGATGCTGCGCCGCGCGAGGTGCTGCGTTACCTGATGGCGCAACACGGCCTCAAGCAGACCGACCTTGCCGACATCGCCTCGCAGGGAACCATCAGCGACGTCCTCTCCGGCCGCCGCGCGATCGGCAAGCCGCTGGCGAAAAAACTGGCGGCCCGGTTTCACGTCGCCGCCGCAGTTTTTCTTCAGGTCAAGCGACCGCAACCCGATCCGTCTCATGGCAAACATCGATGTCGATCGCCAGCCGCCGGATCGCCACTTCCGGCACTTTCGTCCTGCCGGCGCCCGGCCTCAGCCGAACGAAGCCTGCGGCGACGAGTTTGCTCAATGTACGGCTGACATTCGGTTCGGCCCGCCGCAGCAGCCGCGCCAGGTCGGCGACCGAGGCCGGCTTCTTTTCCTCGATGGTCGCCAGCAACTGGCGGTTCTCGGGGGTGAGCAGCCGCATCACGGCTTCGACCGACTCGAACGAAACCCGCCCCGCATCGGCAGGCGCCTTGCGCCGGCCCCGCGCGACGGAAAGCATTTCCGCCTTGAGCTGTTTCATCGATTGAATTTTCAGCCTCATATCAGCCCTCTTTCTCATCCACGATCTCGAACGCCACGCCCCGTTCCTTCAGAACCCGCTCGGCTTCGCCGAAAAAATCTTCCAGCAGACGCTCCACCGAGACGAATTCGTACGGCCGGCCCCGGTCGCCGGCCGTGCGGTGCCAGTGGTCGGCCGCCGGCTTTCGCCTGGCGTCGCGCGCGCCCCGATGCGGCACCGGATGGGCATTGTCGAAACCGACGAGCCGCCTGCCATCCGGCGCGTGCAGCGTCAGCGAGTAGGCGATGCCGTGCGGGACCCGCCGGGACTTCTGCACCGCCCTGACCTCGAACTTGAGGTAATGGCCGCTGGCGAAGTAGTGCAGCCGTCCGTCATAGCCGAGCAGCAGCTCGAGCGCGTACTCGGGGACGTCCATGCCGTATCCTATCACGTGGTGATAGGAAAGGGGCGGTCGCGCCCGTCAGTCGCGGATCACCTTCAGCGCCGCCGCCCCCAGCCCGAACTGGAAGAAGATCTGCGTCCAGTCCTTCAGATTCTTCGTCAGCGTCGTGCGCAGCAGGTCCTCCGGCACCACTTTCGTCCTGCCGGCGCCGGGCCGCAGCCGAACGAAGCCTGCGGCGACGAGTTTGCTCACACTGCGGCTGACGTTCGGCAGTGTAGAACTTACACCCGGGGTGCTCTCCAGCCACGACTGCGTCGTCGTGGTCACCGATCACGACCGCTTCGACTATGACGCGATTGCCGCGCACGCGAAGCTGGTCGTCGACACGCGCGGGCGCTACCTCGACCAGCGTCCCAATGTGGTGAAGGCCTGACGTCCGTTCGTCGTCCTATAGCTTCCCTACGTCGTAAAAGCCTGAAAAGTCACGCGGGTCGCGCACCCCGAGGGCTAAAATCCGTTTCGTAGCCCGTCCGGAGGAAGGTGGCTTGACCAGTTTCACCATCGTCGTCGCTGCACTCGTCGCCGCGCTGGTCGCGTGGATCGGCGCACGCGTGCTCGCGCGCACCGCGACCCGGAACGGCCTCGCCATCGACGACACGCTCGGCGAGATGCGCAAGATCCACGTCATGCCCACCTCGCGCATCGGCGGCATCGCGCTCGCAGCGGGGATCGTCGCGGGCGCGCTCTACGAGTACACGATCGAGCGCGAGCTCGGCGCGTTCTGGGTGCTGATCCTGTGCGCCGCGCCGGGGTTCCTGTGGGGGCTGATCGAGGACGTGTCGAAGCGCGGCGCGGTGACGGCGCGGCTCGCCATCACGGCGCTCGGGGCGGCGCTCGCGTTCGTGCTGGTGGACGCCCGCATCACCCAGCTCGACGTGCCGGGGCTCGACAGCCTGCTCACGTTCCACTTCTTCTCGTTCG
>JBBEAB010000053.1:0-24861 GCA_040899645.1 Steroidobacteraceae bacterium
CGGTGGCATGTTGACGCGCTTGACGTCGCCGTCCACGCGGATCATGGGCGGCACACCTGCGGACAGGTGGAGGTCAGACGCGTTGTTCTTGACGGCGAAGGCCAAGAGTTGGGCGATGTCGACGGCCATCAGGACTCCCTGGCTCGGTGCACGGCGCATGGTCCACGTGAGCCTGACGACGGCTCATCGGGACCGGGGGCAGTATATCCCCGAGGCCCGCACACCAATATGTTAACTACTCCGCAGAATCCCGCAGGCAGGCTGGCCCTGGTGCGGGAATCGATCGCATTGGCTGCCCGCGCAGCCTGCCGGGATCCGGCCGCCATCACCCTGATCGGCGTCGCGAAATCGCAGCCTGCCGACCGCATCCGGGCCGCACTCGATGCCGGCCTGGAAGACCTCGGCGAGAACTACGTGCAGGAGGCCGCGGAGCATGCGGTCCTGCTGGCCGGACACGCGGTACGACGCCACTTCATCGGCGCACTGCAATCCAACAAGACGCGGCCGGTGGCCGAGTCGTTTGACTGGGTGCACACGGTCGACCGGATGAAAATCGCGGAACGATTGTCGGAGCAGCGGCCGGCGCAGCTGGCGCCGCTCGCGGTCTGCATCCAGGTCCGGCTCGGCGACGAACCGGCGAAATCGGGCGTGTCACCCTCTGCACTGCCGGCACTCGCCGCGGCGCTCGCCGGCCTGCCACGCCTGGTGCTCCGCGGGTTGATGGCGCTGCCACCCGCAGTGACGGACGCCGCGCGCCAGCGCCACTGGTTCCGCGAACTGCGGCTGCTGCTTGAACAACTGAATGCCAGCGGGCACCGGCTCGACGCGCTGTCGATGGGGATGAGCAATGATTTCGGGGCGGCGATCGCCGAAGGCGCCACCCACGTGCGCATCGGCACGGCGCTGTTCGGCGCGCGTGCCTGAGCCGCCGGCCTTCAGACCTTGAGTGCGCGGCTGATCGGCAGTTCGCGCAGGCGCCTGCCGGTCGCCGCGAAGATCGCATTGCAGACCGCCGGCGCGACGACCGAGGTCGACGGCTCGCCGATGCCGCCCGGCGCTTCATCGCTCTCGAGCAGGCGCACTTCGATCGCCGGCATTTCGTTCATCCGCATCAGGCGATAGCGGTCGAAGTTGGTCTCGCGCACTGCGCCGCCCGCAAGCGTGATCTCGCCCCACAGCGCGGCCGTCAGGCCGAACACGATGCCGCCCTCGATCTGCGCCTCGACGATCGACGGATTGACCATGCGCCCGCAATCGACCGCACAGACCACGCGGTGCACCTTGAGCCTGCCGTTGCTGACCGAAACCTCCGCCACCTGCGCGAGGTAGGTGCCATAGCCCTCCATCAGCGCGATGCCCTGGTGGCGGCCCGCCGGTGCGCTGCCCCAGCCGGCCATTTCGGCTGCAGTCTCGAGCACGTGCTGGTAGCGCGGCTGCTTGCCGAGCAAGCCGCGGCGGAACTCGAACGGATCCGCGCCGGCCGCGTGGGCCAGTTCGTCCATGAAGCTCTCGGCGACGAAGCAGTTCAATGCGTGGCTGACCGAGCGCCAGTAGCCGACGGTGATGCCGATTTCCTGGCGCAGGTAGTCGACCGCGACGTTCGGCACGTCATATGGAAAGTTCTGCGCCGCTTCCACGGCAAACGGGTCCGCGACCTTCGGGTCGGCGACCGCGCCCGGGAACATGCGGGCCGTGACCGACGGGCCGACGATATGCAGCTGCCAGGCCACGAGCCGGCCCTCGGCATCGAGCGCGCCGGCGACGACGTCGTGCGCCGGTGGACGGTAGGCATCGTGCGTCGTGTCGTCTTCGCGGGTCCAGATCAGCTTGACCGGCTGGCCGACGACCCGTGAGGCCTCGACCGCCGCCGGGATGAAATCGACTTCGAGGCGCCGGCCGAAGCCGCCGCCGAGCAGCGTGGTATGCACGTTGACCTGCGCCTGCTGAAGCCCCGCCGCCTGCGCCGCTGCGGCTGCCGCAAACCCCTGGATCTGGGTACCCACGTACAGGTCGCAGCCATCCGCGCGCACGTCGGCCGTGCAGTTCATCGGCTCGAGCGCCGCGTGCGCGAGCAACGGCAGGCGATAGGTGGCGCGCAGGACCTTGTGCGCCCCTTTCAGGGCCGCCGCGGCATCGCCGTCGCTGCGCACCGCGATACCGTCGCCGGACGCCTGTGCGAGCGTCGCGGCGATCCGGCCGGAGTCGAGGCCTGCGTTGGCTCCCGCATTCCAGTCGATCTTCAATGCATCGCGCGCCTGGCGCGCCTGCCAGAAATGATCGGCAACGACGACCACACCGCTCGAGGTCGTCAACACGCGGCGCACGCCGGGCATCGCAGCGGCCGCCGCGGTATCCACGGTCCCGACGCTGCCGCCGAGCACCGGGCACTGCGCGAGCGCTGCGTACAGCATGCCGGGCAACTGGACATCGAGACCGTACTGCGCCGAGCCGTCCACTTTCCCGGCCGTGTCGGTGCGCCGCGCGCGCGTGCCGATCAGCGTGCACTGGCTGGCTGTCTTGAGCGGCACATCCGTGGGGACCGGCAGCTGCGCCGCCGCTTCCGCCACAGCGCCGTAGCTCAGGGCATCGCCGTCCGCATTCAGCACACGCCCGCCTTCGACGCGACACTCGGCGACCTCCACGCCCCATTCCGCCGCGGCCGCCTGGATCAGCATCACGCGCGCGGTGGCGCCCGCCTGGCGCAGCTTGTCCCAGCCCTCGCGCACGCTGGTGCTGCCGCCCGTCACCTGCACGCCAATCATCGAGTTGAGATAGGCATCGCCCGCCGGCGCCGATTCCACCGTGATGGCGGCGAGCGGCACTTCGAGTTCCTCCGCGATCAGCATCGGCAAAGCCGTGTAGACGCCCTGACCCATCTCGGAGCGGTCCACGAGCACCGTGATGCGGTTGTCGCCGCCGATCCTGAGCCAGGCATTCGGCTGGCCACCGGCATCGGAACCGAGCGGACGGCTGCAACCCGGCAGCGTCAGCCCGATTATCAGTCCGCCGCCCGCGAGCGCGCCAAGCTTCAGGAAATCCCGCCGGCCTTCGTTGCTGGGCGCGGTGTTCATGATCCGCCTCCCTCGCGCTGGAGTTCGGCCGCGCGATGGATGGCCTTGCGGATGCGCGGATAGGTGCCGCAACGGCAGATGTTGCCGGCCATGGCCGCATCGATGTCCGCGTCGCTCGGCGCTGGATTGGCAGCGAGCAGCGCCGCCGCCGACATGATCTGTCCCGACTGACAGTAGCCGCACTGCGGCACGTCGATCTCCATCCAGGCGCGCTGCACCGGATGGCTGCGATCGGCGGACAGTCCCTCGATGGTCGTGATCTTCATGCCGGCGACGGCGGCCAGCGGCGTGATGCAGGAGCGTATCGCGTTGCCATCGAGATGCACGGTGCAGGCGCCGCAGAGTGCCATGCCGCAGCCGAACTTGGTGCCCGTCATGCCCAGGTGATCGCGCAGCACCCAGAGCAGCGGCGTGTCTGGCGTCGCATCCGTTTCAAGTTCGCGGCCATTGACGTCGAGTTTCATCGCGTGGCACTCCTTCTTGAAACCGCCGCACGCATTATTGCGCCGACCGCGGGCCACCGCACTAGAATTGACGAATGGCGGCCCTCCATTTCCTCGTCAATTCGGTGCTGAGCTTCGCGGTCTACTGCTTCCTGTTCAGGGTCCTGCTGCCGCTGGTCCGCGCCGACTTCCGCAATCCGCTGTCGCAGGCGATCCTGGCGCTGACCAACTGGCTGGTCATGCCGCTGCGGCGCATCCTGCCGCCGGTCGGACGGGTGGATTCGGCTTCGATCATCGCCCTGCTGGCCATCCAGATCGGCGCCACGTTGATCGCGTACCGTCTCGCGTACGACTCGGTGCTGCCGGCCCTGCCCCTGCTGGTCCTGGCGCTGCGGATGCTGCTCGCGACGTTCCTGCTGCTCTATACGGTGCTGATTTTCATTTACGCCCTGTTGTCCTTCGTTGCGCCGGGCGCCCGCAGCCCCGCGACGAGCCTGCTCGCGTCGCTGTGCGAGCCGGTGCTCGGCCCGGTGCGGCGCCTGCTGCCCACGGTCGGCGGACTCGACCTGTCGCCGCTGGTCGCGATCGTGGGCCTGCAGGCGCTGCGCCTGCTGATCATCTGACGATGCCTCGCTGGTGGCGGCAGGGACCCACCGGACTGCGGCTCCTGGTCCGGATCCAGCCGCGCGCGGGTGCCGACCGCGTCCACGGCGTCCAGGCCGGTCGGCTCAGGATCCGGATTGCAGCGGCCCCGGTCGAAGATGCGGCCAATGCGAGGCTGCGCCGGTTCATGGCCGACCTGTGCGGCGTGCCGCAGTCAGCGGTGCGTGTATTGCAGGGCAATAAATCGCGCGACAAGCTGCTGGCCGTGGATGGCGTGCAACAGTTGCCAGCCGCCCTCGCCGTGTTTGCCGCCGGGTCGAGCTGAGGTTCGCCGCCTTGCGCCGCTGGTCGCCTGCCCGTGCCTCTGTGCTGCTGCTGCTCGCGTCCTGCGGCGACAGCCCGGCGCCGATACCGCCTGCCCTGCCGTATGCAGATCCCGGATTCGTCAGCGCCGGCGAGCACCGGATGCATTATGCCCTCAACATGACACCCGACCTGCCCTCAGAGATTGCGGGCAGTTACGGCATTGAGCAGAGACGCAATCTAGCTCTACTGACGATCACGTTGATGTCGCAGGATGCAGACGCTGGCGTACGACTCGCACCGGTCGCGCTGTCAGCGACCTCCGTGCAGCTTACTGGCGGCCGTCAGGCGCTCGCGCTCACGCGTCACGACGAAAGCGGCGGCCCGACCTGGCTGGCAACGGTCGAAGTGCGCCACCGCGTACCCCTCACGATCGAGATTCGGGCGCGAGCAACAACCGAGAGTCCCGAGATGACCGCCCGACTGACGCGGGAGTTTCATCTGGAGTGATCGACGCGGCTGCACGCGATGCCGTAAAAAACCGCTCGAAATCGTCGTCGACCCACTTATGCAACGGGATTTTCCGTGGTATCGTGCGCGCCGACATTGACGAGGCGGGATCACCCCGCCTCCGGTAAACCCACAGGAGATATCTCAATGGCGAAGAAGAACGCGGCTCCGACGAAGTCGCAAATCGTATCGGCGGTCGCGGGCCAGACCGATCTGAGCAAGAAACAGGTCGGCGCGGTGCTCGACGCCCTTTCGGGCCAGATGAAGAAGGCGCTGAAGGGCGCCGGCGTGTTCACGCTTCCCGGTGTGTGCAAGATGCGCGTCGTGCGGAAGCCCGCCACGAAGGCGCGCGAAGGCGTGAATCCCTTCACTGGCGAGAGGATGATGATCAAGGCCAAGCCGGCCTCGAAGAAGGTGCGCATCCGCGCCCTCAAGAACCTCAACGAGATGGTGGGCTGAGCCCGCCATCGCGTTTTCAAGCTCGCGAAGCTGACGGGGCGGCCAGGTCCGCCCCGTTCGTTTTTCAGGGGTTTTTCAGGATTTTTCGGCGAGCCGGGCGGCGAGCCACACGCCGACGAGGCCGCGCAGCACGGTCAGCCGGCCGTGGAAGAAATGCTCGGCTCCCGGCAGGATCTCGACCCGCGGCGCGGGCTCCAGGTCGCGGGTCCAGTCCCGCACCAGCTCATGATTGACGAGTTCGTCCGCGTCGCCCTGCGCCACGAGCCAGGGACAGCGCGGCACCGCGTGCTGCGTGAAATCGAAGCGTTGCACCGGCGGCGCGACCGTCACCAGCAGTTCGGCATCGCGCAGCGTCGCCAGCCGGAATGCGACGAACGCACCGAACGAAAAACCCATCGCCCACAAGCGTGACGCGCCGAGCTCCCGCCGGCACCAATCAGCGACCGCAACGGCATCGTCGGTCTCGCCGACGGCATTGTCGTGAGCGCCCTCGCTCGCGCCGACACCACGAAAGTTGAACCGCACACTCGTGACGCCCTGATCCTGCGCGCACCGAGCTAGCGTGTGCACCACCTTGTTCTGCATCGCACCGCCGTACAGCGGGTGCGGATGACAACAGACGCCGACGCTTCCAGGTCGAGCGTCCGGCGGTTTCTCGACCAGCGCTTCAATGGCGCCGGCCGGCCCGTCAATGATGACTTTCTCGATACTGGGTGCTGTTGTCATGCCGTTCCCGGCGCGCAGCGGGCGGGGGGACCTCCCGAGCGAGCGAATGTCCGTTCTTCTGAGCGAGCGAGGGATGGGTCCCCCCGCCCGCAACGCGCCTGCCGCTGCCTGACCTCCGCCAGCCTCAGCGCTTGTAGATGACGCCTTCCTTCATCACGAACGAGACACGTTCGAGGACGTGGACATCAGCCAGAGGGTCGCCGGGGACGGCAATGATGTCGGCAAGCTTGCCGGCCTCGATGCTGCCGAGGCGATCGTCGATGCCGAGATACTTCGCCGGGACGATGGTCGCCGACTTGATGGCCGCCATGACGGGCATGCCCGCCTCCACCATGAAGCCGAATTCCTTCGCGTTGCTGCCGTGCTCGCAGACGCCGCAATCGGTGCCGAACATGATCGTCACGCCGGCCGCGTAGGCCTTGCCAAAGGTCGACTGGATCACCGGCCCGATTTCGAGCGCCTTCGGGCGCACCAGCGCATTGAAATAATCCGGATCCTGCGCCTTCTCGTGGACCCAGCGGCCCGCCGAGATGGTCGGCACGTAATGCGTGCCCTGCTTCTTCATCAGCTGCATCGTCTCGTCGTCCATGAAGGTGCCGTGCTCGATCGAATCAATGCCGGCGCGCACCGCACGCTTCATGCCCTCGGTACCGTGGGCATGGGCGGCGACCTTCATGCCGTAGTCGTGCGCGGTCGTAATGACGGCGGCCAGTTCCTCGTCGGTAAACTGCGGCGCCGTGCCGGACTTCGCGATCGACAGCACCCCGCCGGTCGCGGTGATCTTGATCGAATCGGAGCCGTCCTGGTAACGCTTGCGCACCGCTTCGCGGCAGCTGTCCGCGCCATTGCACACCGTATTGAGGCGCGGGTCGTCGCTGCCCAGGAAGGGGCCGAAGGAATTGCTGGCATCGGCATGGCCGCCGCGTGTGCCGATCGAGCGGCCGGACGTGAATATGCGCGGACCGGTCACCTTGCCCTCCGCGATCGCCCGCCTGAGCGCAATCGACACGCCGAAACTGTCACCGAGGTTGCGCACGGTCGTGAAGCCCGCCAGCAGCGTGCGCTCTGCATACACGACCGAGTCGTAGGCACGGTCCGCCTCGCCTTTCTTGACGCTGTCGATCTCGGAACGGCGGCTGTGTTCCTGGGTCAGGTGCACATGCATGTCCATCAGGCCAGGCATCACGGTTGCGCCCGACAGATCGACCACCTGATCGCCCGCGGCGGCGGGCCGGAACCCGGGCTCGATGGCCTGGATGCGATTGCCTTCGACGACCACCGTCACACGTTCCCGCGGTCGGTCGGACACGCCGTCGATCAGGCGTCCGGCGTGGATCAGGGTGGCGGCAGAGGCGCTGCTGCCGAATGCGAGCGCGGCAAGTGCCGCGATGGAGCGCGCGGAATGGTTCATGTTCGGCCTCTTGCGATCTATTCGGTCTGGGGTGTCAGCGTGATGGTTTCGACGGCCAGCAGTTCGACGTCAAACATCAGGGTCGAATGTGGCGGGATCAGGCCATTGCCGATGTCGCGCTGGCCATAGGCGAGCGACGGTGGAATCACGAGGCGGCGCACGCCACCGACCCGCATGCCGGGCACACCCTGGTCCCAGCCCTTGATCACGCGGCCCGCGCCGAGCGGAAAAGAGAATGGCTGGCCGCGCTCGCGCGAACTGTCGAACTGCTTGCCGCGCTGGTCCGGCGCCGCCGCATCGTGCAGCCAGCCGGTGTAGTGCACGACCAGGATCATGCCTGGCAGCGCCGCGTCGCCGATGCCGGGCACCAGGTCTGTCACCTGCAACACGGCTTCGGGGGCGATGGGTGCGGCGGTCACGGCAGTTTCCTGTGCTATGGCTGGCAGTGCCAGGCCGAGCCACAACCCGGCCAACAATGAACGGTGGAACAGTCGGGTCATTTCACAGGCTCCGGCTTGAAATCGAGTGCGGCCGAGTTGATGCAGAAGCGCTGCCCGGCCGGCTGCGGTCCATCATCGAACACGTGCCTTGTTCCTGGGTCACGTGATACTGCTCCGGCGTCAGCCGCGCCCGTAGCTCCGCATCGCTCGACTTGCCGCCCATGCCGCAACGATAGTTTTGCGTCAAAGGGGACGCAACCCTTTTTCCCCGCAGGTGGAATAAGGGATGCGTCCCCTTTCTATTGGCGGGCGAGCAACCAGTCGTTCAGCCGCCGCAGGAACGCGGCCGGGTCCGGCGGCGCGACGCCGTCCGCGATCGCGGCCTGGTCCGCGACGATCGCCGCAAGCGAGTTGAAGGCATCGCCGTCCGGCAGCGCGCCGAGGCGCGCAACCAGCGGATGCGCCGGGTTGAGTTCGAGCCAGGGCTTCGCGGCCGGCAGCTTCTGCCCGGCTGCCTCCATCAGGCGGCGCAGCTGCGGGCCCGGATCCGCCACATCCCGCACCTGGCAGGCAGCGGATTCCTGGAGCCGGCGGCTGGTGCGCACGCCGGCGACCCGCTCGCCGAGGCTCGCGGCAACACGCGCGCAAAGGTCGGGCAGCTCAGCGGGCGCCGCGGCGGCATCCGCCGGCGCCGGCAGGCCGTCGAGCGACAACTCACCGCTGCCGACATCGCGCAGCGCATGACCGTCGATCTCATCGAGCGCCGACAGCAGCCATGGATCGATCGTGTCGGTGAACAGCAGCACCTCGACGCCGCGGGCGCGCAGTGCCTCGAGCTGCGGACTGGCGCGCGCGGTCGCCTCGTGGTCCGCCGCGAGAAAATAGATGTTCTTCTGGCCCGCAGGCATGCGGGCGATGTAATCCGCCGCCGAATGCAGCTGGCCCTCGCCCGCGGTCGAGGCGAAGCGCAGGAGCGGCAGGATGCGCTCGCGGTTGCCCGGGTCCTCGATCACGCCTTCCTTCAGCACGTTGCCGAATGCGGCCCAGAAGCTCCGGTACTTGTCCGGCTCCTCTGTGGCGAGCTTTGCCAGCATCTCCAGCACGCGGCGCGCGATTGCGCTGCGGATCGCCTGCACGTCCGCGTCCTGCTGCAGCAGCTCGCGCGAGACGTTGAGCGGCAGGTCCGCGGCATCGACGACGCCCTTGATGAAGCGCAGGTACAGCGGCAGGAACTGCTCGGCGTCGTCCAGGATGAAGACGCGCCGCACGTAGAGCTTGAGCCCGCGCGGCGCGGCGCGGTTGTAGAGATCGAAGGGTGCGGTCGCCGGCACGTACAGAAGCGTCGTGTATTCGCGCCGGCCCTCGACCTGGTTGTGGCTCCAGGCGAGCGGCGCCCCGGCATCGTGCGATACGTGCCGGTAGAACGCGTGGTAATCCTCGTCGCTCAGTTCATGCCGCGGACGGGTCCACAGCGCCTGCGCCTGGTTGACGCGGTCGTACTCGCCCTTGCCGCCGTCCGGTCGCAGCAGGACCGGAAACGCAATGTGGTCGGAGTAGCGGCGGATCAGCGCGCGCAGCCGGAACGGGTCCGCAAACTCGGCGGCCTCCTCCTTGAGGTGCAAGGTCACGGTCGTGCCGCGCTGCTCGCGCTCGATGGTCTCGAGCGTGAACTCGCCGTCGCCGGTCGAGCTCCAGCACACCGCCGCCTGCGCCGGGGCGCCGGCGCGGCGCGAGCGCACCTCGACGCGCGCGGCGACCATGAAGGCGGCATAGAAACCGACTCCGAACTGGCCGATCAGCTGGCTGTCCTTCTGCGCATCGCCGGTCAGCTGCGCGAGGAACTCCGCGGTGCCGGACTTCGCGATCGTGCCGAGATGTTCCGCCGCTTCCTCGCGCGTCATGCCGATACCGGTGTCGGTCACCGACAGCGTGCGCGCGGCGGTGTCGAAATCGATGCGTATTTCAGGCCCGGGGCCGCCCGCGGCGAGCGCGGGGTCGGCGAGTGCGGCGAACCGCAGCCGGTCGCAGGCGTCGGAGGCGTTCGAAATCAGCTCGCGCAGGAAGATCTCGCGATGGCTGTACATCGAATGGATGACGAGCCGCAGCAGCCGGCTGACTTCGGCCTGGAATCCACGGGTCTCGGTGGCGTGATCGCCCATCGGCTGCTCCCTTCGGGGAAGCGCCAATGGTGGCACGAACGGTCCGATTCAAGTGCGCCCGGCGGTCGCCGGCGCGGGATCAGTTGCGGGGGGCGCCCCGCGCGGCGGGCCAGAGGCCGAGCCGGTGCCGGAGCACGGAAACCAGGTCCTCGATCTCGTCGAGCAGCTGCACCAGGCGTTCCATGGGCGGGTCAGCGATCGGTCGAGCGGCGCGACGGGGCGGCGCCATGGGTGCCCGGCGCATCGCCGGCCTCGGCGGCAAAGGCGCCGCGCACCTTTTCGGTCCAGGTCTTGTAGCTCGCGTACTTGGTCAGCTCGCGCGAAATCGCGCCGTGACGGCTCACCACGGCGCCGCGCCGCGGCAGGCGCGGCAACGGCTCCGAGCCGGTGCGTTCGGCGCGATTCTCGCCGGTGGACACCTTGATGTCGGTCACGGGGCGCAGACCTGAGCAGGCTTCATGCCATGCAAGTTACGCGGGGCAAAGCGGGCGAAACAGGAACTGCATCACAGGTCGCGGCCGCGACCCGGGGCGATCAGGCGATGCGGTAGCTCGGGCGGTATTCGCCCACCAGTTTCATGCGCCGCTGCGCGACAAACGCGCGCAGCAACTCATCCAGCGGCCGCGCGATCTGCGGGTCGGCATGGATGTCGAACGGGCCCCGCTCCTCGATCAGGCGGATGCCCTGCTCCTTGACGTTGCCGGCGACGATGCCGGAAAACGCGCGGCGCAGGTTGGCGGCGCGTGCGTGCACCGGCTGGTCCATCGACAGTGCGAGTCCGGCCATCGAATCGTGGGTGACCTCGAACGGTTGCTGGAACGCGGGCGGGATTTTCAGCAGCCAGTTGAAGTTGTAGGCGTCGCCGGCGCGGCGGCGCGAGCGGCGCACCAGGTCGAAGCCGCGCTGCAGCTCGCGCGCGACCTCGGCCGGATCGTCGACGATGATGCGATAGCGCTGCTGCGCCTCGGGGCCGAGCGTCAGCTCGATGAAACGGTCGAGCTGGCGGAAATACCCGGCGCTCTCGCGCGGGCCGGTGAACACGAGCGGCAGCTGCTGGCCGGCGTTGGACGGGTCGAGCAGGATGCCGAGCAGGTAGAGGATTTCCTCGGCCGTGCCGGCGCCGCCCGGGAACACGATGATGCCGTGGCACAGGCGCACAAAGGCCTCGAGGCGCTTCTCGATGTCCGGCATGATCACCAGCTGGTTCACGATCGGGTTCGGCGGCTCGGCCGCGATGATGCCGGGCTCGGTGACGCCGATGTAGCGGCCGTCCTTGATGCGCTGCTTGGAATGGCCGATCGTCGCGCCCTTCATCGGACCCTTCATGGCGCCCGGCCCGCAGCCGGTGCAGACCGAGAAGCCGCGCAGGCCGAGCTCGTAGCCGACCTTCTTGGTGTAATCGTATTCCTCGCGCGGGATCGAGTGACCGCCCCAGCAGACCACCAGGTCCGGCCGGCCCTTGTACTCCAGCACGCGGGCATTGCGCAGGATGCAGAAAATCGCGTTGGTCACGCTCGCCGGGTCGTTGAGGTCGAAGCGCGCGACGATCTCGTTGTGCGTGTAGACGATATCGCGCAGCACCGCGAACAGGTGCTCCTTGACGCCGCGGATCATGTCGCCGTCGACAAAGGCGCTGGCGGGTGCATGGTGCATCTCGAGCTTGATGCCCCAGGGCTCGCGCATGATGCGCAGCTCGAAATCCTTGTAGGCCTCGAAGATCAGGCGCGCATCGTCGATCAGCGTCCCGGCATTCAGCACCGCGAGCGCGCAGCGGCGAAACAGCGGATAGAGACCGCCCTGGCCGCGGTCGAGGAGCTTGTCCACTTCCTGCTGCGACAGGTTGTCGAGCACGCCCTTCGGCGACACCCGCGCCCGCACGACTGCCGAGAGATCGAGGCCCGGCTGGTCGTTCAAGGCCGGATCTCGATCGGCGTGCCTTGTCCCGTCAGGAGCCAGAAATCGAGCATGTCTTCATTAGACAGCGCGATGCAGCCGTCGGTCCAGTCGGTGTTGAGGTAACGATCGCGCGGATACTTCGGCACGTTCGGCAGACCGTGCACCATGATCAGGCCTCCGGGCGACCAGCCATTCCGGCGCGCCAGCGCGATGTCCGTGGGTTCCGGATAGGAGACCTGCACGGCCAGGAAGAAATCGCTCTGCGCGTTGCGGCGCGTGAGCCGGTAACTGCCCTCGGGCGTACGGAAATCGCCCTCGCGCTGCTTGTGGCCATCGGGCACGAGGCCGAGCGACACGCGGTAGCTCGCGATCACCTGGCCCGCGCGGTAGAGCTCCATCCTGCGCGCCGCCTTGTGCACGACGATGCGGTCGGCGGGGCGCAACGCGCCGCCCTGCCCACTCGGGGCAGAAATGGAGTCGGCGCGCGCGAAAGCCGCGCCAAGCGCCATCAGCAGCATCGGAATCAACAGCTTGCGGTTCATCTGGCGCGGGATTATAGCGCTGCGGGTGGCCGATGCCCGTTCAGTGTCGGATCAGCTGGACCGCTTCACAGTTTCGGCTGGTCGCCTCACCAACCAGGCGGTATTCAGCGCCGGCTGCCAGCTCGACCGGCACCACGAAACGGCGCACCGCGCCGCTCTCGGCGACGCGACAATCGACCAGCAGCTCGTGGGTCCCGGGCGGCAGCTCGACCGCGCTCACACGGAGCGACACGTCGCGCCCGTTGACCTGGCGCAGGCGCAGTTGCACCGGCAGGCCGGCGCTGACCGCCGGATCCGCGCGCACGATGGCACGCTCGGACGGCGGCAACGACGGGCCTTCGTAGGCGCGCTCGGTTGCGCAGGCCGCGAGCAGCAGGGCCAGCATCAATGGGGACGCATCCCTTATTAAAGGGGACGCATCCCTTTTTCGCGGCAAGCGCTTCATGGGCGGTATGACATCCGAAAAAGGGATGCGTCCCCTCTTCGCAAAAAAGGCGGCCCGAAGGCCGCCTGGGAGGTCACGCGCAGCTCCCTGGTCGGGAGCCGCCGGGCGGGGACCCGGCTGGCGCGTGATTGAAATCGGGCCGCGCCCTCAGCCGCACTTCGACTCGCCGCAGGCGAGACAGGTCATGCAGCCGTCCATCATCACGACCGCGGCGATATTGCACTTGACGCACAGTTGTGCGCCTTCCGGGTAGCTCGACTGCGCAAACGCATCCTGCTGGCGATTGCGCAGGTCCCATTCCTTGCGCTTCGACTCGACCAGCAGCCGTTGCGTGTCGTCCATGCCCGGCTTCTGCATCAGGCCGATGGTCTGCAGGTGGCGCTCGACCACGTAGCCGATCTCCGCGACGATCGACGGCATGAACTTGCCGCCCGGCTGCCAGTAGCCGCCGCGCGGATCGAACACGGCCTTCAGCTCCTCGGTCAGGAACGCGACGTCGCCGCCTTTCCTGAACACCGCCGAGATGATGCGGGTCAGCGCGACGATCCACTGGAAATGATCGAGGTTCTTCGAGTTGATGAAGATCTCGAAGGGCCGGCGATGTTCGTGCTCGGTGCCCTCGTTCAGCATGATGTCGTTGATCGTCAGGTACATCGCGTGATCGGACACCGGCGTCTTGATCTTGTAGGTCGAGCCGATCAGCACCTCGGGGCGCTCGAGCTTCTCGTGCATCCACACGACCTTGCCGTCCTTGCGGACCTTGCCCTCGCGCGTCAGCGGCGCGGGCTTTTCGGCCTCGGGTTTCTGCACCCGGTATTTCACGATCTTCTGGTCCAGCTTGTGTCTGCTCATGTCATCCTCGCGCGCGCTCAGAAGCGGCCGTAATAGCCTTCCTTCAGCGCATCAAACAGGTTCGCGGCGGTGTGGACCTCGCCGTCGTATTCGATCTCTTCGTCGCCCTTCACCTCGACCTCGCTGCCGTCCTCGAGCGTGAACACGTAGGTCGTGTTCTTGAGGTCGTCCTCCTTGACCAGCACGCCCTGGTGCGCCTCCGGGTTGAAGCGGAAGGTAGTACAGCCCTTGAGGCCCTTCTCGTGGGCGTACAGGTAGATGTCCTTGAATTCCTCGTAATTGAAGTCCGTCGGCACGTTCGCCGTCTTGGAGATCGACGAATCGACCCACTTCTGCGCCGCCGCCTGGATGTCCACGTGCTCGCGCGGGCCGATGCTGTCCGCCGTCACGAAGTACTCCGGCAGTTTGTCCGATGAACTGGCCACCGCCGCAGGCATCGCGCGCGGGTTGACCAGTTCACGGTAAGCCAGCAGTTCGAAGGAATAGACGTCCACCCGCTCCTTCGACTTCTTGCCTTCGCGGATCACGTTCCGGAAATAGTGGTGGGCAAATGACGGCTCGATGCCATTCGACGCGTTGTTCGCGAGCGACAGCGAAATCGTGCCGGTCGGCGCAATCGAACTATGGTGCGTGAAGCGGCTGCCGACGGTCTCGAGTTCCTTGACAAGTTCCGGCGCGACCTCGGCCAGCCGGCGCATGTAGCGGCTGTAGCGCGCATGCAGCATGCGGCCCGGCACGCGATCGCCGACCTTCCAGCCGTCGCGCGCCATCTCCGGGCGTTTCCTGAGCATTGCGCGCGTGACCGTGAACTCCTCGTTCATGATCGGCGCGGGGCCCTTCTCGCGCGCGAGCAAGAGGCCCGCCTCCCAGCCGGCGATCGCCATCTCGCGCGACACGTTGTCGGTGAACGCGATCGATTCCGGCGCGCCATATTTCATGCCGAGCATCGTGATGGTCGAGCCGAGGCCGAGGAAGCCCATGCCGTGACGGCGCTTGCGCACGATCTCGTCGCGCTGGCGGCCGAGCGGCAGGCCGTTGATCTCGACCACGTTGTCCAGCATGCGCGTGAACACGCGCACGACCTCGCGGTACTCGTCCCAGTCGAAGCTCGCCTCCTCGGTGAACGGGTGGCGCACGAAGCGCGTCAGGTTCACCGAGCCGAGCAGGCAAGAACCATAGGGCGGCAGCGGTTGCTCACCGCAAGGATTGGTCGCGCGGATGTTCTCGCACCACCAGTTGTTGTTCATCTCGTTGACGCGGTCGACCAGTACGAAGCCGGGTTCGGCAAAATCGTAGGTCGACGCCATGATGACGTCCCACAGCCGCCGCGCGGGCATGAGCTTGTAGATCCGGCAGGCCACCAGGCCGTCCTCGTTCGCGACATAGCCCTCGGCATCCGGCCATTCGCGCCAGACGAAGGACTGCGCGTCGTGCAGGTCGTGCTGGGTCGGGTCGTATTCGCGGGCCGGCATCGGGAAGGCGAGCTTCCATTCGCGGTCGGCGCGCACCGCTTCGATGAACTCGTCGGTCACCAGCAGCGACAGGTTGAATTGCCGCAACCGGCCGTTTTCGCGCTTCGAGCGGATGAAGTCGATCGCGTCCGGATGGCCGACGTCGAAGGTGCCCATCTGCGCGCCGCGGCGGCCGCCCGCCGAAGAGACCGTGAAGCACATGCGGTCGTAGATATCCATGAACGACATCGGGCCCGAGGTGTGAGCGCCGGCGCCGGCGACATAGGCGCCGCGCGGGCGCAGCGTCGAGAACTCGTAGCCGATGCCGCAACCGGCCTTCAGCGTCAGGCCCGCCTCATGGACCTTGTTCAGGATGTCATCCATCGAGTCGCGGATCGTGCCCGAGACCGTGCAATTGATCGTGGAGGTCGCGGGCTTGTGCGCGAGCGCGCCCGCATTCGACATGATGCGCCCGGCCGGAATCGCGCCCTTGCGCAGCGCCCACAGGAACCGCTCGAACCACTGTTCACGCAGCGGCTCGCTCTCGACATCCGCGAGCGTCGTCGCGACGCGACGCCAAGTGTCGTCCATCGACTGGTCGATCGGGGCGCCGTCCTTGGCGGTCAACCGGTACTTGCGGTCCCAGATGTCGAGCGACGCCTCCTGGAATGGAATCTGGTCGACGTCCTTCCGCTCGATCCTGACCGCTGTGCTCATTTTCTCTGCAACGCTCCCCAGAAACCGGCTGCCTGGCCTTTTGCCGGAGAAATCTCACCCGGGCCTGCGCACCACGGCGCCGCCTGCGTAGGATTTCGCTTGGCTCCCTGACTCTTCTCCGCCGGCCCCACCCGCTTTTGCCGGCGACCACAAGATCTTGTGTCAGGGTTACGAAATTATTTCCGCAAGGCCGGTGGTGTCAAGGATTTCCTTATGCAAAAAAGACGCTGTAAAATGCCTTTTATTATCAATATGTTATGACTAGCACTTCAGGCTGTTTCCGCCTAGCCCTCCGGCTCCGGGCACTCCCGGGGTCAAATCCGCGCAACACAACATCTGGTATGCAGAAAATAAGCACAAAATACGCACAGTTTGTGCACTGAAGCGCCCGCACACAGGAAAACAAGCCATTCGCGCGAGCCGGAACTTGGCTCCCGGGGCCCGGTCAGACAACGCGCACCACCGAGGTTGACACGCATGAGCAAATTCCTTGCGGCCTGCGCCGCCTGCGCGGCGCTCGCCGCACCCGGACCCGCCATCGCGCAGAAAATGCCGGCGCAGCCCAGCTTCGCGCCGGTCATCAAGCGGGTTGCACCGGCGGTGGTCAACATCGGCGTGCGCGGCACGGTCGCCGCGCCGCGCAACCCATTCTTCGACGATCCGGGCTTCCGCCGCTTCTTCGGCGTGCCGCCCGACGCGGCGCCGCGCGCGCGCGAGTTCAGGAGCGCCGGCTCCGGGGTCATCGTCGATGCGAAAGGCGGCTATATCGTCACCAATGCCCACGTCATCAAGAACGCCAGCGAGATCACGATCACGCTGGTGGACGACGTCGAGCTGAAAGCCGAAGTGGTCGGCGCCGACGACCGCTCCGATGTCGCGGTATTGCGCGTCAAGGACGGCCGGCTCCCGGCCGAGATCGGCCTTGCGGACTCCTCCGCAGTGGAGGTCGGCGACTTCGTGATCGCGATCGGCAATCCCTTCGGCCTGCAGCACACGGTCACATCCGGGATCGTCAGCGCGCTCGGCCGCACCGGCATCAGCCGCGACGGCCTCGAGGATTTCATCCAGACGGACGCGGCGATCAATCCCGGCAATTCCGGCGGCGCGCTGGTCAGCCTCGACGGCGAGCTGGTGGGCGTCAATTCCGTGATCCTGTCGGGCCAGGGCGGCGGCAACATCGGCATCGGCTTCGCGATCCCGTCCAACATGGTGCGTTCGATCATGGAGCAACTGATCGCGTCCGGCTCTGTCAACCGCGGCCAGCTCGGCGTCACGACGCTGTCGCTGACGCCGGAGTTCCGCAAGAGCCTCGGCCTCGCCGACGACGCCCAGGGCGCACTGGTTTCACAGGTTGCCGAGGGTTCGGCCGCGGCGCGTGCCGGCATCGAGGTCGGCGACGTGATCACGTCGGTGCGCGGCCAGGCGATCAAGACCAACGCGGAGTTGCGCAACACCATCGGCATGCTGAAGGTCGGCGAATCGGTCGCCATCGGCCTGCTGCGCGAAGGCAAGCCGCGCAAGGTCAACGCGGTGCTGCGCGAACCGGCGCAGCTGTCCGACGCCTCCGCAATCCACCCGGCGCTCGCGGGCGCCGAACTGGTCGAGGCCTCAGAAGACAGCACGGGCGGCGTGCTCGTGCGCGCCGTGCAGCCCGGCAGCCCGGCCGCGCAGGTCGGCCTGCTGGCCGACGACCGCATCATCACGGTCAACCGCAGTCGCGTCGCCAGCATTGCCCAGCTGCGCGAAGCTGCCAAGGGCCAGGCCTCGATGCTGATCCAGCTGCGGCGCGGCAACCAGGTGCTGTTGCTGCCACTGCGCTGATCGTGATGTGCGCCGTGGCCCGTATAATCGGGCCATGGCGCTGCGATCGATCTGCGTGCTGGGCGGCTCGGGGTTCGTCGGCACCGGGCTTGTGTCCGCGCTCGCCCGGGACGACTGGCAGATCACGGTGCCGACCCGCAATCCCGCGGCTGCACGCCACCTGTTCCCGATCCCGTCGCTGCGCCTGGTTCCCGCCGACATCCACGATGCAGAGCAGCTCAACGCGCTGTGCGCCGGCCAGCAGGCCGTCGTCAACCTGGTCGGCATCCTCAACGAGCGCGGCCGCAAGGGTAGCGGCTTCGAGCGCGCGCACACCGAACTCGCGCGGAAGCTGGTAGACGCGTGCCGCCGGCAGCGCGTCGACCGCCTGCTGCAGATGAGCGCGCTGCGGGCCGACGCCGATCACGGCCCGAGCCATTACCTGAAGAGCAAGGGCCGCGCCGAGCGCATCATCCGCGATGAATCAGGGCCGGACCTGCGCTTCACGATCTTCCGGCCCTCGGTGATCTTCGGAGCCGGCGACGATTTCATCAATCGCTTCGCGCAGCTGCTCGGCATGGTGCCGCTCGCCCTGCCGCTCGCGCGTCCGAACGCGCGCTTCGCGCCAGTGTGGGTCGAGGACGTGGTCGAGGCGCTACGCCGGGGGCTTGCGGACGACGCCACCGCGGGCGAGACCTATGAATTGTGCGGACCTGAGGTCTTCACGCTGCGCGAGATCGTGTGCCTGGTCCGGGACAGGCTGCGCCTGCGCCGCGCCGTGATCGGCCTGCCGGATTTTGTTTCACGCATGCAGGCGGCGGTCTGCGACTTCGTGCCGGGCAAGCCGTTCTCGACGGACAACTACCGGTCGCTGCTGGTTGACAGCGTCTGCTCGGTCAACGGACTTGCGCGGCTGGGGATCCAGCCGCAGCCCTTGACGGCGATCCTGCCGAGGTATCTGACGTAGCGCGCCGCGAGCGGGATCCGACGGCGTTCTCGCCGTCGCGAGCGAGAGATGACGCGCCGGGTTTCGCTCAGGTTCGCGGACAGAGTTTCAGGCGGGCGGTCGAATCGCGGGCGATGACCTTCATCGCGGCGTAGAAGGCCGGCAGATCGTTGCCGAGCCGCGTCAATTCCGCGGCAAGCGCCGGAACACAGCGCTGGTACGTCGCAACGGCGGTCAGGCGGGCGTTGTTGAGTTCACCGTTGAGCGGGAGGCCAGCGGCGGCGAGCGATTCGCGCAAGCGGGCGAGTTCAGCCGCCTTTTCCGCGCGCTTCTGTTCTTCGGGTGCTTCACGCGCGAAGATCGCCGCGAGGCGGGCGCGGCTCGCCACCATCTGTTCGGCCGCGGCCTGCTGGCGCTGGCGGGCGGCGAGAAATTTGTCGAGGTCGGGCGCGCGGTCGGCGGCGGCGAGCCAGCGGCGCAGCCCTTCGGTTTCGATCACGGTGGCGAAGGCCTCGTTGAAATCGCTGTCGCTCGGCGCGTACACAGCCTGGTGGGCGAGTTCATGAAAGATGAATGCGGCAAGCTCGACCTCGCCGTAGGCGAGCATCGTGTTCAGCACCGGGTCTTTCAGGTGGCCGAGCGTCGAATAGGCGATCGAAGGGCCGACGTATACGTCCTGGCCTTGCCGTGCATGGCGCGCCGCGGCGCGCGTCGCGCGCGCTTCGTCGAAGTAGCCGCGATAGCTCACGCAGCCCGCAACCGGAAAGCACCAGCGTTTGGGCTGCACCGAGAACTCGGGTGCCGCGAACAGGTTCCAGGTGGCGTAGCGCCGGCCGAGGTCTGCGTAGCTGCGATAGCTGCCGTTGTCCGGCAGGCTGAGTTCGGCCATCGCAAAGTCCCGGGCCCGGACGGCGTACTCGAGCTGGCCGCGCAACGCCGCATCGATGTCGTCGCGCGCAAGCACCTGCTCGAGCGGCTCGCGCCGCCGGTTCATCTCGAGCTGCCCCGCGGCCAGATGCCCGTAATAGCAACCCGACAGGCAAAGGACGGACGCCGCAGGCAGCAGGCGGCGGATCAGGGGCGCAAGGGAATCGCGTAACATGATGCGATGAAAGTCTATCTGGTCGGCGGCGCGGTTCGCGATGAGCTGCTCGGCCGGCCGGCCGGCGAGCGCGACTGGGTCGTGGTCGGCGCGACGCCGCAGGCCATGCTCGATGCGGGCTATCGCCAGGTCGGCAAGGACTTCCCGGTCTTCCTGCACCCCGAGACCGGCGAGGAATACGCACTCGCCCGCACCGAGCGCAAGGTAGAGCGCGGCTACCACGGCTTCGAACTGCGTTTCTCGCCCGACGTCACGCTCGAGGAGGACCTCCGGCGCCGCGACCTGACGGTCAATGCGATCGCGAAGGACACGGACGGCACGCTGATCGATCCCTGCGGCGGCCGGGCTGACATCGAGGCGCGCGTGCTGCGCCACGTGTCCGAGGCCTTCAATGAGGATCCGGTCCGCATCCTGCGGGTCGCCCGCTTCCTCGCGCGCTTTCACCCGATGGGCTTTACCGTCGCGCCGGAGACCGAGGCGCGGATGCGTGCGATGGTCGCCGCCGGCGAAGTGGATGCGCTCGTGGCGGAACGGGTCTGGCAGGAAACCGATCGCGCACTCGGCGAGGCGGCACCCGAGGCCTGGCTGCGACTGCTGCACGACTGCGGCGCGCTTGCACGAATCCTGCCGGAACTCGATGCGCTCTATGGCGTGCCGCAGCCGGAGAAATGGCACCCGGAAATCGACACGGGCCTGCACATGGAGCTCGTGCTGCAGGCGGCGGCCGACCTGACCCCGGAGCCGCGAATCCGCTTCGCCGCGTTGATGCATGACCTCGGCAAGGGCCGCACGCCGCGTTCGAGCTGGCCACGGCATATTGGCCACGAGGAGCGCAGCGTCACGATGGTGCAGGAAGTGGCGGCGCGGTTGCGCGTGCCGACCGACTACCGCGAGCTCGCGGAACTGGCCGCGCGCTGGCACGGGATCGCGCATCGTGCCGAAGAGTTGCGACCGCGCACCGTGCTGAAACTGCTGGAATCCTGCGACGCCTTCCGGCGGCCCGAGCGCTTTCGCGAACTGCTGCTCGCCTTTGAAGCCGATCACCGCGGCCGCGGCGGCATGCGGCAGCGGCCCTATCCGCAGGCGGAGCTACTACGCGCCGCGCAGCAGAAGGCCGCGGCCGTCACGCTCACCGCCGCGGATCGCGAAGGCCTGTCGGGAGAAGAGATCGGCAAGCAGCTGCGGCGGCGGCGCCTCGCGGCGCTGCGCGCGGTCGCCTGATCAGGCGAAGACGACCACGATCAGCGCGGCGAGCGCGAACCGGTAGAACGCAAACGGTGCGAGCCCGATGCGGTTGATCACCTTCAGCAGCCAGTGGATGCAGAAGTAGCCGGTGATCGCCGACACGACGACGCCCAGGCTCATCATCGACCAGTCGACCGTGCCCGCCGGCGCGCCGATCAACTGCAGACCCTCATACCCGCCCGCCATCGCGATGCCGGGCACGGCGAGCAGGAAGGAAAACCGCGCGGCAGCCTCGCGGGTGAGACCGAGCGCGCGCGCCATCGTCATCGTCACGCCGGAGCGTGAGGTGCCGGGCATCAATGCAAGCGCCTGCGCGGCGCCGATCAGGAGCGCATCGCGCCAGCCGACCGTGTATTCGTCGCGCTGCTGCCGGCCGAGGCGGTCGGCGAGCCACATCAAAAGGCCGAAGAACGAGAGCATGCAGGCGACGAACAACGGATTGCGCAGCATCTGCTCGATCAGGTCGCTGAACAGCAGCCCGACGATGCCGACCGGGATCGTGCCGATGACAATGCACCACGCGAGCCGCGCATCGGGCGTCATGCCGCTTCCCGCAAACGAGCCGAACCAGGCGCGCGCCATTGCAAAGAGCTGCACGCGGAAGTACGCGACGACCGCGAACAGCGTGCCGACGTGCACGGCGACATCGAAGGCGAGCCCCTGGTCGCTCCAGCCGAGGAAATGCGGGACCAGGATCAGGTGGCCGGAACTGGAAATCGGCAGGAACTCGGACAGTCCCTGGACGATCGCCAGCACGATGGCCTGCATGGAATCCATCGGCGGCAGTCTACAGGCTCGACGAGAAGTCCCGGAACTGAAACGCGGCGAGCGGTCCGGCCACGCCGCGGCTGAGCGCCATCAGCTTGAAGCGCTCGCCCATCTCGCCCGGCAGCATCAGGGTCTGAGCGGACTGCGTGAGCCGGTAGCGGGTCTGTTCGTCGGCGCCCTGCTGCAGGTCCGCGAGCTCGCGATCGACGCCGAGCGCGCCGAGTGCATGCGCCTGCGTCGCAAATCCGGCGATGGTGAATCCCGCGGCCATGGCCGCATCGGCCAGCGCGGAGAAATCCACCCATGCGGTCAGGTCCTGCAGGCCGGTGCGCGTCAGCAGGTTTTCCGCGTGACGGTGACGGTGAAAGCCCGCAAGCGTGCCGCCGTCCCGGGACGGATGATAATAATGATTGCGCGGCAGGCCGTAGTCGGCGACCAGGAACACGCCGCGTTCGAGTGCGCGACCCGCCGCCGCGACCCAGGCCGGCAGCGACGGGCACCATTCAGATACGAAACCGTCGGGCAGCGGCTGCGGCAAGCGCCGCCTGAGTTCTGCGACGGCGGCGGCCAGCGCCGGCTCGGCCGGCCGCGCCTCGAAGCAGAAGGCCTGTCCCGCAATCACGATGCCGAGCGCCACGCAGCCGTCGCCCGCGATCCGGAAGCGGTCGACCGGCAGCGCATCCGCGACCTCGTTCGCGATCGCGACGCCCTGCCACGCGGCAACGGGCGGCAGCTCGGTCCACTCCACGCGCGCCGCAAGCGCGGGGGCATTCGCCAGCAGCGCCTGCTGCCGCGCGCGCAGCGCCGCGCTCACCTCGACGATGCGATAACGTTCCGGCAGCGCGCCCTGCATTTCGAGCGCCGCCAGCAGGTCGAGCGCCATGCGCCCGCTGCCGGCGCCGTACTCGACGATGTCGCCACTACCCGTGTGCTCCAGGATTTCCGCGAATTGCCGCGCCAGGCAGCGCGCGAACAGCGGCGACAGTTCCGGCGCCGTCACGAAGTCCCCATGCGCCCCGAAGTCGACGCGGCCGGTTGCATAATAACCGAGCCCCGGTTCGTACAGCACGAACTGCATGAACTGCGAGAACGGGATCCACCCGCCTGCTTCTGCGATGATCGCGTGCAACCGCGCCGCGACTGCCTCGCCATGCACGGCTTCCTCCGTGGTCAACGGTGCCGTGCCGCCCGGGCTCAGCATCGCCCCGCCCGCAAGCCGTGGTATCGTCGCCACCCGGTCGCCGCCGCAAGCTCGCAACCATGTCCGCAGCCCACGAAGCGCCGTTGAAAGACAAGGTCGTGCTGGTCACCGGCGCCGCGCGCCGCATCGGCGCCGCCATCGCGCAGGCGTTCCATGCGCGGGGCGCCCGGGTTGCGGTGCACTACCGGAACTCGGCGTCGGACGCGGCGGCGTTGGTTGCCGGGATGAACCGCGAGCGCCCGGGCTCCGCAGCCGCGTTCGAAGCGAATCTCGCCGATCTCTCGGCGGTCGATGCCTTGCCGGCATCGGTGGTCGGCACTTTCGGCGCGCTCGACGTGCTGATCAACAATGCGTCCACTTTTTATCCGACGCCGGTCGGGACAATCACCGCTGCGCAATTCGACGACCTGGTCGGTTCGAACTTCCGCGCGCCGCTGTTCCTGTCGCAGGCGGCCGTGCCGGAACTGCGCCGCCGCCAGGGACTGATCCTCAACATTGCCGACATCCACGGGCTGCGGCCGCTCGGCCGGCACGCGGTGTACAGCGCCGCCAAGGCGGCGCTCGTGATGCTGACGCAATCGCTCGCACGCGAACTCGGGCCCGACATCCGCGTCAACGCGATCGCGCCCGGGCCCGTGCTGTGGCCCGAGAATTCGACCGACGAGGAGTTGCGGCGCCGCATCGTCGCTCGCACGGCGCTGAAGCGCATGGGCACGCCGGCGGACGTCGCGAAAGCGGCGCTCTATTTCGCCGCCGATGCGCCCTACGTGACCGGGCAGCTGCTGGCGGTCGATGGCGGCCGCCTGGTCGGCAGCGAGGAACGCTGACGCCTTCATGAGTCCACGCCTTCGAGCGACACCGGCGTCAGCGGGTGGGCGCGCTGGTCGAAGCGTCGCCACAGTGCCGAAAAGGTCTCACCGAGCACCGGGTGCATCACCCCGGGCGCCAGCTCGGCGAGCGGCCCCAGCACCCAGGCGCGGGTCGCAATATCGGGATGCGGCAGCGTCGCGCCAGGAAAACGACCGACCTCCTCGCCATACAGCAGCAGGTCGAGGTCGAGCGTGCGAGGTCCCCATTTCGGCGCGCCGGGCGCACGCCCGCCTTCGCGCTCGACGGTTTTCAGCCGCTCGAGCAGCGCCGCGAGCGGCAACTGGCTCCGGAATCGCAGCACGAGGTTGATGAATGGGTCGCCGTCGAATCCGGCCGCGGCATTCGAATACGCGCGCGAGGCCTGCAGTCCGGGGAAATCCGCGGCGAGCGTGGCGAGCGCACGACCGAGGCTCGCGCGCGGCCGGACGTTGCTGCCGGCCGCGACATAGGCCTCAGGCATCGCGGCCGCGCTCGATGATCACGCCGACGTCGCGGGAATCGCGTATCGCGCCCGGCTTGTGCACGGTCACGCGCACGCGCTCGACCGGAAATTCTGCGAGCACGATGCGCGCAATCTCACCAGCCAGCCCCTCCACCAGCCGGAAGCGGCTGTCCTGCACGAACGCGAGGACGCGCTTGGCGACCGACTTGTAGTTCAGCGTGTCCTCGATCGCATCGCTCTGCGCGGCGGCCGAGAGATCCACCCACATCTCGAGGTCGATCTCGATGCGCTGGCGGACTTCACGTTCCCAGTCGTAGATGCCGATGATGGCTTCGGCGGCGAGCGCGGTCAGGAAGATGCGATCCACACGTTTCTCCAGAAAATTCTCGCCTCGTTGCGGTGCAGTCGGCCGGGCGGCTTGCTCGCTCAGAAGATCGGACATTCGCTCGCGCGCCGCCC
>JBBEAB010000054.1:0-1602 GCA_040899645.1 Steroidobacteraceae bacterium
GCGCAGGTCGCGCGTCATGCGCCGCAGCGCCGTGTCGGCGATGTCGGTCAGCTCGGCGCGGCGCGCCGCATCGACGTAGCCCTCGATCGGCCGGCTGATGAAGACCGAGACGCCCACGGCAACGATGGCGGTGATGGTGATCACGATGATCAGCTCGATCAGCGTGACGCCGCATTGTTTCAATTGTTTATGGCAATGCATTTGGCGCATAGCGGACGCGATAACCGTGCAGCACCACAGTCGTGTCGCCGGGGCCGGTGACCGTCACGGTGATGAGGAGCGAATCCGCGGCCGGCACCACCCCGAGCGCCTGGTTGGCGACGGTGACGCTCGCGGTGTAGGCGTTCAGTCCGGCGATGGCGGCGCCGGTGAGGTCGGTGATGCCCGGGCCGACCACCAGGCCGTTGTAGTCGCTGACGTTGTCGTACGGCGTGGTGGCGCTCGCGCGCGTTTCCCCCGCTTCCGGCCCGAGCGGCAGCCGGCTCTCGTCGTTCGCGCCCCCGGCGCCGCCGGTGCAGTCGGCCGCGCTCAGCGCGCTCGCCGCGTTGGGGTCATCGGGGTCGCAATGGGTGAAGGGCTGGAGCTGCGCCTCCTCGAGCAGCGCCTCGGCGATCGCCAGGGCCTGCTTGCGGATCATCGGGTCGGCGCTCGAGCGCGTCGAGAGGTCGAGCACGGTCAGAACGCCCATGACGGCCGTGCCGACCACGACGATGAAAACGATCAGCTCTACGAGCGTCGCGCCGCGCTCAGCGCGAGACATACCCGGTCTCGGAGGCGACCAGGATCTGCCGCGCGGGATCGTCGGCGATGGTGCTGTTGAGGACGATGGTCGCGGCCGCGCTCGGGCGACCCAGCCCGTCGAACTGGAAGCTGCCCACGGGCGCCAGCGTGACGCCGTCCGGCGCGAGCGAGCGCAGCTCGCCGCCCGTGGCGGGATGGACGATGAAGGCCGGCGCGTTGCAGTCGTTGTTCGAAATCGCGCTGATCTCGGCGGCCGAGACGCACACGAAGACGGGACGGCGCCAGGCGATCGCGGTCTTCTGCGCGTAGCGCACCACCGACTGCGCCTCGTCGTAGAAGCCGCGAGAGGCGAAGCCCCTGGAGGACAGCATGCGCGGCGCCACGAGCGCGGCCAGGATGCCGATGATCACGATGGTCATCACCAGCTCCGCCAGGGTGAACCCGCGCTGCGCGGGCGGGCGCCGGCTACTGCGCACTGGTGGCGGACAGCGCGATCGGCGTGGCGAAGTCCTTGGGGCAGGTGTGCACGCGGCAGGCGCCGCCGGAGAAGCTCACGCGCAACGGAACGGTGACGCCGGTGCAGTCGGCGGCGGAGCTCGGCGGCGCACCGCCCAGCAGGCTGCCCACCAGCGTGGCGCAGGTCGCGGCGCTGTTGTAGGTCACGCCGACGTCGGGAAAGCCGGCGGCGTTCATGGTGATCGGCGTGCCGCCGGCCGGCGTCACCGTGCCGGTGCCGCCCTGCGCGAGCCATCGCGAACGGACGATCTGGACCGCCGAGTTCAGCCCCCCCGTCACGCCGGCGCGCGAAGCCGCGAGCGCGTCATCGCTCAGGTCGAGGAATCGCGGCACCGCCACGGCCGC
>JBBEAB010000054.1:1702-3621 GCA_040899645.1 Steroidobacteraceae bacterium
TGACGACGATGCCGCCGCGATCGCCGGGGGTCACGCTGCCGTAGCGCGGCTCGAACACCTTCGGCAACGGACGCCCGTTGGCGGGGCAAAGCCACAGTCGAAGCAGATGGCGGTGGCGCTCCGGCTCCGGCCAGTTCTCGAAGTCGGTGCGCGCGTGGAAGATCTGGTGGTTGTGCAGGAACTGCATGTCGCCCGGATCGAAGGTCATCGCCAGGCGGATGCGCGGGTCGTTCACGAGCTCGGAAAGCAGCTCAAGCGCCTCCTGGTGGGCGCTCGTCAGCCGCCGCGCCTCCGGAAAGCGATGCTGCGCGGATTCGATGTATTCGCCCGTGAAGGACGCCGAGAGCCTGCCTTCATGCCAATGGAAAACAGGGATGTCGAACCACGGCTGCATGCCCTCCGGGATCTCGCCGCGACGGTCCGTCGGAAAAGCATCGAACAGCCTCGGCAGCAGGTCCGGCCGGCGCTTGTGGAACTCGTTGTAGCAGGTCGTCGACGAGGCGATGAAGCTTTCCCCGCCGGCCTTGGCCGTCTTGAGGCAAAGCAGGCCGACGATGTCGACCGAGTCCGTGTGATAGTCGAGCTTGCGGCTCGTCTGGTAGTAGCGCACGCCCGGGTCGGCCACGCTGTATCCGAGATCCCTGACATGACCCAGCAGGTGCCCTTTGGCGTTTTGCGACCGGGGCCGGCCGAAATACGACCCGATACCCATGTATGCGATGGCGGCTTCCGCCCGAGTGTAGCGCTCGACCTCGAAGCCGCGCACCAGCACGAATCCCCGTCCGTCCAGCAGCTCGCCCAGGACCGCCTTCAGGCGCGGCGCAAGCCCGGGCAAGGCAAAGCTGCCGGGGGTGATCTCCGACAGCTGCACACCGGAGGCCGAGAACGCCCGGATGGCGCCGTCGATTTCCGCCCGGTCGGTGTCGTCGAGCTGGAAAATCCAGCCGGTTTGTCCGGCGAGGTCGGATCCGTACCACGCGGCGGGGCCTTCGATCGGCCCTGTGGGGAGCAAGCTCGGATCCACGGACGCGATGAACCCGACGCTCATAAACCCATCGCCTCGACTGCGAGCCGCCTCAGCTCGCGCTGCAACTTGTCGCGCACGGCGCGATAGGCCGGGCGCTTGACCACGTTGGTGATCTCGTACGGATCCTTCTCGAGGTCGTAGAGCTCGTCGAGCTCGCCGTTGCGGCTGCGGTTCACCCAGCGGATGTACTTGTAGCGCTCGGTACGCACGGCCTTGTAGGTCATGCCGATCAGCCACGGATAGGCGTTCTCGGCCCAGTACTCGGAGAGCACCGACTTGCGCCAGCCCGCGCGCTTGCCCCGGATGAGCGGCATCAGGGAGCGGCCCTGGATGTGCGCGCCCGGCTTGCCGCCGGCGATCTCGATCAGCGTCGGCGCGAGATCCTGCAGGATCACCAGATCCTTGATGCGCGAACCGGCCTTGATCGCCTTCGGCCAGCGCACCGTCAACGGGGAGCGTATGCCCTCCTCGTAGGCGAAGCGGCGCTCCGGCCCGATGCCGTGCTCGCCGAAGAAATAGCCGTTGTCGCCGAGGAACAGGATCACCGTGTTGTCGAGCTCTCCGGTCTCCTCGAGCGCCTGGAAGATCATGCCGACACCCTCGTCGACGGCAGCCATCATGCAGGCGCGCAGGCGAATCTCCTCCTGCTTGCCGGAATGGATGGCGTCGTGCAGCTCCCGGGACTGCGGCAGCTTGCGCAACTCGACCGCCTCGGCCCAGGCCGGCTTGTTCCTGAGGATGACCTCGACGCCCACCATGTTGGGCTTCTTCGGAAACACACAGCCGCGGTAGAGGTCCTTGTGGCGTTCCGCGGGTACGTAGCCGTCCATCCTGAAGGTGCCGTCGGCCGCCTGCTCCGCATCGGGGTGCACCGCCTTGTGCGCGAACCACA
>JBBEAB010000055.1:0-3541 GCA_040899645.1 Steroidobacteraceae bacterium
CGATCACACGATCATGAAGCGGACGGATCTTCATGGTTCAACACTCCTTGGAAAATCGCTGGTAATGGGGCCGGGATGCTCAGCCTGGGCTGTTAGCACTCTCCCCGGTCGGGTGCTAATCATAGGGATCGCGACCCCAAATTCAAGCGCTGTCTGGCCTGCGGCGACCACATTCTGCAATTCGTGTAAAAACAATGGCTTGGCGTCGCAACCTGGCCCCTGCCGGGGGCCCCGATTGACGAAAGCGGGCAGGCCGTCGAGACAAGCGCGCGACAGGCCGCTAACCTCTCGCCCGCATTGCTTGAAATGCACTCATCAGGATCCTCCGGAATGACCCGATTCAGGACCTATCTCTGCGCACTGGCCGTGGCGGTGTCGGCTGGCGCCAGCGCCCAGGGGCTGCTCGGACCGACCTCCAACCAGGACCAGTTCCTGCCGGTCGACGAGGCCTTCGTCTTCACCGCATCCGCGGACGGTGGCGAACAGATTGCCCTCGATTGGCGCATCGAGCCCGGCTACTACCTCTATCGACACCGGATCTCGGCCAGGACATCGACGCCCGGATTCGCGCTTGGCGACGTCGCCATGCCGGACGGCAAGAAAAAGACCGACGAGTTCTTTGGCGATGTCGAGGTCTACTACGACGCCCTGAGCGCAACGGTTGCGCTCACCCGCCAGGCCGACGCCGCGACGCTCGAGATTGCGGTCAGCTACCAGGGCTGCGCAGATGCCGGCCTCTGCTACCCGCCGCTGACCAAGACCGTCACGATCGAACTGCCGCCGCCCGGCACCCCGTCGCGCTCCGCCGCGACGCCGATGGTCGCCGAGCAGGACCGCCTCGCGAACCTGATCGCCAACCGCAGCCTGCTGGTCGTGATGGCGACATTCTTCGGCTTCGGCCTGCTGCTCGCGTTCACGCCCTGCGTGCTGCCGATGATCCCGATCCTGTCCGGCATCATCGCGGGACAAGGCGCGGCGGCGACGCCACAACGTTCCTTCCTGCTGTCGGTCGTCTACGTGCTTGGCATGGCGCTGACTTATACGATTGCCGGCGCGGCGTTTGCCGCAGCAGGCCAGCAGGCGCAGGCTTTCTTCCAGCAGCCCTGGATCATCATCCTGTTCGCCGGCCTGTTCGTCGCGTTGGCGCTCGCGATGTTCGGGCTGTTCGACCTCAAGATCCCGGCGGCGCTCGAGACGCGGCTGGCGACAGCTTCCGGGCGCCAGAAATCCGGCAGCCTGGTCGGTACGGCGATCATGGGCGCCCTGTCGGCGCTCGTGGTGACCGCCTGCGTCGCGCCGCCGATGGTCGCGGCGCTCGCGGTGATCGGGCAGACGGGTGACGTCGTGCGCGGTGCCCTGGCGCTGTTCGCGATGGCGATCGGCATGGGCTCACCCTTGCTGCTGGTCGGCGTGGCCGGCGGGCGCTTCCTGCCGCATGCGGGCCCGTGGATGACGGCCATCAAGACGCTGTTCGGTGTGTTGTTCCTGGGGGTCGCCGTCTGGATGCTCGAACGCATCCTGCCGGGCTCACTGACGCTCGCGCTGTGGGCGCTGCTCGTGATCGTCGGCGGCTACTACTTCGGCGGCTTCGGCCGCACGCAGGCCGGCAGCGAGGCATTCCGGCTCCTCGCGCGCGGCACCGGACTCGCGGTCATCGTCTGGGGCATCATCATGTTGATTGGCGCAGCCGCCGGCGGCCATGACCCATTCCAGCCGCTGCGTGGCGCCGCGCTGCCCGGGTTCTCGGGCGGCGCGCCGGCGATGAGCGCCGAGGCCCTGCCCTTCCGCAAGGTCGCCACCATCGAAGAACTCGATCGCGAACTGGCCGCCGCCCAGGCCGCGGGCCAGCCGGCGATGCTCGACTTCTATGCCGACTGGTGCGTGTCCTGCAAGGAAATGGAGAAATACACCTTCGCCGTGCCGGACGTGCAACAGGACCTGGCCGGCTACGTGCTGCTGAAAGCGGATGTCACGGCCAACAACGAGGCGGATCAGGCACTGCTCCGCCGATTCGGCGTCTACGGTCCCCCGACGACGGCTTTCTTCGGCACGCACGGCCGTGAGTGCCGCGCCTTCCGGCTGGTCGGCTTTGTCGCAGCGGAAGACTTCCGGGCGCACCTGGTCCGGTTTGCGAGCGAATGCGGATGATGCGCCGGCCGCCGCGCTTCGCCCTCGCCGCCGCAGCTGTGCTCATTGCCGGATTCGCCGCCTACTTCATCAGCCGCGCGTATCTGGCCCCGCAACCCCTGCCTCCGCCGCAGGCGGCGCCGGTCGTCATTCCCGAACGACGCCCCGATATCCGCCTCGCGGATCGAGACGGCCGCGTGCGCGCCTTGTCCGAGTGGGATGGTCAGCCGCTCATCATCAATTTCTGGGCGACCTGGTGCGCGCCCTGCCGGCGCGAGATCCCGATGCTGAACGCGCTCGCCCGGGACGCCGCATATGAGCAGTTCGAGCTCATCGGCATCGCCATCGATTTCCGCGAAGATGTGCTGGCCTACCTTCAGCAGGTGCCGATCGAATACACGGTGCTGATCGGCGAGCAGGACGGCATGGACGCGGCGCGCGCCTTCGGTATGGAATCGATCGGCCTGCCCTTCACGGTCTTTACTGACCAGCAAGGCCGCATCGTCACGGTCCATGTGGGTGAATTGCACCGTCCGCAGGCAGACCTCATCCTGTCGACGGTCCAGGCGGTCGATGCTCGGGAGATCGATTTGGGGGCGGCCCGTAGCCGGATTACCGAAGGCCTGGCGCAGATCGACTAGTTTGGCGTCATTTCGACGCAGATCGGCCCAATATCCGCGCTCAATCTGGACAAATCGGCACTTGTCCGGTTCAATGCGGCGACCATGCACCGCATTTTGCTCATCAACGGGCCCAACCTCAATCTGCTGGGCCAGCGCGAACCCGGCATGTATGGCTCGGACACCCTCGCAGCGATCGAGGAACGGCTGAAAGCTCAGGCTGCGAAGCGCGGCGCCACGCTTGAGACTTTTCAGAGCAACGCCGAGCATGAACTGGTGGATCGCGTGCAGGCGCTGGCTACGGCCCCGGTCGCCTTCGTGATCCTGAATCCGGGCGCCTTCACCCATACGAGCATTGCGCTGCGCGACGCGCTGCTCGCGGTCGCGGCGCCGTTCATCGAAGTGCACCTGTCCAACATGCACGCCCGGGAGCCGTTCCGTCGGCAGTCCTACTTTTCAGATATCGCGGTGGGCAGCATCGTCGGCCTCGGGGCGCTGGGCTATGAATTCGCGCTCGCCGCTGCGCTCGACCGCATCGATCGTCCGTCCGGGGGGAACTGATGGATATCCGCAAGATAAAAAAACTGATCGAGTTGCTCGAAGAGTCCGGGCTCGCGGAGCTCGAGATCTCCGAGGGCGAGGAATCGGTGCGCATCGCCCGGTTCACGCCGGGTGCGCAGGTGCCGCCGCAGGCGCTGCAGATCTCGATGCCCTCTGTCGCGCCGGCTGCAGGTCCGGCGCAGGCCAGCCCGGCTGCCGCGGCGGCGTCGGCCCCTGCCGCGCGCGATGAAAAC
>JBBEAB010000056.1:0-37172 GCA_040899645.1 Steroidobacteraceae bacterium
CTCGGAACATCGTCCCGGACCGCGCCCTAAGGTATCCTTCCCGGTTCAACTGCACATGACCATACAAGACAGATACGAACCCGCGGAAGTGGAGAGCGCCGCCCAGCGCGCGTGGGAAGCCGCCGGCACGTTCGTCGCGCGCGAGGACGCCGCGCGGCCGAAGTACTACTGCCTGTGCATGTTCCCGTACCCGAGCGGGCACCTGCACATGGGCCACGTGCGCAATTACACGATCGGCGACGTGCTCGCGCGCTACATGCGCATGCAGGGCTGCAACGTGCTGCAGCCGATGGGCTGGGATGCCTTCGGCCTGCCGGCCGAGAACGCGGCGATCGAGAACGGCGTCGCGCCCGCCAGATGGACGCGCGACAACATCGCGCACATGAAGCGCCAGCTGCAGTCGCTCGGCTTCGGCATCGACTGGTCGCGCGAACTCGCGACCTGCGATGCCGACTATTACAAGTGGAACCAGTGGCTGTTCCTGCGCATGCTCGAGCGCGGCATCGCCTACCAGAAGACCGGCGTCGTCAACTGGGACCCGGTGGACCAGACCGTGCTCGCGAACGAGCAGGTGATCGACGGCCGCGGCTGGCGCACCGGCGCGCTCATCGAGAAGCGCGAGATCCCGATGTACTACCTGCGCATCACGCAGTACTCGGAAGAACTGCTCGCGGCGCTCGACCGCCTGCCGGACTGGCCCGAACGCGTGCGCGCGATGCAGGCAAACTGGATCGGGAAGAGCGAGGGCGTCAACCTGTCGTTCCCGTACGAGACTGGCGGCACCCGCGGCGAGCTGAAGGTCTTCACGACGCGCGCCGACACGATCATGGGCGTGACTTTCGTCGCGGTCGCCGCCCTGCATCCGCTCGCGGAGCTGGCGGCCTCGCGCGACGCAAGCGTCCGCGCCTTCGTCGATGAGTGCCGGCGCGGCAGCGTGATGGAGGCCGACCTCGCGACCATGGACAAGAAGGGCATCGCGACCGGACTCAGCGTGCGCCATCCGCTGACCGGCGCCGAGGTGCCGGTCTGGGTCGGCAATTACGTCCTGATGGCCTACGGCGAGGGCGCCGTGATGGGCGTGCCGGGCCACGACGAACGAGATTTCGCATTCGCGAAGAAGTACGACCTCGCGATCCTGCCCGTCATCGACGTGCAGGGCCAACCGTATTCGACGGCGGCCTGGCAGGACTGGTACGCCGACTATGGCCGCTGCGTGAACTCGGGCGCCTACGATGGGCTCGACTACGCGGCGGCGACTGATGCGATCGCCCGCGATCTCGAGGCGAAGGGCCTCGGCCGCAAGCAGGTGGTCTGGCGGCTGCGCGACTGGGGCATTTCGCGCCAGCGCTACTGGGGTTGTCCGATCCCGATCATCCATTGCCCGGCCTGCGGCGCGGTACCGGTGCCGGATGAGCAACTGCCGGTGCGCCTGCCGGAGGACCTGGTGCCGGACGGCTCGGGCAATCCGCTCGCAAAGCATCCGGCGTTCTACGAATGTCGCTGCCCGCAATGCGGCGCCGCCGCGCGGCGCGAAACCGACACGATGGACACTTTCGTGGACTCGTCCTGGTATTTCTTCCGCTTCGCGAGCGCCGGCAACGAGCGCGCGATGGTGGACGAGCGCGCGGCCTACTGGCTGCCGGTGGACCAGTACATCGGCGGCATCGAGCACGCGATCCTGCACCTGCTGTACTCGCGCTTCTGGACGCGCGTGATGCGCGACTGCGGACTGACGCGGCTCGACGAGCCGTTCCAGCGGCTGCTGACGCAGGGCATGGTGCTGAACGAGATCTGGTTCCGGAAGCCGGCGTCGGGACGCATCGCCTATTACAACCCTGCGGAGATCACGGCAAAGGCCGATGGCGAACGCAGGACGGGCGTCCTGAACTCCGACGGCGCACCGGTCGAATACGGCGGCATCGGCACGATGTCGAAGTCGCGCAGGAACGGCGTCGATCCGCAGGCGCTCGTCGATCGCTATGGCGCGGACACGGCGCGGCTTTTCATGATGTTCGCCGCGCCGCCCGAACACACGCTCGAATGGTCGGACGAGGGCGTGGAGGGCGCCTTCCGCTTCATGAAGCGCCTGTGGAAGATCGTGCACGCGCACGTGCAGGGCGGGCCCGCGGGCCGGCCCGATCTGCCGGCGCTCGACCCGACGCAGCGCGCGCTGCGCCGCCAGGTACACCAGACGCTTGCCAAGGTCGGTGACGACATTGGCCGCCGGCGCACCTTCAATACGGCGATCGCGGCCGTGATGGAATTGCTGAATGCGCTTGCGCGCTTCAGCGACAGCTCGGCGCAAGGGCGCGCGGTGATGCAGGAGGCACTCGATCTGGTCGTGCTGATGCTCGCGCCCTTCGTGCCGCACGCGAGCCACGCAATGTGGCAGGGCCTCGGTCATGCGACGGCGGTCGTGGACGAACGCTGGCCGGCGGCGGATGAATCCGCGCTGGTGCAGGATACGATCGAACTCGTCGTGCAGGTGAACGGCAAGTTGCGTGGGCGGGTGCCAGTGCCGGCCGGCGCCGATGAAGCGGTCGCGCGCGCGGCGGCGCTCGCCGATCCGGGTGTCGCGAAGTTCGTCGCGGGACAGCCGGTGCGCAAGCTGATCTATGTGCCCGGCAAGCTCGTCAACGTGGTGATCTGATGCGTCGTCTGATGTGCCTGTTGGCCCTGTTGCCGCTCGCAATTGCGACGGGCTGCGGGTTCCAGTTGCGCGGCGCGGAACCGCTGCCGCCCGTGCTTGCGCGGCCATACCTCGAGACCAGCGACATCTACACGCCGCTGTACGCGGCGCTGACGTCGCGCTTGCGCGCGGCGGGGGCAGTACTCGCCCCGAGTGCCGCACAGGCAAGTGCCGTGATCCGCCTGCATGCGGATGAGACGGGGCGTGAACTGCTTTCCGTCTCGGCCAGCAACCGGCCCGGCGAGTATGAGGTCTTCTACGCTGTCGAATATTCGGTCAGCGGCGGCGGGACCGAGCTGCTTGCCCGCCAGCAGGCGCGGCTTACCCGCGCCTATGGCTACGACGAGACCGCCGTGCTCGCGAAGGAGCACGAGGAGCAGTCGCTGCGCGTGGCGCTCGCCGAGGAACTGGCGAGCCTGATCCTGCGGCGGCTGGCGGCACTTTGAATCAGTCCGTCTTCGACGTCTTCAAAATCGGCGTCGGCCCGTCGTCGTCGCACACGATGGGCCCGATGCTGGCGGCGCGTTTCTTCGTGCTGGACCTCGAGTCGAAAGGGCTCCTCGACCGCACGACTGAAGTATTCGCCCAGCTCTATGGCTCGCTCGCGCTCACCGGTCTCGGTCACTGCACGGATCGTGCGATCCTGCTCGGGCTCGAAGGCAACGATCCGTCGGAATTGGACCCGGCGGTGATGGAGCCGACGCTCGCGCGGATCCGCGGCACGCACCGGCTGCGCCTGCTCGGCCGGCACGAGATCGCCTTCGACGAACCGATGAACCTGCTGTTCCATCGCGACCAGAAACTGCCAGGCCATTCCAATGGCATGCGTTTCACGGCGCGCGACACGTCGGGCCATACGCTGCTGACGGAAGAGATGTATTCGATCGGTGGCGGGGCGGTGCAGCGCGCAGAAGATCAGGAATCATCGACCACCGGAGCAGCACCGGATGTGCCCTTGCCCTTCGCCGATGCCGCCGAGCTGCTGGTGCGCTGCGAAGAGGCGGGCGTCACGATCGACGGCCTGATGCTCGTGAACGAGCGCGCGTTGCGGCCGCAGGCTGAGATCGATGCGCGCCTCGAGCGGATCTGGAGCGTGATGCAGGCCTGCGTGCAGGGCGGTTTCGCGGCCTCCGGCATCCTGCCGGGCGTGCTGAAAGTGCCGCGCCGCGCGCCGGCGCTGAAGCGCGCGCTCGAGGCCGAAGCGCCGACGCTGCACGTCGATCCGATGGAGTGGGTCAATGCCTGGGCGTTGGCGGTCAACGAGGAAAATGCGGCCGGCGGCCAGGTCGTGACCGCGCCGACCAATGGCGCGGCCGGCATCGTGCCCGCCGTGCTTCATTACTATGCCAGGCTCTGCCCGGGCAGCGACGCGGCCGGCATCCGCCGTTTCCTGCTCGCGGCCGGCGCGATCGGCCTGCTGTACAAGCGCAATGCCTCGATTTCGGGGGCCGAGATGGGCTGCCAGGGCGAGGTGGGCGTCGCCTGCTCGATGGCGGCGGGCGGGCTCGCGGCCGCGTTCAACGCGTCGAACGAACAGATCGAAAACGCCGCCGAGATCGGCATGGAGCACAACCTCGGCCTCACCTGCGACCCGATCGCGGGCCTGGTGCAGATTCCCTGCATCGAGCGCAACGCCATGGGCGCGGTGAAAGCGATCAACGCGGCGCGGCTCGCGCTGCGCGGCGACGGCACGCACAAGGTGTCGCTCGACCAGGTGATCGCGACCATGCGCCAGACCGGCTACGACATGAAGTCGATCTACAAGGAGACCTCGCAGGGGGGGCTCGCGGTCAACGTGCCGGAGTGCTAAGAGGGGACGCATCCCTTTTTCTGTCCGAAGAAAAAGGGATGCGTCCCCTTTTCAGGCGAAACGATCGGTCGCGCGCACCAGTTCGTCGGTGATCCCCGGCTCGAGCGCCGAGTGCCCGGCATCGCCCACCACTTTCAGTTCCGCCTCCGGCCAGGCGCGGTGCAGGTCCCAGGCCGTCGTCATCGGGCACACGACGTCGTGCCGGCCCTGCACGATCACCGCCGGGATGTGGCGGATGCGGCCGATGTCGTCGAGCAACTGGCTCTCATGCTGCATGAACCCGCCGTTGACGAAGTAATGGCATTCGATGCGCGCGACCGCGAGTGCGAATTCGTCCTCACCCCATTTGCGAACGTTGTCATCATCCGTCAGCAGGTAGCTGGTCGAGCCTTCCCACACCGCCCAGGCGCGCGCGGCGGCGATCGCCTCCGTGCGATCCGTGCCCGTCAGCCGGCGATAGAACGCGCGCATCAGATCGCCACGTTCCGCCACCGGAATCGGCGCCACATAGTCTTCCCAGCGGTCCGGGTACATCGCCGAGGCGCCCTGCTGGTAGAACCAGTCGAGTTCGCTCTTGCGCAACAGGAAGATGCCGCGCAGCACGAGTTCCGTGACGCGCTCCGGGTGCGTCTCGGCGTAGGCGAGGGCGAGCGTCGAGCCCCAGGAACCGCCGAACGCCTGCCAGCGCTCGATGCCGAGCATCCCGCGCAGCTGCTCGATGTCTGCGACCAGGTCCCAGGTCGTGTTGTGATCGAGGCTCGCGTGCGGCCGACTGCGGCCGCAGCCGCGCTGGTCAAACAATACGATGCGATAGCGCGCCGGGTCGAAGAAGCGCCGCGCGCGCGTATCGCAGCCCGCGCCGGGCCCGCCGTGCAGGAACACGACCGGCTTGCCGTCCGGGTTGCCGCATTCCTCCCAGTAGATCTCGTGGCCGTGGTCGACTGCGAGGTGGCCCTGGCGGCGGGGTTCGATGGGCGGATAGAGCTCGCGGCGCTGGTTCATCGACACCGATGCTATCCGCCTTCGCCGCCAAACGATATCCGGATACCCGCACCGATCGAGCGGCCCGGCAACGGCAACTGGTCCTTCAGCGGCGAGGTGTGCATGCGCGCATCCTCGTCGAGCAGATTGCGCGCGCGCAGGAACAGCATCATGCCATTCCCCATCCAGTCCGGGCGGAAGACCAGGTCGGCGTCCAGCATCGTGTAGCCGTCGGTGGGCAGCTCGAGCTCGGTCACCTTGTCCTGCTTGAAGTGGTGGTTGACCGACAGGCTGGCGCTCCACGGACCGTCGCTGTACGCCAGTCGGGCGCCGAGCCCGAGCGGCGGCATGCGCGGCAGGTCGCCACTGTCATCGAGCTTGCCCCGCACGAACTCGCCCATCAGCGCGAGTGAAAGCGGGCCGTCCCCGAGCGGGAACTCGAGTTCCACCTCGAACCCCTCGAAGCGGCTGTCCTGCTGTTGGTAGGCAAACACCGGCAGCCCATCTTCCTCTTCGCCGGTCGCGGCCAGGAAAATGAAGTCGTCGTAGCGCGATCCGAAGATGCGCACCTCGCCGGCGACCCGCTCGCCGTCGAAGCGCAGCCCCGCTTCCGCGGTGAGGCCGCGCTCGGTGTCGAGATCCGGATCTCCGATCTCGAATTGCTGCGTCGCGACGTGCGCACCGTCGGCGTAGAGCTCCGTCGCGCTCGGGTGCCGTTCGCTCCGCGACAGTTGGCCGACCAGCGACAGGCTATCGCTGATGGGCCGCACGCCACCGATCGACAGGTTGATGGCGCTCTTGTCGTAGCGGCCAGCCGGTGCGCCGGTGATGCGCTGCTCGTCGAACCGCGCGCCGTACTCGAGCGAGCCGGAATCAAAGCGCTGGCGCTGGAAGCCGAACAGGCCCTGGGTGCGGGTCCGCGTGCCCGGAATGAAGGCTTCCTCGCCGATGGCCTCGAGATCCGTTTGCTGCCACTGCAGGCCGAGCGTGGACTGGCGAGTTGCGTCCTTGCCGAAATCCACTGAGGCGCGCAGTTCCTCGCCATCCACCTCGAACAAGGTTCCGATTTCGCCCGTCGGCTCAATCTCTCTGTGCTCGTAGTCGGTCACGGCGCCGCGCAACTCGAGTACCGGGCCGACGCCCGCCGTCAGCGGGGCACGCGCGCGGAAGTCGAGTCGCTTCTGCTTGAGCTCAATCGAGATGTCGCCTTCCCCTTCTTCCTCCTCGCCTTCCTCTTCGTGGTGGTGCGCGATGGGCACGCCGTACTGGGTGTCGTGTACGCTGGCGGCCAGGCCGAACTGCCAGCGCTCGCCGATGTAGCTCGCGCCAGCGCCGCCCGATTTCGTGCGGCTCCAGCTGTTATGGATCTTGCCGCGCATCTCTGCGTGTTCTTCGCCTTCCTCCTCTTCCTCTTCCAGCGCGCGCAGGCGGCGCGATTCCGCGAACCCCGGAATCTCGTAGTCGTCCGTCTCCCGCCAGGTGCCATCGACATGCAACGCGAGCGCGCCGACACCCGTGTCGAAGCGTCCTGCGACTGCCTTTTCGCCGAGCGCCGAGTCGCCACGCACTTCGAGCAATCCGCTCGGCGACTCGTGCGCGTGCCGGTGCAGGCGGTTCGTCACGACGTTGACGAGGCCGCCGGCTGCGCCGCTGCCGTGCAGCAGGGTCGCCGGGCCGCGCAGGACCTCGATCTGGTCTGCAAGCGCCGGGTCGATGGCGACCGCGTGATCCTCGGACAGGCCCGATGCGTCGAGCGTCGCGAGCCCGTCAGTCAGGACGCGGACCCGGTCGCCGCCGAGGCCGCGGATGACGGGACGCGATGCCGCCGGTCCGAAGAATGTGGACTGGACGCCCGCCTTGCCCGAGAGCGTCTCGCCGAGCGTCGGTGCGAGTGCAAGTGTCAGGGCGTCGCCGGCAAGAATGCTGGCTGGCTGCGCCATGCTGCGTGTAGCGGTCGCAAGCGGCGCCGCCGTGACGACGACTTCCTCGAGTTCGCGTGGATGGGGATCCTCCGCCTGCGCGGCGGGACCGAGAAGGGCGGACGCGATGCCGCCAATGAGAATGGTATTGCGCATGATTCCGTTCCTGAAAAAGCTGCACCAGCATCGAGATGCCGGCGGATGGCACGGCGCTCGGCGCCACGCCGCCAGGGATCAGATGGAACGGAGCGAGGGCGGGGCGCGGCTGCGATGCGCGCCCGTCGGACGGGACGGCAGGGACTGCGTCGCGGAAACAAGCTGGAAATGGGGCGGTGCGACGGCATGGTGAGCGACGCCAACCGATGCCGGCGGCGGTGCGCTGGCCTGGAGTCCCGTGCAGAAATCGCAGGCCTGGACCTGCTGGCCGGTGGGCAGGGTCTCGGCGGCATGCTCGTGCGTGAGGCTCGCGGTCTGGACCGCGAGCACCAGCAGCCCAAATAGCAGGGCGACCGACCGTTTCATGGCTTCATTATTGTACAATCCGCGCCGGATGCAACCATGCCGGCCCGATTTTCCATCCTGTCGCTCGGCAAGATCCTGTTCGCTCCGGACCAGGTGTTCCGGGCGGTAGCCGCCGAATCGCCCTCTGCGACCCACGTGTTCTTCCGCTTCGCACTGTGGCTCGGCCTGCTGCCGCCATTGTTTGCCTACGTGGGCACGATCAATTTCGGCTGGCGGCTCGGTGTCGAACCGGTGTTCCTGCCGCGGACCACTGTACTCGTGATCTGCGCCGCGTATTTCGTCGCGCTGTTGGTCGGGTTCCTGTCGAGCGCCGTGGTCGCGCGCTGGATGGCGGTTACTTATGACGCCAGCCAGTCGCTCGGTCGCTGCCTCGCGCTGATGACGATCGTCGGCGCGCCACTTGCGGTCGGCAGCATCGTTCACCTTTACCCGCACGCCTTCTTCAATGTGCTGGTGCTGGTGCCGGTGCTGATCTGGTGCATGTTCCTGCTGTATCGCGGGCTGCCGGTGGTGCTCGGCACCGGCCCGAACCGCGGCATGCTGATGGCCTCGGCGCTGATCGCCTACCTGTTCGTCGCGCTGGTCAGCCTGCTCGGCATCACGGTCGCACTGTGGGGCAGCGGCATCGGCCCGCGGATCGGCGCATGAGCGTGATTCATTACGAGGACCGCGTCGTCACGGCATTCACGTACTGCGCCGTGTTCTGGGCGCTCGTCGGCATGGTGGCGGGTGTCTATGTCGCCGCCGAGCTGGTCTGGCCGACGATCGATTTCGGCCTGCCGCAGTTGTCCTTCGGCCGGCTGCGCACGGCGCACACCAACCTGGTGCTGTTCGGCTTCGGCGTCTCGGCGCTGATCGCAACCGCGTTCTACAGCGTGCAGCGCACCTCGCACGTGCGCCTGTTTGCTCCCGGCCTCGCCTGGGCCGTGTTCTACGCGTGGCAGGCCGCGATTGTGCTGGGCGCCGTCTCGATCCTCGCCGGCTGGAACGCGGGCAAGGAATACGCCGAACTCGAATGGCCGTTCGACATCGCGATCGCGCTGGCCTGGGTTGGGTTCGCAGTCGTGTTCTTCGGCACGATCGCGACGCGCAGGATCGAGTCGATCTACATCTCGAACTGGTTCTACGGCGCGCTGATCATCGTCGTCGCAATGCTGCACATCGTCAACAGCCTCGCGCTGCCGGCCACGCTCGGCAAGTCGTACTCGCTGTTCGCCGGCGCGCAGGACGCGGTCGTGCAATGGTGGTACGGTCACAACGCGGTCGGCTTCCTGCTGACCGGCGGGTTCCTCGGCATGCTGTACTACTTCCTGCCGAAGCAGGCCGAGCAGCCGATCTGGAGTTACCGTCTCTCGATCGTCGCATTCTGGGCCTTTGTCTACACCTATATCTGGGCCGGCCCGCACCACCTGCACTACCACGCCGTGCCGGAATGGCTGCAGTCGCTCGGTATGGTGATGAGCCTGATCCTGCTGGCGCCGTCGTGGGCGACGATGATCAACGGCATCATGACGGTGTCCGGCGCGGCAAAGAAACTGAAGACCGACCCGGCGCTCAAGTTCATCGTGCTGGCGCTCGCGTTCTACGGGCTCGCGACTTTCGAGGGCCCGATGCTCGCGATCAAGAGCGTCAACGTGTTCAGCCATTTCACCGAGTGGACCATCGGCCACGTGCATTCGGGCGCGCTCGGCTGGAACGCGCTGATCACCTTTGGCACCTTCTACTTCCTGGTGCCGCGACTCGCCGGTGCGCCGCTCTACAGCGCGCGGCTCGCGAACATCCATTTCTGGCTGGCGCTTGCGGGCACGATGCTCTACGTGCTCGCGATGTGGGGCGCCGGCGTCTCGCAGGGCGTGCTGTGGCTCTCGCTCGACGAGCTCGGCGAGGTGCGCTTCAGCTTCAACGAGGTGATGGCGGCGATGAGGCCCTACTACCTGCTGCGCTTCATCGCGGGCCTCCTGTTCCTCGCGGGCGCGGTGCTGATGGCCTGGAACCTCGCAAAGACCTTTGCGGGACGGCAGACCGTGGTGGCCATGCCGCCGGTCGTCGCGGCAGGGGCGCGCGCATGAACTGGATGTCGTTGCATCGGCGGCTCGAACGCAATACCGGCCTGCTGATCTTCGGCATCCTGGTGGTGTCGTCGATCGGCGGCATGGTGCAGTTGCTGCCGATCGTCACCGAGGACTCGCATGCCCACCCTGCGGAGGGCCTCGCCGTCTATTCCGCGCTCGAGCTCGAGGGCCGCGACATCTATATCCGCGAGTCCTGCAGCACCTGCCACACCCAGCAGATCCGCCCGCTGCTCGCGGAAGTGAAGCGCTATGGGCCGTATTCGGGCGCAGGCGAGTTCGCCTACGACCGCCCGTTCCTGTGGGGTTCCAAGCGCACGGGACCCGACCTGCACCGCATCGGTGGCCGCTACAGCGACACCTGGCACCGACTGCACCTGCTTGACCCGCGCTCGGTCGTACCCGAGTCGATCATGCCGGCTTATCCGTGGCTCGAGCGCAACCCGGCGGATCGCGGTGGCAGCATCCAGGCGCGCCTGCAAACGCTCGTCAAGCTCGGCCACCCCTACGGCGCGGAGGACATCGAGGCTGCACCCGCGGCGCTTGCCGGGAAAACCGAGCTCGACGCCTTGATCGCCTACCTGCAGTCGATGGGACGCAATCCGCAGCGCACGGCGCAGCCATGACCTGGTTCATCTTTGTCGGCGACATGCTGGTGATGGCTTTCATGATCGGCGTGATCGTCTGGGTGTCACTGCGTTCCAGTCGCGCAACGCTCGATGCGGCCTCGCGGATCCCGCTCGAAGACGAGGAAGAACGTGGCTGACATGCCATCGGATTTCTGGGGCGGGTGGATCGTCGCGATCACGGTGACGACGTTCCTCGCGCTGCTGTGGTTCGTCATCGATGTCTATCGCGGCCGTGACCAACACGCAGAGCACGAAGTCTGGGACGAAACCCTGCGCGAAGGCGCGCGCCCGGCGCCGATCTGGTGGTTCTGGTTCATCCTGGCCTTGATGACGGTGTCGGTGATCTACGTGATGCTGTACCCGGGGCTCGGCACCTATCGCGGCGTGCTCGAGTGGTCACAGGCCGGCGAGATCACTGAACGCCTGGCGGACTACGATGCCCGCTTCGGCGTCGAGCGTCGCCGCATCCTGACGGTGCCGCTGGCGACGCTCGCCGAAGACGAGGCGGCCATGCGCTCGGCCCGGCGCGTATTCAACAACCACTGCAGTACCTGCCATGGCGCCGACGCCCACGGACAGGCCGGCCATTTCCCCGATTTGACCGATGCTGCCTGGCAATGGGGAGCGGACGAGCCGCAGCTCACTCACACGATCCGCTCGGGCCGCCTGGCGGTGATGCCCGGTTGGCTCGCGGTCGCGGGCGAGCCGGGCGTCGGGCAACTGACTGACTATGTGCTGGCGATGTCGCGCGGCGAGGCCTCGTCGCCCGCCGTGGCGCCGGGTGCCGTGCTGTACCAGCAGTTTTGCATGGCTTGCCACGGCGCGGATGGCGGCGGCAATACGCTGCTCGGCGCACAGGCTCTCAACGACACGGCCTGGACCTATGGCGGTAGCCGCGCACAGGTGATTGAGTCCATTGCGAAGGGGCGCAATGGCGTGATGCCGGAATTCGGCACGCGGCTCGACGAGACGCAGATCCGCCTGCTGGCCGCCTGGCTACAGGCCGGCGCGCCGCGGCCTTAGAACCGGAAGGCGATTCCCGCCAGTACTTCCGCCTGGAAGACGGTCGAGCCGCTCGCAATGATGCGGCAGAAGCCGCTGCCGTCATCGGAACGGCAGAAAATCGCGCTGTCCGAATCGACCGCTGTCAGGTAGCCCCGCGCCTCGAGTCGAAACGCCGCGCGTTGCGCGAGCGGAACGGCAACGCCGAAGGCCAGCGATCCGGAGAAGCGGATCTTGTCGCTGCTGCCGGGTTCCGGCGACGAGAATCGCGTCGCGCCGAGACCGGCCGCAAAGTACGGCTGCGCGCGCTCGTGATCGCCGATCGGGATGGTGCCGCCGAGGTGCAGGTACTCGATGTCCACGTCGAATGAGAACAGCCCATCGTCGACCGCCGACGCCTGGCGCGAATACCAGAGCTGGTAGTAACGCCGGTCGCCCGGCCGGTAGCGGAACTCGAGCGCGGCCGCGAAGCTTTCGCCTTCGTCGAAGTCGCGGTCGTCTCCGGTCGTCCTGTCCTCCAGGCTGCCGCCGGCGCGATAGCCGGCGTGTGCGGCGACCTGGACGAACGGCAATTCGTCCGCAGAGAGTGCGGGCGCCGCGAGCAACAGGACCAGACCGCTGAAAATCGTGCGGGTCATGCGCAGAAACTATTGCACACGCGATCGATTGTTTCCATCATGCGATCGTCATGCGCGTCAGTATCGAACAGCTTGCGGGCGTCCTCGAAAAGCGTCTGTCCCCGGTCTGGCTGATCGCGGGCGACGAACCGCTGCTGGTCAATGAAGCCGCCGACGCGGTGCGCGTGCGCGCACGCGCCGACGGCTACGGATCGCGGGATCTTTTCATCACCGAGCGCGGCTTCGACTGGTCGGAGCTGCTGGCGTCCAGCCAGTCGCTGTCGCTGTTCTCGGAGCGACGCATCATCGAAGTGCGGATGCCGACCCCGCGTCCCGGCAAGGAAGGCGGTGCGGTGCTGGTGAAGCTCGCGTCGGATCCCGCGCCGGACACCGTGCTGCTGGTCGTGACCACGCGCCCGGAGCGCGATACCTGGAATGCGGCCTGGTTCAAGGCGCTGGAAAAGCATGGGGTTTTTGTCGAGACCAGGCCGGTCGCGATCGGGCGCCTGCCGCAGTGGATCACGCAGCGCGCCGCGCGCGAGGGGCTTGCGATCGACGCCGATGGCGCGGCGCTCCTGGCGGAACGCGTCGAAGGCAACCTGCTGGCCGCGCACCAGGAAATCGGCAAGCTCGCCCTGCTGCATCCCGGTGGCCGGATCGGCGCGACCGAGGTGCAGGCGGCGGTGGCGAACAGCGCGCGCTACGACGTGTTCCAGCTCGGCGAGGCGGCGCTCGAGGGCGATGCCGCGCGCAGCCTGCGCATCCTCGCGGGTCTGCGGGCGGAAGGCGTGGAAGTGCCGCTCGTGCTGTGGGCCGTGTGCCGTGAACTGCGCGGGATCGCGGAGGCGCGCTTCAATCCGGGCGCTGCGGTCGGCTATGGCGCGCAGGCTGAACGGCGCGCGGAACTGCTGCGACGCGCCGTGAAGCGCCTGGCCGGTCAACCGCTCGGGCCGCTGTTCGTTGCCGCGGCGCGCGTGGATCGCGAGTTCAAGGGCCGCGCGTCCGGCGATGCATGGACCACGCTGACCGGGCTGGTTGCGGCTTTCGCCGGCGCCCGGATCCCGGTCGCGCCGGCCGCCTGATCCCGCATGCGGCCCTTTGGCGTGTTCGGCGGGATGTTCGACCCGATCCATTACGGGCACCTGCGCACGGCGCATGAACTCCACGAACTGCTGGGCCTGGAGTCGATCGCGTTCCTGCCGGCGGGGGATCCGCCGCATCGCGCCGCGCCGCTCGCCGATGCAGCGACGCGGCTCGCGATGGTGCAGGCTGCCGTGCAGGACGATCCGCGCTTCCTCGTCGATGACCGCGAACTGCGGCGCGACGGCCCTTCCTATACGGTGCTGACGCTCGAGGAACTGCGTGCCGAGCGGGGCGCCCAGCCGATCGTGCTGATCATGGGCATGGATGCCTTCGCGGGCCTCGATCGCTGGCATCGCGCGCCGGAGCTGATCGCGCTCGCGCATCTCGTGGTAGCGATCCGTCCACGGGCGCCGGGCCCGGTTGCGGACGGGCTGGCGGCCGGGCTGCTGCAACACCATCGCTGCACGGACCCGGCGGCGCTCGCCTGCGCCCCGGCGGGGCTGGTTTATGTCAGCGACGGTACCCAGCTCGACCTGTCGTCGAGCGCGGTGCGGGCGGTCGTCGCAGCCGGTCGCGATCCGCGCTACTTGATGCCCGAGGCCGCGCGTAGGATCATCCTCGCCAGGGGCAGTTACGCCCGGTCAGGTGACAGAAAGGAATGACCGCCACGAGTGTGAAGAAACCACGCCGAACCGCCCGCCCGAAAAAGACCAGGAAAGCACCTGGCGCGTTGACCGACATCGCCATCGCCGCCCTGCAGGACATGAAGGCCGTCAACGTGAAGATCCTCGACGTCCGCAAGCTGACCGACATCGCCGACACGATGATCGTCGCCACCGGCACCTCCGACCGGCACGTCAAGTCGATCGCCGACCGCGTCGTCGAGCGCTGCCGCCAGGCCGGACATCGCGCGCATGGAATCGAGGGCGAACGGGAAGGGGAATGGGTACTGGTGGATCTCCAGGACCTGATCGTGCACGTCATGCTGCCGCGCATCCGCGAGTTCTACGGACTCGAAAAACTGTGGGATCTCCGGCCGGCGCAGCGCGGGCCGAGCCTGGCCTGAGCATCCCGAATGCGCGTCCGGCTGATCGCGGCCGGCACCCGGTTGCCGCAGTGGATCAATGAAGGCGTCGCCGAGTACGCGAAGCGCCTGGGTCACGGACTGCATTTCGAGCTGATCGAGATCCCGACGACCCGACTTGCCGAACGCATGTCGCGCGCCATCGCGCCGCGCGATTATGTCGTCGCGCTTGAAGTCAGCGGGCATGCGTTGACCACGCCGGAACTCGCACAATGGCTCGCCGCGCGCATGGCCGATGGGCGCGACCTGGTACTGCTGGTCGGTGGCGCCGAGGGCCTCGACGCGGCGCTCGTGGCGCGCGCGGATTTCCGCTGGTCGCTCTCGCCGCTGACCTGGCCGCATGCGCTGGTGCGGGTCATGGTCACCGAGCAGCTGTATCGCGCACAGAGCCTGCTGCGGGGGCATCCATACCATCGCGCCTGAATCCGGCTATCCTTGCGGTTCAATGAGTTACGACTCCATTGTGCTCGCGTCGGCTTCACAGCGCCGGAGCCTGCTGTTGGCCCAGATCGGCGTGCGCCACGAGGCCGTGCCTGCGGAGCTGGACGAAACGCCCGCAGCCGGCGAGTCCCCTGCCGCCTACGTGCAGCGGCTCGCGCGCGACAAGGCGCAGGCGACCCATCTCGCGCTCGGCGCACTCGCCAGCCGCCCGGTGCTCGGTGCCGACACGACGGTGGTGCTCGATGGCCGGATTTACGGCAAGCCGGCGGACGAGCAGGACTGCGTCGGCATGCTGATGTCGCTGTCAGGCCGCTGCCACGAGGTGTGGTCGGCGATCGCGCTCTATGACGGCGTCAGGTTGCGGGAGGACCTGAATGTCAGCCGCGTGAGCTTCCGCGCGCTCGACGCCACCGAGTGTCGTCGCTACTGGGCGAGCGGCGAGCCGGCCGGCAAAGCCGGGGCCTATGCGATCCAGGGCCTGGGCGCGGTCTTCATCGCCCGGCTCGAAGGCAGTTTTTCGGGCGTGATGGGCCTGCCGCTGTTCGAAACAGCGGCATTGCTCGACGCCGCGGGCGTCAGCCGCTGGCAGGCTCCCGCATGAGCATCGAAATCCTGGTCAACGTGACACCGCGCGAGAGCCGCGCGGCGGTCGTGGAGCAAGGCATTGTGCAGGAACTGTACCTCGAGCGCGCCAATCGCCGCGGGCTTGCCGGCAACATCTACCAGGGCCGCGCCACACGCGTGCTGCCCGGTATGCAGGCCGCCTTCGTCGACATCGGTCTCGAACGTGCCGCATTCCTGCATGTCTCCGACATCGTGCCGCCGCCGGGTCTCGAAGGCGAGATCGAGGCCGCCGCGCCGGAGGACGTGCGCGCACTCGTCAACGAGGGCGACCCGATCCTCGTTCAGGTCCTGAAGGACCCGATCGGCAGCAAGGGAGCGCGGCTGACCACCTACGTGACCCTGCCATCGCGCTTCCTCGTGTACATGCCGCAGGGGCGCGGCGTGGGGGTGTCGTCGCGCATCGCGGACCAGGCCGAACGCGCGCGGCTGCGCGAAGCCGTACAGGAGTGGAGCGCGGGCAAGGGCGGCTGGATCGTGCGCACGGCGACCGAGGGCGTCGGCCTCGAGGCGCTGCGCGCGGACCTGATGTTCCTGCAGCGGCTGTGGGACGTGATCCGCGAACGCGGCGCCAATTCCGCGGCGGGCGAGCTGGTGCACGAAGACCTGGCGTTGCCGATGCGTGTGCTGCGCGACCTGCTCGGCGAGAATGTGGAACATGTGCGGGTCGATGCGCCGGCCGCGCACGCCGCAATGATCGCGTTCACGCGCACTTTCATGCCCGCGCTGGCCGGGCGCATCGAATTGTTCGAGGGCCAGCGCCCGATCTTCGACCTGTACGGCGTCGAGGACGAGATCGAGCGCGCGCTGCTGCGCAAGGTGCCGCTGAAATCCGGTGGCTACCTGATGTTCGACCAGACCGAGGCACTGACCACGATCGACGTCAACACCGGTGCCTTCGTCGGCCACCGCAACCTGGAGGACACGAGCTACCGGACCAACCTCGAGGCCGCGGTCGCGGCCGCGCGGCAACTGCGGCTGCGCAATCTCGGCGGCATCATCATCGTGGACTTCATCGACATGGAGGACCCGGAGCACCGCCGCGCGGTCCTGCAGGTGCTGGAACAGGCACTTGCCTCCGACCGCACGCGCACGCACCTGTCGGCTGTTTCAGCGCTCGGGCTGGTGGAGATGACCCGCAAGCGGACCCGCGAAAGCCTGGAACACCAGCTGTGCCGGCCTTGTCCAAACTGCGATTCCCGCGGGTTCGTCAAGACGGCCGAGACGGTCGCCTACCAGATCTTCCGGGAGGTGCAGCGGCAGGCGCGGCAGTTCGACTTCCAGGAACTGGTCGTGCTGGCGCATCAGGACGTGATCGGGCTCATGCTGGACGAGGAGTCGGCCGCGCTCGCGGATCTCGAGCAGGCGACCGGCAAGCCGATCCGGCTGCAGGCCGAGGCCCTGTACGCCGAGGAACAGTTCGACGTGGTGCTGGTATGAAGCCGTGAAGCGAGGCATGAAGAAGCTGGGGCGATGGGTCGCGGCGCTGGTGGGCATTGCCGCGCTGCTGCTCGCGCTTGGCGTCGGCGCCTTCCGCCTCGCGCTCGACCTGCTGCCAGGCTACCAGCATCGGGTCGTCGAGCAGGTGAAGGCAGCCACCGGGCTCACCCTCGAGTTCGATTCGGTGCACGCCCGGATCGGCCGCCATGGTCCCGAGGTCGTGTTCCGCGGCGCGCGCGTGCTGCCGGCTTCCGGCGACGTGCCACTGGTCAGCGCCGCCTCCGGCCGCGTGAGCCTGTCGATCCTGCGTTCGCTGTGGTTCCGGCGCATCGAGGTCGCCCGGTTCTCGCTGGTGCGGCCGCGCCTGAACTTCGTGATCCACACCGACGGCAGCGTGCAGCTGGTCGGCCAGTCGGCATTGCAGCAGGACCCGGCTGCGGAGCGCCCGCCATTGACGCTCGATCGCCTGCCGCGCGGCCTGTTCGCAATCCGCGACGCGACGCTCGATGTGCTCGACCTGCGCGCGCGCCAGGGACGCTTCGAGCTGACCGGCGCCAACGTCGAGATCGACCGCAGGGGCAGCCGCGTCACGATGCGCGGCCAGGTCGAGCTGCCCGAGCACCTCGGCCGCGCGATCGAGTTCGAGGCCGACGCGAAGGGCGACCTGGCCGATGCCTCGACGCTCGAATGGCGCGTCGGCGTCGATGCGTACGAACTTGATTTCGAGCAGTGGGCGGCGTTGCTGCCCGAGAGCTTTGTCGTCCCCGCCGCGGGCCGCGGCACGATCGACGCCTCCGCTCGCGGCGTCGGCCGCAGCCTGAGGTCGCTGCGCGTGCAGCCGCGCCTGACGGGCCTGCGGTTTGCGGGTGCGGAAGGCGAGTTCACGCGCATCGCGGGCGACATCCGGCTGCAGCAGAACGGCGAGACGTCGATCCTCCAGGCGAGCGGCCTCGAGCTGTCGCGCACGGGCGCGCCGTGGCGGCCGACCAGCCTGGAAGCGCAGATGACACGCCGGGACGGCCGCATCACGGCCGCGTCCGCGCGCGCGGATTACCTGCGGATCGAGAATCTCGTGGCGTTCGCGGCGCTGCTGCCCGTCGGCACGCTGCGCGACCGCCTGCTCGAACTGGCGCCGCGTGGCGAACTGTATGGCCTGGACGTCTCGATCGCGGACGCCGGCCTTCGGCAGCTGCCGGACATCCGGGGTCGCCTGCGTTTCGCCAATGTCGGCTTCGAGCCGATCGGCCGCGCAGCTGGAATGAGCGGCCTCGACGGCGCCGTCGAAGGCCGCGGGGCCGGCGGCGTGGTGCACCTTGCAACCCGCGACGCCCTGATCAAGTGGCCATTGCAATGGCGCGCGCTCGCGGAGCTGCGCGTGGCCAACGGTCGGGCCGAGTGGAGTCGTTTTGGCGAGGGCGCGCGGATCTGGCTGGACGACGGCTTCGTGGACACTGGGCATGGCGTTGCCAGCGGCAAGCTGCGCCTGTTGCTGCGCCCCGGCGAGATTCCGTTGATGGACCTGGCGGCGACTGCCAGGGACTTCGACCTGACGCAGACCTGGCGTTACCTGCAGATCGCACGCCTGAGTCCGAAGACGGTCGCCTGGCTGGACGCCGCGTTCCGCGCCGGGCGCGTGACCGAGGCCAAGGTCTCGATCACCGGGCCGACGCGCGGCTTTCCCTACCGCGAAAGCCAGGGGCGATTCCTCGCCAGCGGACGCGCCACCGGCGTCAACCTGTTTTATGCGCCGGGCTGGCCTGAAGTTCGCGGCGTCGACACCGGATTCACGTTCGATGGGCCGGCGATGCGCGCGCACGCGACGCGCGGCTCGCTGGGCGGAGTTGCGTTCTCTCAGGTCGAGGTGCAAAGCGGCGACCTGCGCGATGCGATCCTTGCGGTGCGCGCGACGGCGCGCACCGACGTCGGGCGCGCGATCCGGCTGCTGCAGGCGAGCCCGCTCGCACCGTCGTTCGGCGCGGCTTTCGCCGAACTGGCCGGTTCGGGACCGGTGACCGGCGAGCTGGCCATGTACCTGCCGATCAAGGAGTTCGAGAAACGCGTCGTGACCCTGATGGCGACGCTGTCGGGCGTCAGCTTGCGGCACGGGCAACAGGCCGTCACCGCGACGGATGTCGCGGGTACCCTGTGGGTTCGCAATCGCGAGATCCATGCGCCCGCGCTCAGCGCCCGCCTGCTCGGCGGACCGGTGCAGGTTTCCGTCAGTACGACGACGCAGGCGAATGGCAACCTCGTGACGCAGGTCAATGCCCAGGGCACGCTGCAGGCGGCGCAACTGCAGCCGCTGGCGCGCCTGCCGACCAACGCCGGTCTGACCGGCAGCGCGGACTGGCGCGGATTCCTGACCGTCGATCGCAACGTGGATCCGGCGGTGCCTGCGCAGGCGACGCTGCGGCTCAGCAGCGACCTGCGCGGGCTCGCGACCCGGCTGCCCGAGCCTTTCGCGAAGACCGCCGACGCGGTGCGGCCGCTGACGCTCAGCGCCCGCTTCGACGGCGCGAAGGGACCGCGTATCCAGGCGCAGCTCGGCCGCGACATCCACGCGCTGCTGCTATGGCGCGACCAGCCGGATGCGCCGCCGATCGAGCGCGGCATCGTTGCATTCAGCACGACAGCGCCGACTGCATTGCCGCGGGCGGCGGGCCTGTGGCTGACGGGGCGGATCGAGTCCGCAAGCCTGAGCGACCTGCTGGAACTCAAGTGGGATGAGCCACGCGGCCGCCCGATCCAGGAATGGCTCGGCGGAGCGGACCTGTCGATCGGACAGTTCGAAGTCCTGGGTTATGGATTTGCCAACCTGAGTGGCCGGTTGCGGCCGGGCAATCGAGCCTGGGAAGTCGATGTCAATGGCGCTACGGCGGCCGGCCACCTGGTGGTGCCCTACGCGTTCCCGGGCGAGGTTCCGATGGTGCTCGACCTCGACCGCTTGCATTTCGGCGATCCGGTTCGCACCGACCAGGGCGGTCCCGATCCGGACCCGCGGCAACTGCCCGCGATTCGCGTCAACCTGCGCGATTTCGTGTTCGACGAGCGGAACTTCGGCCATGTGCAGGCCGAGTTTGCGCGCGGCACCGCCGGCATGACGCTGAACCAGTTCTCGATGAAGCATGCGGCATTCAGCGCCACGGGCCGCGGCAGCTGGCTGGTGCGCGAGCGCGGCGCCGAGTGCCGCTTCGAGTTCGAGGTCGAAAGCGGCAATGTGCTCGGGTTCATGACCGCCATGCAGCTTGGATCGCTGATCGACGGCAAGCGCGGACGCATCGCGGCGAACCTGAGCTGGCCGGGCGCACCCGAGATCAGCGCGCTCGATCGGCTGTCCGGGCGGCTCGAGATCAGCGCTGCAGACGGCGAACTGACTTCGGTCGAGCCGGGCGCCGGACGCGTGTTCGGCCTGATGAGCCTCGCGCACTTGCCGCGCCGCCTCGCGCTCGATTTCGGCGACCTGACCGGCGAAGGACTGGCCTACGACACAATGCGTGGCACGTTCCTGCTGACCGATGGCGACGCCTACACGGACAACCTGACGCTGCGCGGCTCGGCGGCGGAGATCGGTATCGCGGGCCACACGAGCCTGCGCAACCGCACCTACAACCAGACCGCGGTCGTGACCGGCCAGCTCGGCGCGTCGCTCGGCGTCGCGGGCGCGCTTGCCGCCGGCCCGGCGGTCGGCGCGGCGCTCCTGCTGTTTTCGCAGATCTTCAAGGAGCCGCTCAAGGGCGCCACGCGCGGCTACTACCGGATCACCGGTTCCTGGGACGATCCGCAGGTCAAGCGCATCGACGCCCGCGAACTGAAGGATGACCGGCAGGCCGGTCAGCAGCAGGACGTGGCACCCGCCGGCGAGTCGCAGGTCGGACAGCAATGAACGTACAGCAGCCGATCGTCGCCGCGGTGCAGATGACGTCCGTCGCCGACGTCGCGTGCAATCTCGACGCGGCTCGGCAGCTGGTCCTGCGCGCGCGTGCTGGCGGCGCCTGCCTCGCAGTGCTGCCCGAAAATTTCTGCTTCATGGGCCGCACCGAGGCCGAACGGCGCGGCATCGTCGAGCCGGACGGCGACGGACCGGTGCAGCGCGCGGTCGCGGCGATGGCGCGCGAATCCGCAATCTGGATCGTCGCCGGCACGCAGCCGATCGCCGTGCCCGGCGAGGGGCGCCCGGCCAATGCCTGCATCGTGTATGACGACACCGGCCGTCGCGTCGCACGTTACGACAAGATCCACCTGTTCGACGTGGACCTGCCGGGCGGCCGCGAGGGCTATCGCGAATCCGCCAACGCCGTGCCCGGCGTGAAACCGGTCACGGTCGATACGCCGGCCGGCCGGCTCGGCCTGACCGTATGCTACGATTTGCGCTTCCCCGAGCTGTTCCGGCAGCTGGTCTCCGAGGGAGCCGAAATCTTTACTGTGCCATCTGCATTCACCGGACCCACCGGCCGCGCGCATTGGGAAGTGCTGCTGCGGGCCCGCGCCATCGAGGACCTGTGTTTCGTGGTCGCGGCGGCCCAGAGCGGCGTGCATGACAACGATCGCGAGACCTATGGCGACAGCCTGATCGCCGATTACTGGGGGCGCGTGATCGCCCGCCAGCCGCGCGGCAGCGGTGTAGTGCTGGCCGCACTCGATCGCGCGGGACAGCGCGCGACGCGCGCCAGCTTCCCGGCCCTCCAGCACCGGAAGATTGGCTCCGCATGAATGCATTGCAGACCGCGCGCGAGCGGATCCTGGCGCCCTCCGGCCTCGACGATGGTCGCCTCGAGCAGGCACTCGGCTCGCTGCTCGGCGCGGCAGTCGATGCGGGTGACCTGTATTTTCAGCTCGCGCGCGAAGAACACTGGGCGCTCGAGGACGGCATCGTCAAGGAAGGCAGCCACGGCATCGAGCAGGGAGTCGGCGTGCGCGCGATGGCCGGCGAGCGCACGGGATTCGCGTATTCCGACGAGGTCGTGCCGGCGGCGCTGCTCGAGGCCGCGCGCGCGGCGCGCGCCATCGCGCGCGCGGGCGGCCATGGCCAGGTCCAGGCCTGGCGCGCGAGCGCGGCGCACAAGCTGTACCTGCCGGACGATCCGATCGCGTCACTCGCCGACAAGGACAAGGTCGCGCTGCTGCAGGAGCTCGATCGCGGCGCGCGCGCGCTCGATCCGCGCGTCAAGCAGGTGGTCGCGACGCTCGCGGCGGTGCACGAGATCATCCTGGTCGCCGCCAGCGACGGCACGCTGGCCGCGGACGTGCGACCGCTGGTACGCATGAACGTCTCGGTGATCGTCGAGCAGGATGGCCGCCGCGAACAGGGCTACGCGGGAACCGGCGGGCGTCATTCGCTCGAAGAATTCGTCGCCGATGGGCGGCCGCTGCGCCTCGCGCGCGAAGCCGTGCGCCAGGCGACCGTAAACCTGGACGCGGTGGCGGCGCCCGCCGGCACGATGCCGGTCGTGCTCGGACCCGGCTGGCCGGGCGTGTTGCTGCACGAGGCGATCGGCCACGGTCTCGAGGGCGACTTCAACCGCCGCGGCACGTCCGCATTCTCGGGCCGCATCGGCGAGCGCGTTGCATCGGAGCTGTGCACGGTCGTGGACGACGGTACGCTGGCCGGCCGTCGCGGCTCGCTCAACGTGGACGACGAGGGCACGCCAACTTCCTGCACCACGCTGATCGAGCACGGCGTGCTGAAGGGCTACCTGCAGGACAAGCTCAATGCGCGGCTGATGGGCATGAAGCCGACCGGCAATGGCCGGCGCGAGTCGTTCGCGCACACCACGCTGCCGCGCATGACGAACACCTACATGCTGCCCGGTCCGCACGATCCGCAGGAGATCATCCGCTCGGTGAAACGCGGGCTCTACGCGGTCAATTTCGGCGGCGGGCAGGTGGACATCACCTCGGGCAAGTTCGTGTTTTCCGCCAGCGAGGCCTACCTGATCGAGGACGGCCGCATCACCGCACCGGTCAAGGGCGCGACGCTCGTCGGCAACGGGCCCGACGTGCTGACCCGTGTCAGCATGGTCGGCAACGACCTGATGCTCGACGAGGGCATCGGCAGCTGCGGCAAGGACGGGCAGACCGTGCCGGTCGGCGTCGGCCAGCCGACGCTGCGCGTCGATGCGCTGACGGTCGGCGGGACGGCCTGAGCCGGTGCCCGCCATGCGCGTCACGCGACCGCTCTACGAATCGCTGCCGTACGTGTACATGCTGATCGGCGTAGCCGCGATCGCGACTTCGTTCCTGTGGCGCGAGCCCGTGTGGTCCGACCTGATGGCCGGACTCGGGCTGCTGGCGATCGTCTCGGGACTGGTCCTGGTGCTGCGTCGCCGCGACTACCGGATCCAGCAGCGTCGCTACGGCGCCGACCTGGACGACGAGGAATAGGCGTCCGCGGCGGCGTCAGGCCGCGCCGGCGGCCGGCGCGTCTTCGTCGTCCGAACCCTCTTCCGGATCCTCGCGCTGCGAAATCGCCCGGTGGTTGCCGGTAGCCTCGAGCTGCTGCTGCGCGCGCGCGCGCGGCGAGCGTTCGTCGAGGTACATGATCTCGTGCTTGCCGAGCACGATCACGTCGCCGTCGTTCAGGTTGTGCTTGCGCACGCGCTTGGACTTGACGTACACGCCATTGGTGCTGTTCAGGTCCTCGAGCACGCTGCCGTCCACGGCCGTGACGATCTGGCAGTGATGGCGGCTGATGAACTTGCTCTCGATCTGCAAGTCGTTGTCCACGGTGCGGCCGATGATCAAGCGCCCGAGGCGCAGCGGCCGTTCCTCCACGTGTTCGCCAGCATGTGCGACGATGATACGCGCCAGCACTTCCTCCGGCCCGACCACCAAGGGCGCCGGCGGCGACGCCAGCAGCGCGGCGCGCATGCGGTTGGTGCGCGACACGAACTCGACCCATTGCAGTTCGTCGATCGCGGCTTTCAGCTCGGCGACGCCGATCCGCTCGCGCTCGAGCGCATACGCGCCCATCATCGCGGTGTCGCAGATCGTGTTGATCAGGCGCGGCACGCCTCCGGTGTAGCGGTAGATGACCGGGTAGGTGTCTTTGGCGAATATCTGGCGCCCGTGCGAGCCCGCGACCTCAAGCCGGTGCAACACGTACGCCTGCGTGTCTTCGGGCGTAAGCGCGGTCAGGTGGAAGCGCAGCCGCACGCGCTGCACCAGCTGGATCAGCTCGGCGGAGTCGAGCTTCTCGTTCAACTCCGGCTGCCCGCACAGGATGATGCGCAGCACCTTTTCCTTGGTCGTCTCGACGCCGGATAGCAGGCGGACCTCCTCCAGCACGCGGTTGGAGAGGTTCTGCGCCTCGTCGACGATCAGCAGCACCTTGCGGCCCGCGGCGTACTGGTCGACCAGGAACTGGTTGAGCGTCGCGAGCAGCTCGGCCTTGCGCATCTTGAACGGCGAGAACCCGAACTGCACCAGCACGGCCTGCAGGAACTCAATCGGCGAGACCTGGGTCTGCGCGACCTGGGCGACGACCACGTCCTTTTCCAGTTCACGCAGAAAGGTCTCGATCAGGGTAGTCTTGCCGGAACCGATCTCGCCGGTGATCACGACGAAGCCGTCGGTGAACCAGATGGTCGATTCCATGTACGCCTTGGCCCGCGCATGGTGTTTCGACAGGTACAGGAATGCCGGGTCCGGACTGAGCCGGAATGGCAGTTCTGTCAGCTGGAAATGCGCCAGGTACATGGGATCAATAAGGCTAGCACAAGGTCGTCATTGGACTCGATCTAGCGCGGCGCAATGCGCAACAGGCGCGGCGCCAGCCGGTCCCGCTTCCGGGCGGTTGCGGCGACCGCGGTCAGGTGGCCGAGCTTGCGGCCCGGCCGCGGCGCCTTGCCATAGTCATGCAGGTGCGCGCCCGTCAGGCCGAGCAACGCACGGCGGTCGGGCAGGCGGCCGATCAGGTTGACCATCACCGCATGACCGCGCGGCCGGGTGCTGCCGAGCGGCAGGCCCGCGATCGCGCGGATGTGATTCTCGAACTGGCTGGTTGCGGCGCCCTCGATGGTCCAGTGGCCCGAATTGTGGACCCGCGGGGCCATCTCGTTCGCGACCAATCTGCCGCGTTCGACGAAATATTCGACGCACAGCACGCCGACGTAGCCGAGCGTCTGCATCAGCCGCCGGTGGTAGCGCTCGGCCGTGTGCTGCAGGCGCGCATGCCGGTACGGCGCGCGTGACTCGACCAGGATGCCGTCCCGGTGCACATTGGCCGCGAGGGGGTAGAACGCCTGCTGCCCCGCTCGATCGCGCACGCCGATCAAGGAGACCTCGCGTGAGAAGCGCACGAAGCACTCATACAGGAGCGGCTGGCCATGCAACTGTGCCCACGCTGCGTCTGCGTCCGCGGCGCGCCGCAGCAGGTACTGGCCCTTGCCGTCGTAACCGAGGCGCCGCGTCTTCAGCAGGCCGGGCGTGCCGAGGCGCTCGATGGCAAGCCGCAGGCCGGCGCGCGTACTCACCGCCGCATACGGCGCGACCGGAATGCCGAGGCGCTGGAACAGCCGTTTCTCGGACAACCGGTCCTGGGCCGCCGCCAGCGCACGCGGCGGTGGCCACACGGGCGCGTGTTTCGCAATGGCGCGCACGGATTCGACCGGCACGTTTTCCCAGTCGAAGGTCACGATGTCGACGCCCTGCGCAAAGCGTGCGAGCCGGCGGTGATCGTCGAAGCGGCCGGTGACGATCGGCGCGACTGCCGCCCCCGGCACCTCGGCACTGCGGTCGTACATCGTGAACTCCAGTCCGAGCGGGATGCCCGACAGGGCCATCATCCGGCCCAGCTGGCCGGCGCCCAGGATGCCGATGCGCAAGGGTCAGCTCCCGGCGGGATCGGGTCTGGCCAGCACCTCGGCGGTCTGGCGTTCGCGGAAGGCGCGCAGCGCGTCCTTGAGCGGCGGGTGCTGCGCGGCGAGGATCGCGATCGCAAGCAGCGCCGCATTCTTTGCGCCGGGCTCGCCGATCGCCACCGTCGCCACCGGCACGCCGGCCGGCATCTGCGCAATCGAGAGCAGGGAATCAAGGCCATTCAGCGCCTTCGACTGGATCGGGACGCCGATCACCGGCAGCAGCGTCTTGGATGCGGTCATGCCCGGCAGATGGGCGGCGCCGCCGGCGCCCGCGATCAGTACTTCAATGCCGCGGCCCTCGGCGCCGGTCGCGTATTCAAACAGGAGGTCCGGCGTGCGGTGTGCGGACACCACGCGTGTTTCGAAGGGCACCGACAGGGCGGTCAGCAGTTCTGCGGCGTGGCGCATCGTGTCCCAATCGGAGGACGAGCCCATGATGATGCCGACCAGGGGTTTCATCGCGGAAGTCTAGCATGGGGCCGGCCGGGACGACCCCGGGTGTCTGTGCCAAGTGCTTGTCATGCAAGGGAATTCGGCCGGCGGCCAGGCCTGGAAATGCCCCCGCGCCGACAGGGAGTAGTGCGGCGCGGGGGGATGCCCGAAGATCAGGGGATGCTTGATACGCTGGGCAACGGGATCAGGCTATCGCGGTCGGGCGCGCGGGTAATCGTCACCCTGTCGCCGGACAGAGACAGGAGAATTTGCCGATGAACGAGCCGGAAAACCGGTCGCCGGGGCGCTTCATGGGACGCGCCTCGATCGCCCTGCTGCAGGGTGGATTGCTGTGGTGGCTTTATCGCGCCGTCGAGCAGGAGACCTGGCCCGCCACCGACCGCGGCTGGCTCATCGGCCTGATCGCCGCGACGATCCTCGTGCCGATTGCGCACTACCTGATGGCCGACGTCGCGATTGACCGCCGCCGTGACTGGTTGCTGCTGCCGCTCGCGCTCGCGGTGTTCGGCCTCGGCTGGCATCACGGCGCATGGACCATCGACGACCTGCATTTCCAGTCCGTCGCATTCGCGCTGGCACTGGCGGTGCTGGTGTTCCACGCGCTGCCATTTGCCCAGGTCTGGCTCGCGCAGCGCCGCTGGCGGCCGCAGTACGAGGAGCTTTTCCATTACGCCTGGCGCAACACGCTGCTGCTGGCCTTCGGCGGCGTGTTCTGCGGCGTGTTCTGGCTGCTGCTGTGGCTGTGGGGCGCGCTGTTCCGGATGCTGGGCGTCGATTTCTTCCGCGACCTGTTCACCGAGCCGTACTTTGCGATTCCAGCGACGACGGTCGCCGTCGGCATCGGCCTGCAGCTCGCAGGCTCGGTCGAGCGCCTGCAGAACGTGCTGCGCAACCAGTTGCTGACGATGCTCAAGTGGTTGGCGCCGCTTGCGATGGCGATCCTGGCGATGTTCACGCTGACCCTGCTCCTCAAGTCGCCAGAGCTACTGCTCGAGCAGCGCCGCGTCATCAGCGCCACCTGGCTGCTGTGGCTGGTGGCGCTCGCGGTCGCGCTGCTGAACACGGCCTACCAGGACGGGCGCAGCGCAGCGCCGTATCCCGCGTGGCTCGGCAAGGCGATCCGCCTGGTCGTGCCGCTCCTGCTCCCGGTTTCCGTGCTCGCGCTCTATGCCATTGGCGTACGCGTAGACAGCTACGGGCTCACGGTCGCGCGCGGCTGGGGACTGCTGGTCGCGGTCATCGCGCTCGCGTATTCGCTCGGCTATGCCTGGGCGGCGCTCGGCAAGGACGCCTGGATGGGCCGCATGGGCGTCGTCAACGTCTACGTCGCGCTGGCGACGGTCGTGCTGCTGACGCTGATGCTGTCGCCGGTGCTGTCGCCCGAGCGGCTCGCCGCGGCCAGCCAGTTCACGCGCGTGCTGGAGCAGCAGGACGAGGACAGTTATCGCTATCTGCGTTTCGACAGCGGCGCCTACGGGCGCGCGCGACTGCGACGGCTCGCGGAACTGCAGGACCACCCGCAGGCCGAGTCGATCCGCGCGGCGGCGAAACGCGAACTGAAACGCAAGTTCCCCTGGTACCAGCGCGGGCCGAAAGAAACGCTGACCGCCGACGATTTCGAGGTCTTCCCGGCGAGCCAGGCGCTGGAACCGGGTCTGCTGGCTGCGCTAGGGGCGACCGAACGCAACGACGTTCTGCATTCATGCGAGCCCCCGGAGCCCTGTCCAATGCTGTTCGTGGATCTCAATCGCGACGGCGAGGACGAAGCACTGGTGTTCTCGAATTTCGGCACGGTGGCGCTGCGCCGCAAGGGCGGCACCTGGGCGGCGGCACGGCGGCTGGACACTTTCCGGGCCGCGGCGTCGTTCCATGACCGGCGCAGCATTCGTGCAGCGCTGCGGGATGGCAGCTACGCGGTTCGCGACCTGGAATGGCAGGTGCTGGATGTCCGGGGCGAGCGGTTCGTTTTCGACGACCCGGAACGGCAGCCGGAATCTAGCGGTGTGCCGGGCCCGGAATGAGTTGCGAGCGGACGAAGCGGAACAGTTCGCGACCGGCGCCGGCGGCCTTGCCGGTGCCGCGTTCCGTCGCTGCCGCGGCGACGAGCCGCAGCAGCAGGGCGCGATCCGCCGCCGGGAACTCGCCGATGAATTCGGCGACGGCGTCGTCGCGTTCAGCCACCAGCCGGTCGCGCCAGCGCTCGGCGCGCTTGAATTGCGCCGCCTCCTGGCGCGCGACCACGGCATCCGATTCCAGCGCCGCGCGGATGGGTTGCGGGTCGATGTTGCGCATCAGCTTGCCGACGAACTGCCGCTGGCGCAGCAGCGCGCCGTGGCTCGTGATGCGCCGCGCGAGCGCGATCGCGTCGGCGAGTTTTTCGGGCAGTTCGAGGCCCTGGATGAGTGGTTCCGGCGCCTCGATCAAGCGGTCGGCCAGCTCCTGCACATCGCGGGCCTGGCGTTTCAGTTCGCCCTTGGTCGGTGGCGGGGGTTCGCCGGGCAGTTGGCGGCGGCGCATCGGCGTGATGCTAGCATGCGCAACCAGACATGACTGAAGCCCACCACCCCGACCAGGCCGCGCTCGAGCGGGTGGTCGAACAGACCCTCTCGATCGCCCGCTCACGCGGCGCCACGGCCGCCGAGGCCGGGGTCGGCGTGTCCACCGGCCTCTCGGTCACGGTGCGGCTCGGCGAAGTCGAGACCCTCGAATACCAGCGCGATCGCAGTCTCGGCGTCACGGTCTATGTCGGTCAGCGCAAGGGATCGGCCAGCACCGCCAACCTGTCGTCATCTGCGGTCGATGAGACGGTCGCGAAGGCGCTGTCGATCGCGAGCTTCACGACCGACGACGCATACTCGGGGCTGCCGGATGCCGCACGGATGGCGGGCCGCCTGCCCGATCTCGACCTGTGCCATCCGTGGGAGCTCGAAGCGCCGGCCGCGATCGAGCTGGCCCGGCGTTGCGAGGCCGCGGGCCTCGCGACCGACGAACGCATCCGCAATTCCGAGGGCGCCTCGGTCTCGACGCACCGCAAGCTGCGCGTATTCGGCAATAGCCATGGTTTCATCGGCGGTTATCCATCGACCTCGCACAGCGTCAGCTGCGTCGTGCTCGGCCAGGACGGCGACGACATGCAGCGCGATTACTGGTACACGGCTGCGCGCGACTGGCGCACGCTCGAGGACGTCGAGGAAGTCGGCCGCAAGGCCGCGCGCAAGGCGGTCGAACGGCTCGGCGCCGGGAAGTTGCCTACGCGCAAGGCGCCGGTGCTGTTCGCGCCGGACCTCGCACGCGGGCTGATCGGCCATTTCGTCGGCGCGATCGGTGGCGCGGCGCAGTACCGGCGCAGCAGCTTTCTGCAGGACGCGAGCGGGCAGCAGGTGTTTCCGGAAGCGATCTCGCTGATCGAGCGGCCGCACCTGCGCGGCGCGCTCGGCTCGGCGCCATTCGACAGCGAGGGCGTCGCGACCCGCGACCGGGAGCTGGTGGTCAACGGCGTGCTGGACGGCTACCTGCTCGATTCATATTCGGCGCGCAAGCTCGGGCTCGTGACCACCGGCAATGCGGGCGGCGTGCACAACCTCGTCGTGCAGGGCCACATGCTGGATCCGAAGTCGCTGCTGCGGAAGCTCGGCACCGGGCTGCTGGTCACCGAGATGATGGGGCAGGGCGTCAACCCGGTGACCGGCGACTACTCGCGCGGCGCCGCGGGCTTCTGGGTCGAGAATGGCGAACTGGCGCGACCGGTGCACGAAATTACGGTGGCCGGCAACCTGCGCGAGATGTACCGCGGCATCGTCGCCCAGGGCGATGACGTGGATGCGCGCGGCGCGATTCATTGCGGATCGCTGCTGATCGAGCAGATGACGATCGCGGGTGACTAGGCCCCGGGGCGGCTCGCGAGCTCGCGCAGCGTCATCCCGTCGATGCGCTCGCGCACTGCGGCCTCGACCATGTCCGCAATCGCATCGGCCACCGGCTCGGTCCGCGCCCGCCACAGCAGCCAGTTCGCATATTGCCGCTCGTCGCGGACCGCATTGAGCACCTGGTCCAGCGTGATGCTCTCGAGGTCGCGCGCCGGCAGCATCTCCTCCTCCTCGTTCAGCGTGACCAGGCCCGCCAGCTCCAGCGAATTGACCACTAGGGCGAGCGCGGAGCCCGGGACCTCCAGGTGCTCCGCCAGCGCCCGCTGGCGCCACGGCGGCTCGCCGGCGATGAATTTCCGCGCGAGCAGCAGCATGACCGTGAAGGCAAGCCGCTCGCGTAGCGCGCTCGTCAGGCTTACAGGCACCCGCCCGACGCGCAGATAACGCGGATTCTGCACATAGAAGGACAGCTGAGCGCCGATCAGCAGGATCAGCCAGCTCAGGTAGATCCAGATCAGCGTCGCGAAGAAGATCGCGAATCCCGCATAGATCGCGACCATCTGGGTCGAGGCCGCGACGATCCTGGTGAACACCGCGCCGCTCGCGGCCCACAGTACGCCTGCGGTCAGGCCACCGACCAGCGCCGGGCGCAGGCGCACGCGTGTGTTTGGAATGAAGACATAGAGGAACGTGAACACGCCGGTCACGAACAGGTATGGCCCCATCATTCCGAGTCCACGTACGATCGCCCCGAGTGGCTCGTGCTGCGCGAGCCATTGCATGGTCTCCTGGTTCATGATGGCGCCGAACAGGCCAAACACGATGACCAGGAAAATCGGGCCGATGACCATCAGGCTCAGGTACTCGCTGATGCGACGCATCAACGAGCGCGGTCGTTCGACGTGCCAGGCGAAATTGAAGGCGCCCTCCAGCTTCTGGATCGTCGCGACCACCGCATAGAGCAGGAACGCCAGGCCGACCGAACCCAGCACGCCGCCGCGCACGTTCTCGACGAACGTCATCAGCTGGGCGGTCAGGCCGCTGGCGCGATCGCCGATCGGCCGCAGGAATTCGTAGACCAGCGGCTCGAGATCGCGGTGCACGCCGAGGCCCTTCAGCACGGCGAACGCGAAAGCAATCAGCGGCACGAGCGACAGGAGTGTCGTATAAACGAGCCCCATCGCGCGCAGGTTCAGTTCGCCGGTCAGCAGGTCGCGGATCAGCGCGAATGGATAGCGCAACAGGTCGAGCAGCCAGTTGGCTGGCGCGACCGGCAACTCGCGGCGGTCGAACAGCAACTGTTCGATGCGCCGCCGCGGGTCGAGTTTCACGCTCATCCGGGCAGCGTGGCACAGGCCCGATACGCCCGCAAATGTCATCCTGCTAAAGTGTCGCGATGCCGCGCGACTATCCGGAACGCATCGTCTGCCTGACCGAGGAGACGACCGAAACCCTGTACCTGCTCGGCGAAGACGCACGCATCGTCGGCATCTCCGGGTTTACCGTGCGACCGCCGCAGGCACGACGCGAGAAACCGAGAGTCTCCGCATTCACCAGCGCGAAGATAGACCGCATCGTCGCGCTGCAACCGGACCTCGTGCTGGGGTTCTCGGACCTGCAGGCCGACATCGGCGCCGAACTGGTCCGTGCCGGCATCGAGGTGCACCTGTTCAACCAGCGCAGCGTCGCCGAGATCCTGCGCATGATCCGCGTGCTCGGCGGCATGATCGGCTGTGCGCCGAAGGCCGCCGCACTGGCCGAGCGGCTGGAACAGGGCATCGACCGGATCCGCCAGGCCGCGGCGGCGTTGCCGCGCCGGCCGCAGGTCTACTTCGAGGAATGGGACGAACCTCAGATCGCCGCGATCCGCTGGGTCGGCGAGATCATCGGCATCGCGGGCGGCGAGAACTGCTTTCCGGAACTGGCGGCGATGCCGCTCGGGCGAGACCGCATCATCGCCGATCCGGCGGAAGTGATCCGCCGCGCGCCGGACATGATCCTCGGCTCCTGGTGCGGCAAGAAGTTCCGCCCTGGGCTGGTCGCCGCGCGGCCCGGCTGGTCGCAGATTCCGGCGGTGCGTGACGGCGAACTGCACGAGATCAAGTCCGCGATCATCCTGCAGCCGGGTCCGGCCGCGCTGACCGACGGGCTCGCCGCGATCCATGCGCTGATCCGCCGCTTCGCGACGCGTGCCTAGCCGAGCAGGCGCCGTTCGGCTTCCCGGTATTTCTCGACGGTCCCTGCGATGACGTGCGCCGGCAGTCGCGGACCGGGCGCACGCTTGTCCCAGTCGAGCGTCTCGAGGTAGTCGCGCACGTACTGCTTGTCGAAGGAGGGCGGGCTGATGCCCGCTCGGTAACTGTCCGCCGGCCAGAAGCGCGAGGAATCGGGCGTCAGCGCCTCGTCCATCAGCACGACCTCGCCCGCGTCATCGAGCCCGAACTCGAATTTGGTGTCGGCAATGAGGATGCCGCGCGCGCGCGCGTAGTCGGCGGCATGGGCGTACAGCGCGAGCGCCAGGTCGCGCACGCGCGCTGCGCGCGCTGCGCCGATCGTGTCCGCCATCTGCCCGAAGCGGATGTTCTCGTCATGCAGGCCGGCCGCCGCCTTGGTCGCCGGCGTGAAGATTGGCGCAGGCAGGCGCGCAGCCAGGGCAAGTCCCGGCGGCAGCGCGATACCGCAGACCGCGCCCGTGCGCTGGTAATCCTTCCAGCCCGAGCCGATCAGGTAGCCGCGCACCACCGCCTCGACCGGCAGTGGCGTGAGGCGCTGCACGATGACGGCGCGGCCCTCGAGCGTCGCGAGTTCGTCCGGATCGTTCACATGACGCGCGAGCGGCTCGCCGGTCAGGTGATTGGCGACGATGCCGGTCGTGCGCGCGAACCAAAAGTTCGAGATCGCGGTCAGCACGCGGCCCTTGCCGGGAATCGGGTCCGGCAGCACGACGTCGAAGGCCGACAGGCGGTCGCTCGCGACGATCAGCAGGCGGTCGTCGCCGATCGCGAAGTTGTCGCGCACCTTGCCGCGATGGACCAGAGGCAGGCCGGTAATGTGTGATTCGAACAGCACGCCTGAATTCATGCGGTGCAGACCCTTGCTAACATGGCACTGGCGGATGGTAATGGAAAGAACGATGAACTGGATCGGCAAACTGATCGGCGCGCTGCTCGGCTTCCTGCTGACCCGGCGGGCGACGGGCGTGCTGCTCGGCATGATCCTCGGCCACCTGTACGACCAGTACGCGGGGCGCAGCGGCGCGGGGCCGCGCGCGGACCCGGCGACGGTGCGCGCGACTTTTTTCCGGTCCGCATTCAGCGTGATGGGTCATGTCGCGAAGTCCGACGGTCGCGTCTCCGAGCAGGAGATCGCCGCGGCGCGCCGCATTTTCCGGCAGTTCAACCTGAGCGAGGCGGATACGCGTGCGGCCATGGGGTTCTACTCGCAGGGCAAGGACGGCGACTTCGACCTGGCCGCTGCGCTCGAGGAACTCGCGGGCGTGTGCCGGGGGCGCGAGGAGGTGCTGCGCATGTTCCTCGAAATCCAGCTGCGCGCGGCGCTGTTCGGCGACGGGTTGCACGGGGCGGTACGGGCGACGCTACAGCGCGTCGCCGCGGCGCTCGGCATCAGCGCGCTCGAGTTCGCGCACCTGGAAACCCTGCTGCGCATGCAGGCCTACGCGGGCGCGCAGGGCCCCGGTTACGCGGGGGGCGCCCGGCCCGGCTCGTCGGCGGGCGGCGCGGGTGCGCTCGCCGAGGCCTACGAGATCCTGGGCGTGCCGCGGACCGCGACCGACGCCGAGGTCAAACGCGCCTACCGCAAGCTGATGAGCGAGAACCACCCCGACAAGCTGGTCGCGCGCGGCCTGCCCGAGTCGATGCTCGAAATCGCCAAGCAGAAGACCCAGGCGATCCAGGCCGCCTGGGAGCGCGTCCGCGAATCCCGCGGCATGCGCTAGAGTAAGCGCATGCAGCATCCCGTCATCGCACCCTCTATCCTGTCCGCGGATTTCGCCAAGCTCGGCGCCGAGGTGGACGCGGTCCTGGCCGCCGGGGCCGACTGGGTCCACTTCGACGTGATGGACAACCATTACGTGCCGAACCTGACCATCGGGCCGCTGGTCTGCAGGGCGCTCCGCAAGCACGGCGTCAAGGCGCCGATCGACGTGCACCTGATGGTCGATCCGGTGGACCGCCTGGTGCCGGAATTCGCCGAGGCGGGCGCGACCTGGATCAGTTTCCATCCGGAGGCCAGCCGGCACGTGGACCGCACGATCCAGCTGATCCGCGACTCGGGCTGCCGGCCGGGCATCGTGCTGAACCCGGCGACGCCGCTCAGCTGGCTCGATCACACGCTGGGCTCGATCGACCTCGTGCTGCTGATGTCGGTGAATCCCGGCTTCGCCGGCCAGCAGTTCATCGAGCCGGTGCTCGGCAAGCTCACCGAGGCGCGCCGGCGCATCGACGCAAGCGGTCGAGAGATCCGGCTTGAGATCGACGGCGGGGTGAAACTCGACAATATCGGCGCGATTGCGCGGACGGGCGCCGACACCTTCGTGGCGGGCAGTGCGATCTTCGGGACCCGGGATTACGCGGCGACCATCCGCGCATTGCGCGCGGCGATCGCAGAATAAGGGGACGCATCCCTTACTAGGCTGGTGACGTAAACGGGGACGTGTCCGCTTAGTAAGGGATGCGTCCCCTTTTATTTCACGGCGCTGGCCGCGGCTTTTGCGAACTCCGGCGTCGGGCGCGTCTTGACCTTCGGGCGCGCGCCAAACACTACGATGGTTTTGCCGCGCGCAGTCAGCAGGCCCTGTTCCTCGAGCACCTTTAGCACGCGGCCCGCCATCTCGCGCGAGCAGCCGACCAGTCGTGACAGCTCCTGGCGGCTCACCTTGATCTGCATGCCCTGCGGATGCGTCATCGCATCGGGTTCGCCACACAGGTCCATGATCGCGTGCGCGATGCGCCCGGTGACGTCCACGAAGGCCAGGTCGCCGAGCTTGCGATTGGTGCGGTCGAGGCGTGTCGCCAGCTGGGTCGCGAGCTCGAAAACCAGGCTCGGACTTTCGGATGCCACCTGCCGGAAGCGCGGGTAGGTCATCTCGGCGAGTTCGCACTGCGTACGGGTGCGCACCCAGGCGCTGCGTTGCTGGCTGTCGGAGAACAGACCCATCTCGCCGAAGAACTGCCCCTTGTTGAGGTAGGCGAGGACCATCTCGTTGCCTTCCTCGTCCTCGATCATCACTTCGACCGAGCCGCGGATGATGTAGTACAGGACGTCCGGCAGGTCGCCGGCGTGGATCAGTGCGGTCTTGGACGGCACCGTGCGGACGCGGCAATAACTGAGAAAGCGATTGATCGCCGGGATATCAGTCAGTTGCTTGACGGCTTCTTCCATGTTTCTCCCCTCAGACCGCTGTCGTTGTATTACAGGCTTGCGCGTATCGCAAGACATAATCGGTTTCGCTCAGATCCAGTAGGCGGTACCGGTCATGACGCGGGCGCTCATCCGCATCAGTTGTGGCACGGGTTCGGGCAACGGCGCGCCGCCCGCGGCGATCGCCGCGCGGCCATGGTCGGCCTCATCCGACTGCATTTGCTCGATGATCGCGCGGCTGCGCAAGTCGTCGTCCGGCAGGCGCGCCAGGTGCTCCTCGAGGTGTCCCTCGACCTGGCGTTCCGTTTCGGCCATGAATCCGAGGCTGGCGCGGTCGCCGGCGAGGCCCGCGATCGCGCCGATCGCGACCGAGCCTGCATACCAGAGCGGGTTCAGCAGGCTGGGCCGCGAACCCAGTTCGTCGAGACGATCGCGGCACCAGGCGAGGTGATCGCCTTCCTCGGCGGCCGCGTGCCGCAGCGCTGCGCGCGTGGCCGGGTCGCGGGCCGTCAGTGCCTGGCCGTGATAAAGCCCCTGGGCCGCGATTTCGCCCGCATGATTGACCCGCATCAGGCCCGCCACATGGCGGCGGCGGCCCTCGTCGGCCGGGGTCGGGGCCGGAATTCCGGGTGTCGGGCGGGTGCTGGCGGGGCGGGCAAAACTGGCCCGCAGGCCGGTTTCAGCCAGTTCCAGCAGCCGGTCCAGGGGCGAGTACGCGCGGTCGTCCATCCAACGCATATTATATAGCCTTGCCCCTACGGGTTCCCCAATAGCGACAATGACTTGCGTGAGGGGGGCCGGTGTCTTTGCATTAATCGGGCTTCTGTGTAAACTTGCCGGCCTTTCACGAACCTGACCCTGTCCGGGGCCCAAGATGAAGACGGTTTTCGCGAAGCCAGAGCGCGTACGTCGCGACTGGTATGTGGTGGACGCGTCCGGCAAGACGCTGGGACGGCTCGCGTCCGCGGTGGCCTTCCGCCTGCGCGGCAAGCACAAACCCGAGTACACCCCGCATGTCGATTGCGGTGACTACATCATCGTCGTCAACGCGGAGAAGGTGGCCGTCACCGGCAACAAGCTGCGCGACAAGCTGTATCAGCAGCACACCGGCTACCTGGGCAACCTGAAGACGGTCGCGCTCGGCAAGCTGCTCGCCGAGCACCCGGAGCGGGCGATCGAGTACGCGGTCAAGGGCATGCTGCCGAAGACGATCCTCGGCCGCCAGATGTTCCGCAAGCTGCATGTATTCGCCGGCACCCAGCATCCGCATTCGGCGCAGCAGCCGAAGAACCTCGATCTCTAAGGACCTGTCCATGGCCTCGAACGAAAATCTCGCCACCGGTCGCCGCAAGTCGTCTGCCGCCCGCGTGTTCATGAAGCCCGGCAAGGGCACGATCACGGTCAATGGTCGACCGCTCGACGAGTTCTTCGGCCGCAAGACCGGCGTGATGATCGTGCGCCAGCCGCTCGAACTCGTACAGATGACGCAGCGTTTCGACATCAACGTGCTGGTCGAGGGCGGCGGCATCACCGGCCAGGCCGGCGCGATCCGCCACGGCATCACGCGCGCGCTGATCCAGTACGACGAAGAGCTGCGCAAGCCGCTCCGTGCCGCCGGTTTCGTGACGCGCGACGCGCGCGAGGTGGAACGGAAAAAAGTCGGCCGGCGCAAGGCACGCCGCGGGACGCAGTTCAGCAAGCGCTGATCG
>JBBEAB010000056.1:37237-39055 GCA_040899645.1 Steroidobacteraceae bacterium
ACTGCGGACTCTGACTCCGCCAACCTAGGTTCGAATCCTAGTCCCCCAGCCAACCAGATCAAAAGGCCGGCCCTAACGGGTCGGCCTTTTGTTTTACGGCGATTCGGCGCCAGGAGCAGTGGACGCATCCAGGCCGTGATGACGGCGCAGGAACAAATAGAGGTCGTCGATTTCCTGCTCCGTGAAGTCGACATCCGGCATCCAGCTCATCTTCGGCATTTCGCGCCCGTCGACCGGCTGGCCGGTACGCAGCAGGTGGCGGAACTGCTCTGGCCGATAGATGGCAAGGATCGCGAGCGAAGGACCGCCATCCAGGGCGCTGCCATGAAAATCCGCGCCGTGGCATTCCGAACAGACGATGCTGGCCAGATAGCGTCCGCGGGCAAAGGCGTCGATCATCGGCAGCTCGCCCCAGCGTGGCGCCGAGCGATTCACCTGGTCCGCCGAAACTTTCCAGTCGCCGGTCATGAGGGCGAAGCGTCCGCGGAACGTGAGTTCATGATGACGCGACACTGGCGGCCGGGCGGGCTGCCGTCGCAGGTGGGCGATGATGTTGATGAGATCCTGATCGCCGAGTGACCAGAGGACGCCAGCGTACATGCCGACGGCGCCTCGGCCGTCGCGCTTGACGCCATAACGGATCAGTCGTGCGAGTTCCTCGTCGCTGTAGGTCGGCACGACCTGGGACAGCGTCGGCGCCGTGTTCCGGTGAATCCCTTCAATGTGATCCGCGCCGCCTTCGCCCTCGATGCCATGGCAGCCGGCCCAGCAACCCACGAGCTTCGCCATGTGCTCTCCGGCCACCGGGTCGGGCGCGGAGCGGGCGTGCAATGGCAGGAGCGGCGTGTCGTGGCTGCGGCGCAGCCGCCATTCCGAAACGCCGTACACGGTCCCGAGACCCAGCACTGCGATGCCCGCCAGGACGCTCAGTAACCGGAAAACAACTGGCGGAATGCGCATGTCGCGTGAGCTCGATGAGCGGTCGAGTCCGAGGGAGCCGGCGCCTTAGCGTTCCAGAGTCTGCACCCCAACGTCGCCGGCGACCAGCAGCACGTCCGCCCCGCGCCGCGCGAACAGGCCCACTTCGACGACCCCGACCAGCAGGCCGATTTCGGCCTCGAGCGCCGCCGGGTCGCTGATTTTCAGGTTGTGCACGTCGAGGATCTCGTTGCCGTTGTCGGTCGTGAAGCCCTGGCGCAGCACCGGCTGGCCACCGAGCCCCACGAGCTTGCGCGCGACCAGCGAGCGGGCCATCGGGATCACCTCGACCGGCAGCGGGAAGCGCCCGAGCACTTGCACCAGCTTGGTGTCGTCGACGATGCAGACGAAGCGCCGGCTCGCCGCGGCGACGATCTTCTCGCGGGTCAGCGCGCCGCCGCCGCCCTTGATCAGCGCGAGGTGCCGGGTCGCCTCGTCGGCCCCGTCCACGTAGAGCGCGAGGTCGCCGGCGTCATTCAGCGAAACTACTTCAATGCCGGCCTCTTTCAGCAGGCGCGTGCTTGCTTCCGACGAGGAAACGGCCCCGGCGATGCGATGGCGCCGGTCCTTGAGTGCCGCGATGAAGTGATTGACCGTCGAGCCGGTGCCGACACCGACCCGCATGCCGTCCTCGACGTACTCCAGCGCCGCGAGCGCGACGGCTTTCTTCTTTGAGTCGGCGTCCATTTCCTGGCTCCACAAATGACTGTGCCCGCTTGCGCGGGCACAGTTTTATCACTTGGTGAACCGGTAGTTGGTTGTCTTTCGATCAGCCAACCACCGATCCATCAGGCAAAGGGCTTACTTCTTCTTCGAAGCCTTTTTCTTTGCCTTCTTCTT
>JBBEAB010000056.1:39065-40415 GCA_040899645.1 Steroidobacteraceae bacterium
GTTAATCCGAGGTCGGAGTATATACATGGTTGACGGGATTGCAAGCAAGGGGTAGGGGGTTCGCGCGCGTCATCAGCGCATGCGAACGATCATCTGGAACATTTCTGATTCCGGAATCGATGTGAAGAGCGCGCGCTGCGCGCGCTGCATTCAAGTTTCCGGAAATATTTCGTATCGCGCGAAGTGCCTTGTTTTCCAGCGCCGCATGCATGTCATGCGGGCCGCTCACGCGCGAGTCGATGAATGAATTTCCATTCGGCGGCGCTGATCGGCATGACCGACAGGCGGTTGCCACGGCGCAACACGATTAGGTCCCGCAATGGGCCCGTCGCATGCTCGCGCAACGCCTCCAATGTGACGGGATGCGCAAACTTGCGCACCAGTCGGACCTCGACCTGGTACCAGCGTGGATTCGACGGATCGCTGCCCACGTCATGGCCCGGATGCCGGCGATCGAACGCAGTCGGATCGGGATGACCCGCGCGTACCACCTCCATCGTGCCGACGATGCCGGGCACATCGCAGCTCGAGTGGTGGAAGAATGCGCGATCGCCGACCGCGAAGTCATCGCGCAGCAGGTTGCGCGCCTGGTAGTTGCGCACGCCGTCCCACGCGGCGGTCTGGCCGGGGGCGCGCGCCAGGTGCTCGATGCCGAAGGTGGCCGGTTCCGACTTCATCAGCCAGTAATTCAAGGCCGGAATCCCCGGTAAAACCCGCGTTCCGTGACGATGCCCCACAGTGGCACGTCGTGCGGCTCGGCCGGCAGCCGTTCGAGGCGCTGGCACTCGAATGCGAGTCCGACCAGCAGCGGTCGATGCCAGGCACGGCGGTGACGCAGGAAGGAAAATTGCCGGTCGTAGTAGCCGGCGCCCATGCCGAGGCGATTGCCGGCGGCATCGAATCCAACGAGCGGCACCAGCACGAGATCGAGCCAACGCGCAGCGATGGCAGCGGCGGGCGCGGCCGGTTCGCCGGCGCCGGTCAGCGGCACGAAGCGCATGCGCCGGCTGCGCCGGCTGGTGATCACCGGCAGGTGGAGGTCGCAGCCCCGCGCCAGCGCGCGGTGCAGCACGATCGAGGGGTCGATCTCCCCGTCCATCGCGCGATAGGCCGAGATGCGCGTGCGTGGCCGCGGCAATCCGAGGTTCGCGAGCGTCGCGTCGATGGCCCGCGCGGCGGCGAGCCGTTCTTCGGTGCCGACGGCGCGGCGCGCGGCGCGCAGCCGTGAACGCAGGCCGGCCCTGGGGTCTTCAATCATGTTCTGGAAGAGGAGGCGCCACCCGCCTGTGCCGTTCCGGACCGCTGCTCTCGAACCGGAGCAACAAGTGGAGCAGGCCGTGGCACTTAAGG
>JBBEAB010000056.1:40425-49000 GCA_040899645.1 Steroidobacteraceae bacterium
GCACAATACTGCCGCTAAGCCAGGCTCCTGGGTTTTTCACATTAGGGTCGAGAGTACCCAGGTCCAGATCGAACACCGCAGGCGACGCCAAACCAGTGTGGCCCGCGCCATCCGCGCGAGCCGCGATTCAATCAGCTCCCCAGCTGCTGGCCGCGCACCAGCGCCGACTCGACGCGTTCGCGCATGGCCTTGATCCGCGCCGCCAGGTCGGATTCGACCCCCACATCGTGGCCGCGCGACTGCAGCAGCTCGTTGACGATGTTGAGGGCCGCCATCACGGCGATCCGGTCGAGCCCGACCACCTTGCCGCTGTCGCGGATCTCGCGCATCTTGCGGTTCAGGTACTCGGCCGAATCGAGCAGCGCGGCGCGCTCCTCGATCGGGCAGGCGACATGGTAATCCTTCTCGAGGATCCGCACGCTGACCCGGCTGAGGTCCGCACTCATGCGCCACTCTCCATTGCCTTGAGACGTCCGATCATTGCTTCGACCCGCGCGCGCACCTGTTCGTTCTTCTGCATCAGCGCCGCCCGTTCCGCGGAGAGCGTGTCCTGGCGCTGGCGCAGCGCGCGGTTCTCTTCCTTGAGCTGCGCAACCACCCCGACCAGTTCGTCGAGGCGGCGCTCGAGCCGCTTGAACTCGCGCTCGAGGCCGGGCTTGCTGGGCTCATCCATGGGCCATTATGGAACCGCGTTGCGAAGCGGGTCAACGCGGCAGAATGGGACCCCGGTGGCTGCCACGGCATCTCATTTGCTGCTACCGTTGGGAAAATGACCTATCGGGAACTGCAAGCCATCCTCGACCGGATGGATGCGGCATTCGGCGCGGCCGAGGCGCACGGCCTGCTGTGCGGCGCCTTGTGCGCGCGCGAGCGATTCGGCGCGCCTGAATGGCTGCTGGAACTGTCGCAGGATGCCGGCGACACGCCCGTCGGCACGGCGCCGGAAGCGGCGTTGCAGGCCCTTTGCGACGACACGCAGGATGCGTTGAACTCGCCGGACTTCAGGTTCTCGCCGCTCCTGCCCGCTGACGATGCGGCGCTCGCTGAGCGCGTCGCGGCGCTGGCATCCTGGTGCTCCGGCTACCTGTACGGCATCGGCACGGCCGGGGCCACTGGCGCGATCCTGAAGCACCTCGAAGTCGGCGAATTCCTCGACGACCTCGCGGGCATCACGCGCGTGGAACTGGAGGCCGGGCGCGATGCGGACGCGGGCGAGGCCGACTACGCCGAGCTCCACGAGTTCGTCCGCGCCGGCGCCCAGCTCGCCTGGGACGAACTGGCGGCCCTCCGCGTGGGTGCGCTGCCGGCCGGAGCGGCAGTCCATTGAGCCGCGCTGCGAAGAAGCCGGATGAATTCACCCGTCGCCGGCGCCAGCTGATGCGGCTGATGGGCAAGGACGCGATTGCGATCCTGCCGGCGGCGCCGGTGCGCACCCGCAATAACGACGTCGAGTATCAGTACCGCCCGGACAGCGATTTCTACTACCTGAGCGGCTTTTCGGAACCGGAGTCGGTGGCAGTGCTGCTGCCGGGCCGGCCCCAGGGCGAGTACGTATTGTTCGTGCGCGACCGCGACCCGGCGCGCGAGGCCTGGGATGGCGCGCGCGCCGGACCCGAAGGGGCGGTGAAGCGCTTCGGCGCTGACGACGCATTCCCGATTCAGGACATCGACGAGATCCTGCCCGGCCTGCTCGAGCGCTGCTCGCGGGTCTTCTATACGATGGGCGCCCACCCGGAGTTCGACAAGCGCGTGATCGGCTGGGTCAACCGCCTGCGCTCGCAATCGAAGCAGGGATCGCACACGCCGCAGGAGTTCGTCGCGCTCGACCATCCGCTACACGAGATGCGCCTGTTCAAGAGCCGCGTCGAGCTCGGATCGATGCGCCGCGCCGGGGCGATCGCCTGCGCCGCGCACCGTCGCGCGCTCGCGGTGACGGCGCCCGGGCGCATGGAATACGAAGTGATGGCCGAGATCCTGCACGAGTTCAATCGCAGGCATGCCGACATCTCCTACCATCCGATCGTCGGCAGCGGCCCGAATTCCTGCGTGCTGCACTATCGCGACAACGACCGCCAGATGAAGGACGGCGAGCTGCTGCTGATCGATGCCGGCTGCGAGTACGAGTACTACGCCTCCGACGTCACGCGCACGCTGCCGGTCGGCGGCCGCTACAGCCGCCGCCAGCGCGCCGTCTACGAGGTCGTGCTTGAGGCGCAGAAGGCGGCGATCGGCAAGGTGCGCGCGGGCGGGCACTGGAACGACCCGCACGAGGCCGCCGTGCGCGCGATTACGCAGGGCCTGGTCCGGATCGGTCTACTGAAAGGCCGCACCGCGCAGCTCATCAAGGACGGCAGTTACCGCAAGTTCTTCATGCACCGGACCGGGCACTGGCTCGGCATGGATGTTCATGACGTCGGCGAATACAAGGTCGGCGAGCAATGGCGGCTGCTCGAGCCCGGCATGGTGATGACCATCGAGCCCGGCATTTACATCGCGCCGGGCACGAAGGGCGTGCGGCGCGAATGGTGGGGCATCGGCGTGCGCATCGAGGACGACGTCGTCGTGACCAGCGGCGAGCCGGAAGTCCTGACAGATGCCATGCCGACCGACCCGGACGAGATCGAACGGCTGATGGCGGCGGCATGAGCCGGCAGAAGCTGGGGCATTGCGATGTCGCCATCGCCGGGGGCGGCATGGTCGGGCTGTCGCTCGCTGCGGCGCTTGCCGACTTGCCACTCGACGTAGTCGTGATCGAACCGGTTGCGCCCGACGCGGACCAGCAGCCGAGTTTCGATGCGCGCACCACGGCGCTGTCCGGCGGCAGCAAGCGCGTGCTCGAGGGGATCGGCGTGTGGGCGGCGGTCGCGGCTGCCGCCACGCCGATCCGCCGGATCCATGTTTCCGAGCGCGGTGCCTTCGGCAGCGCGCGGCTCACCGCCGAGGAGCAGGGCGTCGCCGCGCTCGGCTACACGATCGAGAACCGGCTGCTCGGGCGCGCTTTGCGGGAGCGCGCGGCCGGCATCCCGCGGCTTCGTCTGTCCCAGGCCCGGGTGCGCGAAGTCATCGCCGCCGAAGAGGCCGTGAAGCTCCTGACCGACGGCGGCGAGACGCTTGCCGCCCGCCTGGTCGTCGCCGCGGATGGCGCGCAGTCCGCCGTGCGCGCGGCGCTCGGAGTCGAGTCGAGCGTCGCGGAGTACGGCCAGCACGCCGTGATCGCGCACGTGGACACCGAGCGCTTCCATGGGTACACGGCCTATGAACGCTTCACGCCGGACGGCCCGATCGCCGTGCTGCCGATCGGCGAAGGCCGCTCGGCGGTCGTCTGGACGCTCGCGCCCGAGGCGGCAGCACGCGCGCTCACGCTGGACAACGCCACGTTCATCCGCGAATTGCAGGAGGCATTTGGCCTGCGGCTCGGGCGCTTCACGCGCGTCGGCCGCCGCCAGTCCTATCCGCTCGCGCTGACGCGCGCGGCAGAATTGACCGCGCCACGCGCCGTCATCCTCGGCAATGCCGCCCAGGGGCTGCATCCGGTCGCGGGCCAGGGCTTCAACCTCGGCCTGCGCGATGTCGCCGTGCTGGCGGAATTGCTTGCGGAAGAATGCGCCGCAAACGGCGCGGCGGCCGATCCTGGTGCTGCCTCGCTGCTCGAACGCTATCGCGACTGGCGCGGCCCGGACCGCGAGGCGGTGATCCGCTTCACCGATTCGCTGGTGCGCGGCTTCGGCATGCCGTTGCATTCCGTCAGGGGCCTGCGCATGGCGGGCTTGCTGCTGTTCGACCTGCTGCGGCCGGTGAAGCGCGCGTTCGCGCGCCGCACCATGGGGCTTGCCGGGCGCCAGCCGCGGCTGGTGCGGGGGTTGCGCCTGTGAAGACCGATTTCGATGTGGTGGTGGTCGGCGGCGCGATGGCCGGAGCAGGTACCGCAGCATTGCTTGCGACCGACGCGGGAACCAGGTCGCTGCGCATCGCGCTGGTCGAACCGCGACCCGCCACCGCACCCGCCGCCGGCGATCCGCTTGATCTCCGCGTGTCCGCATTGTCGCGGGCCTCGCAGCGGCTGCTCGAGCGCACCGGGGCCTGGCCCGCGGTCCTCGCGCGCGGTGCTGCCAGCTACCAGCGAATGGTGGTCTGGGAAGAACGCACGGATCCGGCGGGCAGTGGCGCGCTGGTGTTCGATGCCGCCGAACTCGGCGAGCCGGATCTCGGGCACATCACCGAGAACCGCGCGACACAGGCCGCGCTCACCGAACGCGCGGTCGCGGCCGGCGTCGTGCTGTTGCGCGCCGGATTCTCGAAGCTGGAGCCGGGCGCCGATTCGATCCGCATCGCGCTCGACGACGGCCGCGAATACCGTGCGGCGCTCGTGGTCGGTGCCGACGGGGCCGAGTCCGCCGTGCGCACACAGGCCGGGATCGGCGTGCGCGGCTGGGATTACGAGCAGCGCGCGGTGGTCGCACACCTGCGCCCCGAACACCGCCACCGCGACACGGCCTGGCAGCGCTTTCTGGACACCGGGCCGCTCGCGCTGCTGCCGCTGGCCGACGGGCGCGTCTCGCTGGTCTGGTCGACGCTGCCCGCGCTCGCCGAAGACCTGGTGGCTTGCGACGAGTCGGCGTTCGCCGTGCGCGTGACCGAGGCCTCGGCATCGGTACTCGGGCGCCTCGAGGCGACCGGGCCGCGCGCGTCCTTCCCGTTGCGCCTGCTGCATGCCCGGCAATATGCCGCGCACCGCATCGTGCTGGTCGGCGATGCGGCGCACACCGTTCACCCGCTGGCCGGGCAGGGCATTAACCTCGCATTCCTCGATGCGGCGGCGCTCGTGGATGTGCTCGGGGCGGCCGTCGGGACCGGCGACGATCCCGGCGAGCTGCGTGTGCTGCGCCGCTACGAGCGCTGGCGCAAGGCGGAGGCCTTGCCGGCGCTGGTGCTGCTGGATGGCATCAAGCGGCTGTTCTTCGGTGGCAATGCGCTGCAGTCGCGCCTGCGGCGCAGCGCGCTCGGGATCGTGCAGTCGGCGCGGCCGCTCAAGCGCGTGCTGATGCAGCGCGCGCTCGGGCTTACGGGCGAAGTCCCGGCCTCCGTGCGCCGGCCGCCCTCATGAGCGAAGATCGACATCCTTGGTCTCGCGCAGCCAGAAGAGCCCGATCAGGCCGCTCATGGCCGCAATGACGATCGGGTACCACAACCCGTAGTAGATGTTTCCGGTCAGCACGACCAGCGCGGCGGCGAGGAACGGCAGGAAGCCTCCGAACCAGCCGTTGCCGATGTGATATGGCAGGCTCATCGAGGAATAGCGGATCTGGGTCGGGAACAGCTCGACGAGAAACGCGGCGATCGGCCCGTACACCATCGTCACGTAGATCATCAGCAGCGTCAGCAGCAGGAGCGTCGCCGGGTAATTGATCCGCTCCGGGTCGGCGCCGCCAGGGTAGCCGCTCGCGGCAAGCGCGGCACGATAGGCCGCCTCGTCGAATCCTTCGAGCCGCTCCCCGGCGACGACGGTGACAACGGCATGGCCGGGCTCCGCCGGCAGCTGTTCGTAGCTGATTCCGGACTTGGTCAGGAAATCGCGCGCCTGATCGCAGGCGGTCGCCGGCTTCGCGAAGATGCGGAAGCGGCAGTCGGTGGCGGCGACCGTGATCGCGGCACGCGCCTCGAACTCGGCGAGCGCCGGGTTCACCGACAGCGTCAGGCCCTTGAAGATCGGGATAAAGGTCAGCGCCGCCAGCAGGCAGCCGGCGACCATGATGCGCTTGCGGCCGATGCGGTCGGAGAGCCGCCCGAAGAAGACGAAGAACGGCGTGCCGATCAGGAGTGCCGCCGCGATCAGCAGGTAGGAGGTCTGAAAATCGAGCTTCAGCGTGTGCTGCAGGAAGAAGAGCGCATAAAACTGCCCCGTGTACCAGACAACGCCCTGGCCGGCCGTGGCGCCCAGGAGCGCGAGCAGCACGATGCGGGCATTGCGCCACTGGCCGAAGCTCTCGGTCAGCGGCGCGCGCGAAAGCCGGCCTGCGGCTTTCATCTCCGCGAATACCGGCGACTCCTGCAGCTTCAGTCGGATGTAGACGGACACGCCGAGCAGGATCACCGACAGCAGGAACGGGATGCGCCAGCCCCAGTTCCTGAAGGCTTCCTCGCCGAAACCGAGGCGGCAGGCGAGGATCACCGCGAGCGACAGGAAGAACCCGAGTGTCGCCGTGGTCTGGATCCAGCTCGTGTAATAGCCGCGGCGGCCCGGCGGCGCATGCTCGGCGACATAGGTTGCGGCGCCGCCGTACTCGCCGCCGAGCGCGAGGCCCTGCGCGAGGCGCAGCGAAACGAGCAGGATCGGCGCCCAGATGCCGATCTGCGCGTATGTCGGCAGCACGCCGACCAGCGCAGTGGCAAGGCCCATCACCACGATCGTGATCAGGAACGTGTACTTGCGGCCGACCCGGTCGCCGATGCGCCCGAACAGCAGTGCGCCGAGCGGGCGCACCGCGAAGCCCGCGCCAAAGGTCGCGAGGCTCGCGAGGAAGGCCGCAGTGTCGTTGCCGGGCGGGAAGAAGAGCGCGCTGAAGAAGACGGCGAGCGTGCCGTACAGGTAGAAGTCGTACCACTCGAACACGGTGCCGAGCGACGAGGCGAAGATCACCCGCCGATGCGCTGCCGTGACAGAAAGGGGACGCATCCCTTTCTCCGTGATGGATTCTCCGGAGCTCATGTCGCCATCCTGGAGAAAGGGATGCGTCCCCTTTCTGTCACAGCAGGGCGTCCGCCTTGGCCGCGCAGATGAAGTCGTTGTCGGACAGGCCGCCGATCGCATGCGTCGAGTAGCGGATCCGGCAGTAGTTGTAGCCGATCTCGAGATCGGGATGATGGTCCTCGACGTTGGCGACGTGCGCGAGCGCGTTGACGAAGCTCATCGTGCGCCAGAAATCCGGGAACTTGAGCTCGCGGCGAATCGCCTTGCCGTCCTCGACCAGCTTCCAGTCCGCATGCAGCAGCGACATCATCTTCGCCGCCGACTGCGCGTCGTGCGGCCGCACGCCACCCTCGCAGGGCACGCACTTGCGCTCTTTCAACGTCTCCATCAGGCCTCCCGACGCGGATAGTGCCGCGCGACGTAACGTTCGACCAGTTCCTGGAACTCCTCGGCAATGCGTTCGCCCTTCAATGTCACGGTCTTCTCGCCGTCTTCATAGACTGGGGCGACCGGTCGCTCGCCTGTGCCCGGCAAGCTGATGCCGATATTGGCGTGCTTGCTCTCGCCCGGGCCATTGACCACGCAGCCCATTACCGCGACCGTCATGTTCTCCGCGCCATCGTAGTCGCGCTTCCAGTCCGGCATGCGCTCCCGCACGTGCGCCTGGATACGCTGCGCCAGTTCCTGAAAATAACTGCTGGTCGTGCGTCCGCAGCCGGGGCAGGCGACCACCCGCGGCGCGAAGGCGCGCAGTCCGAGACTCTGCAGGATCTCCTGGGCGACGCGTACCTCCTCGCGGCGGTCGCCACCGGGTTCCGGTGTCAGCGACACGCGGATCGTGTCGCCGATGCCTTCCTGCAACAGCACCGCGATCGCGGCGGTCGACGACACCACGCCCTTGGCGCCCATTCCGGCCTCGGTCAGGCCGAGGTGCAGCGGATAGTCGCAGCGCGCGGCCAGCTGCCGGTAAATCGCAATCAGGTCCTGCACGCCGCTGACCTTGCTACTGATGATGATCGCCTCATGCGGCAGGCCGAGCTCCTCCGCGCGCGCGGCGGACGCGAGCGCCGAGACCACGGTCGCCTCGCGCAGCACATCGAGCGCATCCAGCGGCTCGGGCAGCCGCGAGTTCTCGTCCATCATGCGCGTCAGCAGGTCCTGGTCGAGGCTCCCCCAGTTGACGCCGATGCGCACCGGCTTGGCTTGGCGGCAGGCGGTCTCGATCATCGCGGCGAACTGCGGGTCGCGCTTGCTGCCGCGGCCGACATTGCCGGGATTGATGCGGTACTTGTCGAGCGCCGTCGCGCAGGCCGGGTGCGCGGCGAGCAGCTTGTGGCCGTTGAAGTGGAAGTCGCCGACCAGCGGCACGATGCAGTCTGCCGCGAGCAGCTGCTCCTTGATGTGCGGCACCGCCGCGGCAGCCGCATCCGAATTGACCGTGATGCGCACGATCTCGGAGCCGACTGCGGCCAGCTCGCGAACCTGGCGGACAGTAGCCTCGATATCCGCGGTGTCGGTATTGGTCATCGACTGCACGACGACCGGGGCGCCGCCGCCGACGGTGACGCCGCCGATCCGGACTGCGACCGAGGCGCGACGCGCGCCGATCACGGCTTCTGCTGGTCCTCGATCCAGGCGTCAACCATGGGCTCGAGGATGTCGAGCGGAACCGAGCCGCTCGCGAGCACCATGTCGTGGAATGCGCGGATATCGAAGCCTTCGCCGAGCGCGGCCTGCGCGCGCTCGCGCAGCTCGATGATCTTGAGCTGGCCGATCTTGTAGCCGAGCGCCTGCCCGGGCCAGGCGATGTAGCGGTCGATCTCGTTGATGATGTCGGCCTCGGTCTTGGCCGCATTCGCCATGAAGTAGTCGATTGCCTGCTGCCGT
>JBBEAB010000056.1:49034-93544 GCA_040899645.1 Steroidobacteraceae bacterium
CTGGCCGAAGCGCGAGTACGGGTCCTTGTACAGGCCGAGGTCGTAGCCGAGCCGCTCGGAATAGAGCGCCCAGCCCTCGATATAGGCAGTCTGGCCGCCGAAGCGGCGGAACTTCGGCAGCTCGGTCTGTTCCTGCGCGAGCGCGATCTGCAGGTGGTGACCGGGCGCGGCCTCGTGCGCGGTCAGCACTTCCATCTCGTACTTCGGCCGCACCTCGGGCCGGTAGAGATTCACGTAGTAATAGCCCGGTCGCTTGCCATCGACGGAAGGGCCGCTGTAGTACGCCGTCGTCGTGTTGGGCGCGCTCGTGTCCGGAATCGCGCGCATCCCGAACGGCGTACGGTACAGCTTGCCGAACAGCCGCGGCAGCTCTGGATCGATCACCTTGGTGATGAAGGCATAGGCGCGGAACAGCTCGTCGCCCGTCTTGTAGTAGAACTTCGGGTCGGTGCGCAGGTGCTCGAAGAAATCGTTGAGGCTGCCCTTGAATCCGACCTCATCCATGACTATCTGCATCTCGGCGCGATTGCGCGCGACTTCCTTGAGGCCGATCTCGTGGATCTCCTCGGGCGTCAACGACGTCGTCGTGTGAAAGCGCGCGCGGTTTGCGTAATGGGCCTTGCCGTCCGGCGTGTCCCAGATGCCGACCGATTCGCGGCAAGCCGGCAGGTAAGTGTGGCCGAACACGCCGGTGAACTCGCGGTAGGCGGGGATCACCGATTCCGCAATCACTTTGCGCGCCGCCGCAGTCAGGCGCTCGCGCTCGGCCTGCGGGATCGAGTCCGGCCAGGTGCGGAACCGCCCGAAGAACGGGCTGTCTTCCGGCCGGTCCACGACCTGCATTGCAAGCTGCGGCACGACGCGGTCCATGATGACCCGTGGCTGCGTGTGACCCGCGGCCGCCGCACGCTGCAGCAGTTCTGCGTACTGCTGCAGGAAGGCGGGCAGGGAGGCCATGCGCGCGAGCCATTTCTCGTAATCCGCCACTGTCCGGAACGGCATCAGTTCGGCCACTTCATTCAGTGACTGGGGTCCCTCGCGCGCGCGGATGTCGTAGTACTCTGGGTGGAATTTCGCGGCCGCGACGCGGTCCTCGTACTCGTAGCGGAACAGGTCGTAGTTGAGCTGTTCCGCCGGCGGCAGGCTGTCGCGTGCAATGCCGGCAAGCTCTTCCAGCACTTTCTGGTCGGCGGCGTTGCGGGCTGCCTGGGCTTGCGCAGAGATGTCCGGCCAGCGGTCGTCATAGCGGGCATCGCCGCGGTAGGTGGCGGTCAGCGGGTTGTCCGACATGTCGCGTTCCCATTCCCGCTCGAACAGGGCATGCAACGCGGCGGTCGACTCTTCCGGCGAGGTCGCCGGGGCGCATCCCACGAGCAGGGAGCCAATCAGGGCGAGTGCGAGGAATAACGGTCGGGACATGGTCAGAACTCCGGTGCCATGAACGGACTGGACGGCGACTATACCCTGTGCCGACAGCCGCTTTCCGCTAGAATCCGACCGTCGCAATGAGTTCCTGCCGGAGAGTCCGCGCACGCGCGGCGCCGAAGGCGCAACCCGCCCGGAAACGCTCAGGCACCCGTGGTCCGCCGCCCTTTCTTTCGTGCGGGGCGCGCCCCGACAACGGGAAACGGAACGATGGGACGACGCACACCGCTCTTTGACCTGCACCAGGCCGCCGGCGCGCGCCTGGTCGACTTCGGCGGCTGGGACATGCCGGTCGGCTATGGTTCACAGATCGAGGAACATCATGCCGTGCGGCGCGATGCCGGCATGTTCGACGTCTCCCACATGTGCACGGTCGACCTGCGCGGCGCCGGCGTGCGCGCGCTGCTGCTGCGCCTGCTCGCCAACGACGTCAGCCGGCTGACGGTTTCCGGCAAGGCACTGTACAGCTGCATGCTGCGGCCCGACGGCGGCGTGATGGACGACCTGATCGCCTATTTCATGGATGAAAAGTGGTTCCGGCTCGTCGTGAACGCGGGCACGGCGGACAAGGACCTGGCCTGGATCAAGGAACACGCCAAGCCGGTCGGTGTCGCGGTCGTGCCGCGCCGCGACCTCGCGTTGATCGCGGTGCAGGGCCCGCAGGCGCGTGCCCGGGTGGCGCCGCTGCTGTCGGCGGACTGTCGGGCGCCGGCCGCCGCACTGGGTGCATTTTTCGGCGCGGCCTGCGACGAGTGGTTCGTCGCGCGCACCGGATATACCGGCGAGGACGGCTACGAAATCATGCTGCCCGCCGAGGCCGCGGCCGAGTTCTGGAACGGGCTGCAGGCGGCCGCTGTGGTGCCCTGTGGCCTCGGCGCACGCGACACGCTCAGGCTCGAGGCCGGCATGAATCTCTACGGCAACGACATGGACGAAACCGTGACGCCGCTCGAATCCGGTCTCGCATGGACTGTGGTGCTCGAAGGCACGCGCGATTTCATCGGCAAGGCCGCGCTCGAAGCGCAGCGCGCCGCCGGCAACGCGCGCAAGCTCGTCGGGCTGCTGCTGCAGGAGCGCGGCGTGCTGCGCGCGCACCAGGCCGTGTACGCCGGCAGCGCCGGCACGGGCGAGGTCACGAGCGGCACGTTTTCGCCGACGCTCGAACGCTCGATCGGGCTCGCGCGCGTGCCCGGCGCGGCCGCCGGCACGGTCGAGGTGGACATCCGCGGCAAGCGCTTGCCCGCGCGCATCGTCAAGCCGCCGTTCGTCCGGAACGGCCGCGCCCTGATCGAACTTTAAGTGGAGGCCAGCATGAGCGAGATTCCGTCCGACCTGCGCTATACCAAGAGCCACGAATGGGTACGTACGTTGCCGGATGGCAGCGTCGAGATCGGCATCACCGATCATGCCCAGGCTGCGCTCGGCGACCTGGTGTTCGTCGAAGTGCCCGACGCGGGTCGCATGTTGTCGGCGGGCGATGCCTGCGCGGTCGTCGAGTCGGTCAAGGCGGCATCCGACGTCTACAGTCCGCTCGGCGGCGAAGTGCTGGCCGGTAATGACCAGCTCGCGACGCAACCTGAACTGATCAACAGCGATCCCTACGGCCAGGGCTGGATCATGCGCCTGAAGCCGGCGGCTGGCGCCGCAGCCGGCTTGATGGACAGCAGCGCCTACGCAGCCGCGGTCGCCGCGGGAGGCTGAGCTTGCCCTACGTACCGCACACCGACGGCGACGTGCGCACGATGCTCGATCGCATCGGGGTCGGCGCGATCGACGATCTGTTCGACGAGATCCCGCGCGAGTTGCGTGTCGACACCCTGCCGGGCGTGCCCGAGGCGCTTTCCGAAATGGAGTTGATGCGCCTCGCCGCCGAGCGTGCGGCGGGTGATGGCCGGCGGCTCAACTTCATCGGCGCCGGCGCCTATGAGCATCACATCCCGGCGCCGGTCTGGGCGCTGGTGACCCGCGGCGAGATCTACAGCGCCTATACGCCGTACCAGGCCGAGGCCAGCCAGGGCACGCTGCAGACGATGTACGAATACCAGTCGATGATCGCGGGCCTGACCGCGATGGACGTCTCGAACGCCTCGCTCTACGACGGCGCATCCGCGCTCGCCGAGGCCTGCCTGATGGCGGTGCGGGCGCATCGCCGCTCGCAGTCCGCGCGCATCCTGGTGCCGTCGACCGTCCATCCGACCTGGCGCAGGGTCACGCGCGTGATCACCGAGGGCCAGGAATTGCAGATCGAGGAGCTGCCCTACGACCGGGCCACGGGCACGACCGATGCGAAATCGCTGGCCGCTTACGCGGGCCAGGACATCACCGCGCTCGTGATCCAGCAGCCGAACTTCTTCGGTCAGCTCGAGGACGTCGAGGCATTGACGAAGTGGGCGCGCGCGCAGGGCGCGCTGGTGATCGCGGCGGTGAATCCCGTTGCGCTTGCGCTGCTGACGCCGCCCGGTGAATGGGGCGAGGGCGGAGCCGACATCGCCTGTGGCGATGCGCAGCCCTTCGGCGTACCGCTGTCGTCGGGCGGACCCTATGTCGGCTTCATGGCGAGCCGCATGGAGCATGTCCGCCAGATGCCGGGCCGGATCGCGGGACGCACGGTGGATGCCGACGGCCGGCCGGGCTTCACGCTGACGCTGCAGGCGCGCGAGCAGCATATCCGCCGCGGCAAGGCGACCTCGAACATCTGCACCAACCAGGGCCTGTTGATGAGCGCGGCGACGATTCATCTGGCGCTGCTCGGCCCCGCGGGCCTCGAGCGGGTCGCGCGCGCCTGCGTCGCGCGCACGCAGCAGCTGGTTGCGGCGCTGGTGAATATTGACGGGATAGGCTGCGCTTTTGCAGGCCCGCGGTTCCACGAGGCCGTGCTGCAGTTCGACCGCCCGGTCGCGCCGCTGCTCGAGGCGCTCGCGGCCGAAGGCATCGTCGGCGGCGTCGACCTGTCGCGCGATTATCCGGAACTGGGCCACGCGCTCCTGACCTGCGCGACCGAGACCCGCACCTCGGCGGACATCGAGGCCTATGCACGCGCGCTCGGGCGGCTGCTCGGCCGCGCCGCGGCGGCCTGAGGGTAAGCGATGCACAAGACCGAACCCCTGATCTTTGAACTGTCACGCAGCGGCCGCGGCGCCACTGCGCAGCATCCGCCTGCGGCCGAAGGCGAGGTCCCCGCGGCATTCCGCCGCCGCCGGCCGCCGCCGCTGCCCGAGGTCTCGGAGCTGCAGGCCGTGCGCCATTACACGCGCCTGTCGCAGCTGAATTTCGGCATCGACACGCACTTCTACCCGCTCGGCTCCTGCACGATGAAATACAACCCGCGGGTCTGCAATTCTGTCGCGTTGCAGCCGGAACTGCTCGGCCGCCATCCGCTCGCGCCGGCCGCGACCGGGCAGGGCGTGCTCAGCTGCCTGTTCGAGCTGCAGGAGATGCTGCGCCACCTGACCGGCATGGCGGGCGTTTCACTGACGCCCATGGCGGGCGCGCAGGGCGAGTTCGCGGGCGTCGCGATGATCCGCGCCTATCACCGCGCGCGCGGCGATATGGCGCGCAACGAAATCATCGTCCCCGACGCGGCCCATGGCACCAATCCCGCGACCGCGACGATGTGCGGCATGAAGGTCCGCGAGATCGCCTCGTTGCCGAATGGCGACGTCGACCTCGCGGCGCTCGATGCGGCGCTGTCGCCGGCCACCGCCGGCATCATGCTGACGAACCCGAGCACGCTCGGCGTATTCGAGCGGCGCATCGTCGAAATCGCAAAGAAGGTCCACGCAGCCGGCGGCCTGCTGTACTACGACGGCGCCAACCTCAACGCGATCCTCGGCAAGGTGCGCCCCGGCGACATGGGTTTCGACGTGATCCACATGAACCTCCACAAGACCTTCTCGACGCCGCATGGCGGCGGCGGTCCCGGCTCGGGTGCGGTCGGCGTCGGCAAGCGATTGCTGCCTTACATGCCGGTGCCGGTGGTCGGCCGCGAGGGCGATCGCTACCGCTGGCTGGACGAGCGCGAGCTGCCGCAGTCGATCGGCCGGCTGTCCGGATTCATGGGCAACACCGGTGTGCTGCTGCGCGCCTGGGCCTACATGCGCATCCTGGGCGCCGCCGGCATGCGTCGTGTCGCCGAGTTCTCCACGCTGAACGCCAATTACATGCTGGCCAGGCTGAAAGAGGCGGGATTCGATGCGGCCTATCCGGAACGCCGCGCCAGCCACGAGTTCATCATCACGCTGAAGCGGCAGGCGCGGGAGCAGGGTGTCAGCGCGATGGACTTCGCCAAGCGCCTGCTGGACCATGGCTATCACGCGCCGACCACCTATTTTCCGCTGCTGGTGCCGGAATGCCTGCTGATCGAGCCGACCGAGACCGAATCCCGCGAGGAGCTCGACGGCTTCGTCGATGCGCTGGTGGCGATCGCGCGCGAGGCGGTCAGCGATGCGGCGATGGTGAAGGCAGCACCGCACACCATGCCGGTGCGCCGTCTCGACGACGTGCGCGCGGCGCGCCAGCTCGACGTCGCCTGGAAGCCGGCCAGCGCGTGACGAGCCGCCCCGACAAGCGGACTGGCCCCGCGCGCCTGGCGCGTGCATTCGGCAGCACCTGGCGCGGGTTCCGCGCCGCCTGGCGGGAAGAGGAGGCGTTCCGCCAGGAGTGCCTGCTCGCAATCCTTGTCGTGCCGCTTGGCCTGTGGCTCGGCGCCGACGGCGTCGAGCGCGCGCTGCTGGTCGGGCCGATGCTGCTCGTGCTCGCAATGGAACTCCTGAACAGCGCCGTCGAGACTACCGTGGACCGCATCGGGCTTGAGCGGCACCCGCTGTCGGGTCTCGCCAAGGAGCTCGGCTCGGCAGCCGTGTTCGTCGCGTTTTCGCTGCTCGCACTCAACTGGATCCTGGTGCTCGCATGGCCGCGCTGATCTGCGGTTCGCTCGCGTACGACACGGTGATGGTCTACCCGGGCCGCTTCCGCGACCAGATCCTGCCCGACCGGATCCACATGCTGAACGTGTCGTTCCTGGTGCCGACACTGCGGCGGTATTTCGGCGGCTGCGCCGGCAACATCGCGTTCAACCTGAAGCTGCTCGAATGCGCCGGCCATGCGATGGGCGCGGTCGGCCACGACTTCGGCCCGTACCGCGACTGGATGGTGGCGAACGACATGTCACTGCGGTTCGTGCGCGTGATGGAAGACGAATACACGGCGCAGGCCTACATCACGACCGATCTCGACGCCAACCAGCTGACCGCATTCCACCCCGGCGCGATGAACCAGTCCTGGCGGCTCGAAGTGCCGCAGGACGGCAGCATCAAGCTTGGCGTGCTCGCACCGGACGGGCGCGAGGGCATGATCGCCCACGCCGCGCAGTTCGCGCAGGCCGGCATCCCGTACGTGTTCGACCCGGGCCAGGCAATGACCCTGTTCGGCGGTGAGGAACTCGGCAAATTCGTGGAACAGGCGACGTGGCTGACGGTCAATGACTACGAAGCACAGCTCCTGCAGGAGCGCACCGGCCTGACGGACCTGGAGATCGCCGCGCGCGTCGAGGCCTACATCGTGACACGCGGTTCGGAGGGCTCGGTCATCCACACGGCGGGCCGCCGCCACGAGATACCGGCGGTACGCGCGGCGCAGGTGGTCGACCCGACCGGCTGCGGCGACGCCTACCGCGCCGGCCTGCTGTACGGCCTGATGCACGACATCGACTGGGACACGACCGGCCGGATCGCCTCGCTGATGGGCGCCATCAAGATCGCGACGATCGGCACGCAGCACCATCGCTTCACCCTCGACGAGTTCAAAGAGCGTTTTCATGATGTATTCGACTACCGGCTGGACTAGGCGCGCGCAGCATTCGCTGTTCGCGATGGCGCTCGCAGCGGCCCTGCCCTGCATGGCGCAGACGCCGGTGGAGGCCGAGACCTCGTCCGGCTGGGCCCGCACGCTCGAGCGGATCTCGACCGGTGTGGTCGCGATCCAGATCGACGCGACCCGCGCATTCGACACGGACTGGAACACCTCGTCGCAGGCAACCGGCTTCGTGGTCGACGCCAGACGCGGGCTCATCCTGACCAACCGTCACGTCGTCACGTCCGGGCCGGTGACCGCGCAGGCCACCTTCCTCAATCGCGAGGAAGTCGACCTGCAGCCGGTCTATCGCGATCCGGTCCACGACTTCGGTCTCTATCGCTATGACCCGTCCAAGCTGCGTTACATCACGCCCGCCGAACTCCCGCTGTATCCCGCAGGCGCGCAGGTGGGCGTCGAGATCCGCGTGGTCGGCAACGATGCCGGCGAACAGCTCTCGATCCTCGCCGGCACGCTGGCGCGACTCGATCGCGAGGCCCCGAATTACGGCGGCGGCAAGTACAACGATTTCAATACGTTCTATTACCAGGCTGCGTCCGGCACCTCGGGCGGTTCGTCGGGCTCGCCGGTCATCGACATCCGGGGCCGCGTGCTGGCGCTGAATGCCGGCGGCTCGTCCGGCGCCGCATCGAGCTTCTACCTGCCGTTGCCGCGCATCGTGCGCGCGCTTGCGCTGCTGCAGGCGGGCGAGCCGGTCGGCCGCGGCACGCTGCAGACCGTGTTCCGCTACACGCCCTATGACGAACTGCGCCGACTCGGACTGCCGGCCGCCATCGAGACCCGGGCGCGCCAGGCCGAGCCCGGGCGCACCGGCATGCTGGTGGTCATCGAGGTCCAGCCCGGCGCAGCGGCCTTCGGAAAACTCGCAGTCGGGGACATCCTGGTAGCGGTCGAGGGGCGGCCACTCGCGGATTTCGACACGCTCGGCGCGCTGCTCGACGAGCGCGTCGGCGGCAGCGTCGAGCTCGCGGTGGTGCGCGGCGGCGAGTCGCGCACGGTATCGCTGCCGGTGCAGGACCTGCACAGCATCACGCCCGCTGAATACGTCGAGATCGGTGACGGCGTGCTGCACACGCTGTCCTGGCAGATGGCGCGGCACATGAACGTGCCGATCGCCGGCGTTTACGTTGCCAATCCCGGGTACATGCTGGGCTCCGCGGGCATACCGCGCGGCGCCGTGCTGACCGAACTCGACGGCAAGCCGATTGTGGACCTGGGCGATGCCAGGGCACTCCTCGCGACGCTCGGCCATCGCCAGCGCGTGACACTGCGCTTCTTCACGATCGAGGAGTCGCGCTCGCTGCAGCTGACCACGCTGCGCATCGATCGGGCCTGGTTTCCGGCGCGGCACTGCGTGCGCAACGACACGACCGGCCTGTGGCCCTGCACCGAGATCCCGGCGGGTCCGGACGCGCCACCGCCGGGCCCCGGCACGACACGCTTCGCCGAGACCGGCGACAAGCTGGTCGACACCCTGGCGCCGTCGCTCGTGCTGGTCGAGTTCAGCATGCCGTACTCGGTCTCCGGCGTGACCGAGCGCAACTACCACGGCACCGGCGTCGTGCTGGACGCCGCGCGCGGGCTCGTGGTCGTGGACCGCAACACCGTCCCAGTCGCGATCGGCGACGTGCGCCTGACATTTGCCGGCACCATCGAGGTGGACGGCACGGTCGAATACGTGCACCCGCTGCACAACCTCGCGCTCGTGCGCTACGACCCGAGGCAGCTTGGTGCCACGCCGGTGCGCGCGGTGCGCTTCGCTGCGCGCCTGCCGGCGACCGGAGAGAGCGTGCATGTCGTCGGGCTGCATCCCGACAATCGCGTGGTCTCGCAGCAGGCGACGGTCGCGTCGATCGGGCCGGTGGCCTTCCCGCTGTCGCGCACGCTCCAGTTTCGCGATGCCAACCTCGAGATCATGCGCCTGGTCAATGGACCGGACGACTTCGACGGACTGATCGTCGACCGCCGCGGCGAGGTGCAGGCGCTGTGGTCGAGCTTTGCCTACGAAGAAGGTCGCGAGCTGGTGCAGCAGAACCTGGGCGTGCCGGCGATCCTCGTGCAGGAGATGCTGGAGTACGCACGCGACGGCCGGCCGCTCTATTCCGCGGAGACGGAGTTCGGCCTGCTGTCGCTCGCCGAGGCGCGCCGGCTCGGGCTCGACGAGGACTGGATTGCGCGGGTCTCCGCGCACAATCCGCGGCGCCGCCAGGTGCTGACCGTCGAACGCCTGGTCGCGGGATCGCCGGCCGCCGCGTCGCTGCGTTCCGGCGACCTGTTGCTGGCGGTGGACGGCCGTATTGTGAACAGTTTCAGCGAGGTCAGCGCCGCCGTACGCGCGCCGGAAGTGACGCTGACGTTATGGCGATCGGGGGCCGAACAGACCGTGCGGCTCAGGACCGTGCAGTTGTATGGCCGCGACGTCGAGCGCGTGCTGGTCTGGGCCGGTGCGACGCTGCAGGCGCCGCCCCGCGCCATGGCGGCGCAGCGCGGCATCCAGCCGGATGGAGTGTTCATCGCATTCTTCATGTATGGCTCACCGGCTTCGCGCTACAAGCTGTGGGCCGGCCGGCGCATCACCGAGGTCGACGGCGTTCCGGTGCACGACCTCGACGCCTTCATCCGCGCCGTCGCGGGGCGGCCGGACCGTTCTTCGGTGCGGCTGAAGACCGTCAGCTGGAACGACTCGGTGGAAGTCATCACGCTCAGGCTCGACCGGCACTACTGGCCGGCCTACGAGTTGCGCCGCGGCGCGGATGGCTGGCAGCGCGTGCCGCTGGAGTGATGCAACCGGATCCCGCGCGGATCGAACAGGCCGTCGCACTGCTGCATGCCGGCCAGCTGGTCGCGTTCCCGACCGAAACGGTCTATGGACTCGGCGCGGATGCGGCGAATCCGGCGGCGGTGGCGCGCATCTTTGCTGCCAAGGGCCGCCCGGCCAGCCATCCGCTGATCGTGCACGTGAGCAGCCTCGCCGCCGCCCGCGAGTGGACCGCGTCGATGCCTGCTTCGGCACAACGACTCGCTGAAACTTTCTGGCCGGGCCCATTGACACTGGTACTGCCGAAGGCGCAACACGTGCTCGCTGCGGTCACCGGCGGGCAGCAGAGCGTCGCGCTGCGCGCGCCGGCGCACCCGGTCGCGCGGGCGCTGCTCGCGGCGTTCGGGCGCGGCATCGCCGCGCCCTCGGCGAATCGCTACGGGCGCATCAGCCCGACGCGCGCGGCCGACGTGCAGGAAGAACTCGGCGATCGCGTGACGCTCGTGCTGGACGGCGGGGACTGCGAAGTGGGGCTCGAGTCGACGATCGTCGCCTGCCTCGACGGGCGGGTAACGCTGCTGCGGCCCGGTGCGGTGTCGCGCTCGCAGGTAGCGGATGTCGTGGGTCCCGTTTCCGATCCGGGCACAGACGCGCCGCGCGCCCCGGGGCGGCTGCGCTCGCACTACGCGCCGCGCACGCCGCTTGCGATCCTGGACGGGAAGAAGCTGCAGCACGAAGTCGCGGCGGCGGTCGCTGCCGGCGAGCGCATCGCGGTACTGGCGATGGGCTCGGCGCTGCCGGAATCGGAATCCGTGCTGTGGCGGCGACTGCCGGCCGATCCCGCCGCGTATGGCCGCGCGCTCTATGCGTCGTTGCGCCTGCTCGACCGCGCCGGCGCCCTGCGCATCCTCGTCGAGTCGGTGCCCGGAGACGAAGCCTGGGCGGCGATCGCCGACCGCCTCGCACGGGCTGCCGGCCGTGAGGCGGAGCCCGCTGCCAGCGAGGTCATCGACGCGACCTGATGCCGGCCGGGCGCAATCAGCGGACGCGGACGCTTTCCGTCAACAGCGCGTTGATGTCGGTCAGCCCCTTGCCATCGAGCGTGCCAGCCGCGAGCTGCAGGCGCAGCACGTTCAGCAGGTAATCGTAGCGCGCCCGTGCATAGTTGGTCTGCGACTCGAACAGCCGGCGACGTGCGTCCAGCACGTCCACCGACGTGCGGGTGCCGACTTCGTAGCCGGCCTCCGTCGCCTGCAATGCGGTCTGCGCGGACTCGACCGCCTGGCGCAGCGACTGCACTCGCGCAAGCTCGGAATTGACCCCGAGGTAGGCGTCGCGCGTCTCGCGCTCGGTCTCGCGCGCGGTGCGCTCGAGCCGTTCGCGGGCCGCCGTATGGCGAAACTGCGCCTGGCGCACGCGGGAGGAAGTCGCGCCACTCGCGAAGATCGGCACCGTGACCTGCAGACTGACGATCGTATCGTCTGAATCGCTCTCGACGTCGCCGGCGCTGGTGCCGGTCAGCGTCGCCTCGGACTCGAAGTGCGAGCGCGAGACGACCAGGTCCAGGCTTGGCAGATGGCCGCCACGCTCGGAACTGATGTTGTGGCGCGTGATCTCGGCACCGAGCCGGCTCGAGATCAGGCGCGGGTTCTGGTTCATCGCGAGTTGTACCCAGTCCTCGGCGTTCGCAGGATTCGGGCCGGCCAGCGGCATGTCGGCACCCGGCTTCGACAATTCATCAAAAGTGTCGCCGGTCAGTTCGCGCAGGCGCTCGCCGGTGGTCGCGAGACTGCGCTTGGCCTGGATCAGCGAGGCGGTTGCGGAATCGAACGCGGCCTTCGCTTCCTGCACGTCGGTGACCGCGATCAAGCCGACCTCGAACCGCTTTTCCGACTGCTCGAGCTGGCGGCCGATCGCATCGTGTGCCGCCTGCGCGGCCTCGAGCGTGTCCTGCGCCGCCAGCACGTTGAAGTACGCCTCGGAGGTCCGCAGGATCAGGTCCTGCTGGGCGGCGAGATAATCGGCCTCGGCCTGCGCACCCTCGGCATCGGCGCGGCGGAATGCTGCCCAGTTCTGCCAGCGGAACACGCTCTGTCGCAACGTCACGTCCCAGGCCGAGCTGTCGCCATCGGAATTTCGCACTTCCGGGGTCGGCGGCTGGCCAGGCGCAACGAATGCGCCGGTGCTATCCGCTTCCGAGTCGTTGTAGCGGCCGCTCGCATTGATCTGCGGCAGGAGCGCCGCAAATGCCTGCGGCTTCGATTCCCTTGCGGCGCGGCGATTGGCTTCCGCCTCGCGGATCAGCGGATCATTCGTCAGCGCGCGCTGATAGACCTCGCCGAGATCGGCGGCAGCGGCATGCATGCCGCCCAGGCTCGCGGCGGCAAGCAGGATCGTGTGGACCAGGAATCGGGTGTTCATGCGAAGACATTCCTTCACGCAGGGAGGGCAGGGAGGATAACTACTGTATTACCAGTGTATATCACCAACTGACCCACGACAAGGCCCTGCCACAATGCCATGGGGGTGGGAGATGACTATATCTCTTGAGTTCAAATACGATAGAAAGTGGTTCTGGCGCGCCAGTCCGTTGCCCAATCAGAACTGAAAGCGTGGCGCAGTCGCCGCGTGGACCAGGGGGGCGACGCTCGTTTCGAACAGGGGCTCACTCAGCCAGGCATTCTCGCCGGTTCGCGTGATCAGCCGCGCTTGCATGACCGGCGGCGGACCGACCACGACGAACAATCGCCCGCCGATCGCGAGCGCGCGTTCGAAGCGCGCATCGTAAACCGGCAGCGAGCCGGTCACGGCGATCACCTGGTAGGGCCCCGCAAGCGGATGCGCAAATGCATCCGCAGTTTCGATCTTCACGCGCGCAACGCCCAGCGCGGCAATCGAGCGGGCGGCGCCACCGGCCAGATCCACCAGTATTTCGAGGCTTTCGACGCTGCCTGTCATTTCGGCGAGGCAGGCGGCGAAGAAACCGCTACCGGTGCCGATTTCGAGCGCGCGTTCGCCGCGCGCGGGGGCAAGCGCCTGCAGGATGCGGCCCTCGATCCGTGGCGACAGCATGAACTGGCCATGGCCGATCGGGATTTCCGTGTCTGCGAAGGCGACGCCTCGGTACGCTTCCGGCACGAACTGTTCGCGCGGCACGGCGGCCAGCGTTTCCAGCACGCGCGGATCGAGGACATCCCAGGTCCGGACCTGCTGGTCGATCATCTGGCGGCGGGCGGCTTCGGTTTTCGTGTTCATCGCCATTATGGTGAATCGCGGCGGGCGTCAGCACAAGCGTGGGATATGCTGCCCAAGGCCGCGCAGCGCAACAAGATTGACGGCCCCGCGGGCCCACCGCGGAACCGAAGGGGATGACTGGCCGCATGACGGTCCCGGTGATCGCTGCCGTCGCGTTCGCGATTCTCGCCGCCGTGCTTGCAGTCGCTGTCATGGTACAGCGGCGCAGGTTGCAGCGACTTGCGGATGCATCCGAAACCGCACACCAGTTGGAGCGCGGCGGCGACGGCGCGCGCGCGATGCTCGCGGCCATGCGCGAACCCGCGCTGCTGCATGGCGAGCGGATCGAGGCCGTCAACGAAGCGTTTGCGGCGCTGGTCGGAATCCCGGCTGCGCAGCTCGTGGGCCGCAGCATCGCCGAGCTGGTGTCGAAGGAGTACAGCGAGCTCGCGACGCTCGCCGTCAGCCGAGCGCTTGCGGGCCAGAACGGGCCGGCGCTCGCGGAAGTGGAACTGTCCGATGCCCATGGCCAGGTGACGCGGCTCGAGCTGTCCGGCTCGCCGCTCGATTCCGGCGGGCGCCGCGCCGTGCTGTTTACCGCCGTGGAGATGTTGCCGCACCGCGAAGCAGGGGGCGCTGCTCCGGCGCGTTCCCAGCTCGCGCTCGATTCGCTCGGCGAGGGTCTGCTGACGACCGACACACATGGGCTGGTCGACTATGTGAACCGCGCCGCCGAGTCGCTGACCGGCATCCGCCGCGAGGATGCAATCGGCCAGGCATTCGGCGCGATGTTCGGCTTCGTCGACGAGAACGACCGCAGGCCGCTGCCCGATCCGGTGCAGCAGTGCCTGGCGGCGGGCAGCCGTATCAGTCTCGGGCGCCGCGCGATCCTGATCGCGCGCGCCACCGGCAATGAACTGGGTGTCGAGGCGACCGCGTCGCCGATCCGCGGCACGGACGGCGACATCGCGGGAGTCGCCGTGATGCTGCACGACGTCACCGAACAGCGCGGCCTGACCCAACAGATGTCCTACCAGGCGAGCCACGATGCGCTGACCGGCCTGGTGAACCGTCGCGAGTTCGAGCGCCGCCTGGGCGATGCGCTCGAGATCGCGCGTGGTGGCCGGCAAAGCCACGTGATGTGCTACCTGGACCTCGACCGGTTCAAGGCGGTCAACGACACCAGCGGCCACCTGGCCGGCGACAACATGCTGCGCGAGGTGGCGGCGCTGATCCGCGAGGCGGTACGCGATTCGGACACGGTCGCGCGACTTGGCGGCGATGAGTTCGGCGTGTTGCTGGTCGGCTGCCCGCTGGAGAAGGCGCGGCAGATCGCCGATGACATCTGGCGCGCAATCGGCGATTACCGTTTCATCTGGAAGGACCGCATCTTCAGCGTCGGAGTCAGCATCGGGCTCGTCGAGCTGACCGGCGAGAGCAACTCGCTCGAAGAGATCATGAACGCGGCCGACTCGGCCTGCTATGTCGCGAAAAGGCAGGGCGACAGCCACGTGCACGTGTATTCCTCGCGCGACGAGGCGGTCGCGCGCAGCCGCGGCGAGATCCACTGGCTGCAGCGCCTGCAGGCCGCGCTGCGCGACGGATTCTTCGAGCTTTATATCCAGCCGATCGAGCCGACGCAGCCCGGGACCGGGGGCGGTCCTGCGATGGAGGTGTTCGTGCGGCTGCACGATGACGGCCAGCCGGTCGCACCCGCCGAGTTTTTCCCGGCCGCGGAACGCTACCGGCTGATGTCGCTGATCGATCGCTGGGTGCTTAGTTCGGCGCTGGCTGCGCTCGCGGCGGGCGCGATCCGCATCCCGGCCGGGCGCAGCCTGTCGATCAACGTTTCCGCGCAGACACTCGCCGATCCGTCCTACCTCGAGTTCGTGGTCGAGGAACTGGACCGCACCGGTGTTTCGCCGCCGCAGATCTGCTTCGAGGTTGCCGAGACCTCGGTGATCGGCAACCTGGAGCAGTCGCGGCGTTTCATCGACGTGCTGCACGGCATGGGCTGCCAGTTCGCGCTCGACGACTTCGGCACAGACCTCGGCGGCTTCTCGAACCTGAAACAGCTGCCGATGGACTACCTGAAGCTCTCCGGCAGCTTCATGCGCGACCTCGGCCGCGACTCGGTCAACCAGGCCATGGTCAGCGCGGTCGTCGGCATGGCGCGCACGCTGAACTTCCGCCTGATTGCCGAGCATATCGAGGACCTTCCGGCGCTCGAGGCGGCGCGCGCGATGGGCATCGACTTCGTGCAGGGCTACGCCATCGGCCGGCCGCGGCCGCTGGCGCCTGCTGCCTGATGGTGACAGAATCCGCCAGTCCCGCCGCAGAGCGGGCCAATCTTGTCATGGGGGGAATGAGGCTATGAACGAAACTGCAACCAAGCCGCTCGACACGTCGCTGGTCAAGCCGGCATGGATCGTGATCATCGTCGGCTGGGTCATCATCCTGCTGCCGATACCGTTCACGACGCCGATTGGCTGGATCGTCGCGGGCTTGGCTGGCAGCGTACTGGCGATCGTCAATCTCGTGCGCGGCATCACCGTAATCGGAATTGTTCAGCTGGCCTGCGCCCTGGCCGGCACCTGGTTTGCCTCGTTGATCGGTTGGGCGATTTTCGGCGCCTCGGTGGTCGGCGCGCTCAACGCCGGCGGCTGATCATTTCTCGCGGCGCAGGCCTGGCCGCTACTGGCCGTCAGGCCGCGTGATGTGCGGCGGCTCGCTGAAGCGCCGCACTCCGAACGACTCGTAGATGTCGGCCGGCGAATAGCCGACGCCGCCCTTCAGCACGTAACTGATGCGGCGGATATCGGAAATGTCGCTCGTCGGATCGCCGTCCACCAGGATCAGGTCGGCGCGCTTGCCGCGCTGCACGCTGCCGGTCTCGTGCCCGAGGCCGGAATAGCGCGCGCCGTTCTCGGTCGCGATGCGAAGCGCCTCGCCAGGGGTCATACCGGCCTGCACGTACAGCTCGAGCTCACGGTGCAGCGTGAAGCCCGCAACGCCGTCGGTGCCGGCGACGAGCGGCACGCCCGCCGCATGCAGCAGGCCCATGAACCGGATCATCTTGGCGTACGACGCCCGGTATGCCGCAATATTGGCCTCGCTGACATCCATCGAATTGCTGCGCCAGTCGCGCTGCGTCGCGACCGGCACGTGGTCGGCGATCGCGGCGAGCGACGGGTTCATCTCGCCCTGGCGCTGGTTGTACATGCCCTCGAAGGTCGCGATGGTCGCGTCGATGACCGTGCCGCGTTCCGCGAGCAGCGCGATGAAGTCGCGCACGGCAGGAGAATCGAGGTCCAGGGCGTGGGTACGTTCGCCAACCAGCGTGAAGCGCTTCAGCGCGCGTGAATCAGTGTCCGGGTCCGAGACAAAATTGAGCATGAGCTGGTTGATGTGCTGCAGTTCGTCGTAGCCCTCGCGCACGACGCGTTCCGCGCGGGAAAAGGCCGGTACATGGCCGCTGACCCGAAGGCCGCGCTCATGCGCGTAGGCGGCGACCGGCGCGACCCACTCCGGCCTGAAGGAGTTGTAGATCTTGATCTGCCGGTAACCGTGCTGTGCGTACCAGTCGATGGCATCGCGCGCCCCTTCGATGCCCTTGACGACGAATCCGCCGCGCGCCGAGAACGGGCTTTCTCCCTCGAGGAATCCGGCCGGGACGATGTGCGGGCCGATCACCTCGCCGCGGTCAATGTCGCGGATCAGGTCGGCGAGGATTGCATTCTCGTTGGCCATGTCGCGAGATGTGGTGACCCCGCCCGCGATCTGCAGTGCGGAGTTCCATGCGCTTTCATGGGTATGCATGTCGAACAGGCCCGGCAGCAGCGCGCGGCCAGCGCCTTCGATCACGGTCGCAGCCTGCTGCGCCGCTGAGCCGGCCGGATAGATCGCGGCGATCCGGCCGCCGTTCAGATAGACGTCGGAGGGCGCGCCGAGCGTCGTGCTTTCGGTGTCGAATACGCGCACGTCGCGGATCAGGATCGGCTCGGGCAGGTGCTGCGTATGCTGCCTGGCAATCGCGCGCAGGTGCTCGGACTCGGCGACGCGCTGCAGCCGCTCGAGTTCCTGCGACTCCATTTCGAAGCCGCTCTGAATGACATGAGCGCCACCCGGACTGATGCGCGCGAACAGCTGCATGTCCGCGTCGGCGTCCAGCCAGACGTAAGCCGGCCGCAGGCCCAGTCCGAAGATTGCGAACAGCACGGCGCGGCGATCCGTTCCGGATCCACCGACCGGCTGTTCCTTCAGGCGGACACTGTGGACTTCACCGCCTGGCAATGCCGCGATGCGGCCGGTGGTCGTGCGTTGCGTGGCGCGCACGATCATCGCGTGGACTTCGGGGCTGCCGTCAATCGGCAGGTACAGGGCCGGGCCACTCAGCTTCGTTGAGCCGCGTTCAGAGGTCGAACGCCAGCTTGCACGCCCGCGCCGGACCTCGAAGCGCTCGGCGAGTTTCGCGCCGAAGGTGGACTTGCCGCGCAGGTGATAGCTGCCGAGCGTGCCGTCCGTGGCAACGACTAATTCCTCCTCCAGGTCCGGACCGCGGCCGTTTTCGCGGTGGGTGTAGCGGACCCGTACCTGGCCATCGTCGCCAACGACCGTGGTCTGGCTGCCTGAAGTCGTGCCGGAGTGCAGTACCGTGTAGCGCAGCGTTGTGTCGGCATGCGCTGCGCCGGCCAACGCCAGTGCGCAGATCAGGGCGGTCGATTTCATGGCGATCTCACTCAGTGCCTGGACGCCTCGCGCAGCGCGCGTACCTGGTCATCGTGGCCCGTCAGCTGCCAGCGGATCAGCGAGACCGGGATCATGCCGGCTCCATTGACCTCGTCGAAATAGCGTTTCAGCGAGAACTCCGCCCCGAGCTGGTGCGCACGTTCGCGCATCAGGTCGTCGAGCCAGTGCTTGCCGGTGACGTAGCTCGTGCCATAGCCCGGCTGGCGCAGGTAGAGCTGCTGCTCGAAGCCGAGCAGGTCGAGGTCCGGGCGCATCCAGCCGCGCGGCGTCCACTCGACCTGGAAGGCCTTCGCCTGCTGCAGGTCAAACAGGTTCGCATGCGCATACAGCGAGGCGAGGCCGCGTGCCGCGCGCTGGGCCAGCATGATCCAGACGACCTCGCGCACGCGCGGATTGTCGTCAAACAGGCCCGCGTGGAGCATGAACTCCTCCATCGCGGTCGCCATGCCCTCGGCGCGACTGTCCCAGATGTTGTAGAGCAGCGCATTGCTGCGGATCGGGCTCACGTGCGGCTCGTCGCGCATGCGCGCGAGATCCCACCAGTGATAGAAGTGCGTATAGAGCGTCAGCGGCTCGTAGTGGGTCGCGATCGCGAAGAAATTCCGGGTCTCGACCGGGACGTATTCGCCCATCTGCGCCCGCAGCGCCGGGTCCATGTTGGCGCGCATCGGGTACATGTCGCGACTCCTCAGGTAGTCGAGGAAACGCGTAACTGCATCGTTGGCCCGGCGCTGGTATTCCACGTCGTGCTGGATCACCGGCAGTGGCGGCAGGTGCTTGTCGCGCTCTTCTTCCAGCTTGAGGCCGGCGTGGGTGCGCGCGAGCTCGCGCTGCAGCAGGGTCACTTCCTCTTCCCAGGTCATCGGCACCAAGTGGACGTGCTGCAGGCTCCAGGTGTAATTCTCCTTGCCGATGCCGGAGGGGCCGGTTTTCGACGGGGTCTGCTGCTCGAGCCAGGCGACGAATTTCACCGTCGCAGCGCGCGCGGCGGCGATCGCCCGCTGCAAGGCCTTGCCGCTGCCGGCGGTCTTCTTGGCGAGCGCATCGAGCGAATCAACCTGTTTCTGCATCGTGCCGGCGCCGGTAACCCAGAGGTCGCGTGCATTGCCGGTGAGGTTCTGCTCGGCCTGCGCCAGCAGCGGAGGCACGATTGCCAGTTCCTGCGCGAGCTTCGCCCCGGCAGCCTTCGCGAGCGGATACTCATACATCCACAGTTCGACGATGCCGTGGTGCTCGGAGCCCTCGTGCGCCGGCGTATCGCTCTGGTCGTTCCAGATCGACTGGTAGAAAGCCGGGTCGCGCGCCCAGGGCTGCAGCGCGCGGATGTAGAAATCCAGGCCATTCATCTCGGCGCGCAGCAGCTCGTGATCGACGCGCTGTTCGATGGTCCAGCCCGTGGTGTCGATCGCAGCCAGGCGCGCGCGCCAGGCGCCGAGCTCCTGGTGACGGCGCGCGAACGTAGCGGCCGAGTAATCGGGGGCTCCGTTGACGAACGGCGGCCGTTCGAAAGCGCGCCAGCCCTGGTAGAGCGCCAGCAACCGGTCGTAACCGTCATTCAACTTTGCATCCGCTGCGGCGGCAGGACCGGCGAGAGCGAGTGCCGTCAGCAGGGCCATCGCCAGCCGGCGGATCGTAACTGGATGTGGCATTGAGACCTTCCATCGTGTTGCACGCGTGATGCGGCGGGTTGGACGACTGAATTCTATTGAATTCCGCGTCGATTCGGAGTATTTCGTCTGCCTGAAATTAACCTTCCCCGGGGTGAGACCGCATGAATCGCAATCTGATGCTGGCAGTCGTTGTCATTGCCGTGGCGGCCGTCGGCTTTTACCTGTATAGCCGCACGCAGCCCAGCTTCCCGGAGCTGGCGCCGGTCGGGGCGACCTTGCTCGAAGGACTTGGCGACTACAGCATGCCGGTCACCTCCAGCGGCCCCGATGTGCAGCGCTGGTTCGACCAGGGTCTTGCAATGACCTATGGCTTCAATCACGACGCCGCCGAGCGCTCCTATCTGAAGGCGGCCGAGCTCGACCCGGACTGCGCGATGTGCTGGTGGGGCGCGGCGCTGGTGCTCGGCCCGCACGTGAACTCCAGCATGGACCCCGCGAACAATCCGAAAGCCTGGGATCGGCTGCAGCGGGCGCAAGCCGCGGCCGCGGATGCGACGCCGAAGGAACAGGCATTCATCCGCGCACTGGGCGCGCGTTATGCCGCCGAGCCGCCGGAGGACCGCAGGCCGCTCGACGAAGCCTATGCCGAGGCGATGAGCAGTCTGGCCGCCGAGTACCCGGATGACCTCGATGCCGCCACGCTGCATGCCGAATCGATGATGAACCTGCAGCCGTGGGACTACTGGGACGCCACTGGGCAGCCAAAGGGCCAGACGACGACGGTCGTGTCGCAACTTGAAAGCGTGATGGCGCGTAACCCCGATCATGCGGGTGCGCTGCACCTGTACGTCCACGCGGTCGAGGCCTCGCCCGATCCGTCGCGCGGCGTCGAAGCGGCCGACAGGTTGCGCGAACTGCTGCCGGGTTCCGGCCACCTCGTCCACATGCCGGCGCATATCTACGCGCGCGTCGGGCGCTATCACGACGCGGTGATCGCGAACCAGAAGGCGATCGGCGCGGACGACAGCTATCTCGCGATCTGCAAGCCGGGCCCGGGGGTTTATCCGCTCGGCTACGTTCCGCACAACCATCACTTCCTGTGGTTTGCCGCGACGATGGAGGGCGCGAGCGCGCTTGCGCTCGACGCCGCGCGCACCACCGGCGAGCGAACCAGCAACCCGGAACTGATGCGCATGCCGGGCATGGAGGCGATGCAGAACTTCGCCTCGACCCCGCTGCTGGCCGAGGTGCGTTTCGAGCGCTGGGAACAGGTGGTTGCGGCGCCGAAGCCGGCAGACGACCTGCCCTACATGATCGCGCTCTGGCATTACGCCCAGGGCATGGCGGCTGCCCGCCAGGGCCGGATCGACGAAGCAAAGGCACACCATGTCGCGTTGCAGCAGGCCGCAGTCAATCCGGTCATCGAGAAGTTGAAGGCCTGGGATCGCTACTCGCTGATCGGCGGCGTACGGATCGCCGAGCGCTTTGTCGCCGCGGAACTCGCGCGTGCCGCAAGGGATTACGCGGGCGCGATCGCCGCGCTCACCGAGGCGGTCGCGATCGAAGACACGCTGCCCTACGACGAGCCGCCGGCCTGGCACTGGCCGACGCGCCAGGCGCTCGGTGCGATGCTGCTTGCCGCCGGCAAGGCGGCGGAGTCCGAGGCGGCCTACCGTGCGGAACTCGAGCGCAATCCGGAGAACGGCTGGTCGCTGTACGGTCTCGAGCAGGCCCTGCGCGCGCAGAAGCGCAAAGCCGAGGCGGACGAGATCGCGGCGCGCTTTGCGGCTGCGTGGGCGAACGCCGATATCACGCTGCCGGGTGCGAAGACCTAGTCGGCGGGGCGGGCGGCCTGCGCGGACTTCACTTCGACCGCGACGACGCGCAGATCGCCCGAGATCAACTCCCAGGAGTGCTGCATGCCATCGGGCATCCACAGCACCTGCCCGGGGTACATGTCGAAAATCACGGCCTTGCCGTCCGGCAGCGTGAGCTTGGCGCGCGCCGTGCCGAGGCTGATGAACACGAGTGGCGGGTGCGAGTGCATCGGGCTGGTCCTGCCATGCGACGCGCGTGCCTCGAAGACCCGCACGTGCTCATTGTCGAACAACACGTGATGGACATCCGGGTCGATCGCGACCGCGTCCGGCGGCGCATCGGCGGCGGCGGTCATGCAAAAGGCGAATGCCGTTGCCGGCAGCAGGCGGTGCAATCGGTTCATGGTGATCTCCGGTGGATGCTCGCGAGGTCGGCGGCGAGCGCGCCGATATCATGGGGCGGCGTGAAGTATCCGGCGATCCGCGCACGAGGGTCAATCAGCACCAGCGCGGTGGAGTGATCCACCGTGTAGTCGCCGCCGACGCCGGGGTTTCGCACCTGGGCGAGGCCGAGCGCTGCAGTCAAGCCGTCGATCTCCGCGCGCGCGCCGGTCACGCCGATCAATCGCGGGCCGAAATGCGCGACATAGGCGGCGATGAGCTCGGGCGTGTCGCGCTCCGGATCGACGCTGAGGAAAAGTAGCTGCACGGAACCCGCGGGCAGGCGCCGATCGAGCTCGGCCAGCAGCGTGAGCGTTGCCGGACAGAGATCCGGGCAATGCGTGAAGCCGGTGAACAGCAGGCTCCAGCGGCCGCGCAGCGAGGCCTGCGTGAACGCGTCGCCCCGGTGATCCGTGAGACTGAAATCGGCAATCGCGCGCCGCGGTGTGAGCGCCGTGCCTGCGGCGAGCTCGATTTTCTGGTCGGCGTTCATCCACCACGCCGCAGCTGCTCCCGCAATGACTGCGGCCCCGATCACGGCGGCGAACAAGCCCTTGCGCATGGGATCGTCGCCTCAGGCCCGCGCGCCGCCGTTCCAGTCGAGCAGGTTCAGGAACTCGCGCCGCGTCTTCGGGCCGCGCGTCTGGAAATGCGGCTCGGGCCGCTCGCGGTAGGCGAGACGCTCGCCGGCGATCGCATCGCGACGCGAGCGCAACTTCACTTCCTCGGCGGAGATGCCATAGGAGCGCGTGGCATTCAGCCCGAAGATCTTCGCGCGCAGCGCCGGCGTGATCTCCGGATAGCCGTGGCGTTCCCGCAGCTCGGCTGCGATCTGGAACGTGCGGAAGGCCTGGATCTGGTCCTGCGGCGAGCCGTACCAGATCGAGTCCGTGCCCCACAGCACGTTGTCAGGACCGCAGTGCTTCAGGAGCTTGCCGAGTCCGTGCGCCGCCTGCGTCGGATCGCGCATCAGGAAGCGCCAGGTGCTGCCGAGCTCGGCGTAGACGTTGCTGCGCGGCCCGATGCCGTTCTCCTGCAGCGACTTGATCAGCGTGTCGATACCGTCGCCGCGCGCATTCTCGCCGAAGGCCTTTTCCTCGACGTCCGTGACGAAACCGGAGTGGTAAATCAGGAAGCTGACGTCCGGAAACTTTTTCGCGATGGGCCCGATGTCACGGCACTGGCTGTGCTCGTAGGACTGCGGCCCGAACGGCAGTCCCTTGTGCACGCAGATCACCTTGACCCCGAGATCGCGCGCCGTCTCCACGAAACGGATGCCGATCTCGTCGTCGAGGAAGAAGCCTTTGCCGTCGGGGCCCCACTGCGTGTAGGTTTTCCAGGCGCAGACGCCGAACTGGTCCTTCAGACGCGGCATGTCCTCGAGATCGCCCGGCTGGTTCGGGTTCACGCGACCGTGGATCATCAGCCGGTGATTGCCCTCCATGCGCTCGACAATGCGCCGGGTGTAGTCCGCCGATTCGATCTCGAGCGGCGAGGCCTCGCGCCGTGACGGCACGAAGGAGAGCACCATCATGTCCGTGTCGCTGTCGAGGAACACGTCTTTCACGAACTCTTCGGATGTCAGGCAGGCGAGGTGGCTGCGCGGCGTCTTGCCGTCGGCCATCGCACAGCCGGCCTTCGGCGACCACTTGAAAGCGGCCTCCGGCGCGACCTTGAGCCAGGCCGCAGTCGGATCGACGTAATGCCCCTGCACGTCGAAGATGAATTCGTCGCCCGCCACGCCCGCGGCTGCGAGTTGCGGTTCGAATGCCGCCTCGGCGCGCAGGTCGAAGAATCCGCCGGTGCGGCCGGCGGCGGCATTCGCCGCGTTGAACGAGAGCAGCGTGCTCGCTGCGCCGCAGGCGGAGAGCAGGAAGTCGCGGCGGCCGACGCCGAGGCGCCTCGCATTTCGCGTGGCCGCTTCCTGCGCCAGGTGATTGGCGTGGCGGTTGGCGGGAGCGAGCGGCACCGGCTCGAATTCGCCATTGCTGGTCGTATCGAGCTTGATCGGCAGGCGCCGGCCATCGGGATCAATGCGGTGCGGGTACTTCATCACAGCGCCTCCAGGTCTCCATGAACCGCCTTGCCTTCGAGCAGGGTTACGAGTGGCTTCGCGTCCGATAATTCGGACGCCGGAATCTCGAACAGGTTCCGGTCGAGCACGATCAGGTCCGCGAACTTGCCGACTTCAATTGAACCCGTGTCCTCCTCAAGGCGGTTGACATAGGCGGAGTTGATCGTGAAGGCCGCGATCGCCTCCGGCAGTTCGATCCGCTCGGCGGGCAGGAAGGGGTCTGCCGTCCTGCCGGCCGGCATCAACGGCGGCTTGCGCGTAATCGCAGTTTCAATCTGCTCGAACGGATTCGCGCTGGAGACGGACCAGTCGCTGCCGAATGCAACGACGGCGCCGCTGCGATAGACGCTGCCGATCGGGTACAGGCGGGCCGAGCGTTCCGGGCCGAGGAAGGGGATGGTCAGTTCGGTGATATAAGTGTCCGCGAAGGCCCAGAGCGGCTGGAAGTTCGCGACCACGCCGAGCTGGCGGAATCGCAGGATGTCCGCGGGATCGATCAGCTCCAGGTGCGAAATGTGGTGACGGTGGTCGCGGTCCCCATTGGCCCTGCGCGCCGCCTCGACCGCATCGAGCGACTGGCGGATCGCGGCGTCGCCGATCGCGTGGAAATGCACCTGGAAACCCTCATCATCGAGGCGCGTGACGATTTCCTTCAGTTTTTCCGGTTCGACCATCGGGATGCCGCGCACGTCACCCGGGACGAGGAACGGCTCGAGCATCGCTGACGTGTAGTTCTCCATCACGCCGTCCTGCATGATCTTGACGGTGCCCGCGTCCACGCGGCCAGCCGAATACTCCTTGCGCAGGCGCTTGATCTCGTCGAGCTGTTCGAGACCCGTTTCGCGGTCCCACCAGATCGATCCGGTGACGCGCAGGTTCAGTTCTCCGGCCTCGTCCAGGTGCCGGTAGGTCTGGAGATTCTTCTCATTGACGCTTGCGTCCTGTACTGCGGTGATGCCGAGCGCGTTCAGGTGCCGGATTGAAAAACGCAACCCATCCTGGCTCTGTGCGTCGGTCGGCGGCGGCATCACGGAGGCCACCAGATCAGCCGCACCCTCTTGCAGGCTACCGATGGCAACGCCAGTTTTCGGATCGCGATCGATCCGCCCATCCGGCGGATCGGGCGTCTGGTCGGTGATACCGGCCATCTCGAGCGCCTTGGTATTGACCCAGGCGGAGTGGCCATCGGTGCTCCACAACAGGACGGGCCGGTCGGGGACCACCGCATCGATCAGTTTCCGGCTTGCCAGTGCGCCCGGGCCGAATGCAGACATGATCCACCCGCCACCCGAGATCCACGCCTCATCGGGTTGTGCCTCGGCACATTGCTTGATGGCGGCAACATAACGATCGACTGTTTCGCGCATCCTCGTCGTTGGGGCACTCGGATTCGACGTATCGAAAACCTCGAGGTCATTGAGATTGCAGCTGTTGAACTCGATGCCGGCACTGATCGGGTGGACGTGGGCGTCCTGAAAACCGGGCATCAGCATGCGGCCCTTGAGGTCGACCAGCTTGGTGGCGGGCCCGATGAACCGGTCGAGATCCCGGTTGGTTCCGACGAAAACGATGCGACCATCGCGGATCGCGACCGCCTCGGCCCAACTGCGTACGCTATCGACGGTGTAGATTGCGCCGTTCTTCAGGGCCAGGTCGGCCGGCGTATTCGCGTCGCCATCCTCATTCCGACTGCAGCCGGCTGTGGCGGCAAGTGCGATCGCAAGCAGGGTCAATCCCGTTTTCGTCACTGATAGTCCCTCGGTATGGTTTTGGTCCAGGTCTTTTCGCGCAGCAGCGCGTCATTCTCCGACACGCGCCGCACGTAACGATAATAAAAGTTTTCACGATCGCTCGTGAAAGACAGCTCCGCGTCCCACACGAGCCGGCGGCCGGGTAGTTCGACTTCCATACGGTGCGTGCCGCGTACTTTTGCGTCCGAGGGCGCATCGTCTGCGACCTCGTAACGGATCGTCTCAGTGCTCCGTTCCGTTCCCCAGGGATAGCGCGTGCCGGAGCCGTTGGTCGCTTTCGCGACCGTAACGCCGGTCGCCGGGTTGCGGTCCACGGACGAGATCTCGCCATAGCCCGAGGTGGTGCCGGAATCGAGCGACTCGACGCCCGGAAACTCGGGGTCCTCCGCAGGCGGCAGGAATGCGGGCACCGGGCGCTTTTCGTATGGCACGACCGGCAGGCCCAGGCGCGAGCCGGCGAGTTGCAGCGTGGTCGTCATCGGCTCCGGAGTCGGCCACAGCATCGGCCACTGTGCGTTGTTGACCGCGAGCCGGATGCGATGCCCCTTCGGGAAAACCCACGACGTAAAGTGCATTTCAATGTCGAGTTCGAAAGGCTCGCCCGGGACGATCGCCTTCGGGTCTCGCGCCGACTCCCGGTGCGTGCCATTCATCGCGGCGCCCGCGACCTGGGTCACCGTGCCATCCGGCGCGACATCCGACAGGCGCGCGATCCAGTTGGCGCGCGTCGCGTCGGCGGCAACGGTCAGGAGCGCGCGCGGAAAGCCGAGGATCTCCAGATCCGCCTCGAGTGGCGGGCTGTCGTAGACCAGGCTGAAGGCGTCGGTGCCGCGCTGATCGTGTGCGACATCGCCCCACCACATGACCGGCCCGCCGGCTTCGACGCCGACCGCCGGCAGATAACGAAGTTGATGCGTCGCGGCTGCGGGTGCTTCGCTCCCGAGCGTGTGATCGTCCTGCGGATAGAACACGCGCTGCTGGATTCTTGCGAGCGGCCAGCCGTCCTCATAGCGCCAATTGCCTGGCGCGTGCTCGAGATACGGACCGGGTGGATGCCAGTTGCGCACGAACACGGCAAAGCGCGGTTCGTCGAGGATGCCCGTGTCCTTGCCTTTCAGGAACTGGTCGAACCAGCGCACCGCCTCGTGCCGCCACTCGATGCCGGGACCGGGGTAGGGCTGATGCGGCCAGGTGTGGTGCCAGGCGCCCATGATCGCCTTCACCGGCGCGTGCTTCACGTTTTCGAGCATGCGCGCGACGCTGTCGCGATAGCCGTCGTACCAGCCGCCGATGTGAAAAGTCGGGATGCGGATGTCGTCGTAGCGCCCACGCACCGAGCCACGGTCCCAGAACGGGCCATCCCGCTGCTGGGTCTTATAGGTCAGCATCCAGGGCTCGGTGTCGAAGCGATCGCGGAAATTGGCGTCGTCGATCACGTAGTCCGGCGCGCCGGGTCGCGCATTGTCGAGATCCATGCTCATTTCCCACGAATCGAGGTGCAGGATGCCGTCCATGAAATGGACGTCGTCCTGGTAGAGATCTTCGGTTGCGTCGATTGCGATGATCGCCTTCAGCGCCGGCACCGGGCGCGCGGCCATCTGGATCGAGTTAACGCCGCCCCAGGAGATACCGAACATGCCGACCTTGCCGTTCGACCAGGGCTGCTGCGCCAGCCAGTCGATCACGGCCTCGCCATCCTGCAGTTCGATCTCGGAATACTCGTGCGGGATCAGGCGGCCTTCGCTGTTCCCGGTGCCGCGGATGTCGACCGCCGCGACCACGTAGCCGCGCTCTACGAAGTAGGAATAGAGCGGGTAGTTGCGGCTCCGCGCCTCGTGCTTGCGATAGGGCAGGTACTCGAGCAGCACCGGCCGTTTCTCGCCGGTCGCGGCGCCTTCGGACTGGTATAGATCGGCGGATAAGCGCACTCCGTCCGGCAGCGTGATCCAGGCGGGCTCGATGCGGATGCCGTCGGCGGCGGGCGCTTTGCTGGCGGCCTGGGCGGCAAAGGCCAGCGCGCCGGCCAGCAGGCCAGCCAACAGATGCGGTGGAACAGGCACCTGGGCAGGGTAAACGGATTATGCCCTTGCGTGAAATACGAAATACATATCATAAACAATGAATTACGAGTTGCTGAACAATCATTTAGAATACTGAATGAATATTGAGTCAGCCTTAGCTACTCCATACAATAGGGTCCGGACGGAAGAGGGGGTCGAGTCATGGCTGCCAACCCGGACAAACTCGGCGAAGCGCGCCCCAGCGGCTCCAAGCTCGACCTGATCCAGGCGACCGTTGCCGCGATCTCGCGCCACGGCCTGTCCGAACTCACCTCCGCGCGGATCGCGAGTGCCGCGGGCCATACCGCCGCCTCGATCAATTTCCATTTCGGCAGCAAGGAGGCGCTGCTGCTCGCGACGCTTCGCGAAGTGTCGGAGGAGTTTGCTGAGGCGATGGCGACCGTGCGGGAGGAGGCGGGTGACGACGAGTTGCGCGCGCTGCTCGGCATCGTCGATGCAAGCCTGTCCCGGCGCCTGAGCGACTCACACAAGATCGCGGTCTGGTATGCATTCCTGGCCGAGACCAACGCGCGCGCCAACTACCAGCGCATCTGCGGCGAGCGCGATATGGCCTGGAGCCGGATGGTTATAGACCTCTGCAAGCGGCTCATCTCCGCGCGCGGTAATGGATTGTGGCCCGATGCCGAAGCGGTCGCGCAAGGACTGATGGGCCTGGTCGACCAGCAGTGGCAGGGCATCCTGTTCGAAGGCGACGGCTTCGACCGCGAAGCGGCGAGGCGCCAATGCCGCGCGTATCTCTGCAGCGTCTTTCCGTGGCTCGCGCCGCGCATTGAAGCGACGGCGCAGGCACGGCCCGCACCTCGTGCGCCAGAACCGGCTGCAGCTGCGGACCCGGGCTTGCGTCTCACGCTGCCGGCCTGGGTCTACCACAACGAAGAGTTCCACGAGCTCGAGAAGGAGAATCTCTTCCTGTCTTCGTGGCAGATCGTCTGCCACACCAGCGAGCTGGCCGAGACCGGCGACTACGTCGGCTTCGAGTTTTTCGGCCGCCGCGGCTTTGTCGTGCGGGGCAGCGATGGTGTGCTCCGCGCCTTCCACAACGTGTGTGCGCACCGCGCGCATGCCGTGGTCTCGGGCGATCGCGGCCGCTGCGGCAAGTTCCTGAGCTGCAAGTACCACGGCTGGACCTATCACCTGGATGGCCGCAACCGCAGCGTCAGTGCGCCCGACACCTTCCCGCAGTTCGACCGCTCGAAGTACAGCCTGAAGCCGATCGAGCTCGAGAACTTCATGGGCATGGTCTTCATCCGCTTCCGGGGCGGCGAGCCATCGGTCGCCGAACGCATGGCGCCGCATGTGCAGGAGCTGACCCATTACCGCATGGGGGAGATGGTCCCGCTCGACGAGTTGTGGACCCACGAAGTCGCCATCGACTGGAAGAACGTGATCGAGAATTACGTCGAGGACTACCACTTCCCGATCGGCCATCCCGGCCTCTCTGCGCTGATGGAGGCGCATTACGATCGCGAGTCCTTCCCCGGCGGCACGATGCGCCTGTCGCACCGCATGCGCGAAAAGCCGCTCAGGTCCTGGAGCGCGCAGGGCTACGCGAAGTTCCTGCCGGTGATCGAGCACCTGCCGGAGGACATGCGCCGGCGCTGGACCTATTTCGGGCTCTACCCGAACGTCTTCTTCGACATCTACCCCGAGTGGCTGGGTTTCTTCCACGTGCTGCCGCTCGGCGCGGGCCTCACGCTGATCCGCACGCGCTCCTACGGCTTCCCGGACAACCGCCGCGAGATGAAAGCGGCGCGCTTCTTCTGTGCGCGGCTCAATTCGCGCGTGCAGTCCGAAGACGAGGTCCTGACAGCATCCGTGCAGCGCGGGCTCGCCTCGGGTGCCTATTCCCAGGGCATCCTGTCGTCGAAGGAAATCGTGCTCGCCGGCTTTCAGGACTGGATCCGCGAGCGGCTGCCGGTGGCGCGGCTCGTGCAGGCGCCGCCAAGCGGCACGATGGCGGCGGAAAACTCCACTCTGAGCGCCTGAGATTCGGGCGGTTTTTCGATTGTAAACCGTTGCTTTAGTTGGTATTTCCGGTATGATACTGTATATAAAAACAGCCTGCCGGAGTTCGCCATGGATGGGACATTTTCGACGGTTTCCACACCCGCGCTGGTGGCTGAGATCACGACCCTGGCGGGTCATTTGAATGCGGGGAATGCGCGCTTCCTGGCATTGATCGCCGAGCTCGACCGGCGGCGGGGCTGGGCCGAATGGGGCGTGAAGTCCTGCGCGCACTGGCTCAACTGGAAGTGCGGAATCGGACTGGGGGCGGCGCGCGAAAAGGTCCGGGTGGCGCGCGCGCTTGAGGCGTTACCGCGTCTGGCGGTGGCGATGGCCGAAGGTCGAGTCAGCTATTTCAAGGCGCGCGAACTGACGCGGGTGGCGACGCCGACGAATGAAGACTATCTGTTGAATATTGCCCTGTGCGGCACGGCGAGCCATGTCGAGGATGTGGTGCGCGGCTACCGGCGCGCGCTGGATGCGGCCGAACTGTCGCGCGAGGCGGTGCAGCAGCGGGACCAGAGTCTCTGGTTCCACACCGAGCTGGACGGCTCGATGTCGATTCGGGGTCGGGTGCCCGCCGAGATCGGGGCATTGTTCAGGAAGGCCTTGCAGGCGGCCGAAGATTCGCTGCCGATTCCTAAAAACGTTCCGGCCGGAACGTTTTCAGATGCCGACGACGCCGCGCGCTCTCGCCAGCGCCGGATCGAGGCGCTGGCAACGCTCGCCGCGAGCTTCCTGGCGACGGGTCCGCGGGACCTCTCGGGTTCGGACCGCCAGCAGATCGTGGTGCATGTCGATGCAGAGACGCTGCAGCACCGGCGCGCGGGCCGTTGCGAGCTGGAATACGGCCCGTCGATCGCCTCGGAGACCGCGAGGAGGGTGTCTTGCGACGCGAGCGTCGTTCGAGTTGTCGAAGACGCGAAGGGCGAGCCGCTCGATGTGGGAAGAAGGACCCGCACCATCCCGCCCGGGATCCGCCGGGCCCTGCAGGTCCGCGATCAGGGTTGTCGCTTCCCCGGTTGTTGCTTCAAACGATACGTCGATGGCCATCACGTCAGGCACTGGGCGGACGGCGGCGAGACCAGACTCAGCAACCTCGTCACCCTGTGCCGCTTCCATCACCGGCTGGTGCATGAAGGGCAGGTCGTCATTCAAACGCTGAATGACGGGGCGTTCCGCTTCGTCAAGCAGAATGGACAGGTGTTCGACAGTCCATTGCCCGGGCCTGCCACCTGGCCTGATCTGGTGGCGACAACCCAATCGGAAGATATCCGCATCACGCCTGCAACCGCCGTCACCGGCTGGACCGGCGAGGCGCTCGACCTCGACGTGGCGGTCGGCTGGCTGATGCAGAAAGCGATCCGCACGAAAAACGCTTCCGCGGAAACGCCCACCGCCCTTTAGCACCCGTCAACGCCGCTGCTGCGCGCTTTCAGGGCAGCGGCATTTCCGCAGTCCGCACGCGCTCCTCGGTCCAGGCCAGCACCAGCGTGTCGCCGCTGTTGACCATCTGCGGAAAACCGTTCGAACGCGCCGTGCCGGAAGGCGCGACCGTAATCGCGGGTTCGCGCTTGCCATCCGGCCGGATTCGCCGCACGCGCACTTCGCCACCCGCGCTCTGCATTTCCAGCCAGGTGACCAGCGCGCTGCCGTCCTCGAGCAACAGCGTCTCCACGCGACCGAGCGGGGCGCCGTCATCGACGACAATGGGCTCACCGAAGCTGGCGCCGGCGTCGCTCGAGAATGCGAGCTTGACGCGTGGGACGTCGTTCACCGCCGTGAACCAGGCGACCGCGACTTGCAGACCGCTGGCGGCGACCGAAGGGCCGTTGACCGGACAGCCATGGAACTCCCAATTGTCCGCAAACACCGTGCGCGGTTCGCTCCATCGACCCTCGATCAGGCGCACGATGGCAATGTCGCGCACCTCGCCGTCCGAGCGGTCCCGGTAGACCACCACCGGTCCTATGGCGGTCAATGTGGCCGAGGTCTGGCAGCATTCGCAGGTGCGCGCGTCGAGCAGGGCTTCGTCGCGCAATGTTCCCTGACTTTCGATCGTCGCGAAGCGCAGTGTCATGTTTCCCGCATCGTGATCGCCTGCGTCCGGCCGGGTCTCGCGCCCGTCGAGCCACACGGCCGCCAGCGACCCGTCCTGCGCCGTCAAGAGCGACACAAAGCCGTGTTCCGTGGCCGTTCCGTCGCGATGCGGCACCAGCGGGCTGCTCCAGCTGTCGCCGCCGTCGGTCGAGCGCGAGATGTGCACGTCATAGGCGTAGGTCCCCGGGCCGCTCTTCACGAGCCAATGCGCCGCCAGTGAACCGTCCGGCAACGCGATCATCGACGGAAAATCGGCCCAGTTGACGAACCAGTTCGGGCCCTCGGCAATTGAGCGGGGCGCCGACCAGCCGCCGGTCTCTTTCACGGCAAAACGCAGGGCGGAACGTCCCTCGCCCAAGCGCTCGAGCCAGCTCAGGTACACGCGGCCATCCGGCGCGACGGCGAGATTGGGCTGGCCGCTGCCGACCCCCGCCGGCGAGGGCAACTCGCGCAGTTCCGCAAGCGCCGGGCTGGCGGACAGCCAGCACGCAGCGGCGGCGCTCATGAGCGATCGCCACATGTCGAATCTCCTCTGTTAGACGGCGCGCAAATACCAGTCGTAGTCGCGCTCGCTGATCTCGGCATGGAAGCGCTCTTCCTCCTCCCGCCGGCAGGTTCCGTACAGCCGATGATACTTCTCGCCGAGGTACTTCGGCAGGATCTGGCCGGCGTCGAATGCATCCAGCGCCGCGCTCCAGCGCACGGGCAGCTCGATCTGCTCGTCGATGATCGATTCCTGCGCCACCATCGGACCCGGTTCCACCCGGTTCGTGATGCCGTGGTGAATGCCGGCGAGGATCGCCGCCAGCACGAGATAGGGATTGCCGTCTGCGCCGCCGGGGCGGTGCTCGACGCGCGTGTCGGCGGTCCCCGACATGGGGATGCGCAGCGCAACGCCGCGGTGGTTGCGGCCCCAGTTCGGCGCGAGTGGCACGAAGACGCCCGGCCGAAAGCGGCGGTAGGAATTCGCGGTCGGCGCGAAGATCGCCATCGATTCCGGCATCGCCGCCGCGAGTCCGCCGATCGCGTGCCGCAGCGTGTCCGCAAACGGCCCGTCCCTGCTGGTGCCGGCGAAGATGTTCCTGCCGCCAGCATCCACGAGGCTGATGTGTACGTGCAGGCTGCAGCCGGCCCATTCCGCGAAGGGCTTGGCCATGAAGCTCGCGGCGAGTCCGTGTTTGCGCGCAACCGCCTTCACCGCGCGCTTCAGCAGCACGCCGTGGTCGGCGGCGAGCTCGGCGTTCGCGACGTGGTGAAGATTGATCTCGAACTGGCCTGGCGAAAACTCCTTGAGCGTCGCGCCGGCCGGGATGTTCTGCGCCCTGCAGGTGGCGAACAGGTCGGCGAGGAAGGGATCCGCGTCCTCTACGTCTTCCATGCTGCCGTACTGCGGCCCGCTCTGGATCTTGCGCGTGCCGGGCACGTTTCCGACCTTGGGTGTCGGTCGATCCGTATTTGAATCGAGCAGGTAGAACTCGAGCTCGGTCGCTGCGACCGCGGTCAGTCCCATGTCCTGCAACGGCTTCATGGCATGCCGCAGGACCTGGCGCGGATCCGCAAAGAACGGGCCGCCCTTCGAATCGTCCATCGCCAGCAGCACCTGCGCGGTCGGCACCTGCGCCCAGGGGACCGGGGCGAGGCTTCCAGGAACGGCCGTCGAGATGGCATCCGGGTCGCCGTCGCGCCCGCCGTTGTCGATGCGGTCGAAGGTCAGGCCCTTGGCATCCAGCAGCACGGTCGCGCCGCAGAAATTGAGGCCGTCAATGAAGGGCTTGGCGAACTCGTCGCGACCGACGCGCTTGCCACGCAGGATGCCGAGCATGTCCGGCTGCAGCAGCTCGAGCTGCTGGGTGTCCGGGTATTTCTCCAGGAACTTCCGCGGCTCCTCGGGCATCTGCTTGGTCGCCTTGCTCATGTACCTCTCCCGGCTCGCCAGGCGATGGCCGCCCTGGCGCCGTCGCGCTTCAGTCGCTCGTTGAATTCGCGCGATTCGGCGGTCTCCGCAGTCTCGATCTCGACATCCGTCTCGAACGCCTGCGCGAGCGCTTCGCGCAGCCCCGCAAAATCCAGGCTGCGGTTGATCGCCCGCTTCGTCAGCCGGACGGCATTGCGGTCATTGGCCGCGATGCGCTGGCCGAGCGCGATCACCTCGTCGAAGAGCTGCGCCACCGGCACCACGCGATTGACGAGGCCCATCGCCTGCACCTCGGCGGCGCTCACGCGATCGTCCGCCGACAGCAGCAGATAGCGCGCCTGCTTGGGACCCGCGAGCCAGGGCAGGAGCATCGTCACGATGCCGCTGCCGAACCTCACCTCCGGCATGCCAAAACGGCAGTCGTCGGCGGCAAGCGTCAGGTCGCAGGCGACGGCAAGCTCCATCGCGCTGCCGAGGCAATAGCCGTGCGCCGCGGCGATCGTCACTTTCGGACAGTCCCAGAACCGCATGATGATGCGGAAATCGTTCTCCAGTGCCCGGCGCACTTCCGCGGGATCGGGCCGGCCGTCGCCGACGCCCATGTCGAGGTCGAAACCGGCGGAGAAGGCCCGACCAGCGCCGGTGACGACGATCGCGCGCACGGCATCGTCCGCCTCGGCCGCGTCGAGCGCGGCATCGAGCGCCGCGATCATCGGCCGGTTGATCGCGTTCAGCTTGTCGGGGCGGTTCAGCGTCAACACCGCGAGGCCCTCGCGGTGCGAGCTCAAGACCAGTTCGTCCGCCACGCTCAGCCGCCCTGAAGCCGGAACCACGCCGACTTCGACTGCGTGTAGCTCTTGAAGCTGTCGAGACACTTGTCGCGCGTATTGCCCGACTGCTTGTAGCCGCCGAACGGCTGCGTCATGTCGCCCTCGTCGAAGCAGTTGACCCAGATGATGCCGGCCTCGATGCTGCGCACCAGGCGAAACGCCGTGTCGAGGTCGCGCGTCCAGACGCCGGCCGCGAGGCCGTAGATCGTGTCGTTCGCAATCCGGATCGCCTCGTCCACGCCGTTGAACTCGATCACCGACGCGACCGGTCCGAAGATTTCCTGGCGCGCGATCGACATGTCGTTCTTCACGTTGGTGAAGAGCGTGGGATTGACGTAGGCGCCTTGCTTCAGCTTCGCGGGCGCATCGCCGCCGAATTCGAGCTTCGCGCCTTCCTTGCGACCCTTTTCGATCAGGCCGAGCACGCGCTTCTGGTCGTCACGCGTGACCAGCGGGCCCATGTTGGTCGCTGGATCGAGCGGATCGCCGGGCTTGAAGGCGTCCTGGCCGAGTTCGATGAAACGCTCGACGAATTTCCTGCGGATCGAGCGGTCGACGAGCAGGCGCGAACCCGCATTGCAGACCTCGCCCATATTGGAATAGATGCCGCGATAGGCTGCGGTGACCGCGCGGTCGAGGTCCTCGATGTCGGCCATGAACACCTGCGGCGTCTTGCCGCCGCATTCGAGCGCGACCTGCTTCATGTTCGACTGGCCCGCGTACTGCAGGATCAGCTTGCCGACCGCGGTGGAACCCGTGAACGTGATCTTGCGGACTTCCTCGTGCAGTGCGAGCGCCTTGCCTGCTTCCTCGCCGAGGCCATTGACCACGTTGAAGACACCCGGCGGCCCGCCGGCCTCGATGAAAAGTTCGGCGAGCCGCAGGCAGCTGAGCGGCGCCTGCTCGGCGGGCTTCAGCACGACGGTGTTGCCGGCCGCGAGGGCTGGCGCGATCTTCCACGTCGCCATCAAGAGCGGATAGTTCCACGGCGAGATCGCGCCGACCACGCCATAGGGCTCGCGCAGCACCAGGTGGACGACGCCGGACTCGGTGTTGGTGACCGAGCCATCGACCTTGTCGATGCACTCGGCCATGAAGCGGATGGTCTCGACCACCGCCGGCAGGTCGATGCCGACGACATCGGCAATTGGCTTGCCCATGTCGAGCGTTTCGAGGACCGCGAGCGCCTCGGCGTGCTCGTCGATCAGCGCTGCAAACCGGTAGAGGACCTCCATGCGCGCGCGCGGCGCCATCTTCGACCAGACGCCCGACCTGAAGGCGCGGCGCGCCGCGGCGACCGCGCGATCGATGTCTTCCGCCGTGCCGGCGGACACTTCCGCGATCGGCACGCCGGTCGCCGGGTTCACGCTGGTGAACCGCCCGCCCTTCTTCGCGTCGACAAACCTGCCGTCGATGAAGAGCCGGGTCTCGAGCTTTTTCTGCGCCTTGGTGGCCAGGGCCTGCCAGCGGCCATGGTCGAGTCGTGCTGCAGTCTGGATGCTCATCGCGCTTGCCTCATGGGTCCGGATTCAGGAATGTGCGCCGCACGCGGCACGACCAGCGCATCGACGATGACGCAGCCGTCCGCATGCACGATCACGGGATTCAGGTCGATCTCGGAGAGCTCGTCGCCGAGTGCGGCGACAAGCGCCGAAAACCGCGCCGTTGCCCGGCAGAAAGCCTCGACGGCCAGCGGCCGGCGGTGGCGCCGGCTCGCGAGCAGCGGCGCCACGTCGAGACGCCCGAGCAGTCGTCGCGCCTCGTCCGCATCGAAGGGCGGCAACGCATACGCGGCGTCGGACAGCGCCTCGACGTGCACGCCGCCGCTGCCGACGACCACGACCGGACCGAACTGCGGGTCGTGGATCATGCCGAGCAGCAGTTCGACGCCACGCCCTTCGACCATGGGCGCCACCAGCGCGCGCGGGCCGAGGCGCGTGGCGAGATCGCGCCAGGCAGCGGTGAGCGCCGCATCGTCGCGCAGGCCGAGGTGCACGCCGTCGCAGTCCGACTTGTGCTCGATGCCACGCACCGCGGTCTTAAGTGCGAGCGGATAGCCGAGTTCGCGCGCCGCGGCGTGCGCCGCCTGCTCGCTCTCGACGACGCGACCGGCCTGCGCGGGCAAGCCAAAATCGGCGAGAAGCGTGAGCGCCTCGTGTTCATCGAGCGCCGCGCCGCCAGCGAGCCGTGCGCGCCAGCGCGTGACCGCCGCCGCGGGCGCACCCGGGAGCGCGACCCGTCCGCGGGCGAGATGGTCGCGGTAGTCGAACAGCGCGCGCACGCCGCGCAGGAAGGGCAGGACGCCGTCCAGTACCGGGAAACCCTCGCGCGTCGCCGCGACGATCTGCGGATCGACGCCGGTGCCTTGCCGGTTTGCGACCAGCATCGCGGGCTTGCCCGAAGCGGCATGCCCGGCACGCAGGTAGTCGAGGTAGTGGCCCTGGATGCCGCCGCCCGCGACGCGATCGTGCACGACCACACCGAGCGCGGTGCCGGGATCGGCCATCAACGCGGCGAAGCACTGCTGCATGCCGACATGGTAATCCGGTCCGCCCGTGCTCCAGGCATCGAGCGGATTGACCGCCGGCAAGCCCGGGTCCAGCAGCGCTTCGAGTTTCTGCGTGGATGCAGGAGCGAGTTCCGTGAGCGGCACGCCCGCATCGGCGGCCAGGTCGATCAGCAGCTGCCGCTCGCCACCCGAGTCGTGGATCGAGACCAGGCCGCCGGGCCCGACCGGGTGCGGCTGCGCGAACAGGATCAGCGCCGTTGCGAGTTCGTCCATGTCGCGCACGCGCTGCACGCCGAAGCGGTCGAACAGGGCGTCGTACACTGCATCCTGGCCCGCGATCGCGCCGGAATGGGACACGGTGAGCCGCGCCGAGAGCTCGGTGCGCCCGACCTTGAGCGCGACGATCGGAATGCGTTTCGCTTCGGCCTTTGCGAAGGCCCGCGCGAGGGCTGCGGGATTCCGTGCCGTTTCCATGAACAGGCCTACGACCCGGGTCGAGGCCTGCTCAAGCGCGAAGTCGAGGTATTCGTCCATCGCGACCGCGAGTTCCTGGCCGGTCGAGACCACGAGGTTGAAATCGATGCGCTCCTCGCTGTCCACGATGCCGCACATGCCCGAGCCCGAGTGGCTGATGTAGGCGACATTGCCGCCCCGCGCGTGCATGCGCGTGCGGAAGCCGCAGCCCCAGATGCCCTCCGCGAAATTGTAGAAGCCCATGCCGTTCGCGCCGCAGACGACGAGGCCTGCCGCACGGATCTTCGCGAGCACCCGTTCGCGGAGCAGGGGCTCGTGGTCGTCGGCGAGCACCAGCGAGGACATGATGGTCGCCGCGCGTGCGCCATGGGCGATCGCTTCGTCGAGCGCGACTTCGAGCCGCTCGTCCGCGACTGCGAAGATCACGTGCTCGACCGGCTCGGGGAGCCTGGCAAGCGAAGGGAAACAGGGCACGCCGAGCACTGCGTTACGCCCCGGATTGACGGCGTAGAGCTGGCCGCCGAAACCGCCTTTCAGCAGGTTCTCGACGGTGTTGCGGCCGACCGTGCCATCGCGCTCGGTCGCGCCGAGCACGGCGATCGACCGAGGACGGAGCAGGGGATCAAGCCGATGGGGCATGGCGGCACCGCACGCCGCGGTGTTCAGAAGTCCGCGGCGGGCGTGGCCCGGCGGCGCGGCGGATCCCAGAAAGGCGCCTCGGCCACGCGACAGCGCGCCATGACCCGCGACCACTTGAGCTCGCGCTGGTAGTAGATCTCGGCCCACAACTCGTCGCCCGGCTTGCCCCAGGGCATGTGCATGGACGCAAACGCGATGTTCTTTTTCGATGAAGGCGACCATTCGGCGGAAGTCACGGTGCCGACGACGTCGCCACCCTTGGGCGCGTTGTACACGTAGGCCGAGCGCGCCGGCTTGTTGCCCTCGACGTCGAGGCGCACGAAGCGATAGCGCGAGCCACGCGCTTTCTCCTCGAGCAGCGCGCGCCGGCCATTGAATATGGGCTTGCTGAAGTCGACGAGCCACGCGAGATCGAGTTCGAACGGCGAGCGCGAACGGTCCTGCATGATCGCCTGGTCGGCCGGCAGGAAGTCGACCTGCGCCTGGATGAATCCGGCCTCGATGCGCGAGACCTCGAGCGCGTGCGTGCCCATCGGCCGGATGCCGTGGTTGCGGCCTTGCTCGAACAGCGCGTCCCAGAGCGCGAGCGCCCGCTCCGGATCGATCCAGAGCTCATAGCCGAGGTCGCCGGTGAAGCCGGTGCGCGAGACCATCAACTCGCCGCCCGCGAACGGGAAGTACGCGATCTCGAAGGGCTTCATCTTCTCGGCGCCGGTGCAGCCGATCGCCTTCAGCACTGCGCAGCTGGTCGGTCCCTGCAGCGCGAGCGCCGCGACATCGTGTGTGTCCTCGGTGATCGTGACCTCGAAGCCATGGGCCGAGCGTGACAGCCAGTCGAGCTGGCGCTCCTGTGAACACAGGCGATAGACGCCCTCGCGCAGGTGGAACACGGTGCCGTCGTCGATCACCTGGCCGTTGTCGTCGCACCAGACGCAGTAACCAACGCGTCCTGCCCGGATCTTGGCGACGTCGCGCGTGATCAGCCGGTTCAGGAAGGGCAGGGCGTCGGGGCCGGTGATCAGGTGCTTGGTCATCGGCGTCAGGTCGAAGACCGCGCAGGCGTTGCGGATCGCGGCGTACTCAAGCTGTTCGTCGAAGAAGGCGTCCGCGGTCGTGTAGTCCTTCCAGCGGTGCCACTCGTTCAGGATGTTGAGCGCGGACGTGCGCGGGTGGAACGGCGTCTCCCAGACAGACTTGCGGAAGTGCTCCTTCCGGTTCATGGCGTCCTTGATGCTCATGCGACAGCTCCTGCGGAGCGCATCGACAGGCGCGCGAGTCCGGCGCCTGGCAGTCCTGCTCGCTCGCGCCGCCGGAACTTACGCGCTCGCTCGCAGGCTGCCCGGCGCCGTGTCGCGCACTCGATGAACGCCGCGGACGGCGTGCACGAACGACTGACATGCCCGCGAGCGAGCGGGGTTCCCGGCCGCAATGGCGACGCGAAACCGCAGCGATCGATGGGACGTCTGTTCATCGCGACAGCTCCGTGGCCAGCACCGCGCGCGCGGCATTGCGTCCGGCCGAACCCATGACGCCGCCACCCGGGTGGCAGCCGGCGCCGCACAGGTAGAGGCCATTCACCGGCATCGCGTACTGGGCCGCACCCGGCACCGGCCGCAGCATCAGCATCTGGTCGAGCGCGAGCTCGCCGTGATGCCAATGGCCGCCGGTGATGCGGAACTCGCGCTCGAGGTCCGCCGGCAGCAGCAGCTCCGAGGCGACGACCAGGCGGCGCAGGCCCGGCGCATAGCGTTCGAGGATGCCGAGCGTGCGTTCGAGAAGTTCGCGCCGCGGCCCATCGCCGCTGGCACGCGGGTCATGCGGCGCGTAGAGCACGACGGCGGACAGCACATGCTTGCCGGCGGGCGCGAGCGACTTGTCGTGCACGGACGGCATCGTGATCTCGAGCGCCGGATCCGGGGAGCACTGGCCGTACTTCGCGTGATCGAATGCGTGCTCGAGGTAAGTCATGTCAGGCGCAATCGCCAGGCGCTCACCGGCGAGCGCCACCGGCAGGCGCGCGAAGGCGGGCAGTGCGTCGAGCGCCAGGTGGAGCTTGGCCGCCATGCCCTTCATGCGGATGTGACGCACGCGATGCGCGAAGCCGGTCTCGAGGTGACGGGTGCCCAGCAGCCGGAGCAGCGTCCGGGCAGGATCCGCATTGGAAACAACGATGCCGCCCGAGACCTTCTCGCCGCCCTCGAGCTCGACACCGGAGACCCTGTCCCCATCAAGCGTGATGCGTCCGACCGGGCTGCCGGTGCGGATCGTCGCGCCGGCGGCGCGCGCCGCGGCGGCGAACGCCTCGCTGACTGCGCCCATGCCGCCTTCCGGCAGCGAGGGACCGGCACCGTCCTGCGCTGCGCCTGAGAGCCGGTGCAACAGTGCGAGCACGGAATTGTTCGAGCGCGGCCCGAGGTTGGTGCCGAGCACGGCGTCGAGCGCGAGCGCGCCCTTCAAGAGCGGCGACTCGAACTTCTCCTCCAGCACGTCGTAGATGTTGATCCCGGCGATGCGCAGGAACTCGCGCATCGGCTCGCGCCCCATGCGGCGGATGTCGAAGCCGAGTTTCGCGGCGCCCAAGAGCTCGTCGCGCCCGCCGCCGCCGAGGCGCGGTGGCCGCCGGTTGTGCTGGCGGCCGAGCACGCGCGCGAACTGCATCATGCGCGCGTGCCAGGCAGCGAGCTCCGATCGGTCGCTATCGGAGAGCGTGCCCGATTCGAGCCGCCCACCGTCCAGCACGAGATGCTCTCCGCCCGGGGCGAGCGCCACAGTCTTGAGGCCGGTGCGCGCCCATTTCAGCCCATGCGAGGCGAGCTTGAGTTCGCGCGCGATCGTCGCGTCGAGCAGGTACGACAGGTGCGCACAGCCCGAAACCCGGTAGCCCGCCGCGATCTCGCGCGTGATCGCCGCGCCGCCGACCTGCGCCGCGGCCTCGAGCACCACGACCTCGCGACCCGCGCGCGCGAGGTAGGCGGCACACGCCAGGCCATTATGGCCGCCGCCGACGATGACGATGCGATCGCGCTCAGTCATCGCGCCAGCCCTCCGGCACCAGGTTCGGCCGCTTGAGGTCCATCAGGATCTCGCGCGCGGCATTCGCTCCTGGCGCGGCCATCACGCCGCCACCCGGATGCGTGCCGGAGCCGCACATGTAGAAACCCTTCAGCGGCCCGCGGTACTGCGCGTAGCCGGGGAACGGACGGTTGAACAGCAGCTGGTCCATCGTCAGCTCGCCCTGGAAAATGTTGCCCTCGGTGAGGCCGACTTCGGCCTCGAGTTCGCGCGGCGTGCGGCACTCGACATGGCGCACGAGGGACTTGAAATTCGGGCTGTAGCGCGCGATCTGGTCGAGCACGGTGTTCTTGAATCCTTCACGGTCCTCGTCGGTCCATTCGCGGCCCCGGATCTTCGGTGGCACGTACTGCACGAATACCGACATGAAGTGCTTGCCGGGCGGCGCCATGGTCGGGTCGGTCATCGACGGGATCAGCAGGTCGAGGTAGGGCTCCTTCGACCAGGTGCCGTTCTTCCAGTCGTCGTAAGCGCGTTCCATCTTCTCGAGCGAGTCGAGGAAGTGCATGTCGCCGTAGGCGAGCGGGTTGTCGCGGCCGAGCGCCGGGAACTCCGGCAGCCCGTCGAGCGCGATATTGAGCTTGCCGGAGGAACCCCGGATCTTCCAGTTGCGCGCTTTCTCGATGATCGCGGGCGGCAGGTCCTTCGGGTCGAAGATCGTCGTATAGGTGCGCCGCGGATCAAGGTTGGAGACGATGATGTCGGCGTGGTATTCACGACCGTTCGCGGTCGCAACGCCGGTCACGCGCCCGCCGCGGACGATCACGCGCTCGACGCCCGCGTCGGTCACGATCTCGCCGCCGAAGGACTTGAAGGCGCTCGCGATCGCATTCGAGACCGCGCCCATGCCGCCGCGCGCGAAGCCCCAGGCGCCGATCGAGCCGTCCACGTCGCCCATGTAGTGGTGCAGCAGCACGTAGGCCGTGCCCGGCGAATACACGCCCATTGCCGAGCCGATGATGCCGCTGCCCGAGAGGTGGCACTTGATCAGGTCGGACTCGAAGTACTCGCCGAGGAAGTCCGCGATGCTCATCGAGTAGAAGCACAGCGTATCGTAGATGAATTGCTCGCCGAACTTGTTGAGCTCGCGGCCGAGGAACAGGAGTTCGCGGAGGTCGCGTGGCTTCATCGAAGTCGGGTCGGGCGGGGTGCGCAGCAGCAGCGGGCGGATGAACTTACACTGGCGCATCACGTCGGTCGAGTAGCGGTGGTAGGCGTCCGCGTCGCGCGGACTGTGGCGCGCGAACTCGCGCCGCTGCACCTGCTCGTCCGTGTAGTTGCCGAGGATGTCGCCCTGCGAGGTGATCGAGACGCCGCCGCCGTAAGGCACGATCTGCAGTCCGTGGCGCGCGAGTTCGAGGTCGCGGAACAGCTCCGGGCGCAGCAGGCTGCACACATAGGAGCAGTTCGAGTACATCCAGCCCTTCTCGATCTCGCGGCTGACCGCCGCGCCGCCGATCCAGGGGTTGCGCTCGACCACCAGCACCTTGAGGCCGGAGCGCGCGAGGTAAGCGGCGTTGGTGAGGCCGTTGTGCCCCGCGCCGATCACGATTGCATCGTATTTCGTCACGATCGATGCTGGCCTGTCACGCGTTTCTGGCGGCTCCGGGGCCGACGTTCTTGTTCACCACCCGATTCACCGCGGTCTCAAAGCGCTCGAGCGTTTCGCCGAGGCAGCGATCGTCGTGCGCCTCGCAGACGAACCACGGTTCGCGCGAGTCCGGCTCGCAGAGCACGCCGAGGTCGTGCAGTTCGGGCGCGAGCGCCTCGTAGAAAGTGTAATCGCTGGTGACCCAGTCCCGGTAGTCGCGCGGCGGCTTTTCACTGAAGAACAGCCCGCTCATCGACGGGTGGCCGCTGAAGGAATGCTTGATACCGCGCTGCGCGAGGATCTGGCTCATGCCGGTGCGCAATTTCGTGCCGTAGTCGGCGATCCGCGCAAGCGCCGGCGTTTCCGCCAGGATCTCCAGCGTCTTCTCGGCCGCGGCGAGCGCGACCGAATGGCAGGTAAAGGTCCCGCCATGCACCACGCCATTGCCGAAGTTGCGCATGATGTCCTCGCGCCCGCAGCACACGGAGATCGGGTAGCCGTTGGCCATGGCCTTGGCGAAGGTGCAGAGGTCGGCCTTGACCCCGAACAGCTCCTGCACGCCGCCTTTTGCGACGCGAAACCCGGTCTTCACTTCGTCGATGATCAGCAGGATGCCGTATTGGTCGCACAGCGCCCGCGCATCGCGCAGGAACTCGCGCGTCGCCGAGATCGAGCAGCAGTTGCCCATGATCGGCTCGATCATGAAAGCCGCGATATCGCCGCCGTAGGCCTTGAACACGCTCTCGAGCCGCTCGGCGTCGTTCATCGGCACGGAATGGATCAGCGCGCGCAGCATGTGCGGAACGCCGGCGCTGTAGGGAACGAGCTGCGGGTCGCCATGGCCGGGGCGCCATTCCTCGACCGCCGTGGTCCAGAGCGCGGCATCGAACACGCCGTGATAGCCGCCCTCGATCACGACGTACGAATCCTTGCCGGTGTGCGCGCGCGCGACGCGCAAGGCCGCCATGACCGCCTCGGTGCCCGAGTTCGAGAAGCGCACGAGTTCGGCGGCCGGCACCATGCTGGCGATCCGCTCGGCGACCGCGCACTCGCGTTCCGTGGAGAGGGCGAAAACCCCGCCGACCTCGATCCCGGCGCGCGCCGCCGCGTCCACGCGCGGGTCGGCGTAGCCGAGGATGCAGGGGCCATAGGCCAGTCGGTAGTCGATGTACTCGTTGTCGTCGATGTCGGTCAGCCGGGCGCCCCGGGCGGACTTCACGTAAATGGTCTGGTCCTCGCCCCAGTAGCGGAAGTTGGACGAGACGCCGAGCGGCAGGCGCTTCAGGGCCTTCCGGAAATGCGCATTCGAGTTCGCGAGGCTGCGGGTCATGCGGGCGGGCCTCCTGCCGATCCAGCGTCGAAACGGGGTGTCACAGGGTCCCACAATCCGGCCCCGGCGTCCATGCTGAATGAACGGCCATTCACTCATTGAATCGCCCGGGAAACCCGCTAAGATGGTGCACCGAACCGGGCGCCTGATTCTGTAACTCACTGATTATAATGGGGTTGAACTGAACGCGAAACGGCAGCTCGCCTCTGTCGCGGGGCCCCGGCCCCCCCCCCCC
>JBBEAB010000056.1:93554-112643 GCA_040899645.1 Steroidobacteraceae bacterium
GGCGCCGGACGGCGCCGCCGGCAGAGCGGCGTGAGCAGTTGATCCTGGCCACGATCCGCTCGGTTGCCAACCACGGGCTGGCCGCCACGACGGTCGCGACGGTCGCCCAGGAAGCGGGCCTCAGCCAGGGCATCGTCAACCTGCATTTCCGGAGCAAGGACGGGCTCCTGACCGAGACGCTGCGCTACCTCGCCGACGAATACCGCACGGCCTGCCGGGAGGCCGCCGCCGCAGCCGAAACCTCACCGGTCGCCGGGCTGCTCGCGATGGTGGAACTGGATTTCCGGCGCAGCATCTGCGCCCGCGACAAGCTCGCGGTCTGGTTTGCATTCTGGGGCGAGCGCCGGTTCCGCCCGACCTACCGGCGTATCTGCGCCGAGCGGGACAAGTCCTATGACGACATGGTGCGCATGATGTGCACGCGCCTGTGCGAGCAGGGCGATTATCCCGACGTCGATCCGGCGCTCGTGGCGGACGGGCTGTCTGCGCTGACCGATGGCCTCTGGCTCGACCTGCTGGTGCGCCCCGAGACGATGAGCCGGGAGCTGGCGCGGCGGATTACGCTCGCCTACCTGGCGGATGCGTTTCCACGGCACTTCCGGCACCCTGTCGCAGGCCAGGGGGGCTGAGCGGACATGCGCATCGAACTCGACGCAATGGCTCTGGAGTGGCAGGCACGCGCGGCGAAGTTTGCGCGCGAGGAACTGATCCCGCACGAGGTCGAGGCCGAGCTGAACGAGGGCCGGCTGCCGGCGGATGTGAAGGCACGTCACAAGCGCCTGGCGATCGAGCACGGATTCAGCGCGATGGACGTGCCGCGCGCCCACGGTGGGCGCGAGGCGCGCGTCATCGACCAGGTGGCGGTCTGGGAGCAGCTCGGGCGCGTCACCAATGCGCTGTGCTGGTGTTTCTCGGAAGCGCAGCGCTGGATGTTCGAGGCCTGCACGGCCGGGCAGCTCGAGCGTTTCATCCTTCCGCTCGTGACCGGCCAGCGCAAGGAATGCTACGCAATCACCGAGAGCGGTTCCGGTTCCGACACCGATTCGATCGAGACGCTGGCGCGGCGCACGCAGGATGGCTATCGCATCTCCGGCGAAAAGTGGTACGTGACGAGCGCCAACCACGCCGACTATTTCATCCTGCAGGCGCGGCTTGCAGACGGCGCGCATGCCGGGTCGCAGTCGATGTTCTTCATCGACAAGGACGCGCCCGGCATCGAGCTGCTGCGCTCGCCGGCCTTCAGCCACACCTTCAGCGATCACCACCCGACCTACCGTTTCAACGAAGTCCTCGTGCCGGCCGACCAGCTGCTGGGCGCAGAAGGCGACGGTATGCGCTATGCGCACAGCTGGTTCCGGCGCGAGCGACTGATGATCGCGGCACGCTGTTGCGGCGCGTCCGCGCGCCTGATCGAGGAGGCGACCGCCTTCGCGAGCACGCGGATGGTCGGTGGCGAGGCGCTCACCGAGAAGCAGATGATCCAGGCGATGCTCGCCGACAGCGTCACCGAACTCTGGGCGGCACGGCTCGTCACCTACGAGGCGGCCCGCGCGCACGACCGCGGCGACGACCTGCGTTCGCTGCACGCGCAGTGCTCGATCGCCAAGCTGTACGCATCCGAAGCCGCGAACCGGATCGTCGACCGCGCGCTGCAGATCTTCGGCGGCCGTGGCTACATGCGCGAGAACGCGGCCGAGCGCTTCTTCCGCGAGCTGCGCGTGGACCGCATCTGGGAGGGCGCGAGCGAAGTCCAGCGCCTGATCATCGCGCGCGCCCTGCTGAAACGCGGACTCGAGGGGATGTAGGCGTGCGGCTGCGGCAGCTGTCGTTCGCGATCCTGTCCATGACAGTGGCAGGCATGGCGGCAGCCGCCGAGGAGAAGGTCCTCAACGTCTTCACCTGGCCGGATTACATCGCGCCGGACACGATCGCCAATTTCGAGGCCGAGTACGGCATCAAGGTCAATTACGACGTCTATGACTCGACCGAGATGGCCGAGGCACGCCTGCTCGCGGGCCGCACCGGCTACGACGTCGTCGCGCATGCGGAACGCTACTCCGCGCGCCTGATACCGATCGGCATCTACCAGCCGCTCGACCGCAGCAAGTTGACGAACTGGGGCAACCTCGATCCCTGGGTGCTGAAGACGCTCGATTCCGCGGACCCCGGTAACCGCTACGGCGTGCCCTACCTCTGGGGCACGACGGGCTTCACCTACAACGTGAAGATGATCCGCGAGCGCATGCCGGATGCGCCGGTCGGCAGCGGCGACATGATCTTCAAGCCCGAAGTCGCGCGCCGCTTCGCCGACTGTGGCATCACGTTCGTCGACGAGCCGACTGACGTGATCCCGCTCGTGCTGCTGTATCTCGGCCGCGACCCGAACAGCCTCGATCCGGCCGATCTCGCCGCAGCCGAGGCCGTGCTGAAGGGCGTGCGGCCCTACATCCGTTATTTCAGCTCCGCGAAGATGCTGATCGACCTGCCGAACGAGGAGGTCTGCATCGCGATGAGCTGGTCCGGTGATTATTCGCAGGCGATGTTCCGGGCCGAGCAGGCGGGCCGGCCCGTCGACCTTGCCTATACGGTGCAGGACGAGGGGGCGCTCGCCTGGTTCGACCTGTGGTTCATCCCGACCGATGCGCCGCACCCGGAGAACGCCCACCTGTTCCTGAACTACCTGCTGCGCCCGGAAGTGGCGGCCGCGATCAGCAATGAAACCCGTTACGCGACGCCGAACGTGAAGGCCTTGCCGTTGCTGCTGCCGGAGGTCCGCGATGACCCGGCCGTTTACCCGCCGGACGAAATCCGCCTCAACCTGCACAAGGGCGTGCTGCACGGGCCGAAGCAGGAACGCCGGCGCTCGCGGCTGTGGTCGCGCGTGAAGACCGGGCTCTAGCCGCGCCATGGATACCGCCAAGCCGGACGAGCCTAAACCCGTGATGGTCGAGATCCGTGAGGTCTCGAAGCAGTTCGGCGAGTTGGTGGCGGTCGATCGCGTCTCGCTCGACATCCTGAAGGGCGAGCTGTTCGCGATCCTCGGCAGTTCCGGCTGCGGCAAGACCACGCTGCTGCGGATGCTCGCCGGCTTCGAGCAGCCGACCTCGGGCCGCATCCTGATCGACGGCGCCGACATGACCGATGTGCCGCCCTATGAGCGCCCGGTCAACCTGATGTTCCAGTCCTATGCGCTGTTCCCGCACATGACGGTCGAGCAGAACATCGCTTACGGGCTGAAGAAGGAACGTCTCCCGGCTGCGCAGATCGACGAACGCGTCAGGGAGATGCTGGCGCTGGTCAAGCTCGACGCGCTGGCGGGTCGCAAGCCGGAAAAGCTGTCGGGCGGCGAGAAGCAGCGCGTTGCGCTGGCCCGCGCGCTGGTCAAGCGACCGAAACTGCTGTTGCTCGACGAGCCGCTCGCGGCGCTCGACCGCAAGCTCCGCGAACACACGCAGTTCGAACTGGCCAACCTGCAGTACCAGCTCGGCACGACCTTCGTAGTCGTCACGCACGACCAGGGCGAGGCCATGACGCTCGCGAGCCGCATTGCCGTCATGTCCGCGGGCCGCATCGCGCAGGTCGGCACGCCCGGCGAGATTTATGAATACCCGGCCAATCGCTATGTCGCGGGCTTCGTCGGCAACATCAACCTGGTCGAGGGCCGCGTGAAGCGCGCCGAACCCGGCCGGCTGCTGCTGCAGTGCGATTCGCTCGACGCCGAGCTGTCGGTCCTTTCGGACGCGGCGCTCGCGCGCGACAGCGCCGCCTGCATCGCGGTGCGACCGGAGAAGATCACGATCAGCCGCGAGGCGCCGGACGGGGCGGACCGCAATGTCCTGAAGGGAACAGTCTGGGATCTCGCCTACTTCGGCGACCAGTCGCTCTATCGCGTGCGGTTGCAGAGCGGGGCGGTACTGCAGGTCAGCGCGCAGAACCTGAAGCGCTCCGCGAAGCTGACGGTGGAATGGGACGACGAGGTGTTCCTGTCCTGGGACATCGCCAGCACGGTGCTGCTGCAGTCATGAGCCACGCACCGGCAGGCAACGGATCGCACACCAGCCGCTGGCTGCGCCGCGCGGTGCTGCTGCCGTATGTCTGGCTGCTGCTGTTCTTCCTCGCGCCCTTCCTGATCATCCTGAAGATCAGCGTCGCCGAACCGGTCATCGCGCAGCCGCCGTTTACTGCGCTGATCGAGTGGGGTGCCAATGGCATCGCCGGGATCCGGGCGACGTTCGAGAACTACGCCTTCCTGTTCCAGGACGGCTATTACGGCATCATCTATCTCTCCTCGCTGAAGATGGCGGCGGTCGGCACGCTGTTGTGCCTGCTGCTCGGCTATCCGATGGCGTACTACATCGCGCGGCAGCCGCCCAGGCGCAGGAACCTGTTGCTGCTCGCCGTGATCCTGCCGTTCTGGATCTCGTTCCTGCTGCGCGTCTATGCGTGGATCGGCCTGCTCAACAACCGTGGCGTGATCAACGAGCTGCTGATCTGGGCCGGCGTGATCGACCAGCCCCTGACGATGCTCTACAACGATTTCGCCGTGTACCTGGGCATCGTCTATTCCTACCTGCCGTTCATGATCCTGCCGCTCTACGCCAACCTGGAGCGCCTCGACCGCAACCTGCTCGATGCTGCGGCCGATCTCGGCGCGCGTCGCTGGCAGGGATTCGTCGACGTGACGCTGCCGATGTCGGTCCCAGGCATCATTGGCGGCTGCCTGCTGGTGTTCATCCCGGCGGTTGGCGAGTTCACGATCCCGGCGCTGCTCGGCGGCGCGGACACGCTGATGATCGGCCGCGTGCTGTGGGACGAGTTCTTCATCAGCCGCGACTGGCCCGTGGCCTCTGCCGTCTCGGTCGTGCTGCTGCTGCTGCTGCTGGCGCCGATCCTGTGGTTCCAGCGTATCCAGGCGCGCGAACAGGAGTCCGGCCGATGAACCGCCGCTCGCTGATGCTGATCAGCATCGTGGCTTTCGGCTATGCGCTGCTGTACGTGCCGATCGTCTCGGTCGTGATCTACTCATTCAACGACTCGCGCCTGGTCACGCTGTGGGGCGGCTTCTCGCTGCGCTGGTATGCCGGCCTGCTGCAGGACGAAGAACTGCTCTCTGCGGCGCTGCTGAGCCTGCGCATCGCCATCGTCAGCGCGACCTTTGCGACCGCGCTCGGTGCGCTCGTCGCGCTCGCACTGCATCGCGTGCGACGCCTGCGCGGCCGATTGCTGCTCTCGGGCATGATTACGGCGCCGCTCGTCATGCCCGAGATCATCACCGGCCTGTCGTTGCTGTTTCTGTTCATCTCGATGGCGGACCTGGTCGGCTGGCCGGCCTCGCGCGGGGCGACCACGATCACGATCGCGCACATCACGTTCTCGATGGCCTACGTCGTGGTCGTGCTGCGCTCGCGGCTCGCAGCAATGGACGAATCGCTGGAGGAGGCGGCGATGGATCTTGGCGGCCGCCCGGTCGCGGTGTTCTTCGACATCACCGTGCCGATGCTGCTGCCGGCGCTGATCTCAGGCTGGTTGCTGGCCTTCACGCTGTCGCTCGACGATCTGGTGATCTCGAGCTTCGTGTCGGGCCCGGGGGCCACGACCCTGCCGATGTTCATCTTCGCCAAGGTGCGTCTCGGCGTGACCCCTGACATCAATGCCATCACCACGATTATCATCGTGCTGGTGGCCGTGGCGGTTGCGACCGCGGCCGTCCTGTCGAGTCGCAAAGGCACATGAGCATGGAACTGAAAAAGATATTCGACGCCTGGCAACCCGGCTACGCGCTGCCGCGGGCGGTGTACCACGACCCGGCGGTCTACGAGGCCGAGATCCGCCGGATTTTCCTGAAGTCCTGGCATTACGTCGGGCACGTGAGCCAGGTCCCGGACAAGGGCGACTACTTCCTGTTCGAGATGGCGGGCGAGTCCGTTATCCTGGTGCGGGACGGGGAGGGGCAGATCAACGCCCTGTTGAACGTCTGCCGCCACCGCGGTTCGCGCATCTGCGACGCGGCCGAAGGCCACGAACCGCGATTCACCTGCAAGTACCACGGCTGGACCTACGGACTTGACGGTTCGCTGCGCGCGCTCGGATTTGCTCCCGAGGGCATCGACAAGTCGAAGCTCGGCCTCAAGCGCCTGCACGCGAAGCTGCTGCAGGGCCTGATCTTCATCAACTTCGACCCGGAGGCGGTGCCATTCGATTCGATCGAACGGGACCTCGGGCCGCTGCTCGCGCCCTGGGATCTCGCGCACGCAAAGATTGCGCACCGGCAGAACTATCCGATCGAGAGCAACTGGAAACTCACGGTCGAGAATTACTGCGAATGCTACCACTGCCTGCCGGCGCACCCGGAGTACTCGGTCGGCCACAGCCGCGCGATCCCGCGCGAGGATTGCGCCGTGCAGCTCGAGGAAGTCATGGCGCGCGCCGGGTCGGTCGGGCTCTCGCGCGGCGAAACGCGCCATTCCTGGCTCGACGCCGGCGTGCTCGGCACCGACCGCGACTTCGAGCGCTACCCGCTGATGCGCGGCCACCTGACCGGCAGCCGCGATGGCAAGCCGGTGGCGCCGCTGATGGGCTCGATCACCGGCTACGACGGCGGCGCGACCGACCTGCACATCGGTCCGATGACCTTCGGTCTGATGTATTGCGACCACGTCGTGCTGTACCGCTTCACGCCGCGCGGCATCCGCAATACCGACTGCGAGATCACCTGGCTGGTCAACCGCGATGCGGTCGAGGGTCGCGACTACCACCGTGCCGACCTGACCTGGCTGTGGGATGTCACGACGATCGCCGACAAGCAGATCATCGAGCGCAACCAGAAGGGCGTCGATTCGCGCTACTACGAGCCGGGGCCGTTGTCGCCGATGGAAGAGTTCACGCAGAGGTTCATGGAATGGTACGTCGCGACCATGCGCGGGCCGACGGACAGCGCGCAGCGGCGCGCGGGGTAGGGACGCGGAGCCCGCGGTTTGATGTTCGATCTGCCCATGGTTACTATCAGCTGACTTCGGGGGGAATGACATGACAGACGCGAAGCGTATGGCCACGCGGGCGGGCTCGCCGGTACTGGCGGCTGCGATCTCTTCGGCGCTGTCCATGAGCGGCACGGCATCCGCTCAGGAGACGGCCAGCCTCGGCGAAGTCATCGTCACGGCTACGCGCCGCGCCGAGAGCCTCCAGGACGTCTCGGAATCCATCAGCGCGTTCGACTCGGATGCGATCGCGATGCGCGGCATCCAGCAGCTGAGCGACATCGTCAAGTTCATCCCGGGCATGTCGCTCGCGCAGCGCGAGCCGGGCGGGACCACGCTCGTGTTCCGCGGCGTGGCGAGTTCGGGCACGGAGTTCGGCGGGGTGTCGTCCTCGGCGCTGTATCTCGACGAGCAGCCGATCACCCAAGGTGGCCGCAATCCAACCCCGCGATTCATCGACATCGAAAGGGTCGAGGTGCTGCGCGGGCCGCAGGGCACGCTCTACGGCGCGAGTTCGCAGTCGGGCACGCTTCGGGTCATTACCAACAAGCCGCAGGCCGGGGCATTCGATTCCTGGGCCGAGGCGCAGGTCTCGGACACCAGCAGCGGCAGCACCGGTTATGACCTCAGCGCGATGGTGAACATCCCGCTCGGTTCAGACCGGGTCGCGCTGCGCCTGGTCGGGTTCGCCGCCGAGGACGCGGGGTTCATCGACAACGTGCTGCGCGACAGCCAGGGCGGCGGCTTCACCAATGCCGACCGGGTCGACGAGGACGTCAACACGGTGACGACGATCGGCGGCCGCGCGGCGCTCAGCTTCGACGTCACCGAGAACCTGAACCTGAGCTTCGGCGCGATTTTCCAGGACCTCAGCGCGGATGGTCACGGCGACGTCTCGGTCGACGATCCCGATGGCCTCGACCGGGGCCTCGGCGAGCTCGAGCAGGTGCGGTTCGAGAACGAAAGCCTGGATGACGAGTGGTACCAGGTCGCACTGACCGCCAGCGCCCAGCTGCCGTTCGGTGACCTGATCGTCTCGGGCTCGTACTTCGACCGCGACTTTGCCTACGAGGCGGATGCGAGCGATTATGAGTTTTCGCTCAACGCAAGCGGCTACGTCAGCTACGACTTCGGCGGCGATCCGCGCGGCTTCGCGACCAACAACGAATCGACCGAGATCACGACCTTCGAGGCGCGACTGCAGTCGAACAACGACGCCGAGAGCCGCTGGTCCTGGCTCGCCGGCGTGTTCTACAGCAAGGAAGAAGGCCACACCGAGTTCAACAGCTATGTGCGCGGTTATGCGGACACGAATTCGTTCAGCTACTTCAACTACTACGAGCAGGAGCTGACCGGCAATTCGCTGGTCCCGAGCGACCAGTGGTGGCGCGGCGTCTACGACACGGAGCTCGAGCAGAAAGCCGTGTTCGGCGAGATCGGCTTCGACGTGACCGAGGACTTCACGATCACGGCGGGTGGCCGCTGGTTCGACTATGACCGCTTCTTCGCGCTGCTCCAGGAGAATCCACCGGGCTTCACCGGGGCGTCGCGGACCGATGAAGCCGTGGAGACGAGCGAGAGCGACTCGGTCTACAAGCTCAACCTGACCTACCGGATCAACGACGACCGCATGGTCTATGCGACCTGGTCCGAGGGCTTCCGTGTCGGCGGCAACAACCCGGTCAAGCCGTCGTCGATCCTGCCACGCGAGTTCAGCTCTGACACACTGACGAACATGGAGATCGGCGCCAAGACGGAGTGGCTGGACAACCGCCTGCGGTTCAACGTCGCGGCTTTCATGATGGACTGGAAAGACTTTGCGGTGCAGGTCGAGGATCCCCAGACGGACAACTTCCAGCTCGGCTATGTGAACCTGCCGAGCGCGGACATCACGGGCATCGAGGCCGAGTTCCAGTTCGTGATCAACGACGCCTGGCAGCTCGACGGCACGGTCGGCTGGATCGAGGCGGAGATTGCCGAGGACACGACCATCGAGCTCGACCCGGGCTTCGATCCGCTGTTCGCCTCCGAGGGGGCGCGACTGCCGCTCACGCCCGACTGGACGGCGACCCTCGGCATCGAATTCCGGCCGCGCGGCCAGTTGCTGAACGCACAGCCCTTCGCGCGACTCGATCTTGCCTACGTCGGCGAGTCGGTCACGAGTCTCGATGGCATCCAGTCGGTCATCAACGCGGCCGAGGTCGGGACGCAGGACTCCTACAGCACGGGCGACCTGCGCTTTGGCCTCGAGGGCGAGCAGTGGAGTACGACGCTGTTCGTGGACAACGTCTGGGACGAGCGGGCAGGGCTCTTCCTGAGCCCGCGCTGGGCTGCGCCGCGACAGACCATCAACCGGCCGCGGACCATCGGCCTGCGATTCCGGTACGAATTCTGATCCTGCACTGACGATCCTCGTCGCATCGTCGGTCGTGCGCGGCAGCCGCCAGGGCGAAAGCCATGGCGGCGTGTACCTGGTCGACTTCGGGCAGGATCGCGCGCACCAGGTGCTCGACTGGAACACGATGGACATCGACTGGCAGGGACGCGGCTGGGATCGCGGCCTGCGCGGCATCGCCTTCGATGGCGAGACCGTCTATATCGCGGCAAGCGACGAGTTGTTTGCCTACACCCCCGATTTCCGCCTGCTGGGGTCCTGGCGCAACCGCTACCTGAAGCACTGCCACGAGATCTGCCGCCATGAGCGCATGCTGTACCTGAGCTCGACCGGCTTCGACTCGGTGCTGGGCTTCGACCTCGATCGCAGGGCATTTTCCTGGGGGCTCAAGGTTGCCGCTCGCGACGAGGGCTTTGCCGGTGCGCCATTCGACCCGGAGTTCAACGACGGCCCCGCGCCGTCGAACGCCTTGCACCTGAACAATGTCTGCTGCGCAGCGGGCGGCATGCACATCAGCGGCCTGCGCACGTCGGGGGTCCTGCTGTACAACGGCCGCGAACTGCGCCGCTGGGTCCGCCTGCCGGTGGGCAGCCACAACGCACGCCCGTTCCGCGATGGCGTGCTGTTCAATGACACGGAATCCGACGTCGTGCGCTTTGCATCGCGGACCGGCGAACGCGCGTTCCCCGTGCCGCGTTATCCGGAACAGGACCTGGCGCACGCCAGCCCGGAGGATTCGCGGCTCGCGCGGCAGGCTTTTGCGCGTGGCCTGTGCGTGATCGACGACGACCGCTTTGCGGCCGGTTCTTCGCCGTCGACCATCACCTTGCACGACCTGCGCCCGGGCGCGAAGGCGCGCATGGCCATGCTGACGCGCGATGTCCGCAACGCCATCCACGGCCTCGAGGTCTGGCCGTTCGGCTGGAACGTTGCGGACGGGCCGTAGCAGGCGATAGGCTCCGGTTCATGGATATCGGCGTTCCGATCCGTTGTTTCGGGAAGGTGGACGTGGGGCCGCTGGCGGCGGCGATCCTCGCGCAGGACGAGGCCGCCTGGAACGAGAACGTGCAGCGCCAGAAAGACTACGAAGTCCACGAGCACACCCGCTCGATCGTGCTGCTGTTCGCGGAGATCGCGGACTGGCCGGCCATCGAGGTCAGCAAACAGCCGGGCTGGGACCGGCTTGCCGAAGTCGCGGTACCCGTGATGCACCAGATCATCCGCAACTGGTACCCGCCCGGCGGCACGATCATCCGCGCGATGGCGGCCAAGCTGCTGGCAGGCGGGCGGATCATTCCGCACCGTGACGCGCATGCGTCATTCGGCGCCGGCCACCGGATTCACGTGCCGATCGCGACGAATCCGCGCGTGCGCTTCATGATCGACGGGCAGCCGTACCAGCTGCAGGTCGGCGAGGCCTACGAGATCAACAACCAGAAGGTCCACAGCGTCATGAACAAGGGTGCGGAGGATCGAATCAATTTTATTTTCGACTACCTGCCGCCGGCTCGAAGCGCCGGTAACGTTCGCGAATCGGCGCGATGACCTCGACCAGTTCGGCGAGGTGGTCAGCGTAATTCAGCCAGTGGCCCACTGACCGGTCATAGATCGGCTGGCGTACCTGCTCGGCCGAGGGCGTGCGCACCGGCCGGTCGCTCTCGTAGAAGCGCAGGCAGGCGTCTTCCCACGGCAGGCCACAGAACTCGAGCAGGCGCCGCACCTGCGTCTCGAAGTCCGCGACGACTTCCTCGTACTGCACGGTCAGCACGCGTCCGGGCATGACCTCGGCCCAGTGGTCCATCAGCCGCTGGTACTGCAGATAGTATTCGCCGATCTCCACCAGGTCGTAGGTGAAGTTCTGGCCCTTTGCAAACAGCTGCCGGTAGCAGGACAGGCAGGCGTCCAGCGGGTGGCGGCGCGCATCGATGATCTTCGCGTTGGGCAGGATGGTCGCGATGAGGCCCGCGTTCGGGAAGTTGTTCGGCATCTTGTCGATGAAGCGCGGTGCGCCGGCGCGCCGGTGCAGCTGCGCCTGCGCGAGGTATTCTTCGCCGAGCGCCCGGATGTTTGCCGGCGCCAGTTCGTGCATCGCCTCGGGGTAGTTGACGCCATCGGCGCGATTGCGGCTTTGCGACGAGGCGATGCGCCCGATGTATGGCAGCTCGCTGGTGCCTTCGACCTGGCTATGGCTTGCCAGGATCTGCTCGAGCAGCGTCGAGCCCGAGCGCGGCAGGCCCAGGATGAAAATCGGCGCGGGATCGGGATTGCCCCAGTCCGGGCGCGCCGCAATGAAGCCGGCGGTGTAGACCGTCACGATGCGGTCGTTCATGACTGCGGTCTGCACCGGGTCGTAAGCCACCTGCGCGCGCTGCTTTTCGTTGCCGGAACGGTAGTAGTCCCAGGCCCGCCCGAATTCGCCCCGATCCTCCCAGGCCTTGCCGAGCGCGAACAGGATGTTGACCTCGGACTCGGGACTCACGTCCGGCGCCGCGGCCAGGCGCGCCATGGTTTCGACCATGGCGTCGTCGAAGCGGTAAGTCTTGAGATTCGCGAGGCTCCAGTACGTTTCTCCGGAATCCGGCGTGCGCCGGATGCAGGCGTTGTAGGACTCGACCGCGCCGGTGTAGTCACCGATCGCTTTCAGCACGTGACCGAGCCCGAGCAGCGCGCCGCCATGACCCGGGCGCAACTCGAGGCAGCGCCGGTAAGCTGCGATCGCCTCCTGCGTAAACGAGGCGCGCGCCAGCGTCGCGGCGCGCAGGTAGTGAGCCTGCGGCTGGGACGGGTCGGACGCGAGTACGCGGTCGAAGCAGTCGAACGCCTCGGAGAAGCGGTCCTGTTCCTTGCGCAGCCGCCCGAGGTCGAGGAGCGCCAGCTGGAAATCGGGCGCCAGCGCGATCGCCTGCAGCAGCAGGCGTTCGGCCTCGTCCGCCTGATCGGCCTTCAGCGCGATCAATGCCAGCAGGCGCAGCGCATCCACGTTTTTCGGGTTCCGGCGCAGAACACGCTTGTACAGGTGTTCCGCGTCCTGCAGCCTGCCTTCCTTCTGGTGTTCCGCGGCGAGCGCCATCAGCCGGCGCTCGGGCGAGAGCTCGAAACTCTTCTCGAACGCGGCGTCCGCATCCTTGCCGCGGCCGACGAGCGCGAGCGCCTGGCCGAGGTTGAACCAGGCGCGCTCGACCCCGGGGTCGAGGCGCGTCGCCCGTTCGAGTACCGGCACGGCCTCCGCCGCGCGATGCTTTTGCAGCAACAGGTACCCGAGGTCTTCGTGCGGCTTGGCGAAGGTCGGTGCGTCGGCGATCGTCTGGCGCAGCGCCGCCTCGGCTTCCTCCGCGCGGTCGAGCTTGACCAGCAACGCGCCGAGCAGCGCCTGCATGTTGACGTCGCGCGGGTAGCGCTCGAGCGCGGCGCGGCAACTGGACTCGGCCCCGGCAAGGTCGCCGGCGACGATCAACGCGATCGCCTCATCGAACAACGACTTCGGCGCCAGCAGGAAATGCGTCACTGCGCCCCCGTCGGGGCGAGCGTTCCGGCGAGGCGGCGCAGCAGCGCCGCGTGGGCCGCGATGCGCCGCTCGAGCGGGATGGCTGCAGCCGGCGTCTCGAAGACGAGCACGGTGCCGGCCGCGGGGCCCGGCTTCGGGCAGCTCCCGGCGACGATGGTTGCCGCGCTCATCAGCTCATCGATCGAGCTGTCCACGACCGGGCCGATGATGCCGCCCGCAATCGGTTCGGCAAAACGCGTCTCGCCGTCCATCTTGATCGGGATGCCCGCGGACTTCAGCACGCCGACCGCCTCGATCGCGAGCGCATCGCCCGCGCCCGCGGCGCCCTGCGAGTAGACGTAGCCCTCATCGATCAGGTTGTCCTCGTGCAGGTCGATGCTGTAGCGCGGCGGATACGTTGCGCTCGTCTGCAGGATCCAGGCCGTGATCGCGTCGGCCTCCGGACTCGAAGGGGCCTCCGCGCGCGCCATCGCGGGATTTTCCGGTTGCGGCAGCAGGTGCGAGGAGTCGCCGACGCTCTGGCCGTCGATCGCCTCTGAATACACGGCAACGTTCAGGTAGCGCCAGTTGCGCGCATAGCCGTGCGGATTCAGCAGCGGCAGCAGCACGACCGGCCGCCGTTCGCCGAGCTGCGCAAGGTCGTCGATGGCCACGGCGATCGCGTTGGGACCGGCCGGCTCCTCGCCATGGATGCCCGCCAGGATCCAGACCGCGGGCCCGCTCGCTGGGGAGCGCAGCGCGATGATCGGAAGCGACTGCGTCGTGCCGGTGGGCTGCGAGTTGGCAATGACCTCAAGCCGCCAGCCGCGCGCTACCAGGCCGGCATAGGCCGCGTAGAGCGATTCGATCGGCCGGCGGCCGTCCGCATGCGTCGCGACGCCCGCCGGCGGCACGAAGTCGGCCGCGGCCGCATCGGCCGGAGCGGGCGCTGCCGCCCCGAGCAGGGCGGCGAGAATGAAGGCCGGTGTGACAGGCATTTCCGAATGGTGGCATTGCCCCGGCAAGCTGTCACCCGGGCGATCGGACCGGTGCATTGCACGGCTTGCCGTGGCGCCTGCACGGGTCGGCGCAAGCGCATTGAATGCGACGAAGCGTCGTCCTAGCGTCAACGGCCACGACACGGGAGACCCTGCCATGCTGCGTTCAATCGTCGCGCTCGCCCTGTTTGCCGCCGCTGCCGGCGCCGCCGACAATCCGGAAACGCTGACCGAGCGGTCGCAGGAGCGGGCGCGCGCCGTGCTCGACCGCGCGGTCGAGGCGAATGGCGGCGCCGCCGCACTCAGGGCCGTCAAGGTCGTGCGTCTGCACCTCGAGGGCGAGACCTTTCCGCGGCTGCAGATGACGACGCCGGAGCCGCCATTCGAGGGCGGCAACCTCCGTGAAACGCTGCTGGTGGATCTCGAAAACAACCGGATGCGACTGGACCAGCGCACCGGCGGCTTTGGATTTGCCGGCGACGCGACGGTCGCGATCGTGGGCGGACAGGGCACGACCTACGACCATCGCGCGCGCACGGCGACGCCGATTCCGGCTGCGCAGGCGACGCAGCAGCAGTTCATCCAGTACTACCGGCGCCTGCCGAACCTGCTGCTGCGCCAGGCGCTGGACCGCGCCAACACGCTGCGCCATCTCGGCGAGGAATCGTACGAAGGCCGCAGGCACGACGTGATCACCTTCGTGATGCCGGACGCCGTGCAGGTCTCCGTGTTCGTGGACGACGCGAGCGGCCTGGTCTCGAAATACGAGCTGATCTTCGTCGACCCGCAAAGCGGCGTCGAGGCATCGGAGATCCGCTATGGCGACTACCGGAAGGTCGGGAACTACCAGGTGCCCGGCACCTTCACCAACAGCCAGGCGGGCGAAGTCGTCGCGAAGTTCTCGCTGCGAGCCGAGATCAATCCGGCGATCACGGACGCGTCATTCGCATTCGCGGCGGATGGCTACCGGCAGGCCCCGGCCGCTCCGACCAACCGGCCGGAAGAGGTCGAAAAACTTGCCGACGGCGTGTACCTGATCCAGAACGTCGCTGGCCAGAACCAGAATACGCTTGCGGTTGGCTTCTCCGATCACGTGGTCGCGGTCGAAGCGCCGGGATCGAGCGAGGGCGCCGATGAAGTTATCGCCCGCATCAAGGGTCTCTTCCCGGGCAAGCCGATCCGCCACCTCGCAATGACGCATCACCACGGCGATCACATCGGCGGCCTGCGCAGTTACATCGCCGAGGGCGCGAGCATCGTGACGACCCCTGCCAACCGTGGCGTCGTCCTCGGCATGGCCGCGGCGCCGCAGAACGACCGCCTGGCCAGGAATCCGCGCGAGCCACAGTTCCTGCTGATCGAGGGCGGCAAGCGGGTGCTGACGGACGGCAAACGCAGGCTCGAGCTGATCGACATCGGCCCGAATCCGCACGCGCGCGAGATGATCGTCGCGTGGCTGCCGGCCGAGCGCGTGCTGTTCCAGGGCGACCTGTTTTTCCTCCCGGACAATGATGGGCCATTCGGTCCGCCGCAGGCTTCGACTACGGCCTTCGCAAAAAAGCTCGGGGAACTCGGCCTGGACGTCGGCCGGATCGCGGGCGTGCACGGCAAGACCGCGACGATCGAGCAGTTCAGGCAGGCGATGGCAGTGACGCCCTGAGGCCTCAGCGTATCCGGCGAAATCTCGCTTCGGCGTGGTCAACGACCTGGGCGGTCGTTGCGGGCGAGCGCGGCCGCAGCAGCGAGGACATCCGGCCCGGCATGCCGGCGATCAGCGGCAGCAGGTCGCCGTCGGAGACCGGTCTCGCAAGCAGATAGCCCTGCAGGTAGATGGCCGGGTGATCGAGCAGCCAGGCCAGCTGCTCGCGGCGTTCGACGCCCTCGGCGGTCACCTCGAGACCCAGGCTCTGGCAGAGCGCGATGATCGCGCGCGCGATCGCCTGCGAGCGCGAACTGGTGTCGATGCTTGCGATCAGGCTGCGGTCGAGCTTGACGCGCGACAGAGGCAGCTGCTCGAGGGAGACCAGCGAGGAATAGCCGGTTCCGAAATCGTCCAGCGCGATGCCGACCCCGATGGCGCGCAACTGGCGCAGGTTCTCGATCGTGTGCGATCCGGTCTGCAGCACGTTCTCGGTCAGCTCGATCTCGATGCATTCCGGCGCGAGGTCGTGCTCTGCCAGCAGTTTCTGGAGGCGATCGACGAAGTCGTTGTCCAGCAACTGGAGCGAGGAGACATTGATCGCAATGCGCACCGCGGGCCAGCCGGTCCTGCGCAAGTGCGCCGCATATTCGACCGAACTCCTGAGCACCCAGTCGCCGATCTCCCGGATCAGGCCGCAATCCTCGGCTACCTGCATGAAGTCTTCGGCGGTTGCGCACGCCCCGGTCGGCAGGCGCCAGCGCAAGAGCGCCTCGACCAGGCCCACTTCCAGGGTCGCGAGGCAGACCTCGGGCTGGAAGTGGAGCTCGAATTCATTGCGCTCGATGGCGCGACGCAGGCCCTGTTCGGTAGCGAACTTGGAGGCCGCGAGCTCGAGCAGGTCCGGGCTGAACATGCTGAACTGGCTGCGGCCGAGCGCCTTGGCGCGGAACAGCGCCGCGTCTGCCGCACGCAGCAGGGCCTCGGGATCGCGCCCGTGTTCCGGATAGACGCTGGCGCCGACGCTGAGACCGATCAAGAGCTCGCGTCCATCGACCAGCAGCGGCTGCTGGAAGGCCGCCACCAGGGCGTGGCCCGCCTGCCGGACATCTTCCATCTGTGTGGCGCGTTCGTACACGATCGTGAACTCGTCGCCGCCGAGGCGTGCCGAGAGGCCGAACTCGGTGGCAATATCGCGCAGGCGCTCACCGATGGTCTGCAGCACGCGATCGCCGAATACGTGTCCCATGCTGTCATTGATGTTCTTGAAGTGATCGAGGTCCAGGAAGAATACGCCGACGACGCCGCCACCTGCGGCGGCGCGGGCGAGCGCCGCGTTCAGCTGCATGAGCAGCTGGCGCCGGTTCGGCAGCCGCGTCAGGGGATCATGCTCCGCGAGGTGCTGCAGCTGCCGCGTTCGTTCCTCGACCTTCGCCTCGAGCTGGACGTGATACTGGTGGGCCAGCGCCTGCGCGGCCGCAAGCTGCTCTGCCATGTGGTTGAACGAGACGGCCAGCATGTCGAGTTCGCGGATGCCGCCGCGCGGCACCTTCACGTCCGATTCGCCCTGCGCGAGCCGCCGCGTCGCGTGCAGCAGGCGGCGGACGGGTGCGCCGATGCTGTGCACGGTGTTCAACGAGATTACGAGCAGCAGCAGCAATACGCAGCCGGTCAGCCAGACCAGCAGGGTGCGCTGCCGCTCGCTCTCTGCCGAGATCGCGGACAGCGTCTCGCTCGACTGGCGTTGCACGGTGGCGAGCGTACGCGACGCCGCGGATTGCGTCGTGATCATGCGTACCTGCGCGGCGAGGGCCGCATGACTCTGGGCGAAGGCCCCGATTCCGGCCTCGCGTTGCCGCTCCGCCTGCATCAGCGAATTGCGGAGCGAAGCGAGGCGCCGCAGCGAACGGCGCGTCGTCGTGAGCCAGTCGGCGCCCAGCGTGCGAATGATGTTCTGTTCGTTGTCCCGGAGCAGCGTGACCAGGACCTGCTCGCCCGCGGCGATGGACTGCAACGCCTTGCGGTCGTAAGCCGCCGAGGCGCTGAAGTCGACGGCATTCAGGCGCATGCCGTCGAGGACCTGGCTCGCGTCCACCAGGTACTGCCGGGTCATGTGCTTGCCGAGCAGCTGCACGGCCCGCTCAAGGGCGGCTTTCAGTCGCGCATCCAGCGGGTTGATTTCGCGATTCAGTTCCGGCGGCAGGCGCCGGCGCACGTCCGAGTCGGAGACCAGCCCATCCGAAAGTTCCAGGTGCGCGGTGACTGCTGCCGCGAGTTCCCCGACGGTCGCTTCCTTGACTGCCGTCGACACCGCAGTCGCAAAACTGTCGTGGGCAGTTGCGAGCGCTGCGGAGGAGTCGCGGTATGCGCGCTCGCGCACGGCGTCGTTCGTTTCCACGCGGCCGAGCACGGTGAGCTGGAAGCGGTCGAGCGCTGCCGGCAGCGCGTCGGGGTCGGAGTGCGTCGGCGTTGATCGTACCGCAACCGGAATCGTTCCGATCGTGCGCAGCATCGAGTCGCCGTGATCGATGATCGAGTTGGCGGTCACCGCCAGCACGGCCACGGCAACAAAGGCAATCGACAGCCGCGCCGCGATACCGAGGCGCGCCAGCGCAGGTGGCCACTGCACGAGGCGGCGCCACGTCGCTGCGCTGATCGCGCTCACGGACTCGCGAAACGGACGGGGACGACTCATCGGGCGCGCCTGCCACGGTCTTACACTCGCCGATGATGGGTCGTGGCCTGCCGGGCGAGTGTGCGGGGGTGGTCAGTTCAGGGCGTGTTGGTCGCTAACGGGCGGGAACGTACCGGCAAATGTGACCGGCTTCTCATTCAGCGGCATGTGCGTTCGCGTACAGACGGCGCGGCCGCATTCAGGCAAGCTTCCGGGGTCACCTCATCCCGTGCAGTTTCCGAGTTGCAGATGAGCCTTGCACTCATTCAGGAGCAGCACAGATGAACAATTCCCTAATAGCCGGGCTGGTCGTCGGTGGAGTCGTGTTGTTGGCGGTCGGCGCCTACGCGAGCACCCAGACGAATCTCAATCCCTGGCAGGACTATGCGGAAGTCGTCGCCGTCGAACCCGCGTTCGACAACAAGCAGACGGCGCGGCAGGTCTGCAATGACGAGGCGGTCACCCAGCAGGTGGCAGTTCGCGACGAGAAGCGGATTGCCGGATCGGCGATCGGCGCAGTCGTCGGCGGCGTACTGGGCCACCAGGTCGGCAGTGGCGACGGCAACAAGATCGCCACGGCGGCGGGCGCGGTCGCGGGCGGTTACGCCGGCAGCAAGGTCCAGAAGGGCATGCAGGAGCGCAACACGGAGACCGTCGTCCAGGAGCGTTGTGGCACGGTTTACGACAACCAGAAGGTTCCGGCCGGCTTCGATGTCACTTACCTGCTCGATGGCAAGCAGGGTGTGGTCCGCATGGATCGCGACCCGGGCAAGCGCATCCGCGTGGAAGGCGGCGAGCTGGTCCTCACGTAAAAACTGATCCCGGCGCCGTCAGGCGCCGCGGAAACCGGATCCGGTTTCGGGACAGGAGCGAAGCCCCCACCCGGGGGCGTTTCTTTGCGCCGAATCAGCCCGATTCCGGC
>JBBEAB010000057.1:0-23170 GCA_040899645.1 Steroidobacteraceae bacterium
GAAGCTCTGCATCGAGTGCGACGCCTGCATCGACATCTGCCCGACCGATTGCCTGACGATCACCGCAAATGGCGACGAAGCCGAGGTGCTCGCGCGCCTGAAGGCGCCACGGCGCAACCCGGACCAGCCGCTCTACGTCTCCGAGCCGCTGGTCCAGACCGGCCGCGTGATGGTCAAGGACGAGGACCTGTGCGTGCACTGCGGCCTGTGCGCGGAGCGCTGCCCGACCGATGCCTGGGACATGCAGAAGTCCTGGATCCAGATTCCCCACGCCGAGGATGAGGCCCGATGCCAGAGCGCAAATGCGCTGCGCCGCGCGTAAACGACTTTACGCTCAAGTTCGCGAACGTCAACGGCTCGGGATCGGCGAGCGCCAATTCGCTCGTGATGAAGGCGATCTTCCGCATGGGCGTGCCTGTGGTCGGCAAGAACTTCTTCCCGTCGAATATCCAGGGGCTGCCGACCTGGTACGAAATCCGCGTCACGCGCGAGGGCTGGCGTGCGCGTTCCGGGCAGGTCGACCTGATGGTCGCGATGAATGCGGAGACCTACGCGCGCGACGTACGCGAGGTCGCAGCCGGCGGCTCGCTGATCTACGACTCGACCTGGCCGCGCAGTTCGTTGCTTGCGCGCGACGATATCCGCACTTTCGGCGTGCCATTCGCACAGTTGTGCAACGACAGTTTCGAGGGTGCGCGCGCCCGCACTTTGATGAAGAACATCATGTATGCCGGCACGCTCGCAGCGCTCATCGACCTCGACCTCGAAATCATCCGCAGCCTGCTGGCCGAGACCTTTGCGAAGAAGCCGGCGCTGGTCGATTCCAACATGCAGGCGATCGAGATCGGATATCGCTACGCCAGGGAACATTTTGAATGCCCGCTCGCGACGCGCGTCGAGCGCATGGACGCGACCAAAGGTCATGTGATGATCGACGGCAACACCGCGGCGGCGCTCGGTTGCCTGTATGCGGGCGCGACGGTCGGGGCCTGGTATCCGATCACGCCGTCGACCTCGCTGATGGACGCATTCCGCTCCTTCTGCGCGCGCCATCGCACGGACCCGGCGACCGGCCGGCGCGATTACGTGGTCGTGCAGGCAGAGGACGAACTCGCCGCGATCGGCGTCGTGATCGGCGCGATGTGGAACGGCGCGCGCGCTTTCACGCCGACCTCCGGTCCGGGCATTTCGCTGATGGCGGAGTTCATCGGCCTGGCCTACTACGCGGAAGTGCCGGCCGTGATCTTCGACGTGCAGCGCGTCGGGCCATCGACCGGCATGCCGACGCGAACGCAGCAGTGCGATCTGCTGGCCTGCGCCTATGCGTCGCATGGCGATACGCGACACGTGCTGCTGTTCCCGGATTCGCCGGAAGAGTGCTTCCAGATGGCGGCGCAGGCCTTCGACCTGGCCGAACGGCTGCAGACGCCGGTTTTCGTGCTGCTCGACCTCGACATCGGCATGAATGACTGGATGGCGCCGGACTTCCGCTGGGACGACAATTACCGTCCGGACCGCGGCAAGATGCTGACCGCGGAGCAGATCGAGGGCCTCGCGAAGTTCCAGCGTTACATGGACCCGGATGGCGACGGCATCCCGTACCGGACACTGCCGGGCATCAGCCCGAAGGCCTCGTACTTCACGCGCGGCTCCGGGCACAGCAAGTTCGGCGGATATACCGAGGATTCCGCCGAGTACCAGGAAGTGCTCGACCGCCTGACGCGGAAGTTCCAGACCGCGAAAAAGCTCGTCCCCGCGGCGCTGGCCGACGGGCGTGGCGCGACGGCCGGCATCGTGAGCCTCGGTTCCTGCGACGCACCGGTGGGCGAGGCGCTCGCGGCGTTGCGGCGCTCCGGTGTCGCGATCGATTACCTGCGGGTGCGCGGTTTTCCGTTCGGTGCCGAGGTCGAGGAGTTCCTTGCCGCGCACCAGACGATCTTCGTCGTCGAGCAGAACCGCGATGCGCAGCTGCGCGCGCTGATGACGCTCGAGACCGCGGTCGACAAGCAGAAACTGCGTTCGATCCTGCACTACGACGGCCTGCCGATGGCGGCGTCGTGCATTGTCGAGGGCGTCAACAAGGCACTGGCACGGGGAGTCGCCGCATGAGCTTCATTGCCAAGCCGAAAGTCGCGAACCCCGGGTTGCCGCGCAATTCGCTCGGGCTCAATCGCCGCGACTACGAGGGCAGCATGTCCACGTTGTGCGCGGGCTGCGGTCACGACTCGGTCACGGCGGCGATCGTGCAGGCCTGTTTCGAGCTCGCCCTGCCGCCGCAAAGCGTCGTGAAACTGTCGGGCATCGGCTGCTCGTCAAAAACGACGGCCTATTTCGTGGCCGGGGCGCATGGCTTCAATTCGGTGCACGGGCGCATGCCGTCGATCGCAACCGGCGCCAACGCCGCAAACCGGAACCTGCGCTACATCGGCGTCTCGGGCGACGGCGACTCGCTGTCGATCGGCGTCGGCCAGCTGGCGCACGTGATCCGCCGCAACCTCGACATGGTCTATATCCTCGAGAACAACGGCGTGTACGGCCTGACCAAGGGCCAGTTCTCGGCCTCCGCGGACATCGGTTCGAAGTCGAAAAAGGGCGAGGCCAACGAGCAGGAACCGATCGACCCGGTGCTGCTCGCGCTTGCGCTCGGTGCTTCATTCGTCGCGCGCAGCTTTTCCGGGGACAAGGAGCAGCTGGTGCCGCTGATCCAGGCCGGGCTCGCGCACCAGGGATTTGCGATCATCGACGTGCTCTCGCCCTGCGTGACCTTCAACGATCACGAGGGTTCGACCAAGAGCTACGCCTACGTGCGCGAACATTCGGAAACGCCGGTCGCCGCGGACTACATCGCGCCACGGCAGGAAATCCGCGTGCAGTACGAACCGGGCACTACGGTGTCGGTGCCGATGCACGATGGCAGCAATGTCGTGCTGCGCAAGCTCGACCCGGACTACGATCCGACCGATCGTGCGCGCGCGGCGGCCTATGTGCAGGAACGCGCGATGCGGAACGAATACGTCACCGGGCTCATCTACGTGGACGACAAGCGCCGCGATTTCCATGCGCGCAGCAGCACGACCGAACTGGCGCTGAACGCGGTGCCCTATGAGCGGCTGTGCCCCGGGTCGGGGAAACTCGGGAAGATCCTGCAGGGATTCCGCTGATCGCGGCTGTATGGTGGACGATCGCCTGACTCAGGGGCCGCCGCTCGTCCCGTAGGTGGAGTTTTCCCGCATCGCCTCGATACGCTCGCGCTGGCTCTCCTTCATCTGCTCCATGGTGAGCTGCGTATAACAGCGCTCCTTCGCGATGCGCTGGCCGGTCTCAACCTCTTTCACGCAGTAACGCTGCTCACCATTCGGCCCGGTGCGCATGGTCGTGCCGGGGAATGGGTTCTCGGCTGCCTTGTCGGGTGCCGCAGCTGGGGTACTGGCCGTCGCCACCTGCTCGAGCGTGGGCACGACCTCGGTCCTGGCCGGCGTGCTGGCGCAGCCAATGATGCCGACCAGGGTGACGATCAGCTTGGGGGTCGCTTTCCAGCAGGACTGGATGCACGGAGTGTTTTTCATACCGGGTCTCCGTCTGCTAGTGGACTGTTACACCTGATGTGGAAGCAGCAATGCGGTGGTTCGGATCAAAGTATATCCACTTCACGGTTTTCGGTGCCTGGTTGACGACCAGGTTGGTCAGGAAGGCCACGAACTCGGCCGAGGAATGTCGTGCCGCTCGGCGCGTCCCGGCGCGGTTGTTGGCTCGGCGAGTCAGTTCCATGCGTTCTGCATCCGACAGCGTGATCGCGCTCATGCGCACGAGCATAACTGTTTCTCGACGCTGCCCCGCACGGCCTCCCTGCAGACCCTCGTCGCCACCCCGTCAGGCCGCTGGCGGATCGAGCGCGACTATAATGAGCTGATCGGCATGTTCGGTGGCGAATACAGCTCGATTCGCACGCGCTCTTATTGGACGGTTTTGCAGACCTGCTGTGTCTCCTGGTAGGTATTGCGTTCCTGCATGCCTTCCTGGATCTCGTGGCCGGCTATGCCGCCGGCGATTGCGCCGCCAGCGGTCGCGAGCTTCTTGCCGTCACCGCTGCCGACCTGGTTGCCGAGTACACCGCCAATCACTGCGCCCGTTACCGTGCCCGCGATCTGGTCAGGATCCTTCGTTGGCCGCGTCAGTGTGACGACCACGTCATGGCATTCCTGCCGCGGAGTACTTGCGGTTTTTGTGTCCATCGTCCGGTATCCCGCCACCGCGGCGACCGCCGTGACAGCCAGTGCACCCACGATGCCGCCAACAACGAGTGACTTGTTCATGACGTTCTTCCTCTACTTCTGCGATTGATTGAAATGATCGGAAGCGGCTGCTGCGCGATATCACGCGCCCTCGCGCTGCCGCGAATGCAGCGAGGGTAGTCGCGGACGACTGCGGCGTCTGTGCGGTGGCGTACCCAGCCGGACAGCGCTGGACCGAAGGCAATCCTGTCCCGATTCGTATGTACGGTATCACGCGGACTCGTGCTGGCCCGGCTTGGCGAGGACCCCGCGTTGGCCGCAGCCGCCAGCGCGCTATGTGTTTCCCACCGCACAGACGGTCAACAGCACGAACGACGACACTGTGGTCGTTCGGATCAGCGCGCACGCGACTGGCCGGAACGCCGGCACCGATCGATGTTCCTGGAACTTATGGATAGAGGCACCTGCAAATGAACAATGTCGTGAGCAATTCAGGTTACGCGCGGTGGTGCGCGGCGTTGCTGTTAGTCATCGTCGCCACGGGCTGCGGACGGGATCCCATCCTGGGTCAGGACATCATCCTGCCTGCCGACGTGACCAGGCCTCGGGTGACGGCAACGATTCCCATGGACGACGCCACTGGCGTCGCAATCAACACCGCGATAACCGCCACCTTTTCCGAAGACATGGATCCCGCGACGATTACCGCGACGTCATTTACGGTAACGGGGCCCGGCATGACGGCGGTGGCTGGGACCGTGACCTATGCGTTTGACGCAAGGACCGCGAGCTTTGCGCCAGCCGCGGCGCTGCCGATCAATACGCTGTTTACCGCGACGATTACCACGGGCGCCACAGATCTGGCTGGCAATGCACTGGCAGGCAATCAGGCCGCTCTGCCGGCGGCCAGCAATTACGTGTGGACTTTCACGACTGGCGCGACTGCGGATAACACGCCACCGACGGTGGCGTTCGCGAACCCGGCCAATCTTGCGACGGGCGTCTGCCTGCAACGGAGTGTCAGCGCGACATTCAGCGAACCGATGGACCCGGCGACGATCAACACCACCACTTTTACGCTTCAGGTCACGGGCCCGCCATTGGGCGCCGCCTTGGCAGGGTTCGTCATGTATGACGCGCCCGGCCAGATGGCAACCCTGGATCCGAACGCCGATCTGCTGGCCAACACCAACTACACCGCCACGGTCACGACCGGGGTCCGGGACCTGACCGGCAATGCCATGGTGGCCAACCAGGTCTGGACCTTCACGACCGGCTCGCAGGCATGCACGCTGTTGACGCCGCCCGCCGACCTTGGATCTGCTGCTCCGTTCGGAGTCTTTGGCGGCAGCGCCGGCATGACCAACACGGGCATCCAGACCGTGGTCAATGGCGACATCGGCAGCATCGCCACGGGCACCTCGATGGTGACCGGATTCCACGATGCGGTGGACGTCTATACGGAAACACCGGCCAACATCGGGACGGTGAACGGAACGATCTACACCTGCACGAATTCGACCACGGGTCCGACGTCCGCGGCTCCGAATCCTGTCTCGTGCGCGATTGCCACCCAGGCGCGCCTCGACGCTGAGGCCGCTTACCTCGCGCTGCAGGGACTGCCGCCTGGGGCAAATCCGGGCCAGAACCTCGCCAACCTGACCCTTGCACCCGGCGTCTACACGGCGCCCGGTGGGGATTTCCTGATCGAGGGCGGGGATCTGACGCTGGACGCGCAGGGCGACGCAAATGCGTCCTGGGTGTTCCAGATGGCGACGACGCTGACCGTGGGCGGTCCGGGCGCCGCGGCTCCCCAAAGCATCATCCTCGCGGGTGGCGCCCAGGCCCGGAACATCTTCTGGGCAGTGGGCACCTTCGCGACGATCAACGCCGCTGGTGGCGGGACCATGGAGGGAACGATCATCGCCCAGTCCGGAGCCTCGTTTTCCACTGCCGGCAATACCACGATCGTGACACTGAATGGACGAGCGCTGTCACTGGGCGCTTCAGTGACGCTGGTGGACACAGTCATCAACGTACCCGCCCCTTAAGACCGGAGCATCAACGGTGGAGAAAAGCATGAATGTCATCAAATTGGCGAACGCCTCGGGGAAGCTGGGCCTGGTTGCACTCGCTGCAATCGCCAGCCCGCTCGCAGTGGCGGCTGAATCCGGCTGGTACGTCGGCGGCAACTACGGTGAATCACAGGCCGACATTGACGACCGGCGAATCACGGAAGCACTGCTGGCCTCGGGCCTGACCACCGACTCGATTGTCGACGACGACAGCGATGCGGGCTTCAAGCTGTTCGCCGGGTATCAGTTCAATCGGACTTTCGCCCTGGAAGGTGGTTATTTCGATCTTGGAAACTTCGGCTTTGTCGCAAACACGACTCCGACCGGCACGCTGAATGGCGATACCACGAAGATCCAGGGCCTGAATCTCGATCTCGTCGCCAGCCTGCATTTCACTGACCGGCTGTCGGCGTTTGGTCGGGGCGGAGTGATCTACGCCGAAACAGCGAGTTCCTACAGCGCAACCGGGGCAATCACCGCGCCCGCCAGTGGCGAAAAGGAAGCCGAGGGCTACAAGTTCGGCCTGGGGCTCCAGTTCGATTTCACCGAAAGATTTGGCCTGCGCGCCGAGGCGGAGCGCTACCGGATCGACGATGCGGTCGGCAACGATGGCGACATCGATCTTTTCTCGCTCGGTTTCATTTATCGTTTCTTCGGCGACACACCGGCCGCCACTACCCCGCGAACGTATGAAGCGCCCCCGCCACCGAGGGTGGCAGCGCCCGCGCGCGTCGTCGTCCCGGTCCCGGTGAAGACGACAGAGTACTGCAGCGTCCTCGACATCGAGTTCGAGATCAATCGGGACGAGATCCAGCTGGAGGAGAAGGAAAGGCTCGCGGTCCTGGCCACCTTCATGAAGAAGTATCCCGAAACGACGGCCGTGATCGAGGGCCACACCGACAATGTCGGGACGAGCGCAGACAACATGAGGCTCTCCCAGCGGCGGGCGGACAGCGTGGTGAACTACCTGGTCAGTGACCACCAGATTGCGCGTTCCCGGCTGACGGCAGTCGGCTACGGGGAAACGCGGCCCGTCGGCGATGAGAGCACCGCGGAGGGGAAGCGGGCAAACCGGCGCATCAATGCCGTCATCGCCTGTGCGGAGGACTTCGTGGGCCTGGCGGCGCGGCCCGCCAGGGTCACCATGGCACTGGAAATGGAGTTCAGCCCGGACAATGCCACTATCAAACCGGAATATCGGCAGAGCCTCGCCCAGGTCGCGGACTACATGAAAGCGAATCCCGCGGTCCGCGCCACGGTGGAAGGGCATGCCGCGGAATTTAGCGGCACTGGTTCCAGCCAGGTGCAGATAAGCCCGGCAGCGGCAATGGAAGTGTCGCAGCGTCGTGCGCAGAACGTAGTGAATTACATGGTGGACGAACTTGGCATCGCCCGCTCGCGGCTTACGGCGGAAGGCTTCGGGCAGACGCGGCGCGTGTCATACGGTACGACACTCGAGGGCCAGCAGGAAAACCGCAGGATCAATTTCATCCTGGAATTCCCGAAGCGGTAGCGCGGGTGTGGGCGGAACGGTTGGTAAATCCAAAGCACCTGTGCCGGCGGTTGTAAGCGGCCGCCGACTGGCTGATGCAACCGGATTCCCGTGCGGAATCCCGGCCTCGCTCATGGCCAGCTTCACGTGTCGCAGCGTGTGCATCAGCACATAATCTGCCGCAGCGAGCCACATCCGCAGCTGATTGGCGCGGCACGTGGCGGCAGAGAGTGTTCAGGATCGACCTCGAGCGCTGCGCGCGCTACGCGCACTGCGGCGGGCGGCTTCGGGTGATTGCCAGTATCGAGGAGCCGGAGATCGTCGCGCGGATTCTGGCGCACCGGCGGCAGCCGGGATTGGAGGAGTCGCCGGTGGCGTCACCGGGATCGCGGGCGCCGGATTCCTGCCGACGCACCCCCGTGCATGGTCCGGCGCTACAGCTGGCGTCGACCGCAAGCGTCTTTGTCCGTACTATCCGCTGGCTTGTGTGCGCCGGCGCACAGACGGTCGCCGGGGATGCCGCTAACTATGGGGCGCGCCCGGGGGACGTCCTCATTTCAGCCTGTTTCAGGCCGAGATCCGCTTCTGGCTAACCGGGCAGCGCATTTTTTCTTCAACCCCAGTGCCACATTCCCGGAAAACAGCCGTGTCCAAGACCGGAATCGATCCACACCTTGCCCTTGCTGCCGGCGCCGCCGCCCGCGCTTCCGAGTCGAGCCGCCAGAATGCCCTGCTCAAGGCCGGTGCCTTGCAGAATGCGATCCTGAACAGCGCCAGTTTCTCGATCATCGCCACGGATGAGCACGGCATCATCCAGCTCTTCAACATCGGCGCCGAGCGCATGCTGGGCTACAGCGCCGCCGAAGTGGTCAACCGGATCAGGCCCAGCGACATTCACGATCCGCAGGAGGTCAAGGCGCGCGCCGAGGCCCTGAGCCTCGAACTCGACACACCGATCGCACCCGGCTTCGAGGCGCTCGCCTTCAAGGCTTCGAGGGAAATCGAGGATAGCTATGAACTGACCTACATCCGCAAGGACGGCAGCCGCTTTCCGGCCATGGTCTCGATCACGGCACTGCGCGACGCCGACCGGATCATCGGTTACCTCCTGATCGGCGCCGACAACTCGGCACGCAAACTGGCGGAATCGAAATTGAACCAGGCACTGGCGGTTGCCGAGGAAGCCAATCGGGCGAAATCGGATTTCCTTTCCGGGATGAGCCATGAACTGCGTACACCGCTCAATGCCATCCTCGGCTTCACCCAGTTGATCGAATCCGGCTCTCCGTCCCCGACGGTCGCCCAGAAGCGCAATCTCGACCAGATTCTCAAGGCCGGCTGGTACCTGCTGGAGCTGATCAACGAAATCCTTGACCTGGCACTGATCGAGTCGGGGCAGCTTACCGTGTCGAGGGAGCCGGTGTCGCTGTTGGAAGTGACGCAGGAATGCCGGGCCATGGTCGAATCGCAGGCCCATCACCGCGGCGTCACGATGACATTTGCACCGTTGCCGGACCCGTGCTTCATCAATGCCGATCGCACCCGGATCAAGCAGGTCCTGATCAACCTCCTGTTCAATGCCGTCAAGTACAACCGACCGGGCGGCATGATTGCCGTGGAGTACGCGCTGTGCGATCCGGAGTCGATCCGGATCAGCGTGCGTGACACCGGCACCGGGCTGACCCCGGAACAGCTTGCGCAACTGTTCCAGCCGTTCAATCGCCTCGGCAGGGAGGGCGGCAAGGAGGAAGGCACCGGCATCGGCCTGGTGGTCACCAAACGCCTGGTCGAAATCATGGGAGGCCGGATCGGCGTGGACAGCACCGTCGGCGTGGGCAGCGTGTTCTGGGTCGAGGTCGGTGTCGCAATGGCTCCGAAGCTGGTGTTCCCTGCAGAGGAGGCGGGGGCGCCCCCGCGGGTGACGCCGGACTCGCGATTGCGTACCGTGCTCTACGTCGAGGATAATCCTGCGAACCTGGAACTGGTCGAGCAGCTCATTGCGCGCCGCACCGACCTGCGCCTGCTGATGGCGGCGGACGGTGAAACCGGCGTCGAGTTCGCCCGAGCCTATTTGCCGGAACTGATCCTGATGGACATCAGCCTGCCCGGCATCGGCGGGATCGAAGCCATGCAGATCCTGCGCGCGGACCCGTCAACCGCGCATATACCGATCATCGCGCTCAGCGCCAACGCGGTGCCGCGCGACATCGCCAAGGGCCTCAAGGCCGGGTTCTTCAACTATCTCACCAAGCCGATCAAGGTCAACCAGTTCATGGATGCGCTGGACGCGGCACTGGCCGTCTCGCATAAGGCATCGGCGGTGACCGACGAGCCCAGGAAGGATCAGGCATGAGGGTTACCGAAACCGATATTCTCGCGGCCAGCATCCTGATCGTCGACGATCAGGAAGCGAACGTCAGACTGCTCGAGCAGATGCTGGTCGATTCCGGCTTTTCCAAGGTCAGTTCGACCATGAATCCGCGCGAGGTCTGCGCCCTGCATCGCCGTCATCGCTACGACCTGATCCTGCTCGACCTGCAGATGCCGGAAATGGATGGATTCCAGGTCATGGCCGGCCTCAAGACCAACGATACCGACCCCTATCTTCCCGTCCTGGTGATCACCGCGCAGCCCGGCCACCGGATGCAGGCACTGCAGGCCGGCGCGAGGGATTTCGTCAGCAAACCTTTCGATCTGGTCGAAGTCAAGACCCGGATCCGCAACCTGGTGGAAGTACGTCTGCTCCACGGCAAGCTGGAGAACTACAGTCGTGAACTGGAAAGGTCGGTGCTGGAGCGGACCGCGGAACTGCGCGAGAGCGAAGCCCGTTATCGCAGCCTGACCGAACTGGCCTCCGACTGGTACTGGGAGCAGGACGCAAACGGCAAGTTCACCAAGGTTTCCGGTCCGGTGCTGGAAATGCTTGGCATCCAGGTCGATTCCCTGGCGGATGGCGTAGGCAACAGCGAGATCGAGGGCTGGAACGAGGCGGAGCGGGAACAGTTGAGGCAAACCATTGCCGCCCGCCAGCCGTTTCTGGATTTCGTCTTCAGCCGCACCAACGCCGACGACTCGGTGCAAAGGTACCTGGTCAGCGGCGAGCCGATGTTCAATCAGGCCTGCCGTTTCGTCGGCTATCGTGGCATTGGCGTTGAACTGACGATCACCAGATAGGGCTCGTGATCGCCGGGGCCGAAGCATGACGACCGTTGACAATCCGAAGCAGAATCGCCTGCTGGCCGCATTACCCGTACCGGAATTCGAACGGCTGGCCGCGCACCTGGAGCCGATTCCGATGTTGCTGGGCGAGCTCCTCTATCAACCGGGCGAGCAGTTGCAGCACGCCTATTTTCCGACCTCCGCGATCCTGTCTATGCACTACGTCATGGCGTCCGGGGCCTCGGCGGAAACCGCCGGCGTGGGCAACGAGGGCATGGTCGGGGTCTCCCTGTTCATGGGCGGCGACACCATGCCCAGTTCCGCGATCTGCACCACTGCCGGCCATGCCTACCGGCTGGGGCGCCGCTTCCTGATGGAAGAGTTCGACCGGCCCGGTCAGATGCGGTCGCTGCTGTTGCGCTACACCCAGGCGCTGATCACACAGTTGTTCCAGACCGCGGCCTGCAACCGCCATCATTCGGTGGAGCAGCAATTGTGCCGCTGGCTGCTGGTGACTCTCGACCGCGTGCCTTCCGGTCAACTGGTCATAACCCAGGAACTGATCGCGCGCATGCTCGGAGTGCGTCGGGAAGGCATCACCGAAGCCGCCGGCAGACTGCAGCGGGCCGGAGTCATCCAGTACCGCCGCGGCCACCTTGCCGTCGTCGAGAGGAGCGGCCTGGAATCGCGAGTGTGCGAATGCTATGCGGTGGTCAGGACGGAAACGGACCGCCTGCTTCCCGCGCTGCCGCACTGTCAGGATAGCGCCCGCGATCGGCTCTAAAAGTCTGTTGAAAATCGAAAGTCAAAGGTCACAACCTCAACACGAAGGCTGGAGCCCATGTTCGCCATGCCGCCCGAATCTCTACGCACCAGTGGACTGCAACAACTGATGTGGAAGCAGCGATGCGGCGGTGGTCCGGAAATCGAGGGTACAGAGGGCGCCCGGCAGGATCCGCAGTTCGAGCGGAGTCCGGCCGACCGGCTGGCCATCGGCCTCGGCCTCGCAGTCGGGACTGGCCGCGATGGTGGCGTTGGTGCAGCGGATCATCTGGAACGCCGGGTCGGCGGCGGCCTTGCCATTCCACAGCCCGGGCGCCAGCGCGAGGGCGCGCCAGAGACCGAGGTTGGCAGCGGTGACCAGATCGAATTCGCCGTCGTCGGCGCGCGCGGCGGGCGCGATGCGCATCCCGCCGCCGCAGTCGCGGCCGATCGCGGCGATGACCGCGAGGTATTGGCCGGTGCGCCGCTGCTCGTCGGCCGCGATCTTGAACTGCGGCGCGCGGAAGCCCGGCAAGGCGCGCGCGAGGCCGATCGCATAGGCCGCGACACGCGGTCCCTGCCTGGGCGAGGCGCGGACCACCGCGGCGTCGAGGCCCGCGCCGGCGGCATTGTGGAAGACGAGCGTGCGCCGTTCGCCGCCGGCGCCGGTGCAGCTGACAAGGCCGAGGTCGACCTGCCGTGTGCGGCATTCGGCCATGGCCGCGGCGAGCCGCGCGGGATCGCGCGGCACCTGCTGGTTGCGCGCCCAGTCGTTGCCGCTCCCGAAAGGCGCGATGCTCGCGACGACGTCGGAATGGATCGTCCCGTCCGCCGTGCTGAGGCCATTGACAAGTTCGTGCAAGGTCCCGTCGCCGCCGACGGCCAGCAGATGCCGGGCGCCTTGCTGGACCGCCTCGCGCGCCAGCGCCGTCGCATGCCCGGGCGCATCGGTCATGACCACGCGGTAGCCGACGCCCCGGCCTTCGAGTTCGGCCCGCAGCACCGGCCAGCGCCGCCGCGCCGCACCGCCACCGGATGCCGGATTGACGACGATGAACCAGACCGGGTCGCCCATCCCGGACATGATGGGCCATAATAAGCGCCGATGCCCGACACCATCGTTCCAGTCAGCTACCGGCTCGCCAGCAGCGATCCGGCAGCGTTTGTCAGGCATTTCGCCGGCAGTTTCGAGCGCTACGGTTTTGCCGTGGTCAGCGACCACGAGTTGCCGCAGGCCTTGATCGACGGCTGCCTCGACCGCTTCAAGCAGTTCTTTGCGTTGCCCGAGGAAGAGAAGCTGCGCTACCGGATCCCGGGCATCGGCGGCGCTCGCGGGCTGACCCCATTTGGTGTCGAGACCGCGAAGGGCGCGACCCACTATGACCTCAAGGAGTTCTGGCAGATCGGCCGCGAGCTGCCGCCCGGGCATCGCTATCGTTCGTCGATGCCGGACAACATCTGGCCCGCGGACGACCCGGGATTCAAGCGCGCGGCACTCGATCTATGGGCTTCATTCGACGAGATGGGCCGCAAGCTGCTGGAGGCGATCGCCGATTACCTGAAACTGCCGCGGAACTGGTTCGATGACAAGGTCGGCGAAGGCAACAGCGTACTGCGCGTGATCCATTATCCGCCGCTCAAGGAGGGGGCCACCGGCGTGCGGGCCGGCGCCCACGAGGATATCAACGTAATCACGCTGCTGGTTGGCGCGGAAGAGGGCGGGCTCGAGCTGCTCGATCGCGGCGGGCGCTGGCTGCCAATCAACCCGCCGCCCGGCACGCTGGTCTGCAATGTCGGCGACATGCTGCAGCGGCTCACGAACCACGTGCTGCCCTCGACCACGCACCGCGTGGTCAATCCGACCGGTGCGCGGGTGAACCGCCCGCGTTACTCGATGCCATTCTTCCTGCATTTCAATTCCGATTTCCCGATCGCGACGCTGCCGGGCTGCATCACGCCGGACCGCCCGAACCGGTATCCGGAGCCGATCCTCGCAGACGACTACCTGCGTGAACGGCTGCGTGAGATCAAGCTGCTCTACTGATACCGGCGACGGAACGCGTGGCAAAGCTCTATTTCTATTACTCGACGATGAATGCGGGAAAATCGACCTCGCTGCTGCAGTCGAGCCACAATTACCGGGAGCGCGGCATGCGCACGCTCGTGTACACGGCCCAGTTCGACCAGCGCGGCGGCGGACGGGTCCATTCACGCATCGGCCTGTCGAGCGAGGCGCGGCATTTCGCCGCCGGTTCGGACCTGTACGAGGAGATCGCGGGCGAACATGCGCGCCAGGCGCTTAGCTGCGTGCTGCTCGACGAGGCGCAATTCCTGCAACCGCAGCAGGTGGAGCAACTGGCGGCAGTCGTCGACCGGTTGTCGATCCCGGTGCTCTGTTATGGGCTGCGCACCGATTTCCGCGGCGAACTGTTCCCGGGCAGTGCGCGGCTGCTCGCGCTCGCAGACGACCTGGCCGAGCTCAAGACGATCTGCCATTGCGGACGCAAGGCGACAATGGTGGTGCGGGTCGGCGCCGACGGCGCGGTCGAGCGCGAGGGCGAGCAGGTCGAGATCGGCGGCAATGAGCGTTACCTGTCGCTCTGCCGGCGCCACTACTTCGACGCCACCGGACGGGGGCGTCCGGCCTGACGATGGCGGCTGTTGCCCGATCGCCGCTGCCATTCCTGCTGCTGATGGTCGCGCTGCCCGCGGCTGCGCAGGTGGCGCCGCCGCCGGACGCACCCGGAGAATCGACTTCAACCGCTGATCCGGCAGCCGCAGCCGGCGCCGAAGTGACCAATGGATGCCGCGGCGAGCCGGTGCCGGACGCGACCGGCCTCGACACGATGCGCTCGGGCCTGCAGCGCGGCGTCTGCAGCACGGCGCGCTTCGTCGATCGGCTGTTCGGCGGTGAGCACGAATACTCCGAGGTGGAGGACGACACCAACGGACGGGCAGGCCTGACCTTCGGCTGGAACGAGCTGGACGAGTTCGAGGTGGACACACGCCTGCGCGCCAGCGTCACCTTGCCGGCGATCAACGAGCGATTCAACGCCACGATCGGGCGTGCCAGTCGCGACGAGTATGTCGCGGATGAGCTCGCGACCGTCGGACCGGTGGTCGGAGCATTCTCCGACGACCAGCCGGCGGAGTGGTTTGCGGGTCTCGGTTATCGCGTCTTCCAGGACCGTGACAGCCGCTTCGATCTGGGCGCCGGCATCAAGCTCGAGACACCGCTGAATCCCTACGTCAACGCGCGCTTCCGCCATTACGTCTACGTCGGGGACGACGTGCTGCTGTCGTTTCGCACCACGGCATTCGTCGAAAACGACGAGGGATTCGGCGTGACGCAGGCATTCGACCTCGATCGCGTCATGAGTCCCGATTACCTGCTGCGCTTCGCAAACTCTGTCCGGATGTCGGAAGGGACCGAAGGAATCCGCTGGCGCACGCGGCTCGCGCTGTACCAGACGATCGATTACCGTCGCGCGATGCGCTACGAAATCAGCATGCGCGGCGAGACCGACGGCACGCAGCCGGATCTCTACGGCCTGCGCGTGACGCACCGGCGCTCGATGTTCCGCGACTGGTTTTTTGTCGAGTACGGCGGCGCGCTGTTCTGGGCTGACGGCCCGTTGCCCTCCGATCGCTGCAATGCCTGTTTCGGGGCGAGCATCGGCTTCGAGTTCATGTTCGGCGACGCGTATGACCGCGCGTTGCAGCGTGAAGCGCGCGACCTGGAGGCTGATGGCCGCGACTGAGAATGCATCGCTGCGCTGTCCTTGCGCCAGAAAACTGCGGGCGCGGCGGCTTGCCGGTACCGGCGAGAGAAAAGCGACCCAGTGACTCGCATGGCGGGCCACTGGGTCGGGAGTGAATCCGCGGCCGATAGATCGCCTCAGGGGAGAGGTGATAGGGGATGCGGGAGCATCAGCCAGGACTCATCTCATCAACTTGCCAAGCATCCTCACCATAGCGACCCAGGCAACCAAGTTCCGTACGGTATCGCACACAAGTGACGCTGCCGTTACCGGCTCCGGTGAATCGTAACGGTGATTTCATGCGTGTGGCCGTCATCAACCAGTGCGATCTCGACTTGGCGGCCGCACGCCACAGGCTCACGTGACTGTTCCGGCTGCCGGCGCCATCATGGCCTGCCTGAGCGGTGCAACGGCGTTCAGCCGAACAATTCTGCGTAGTCCCTGGTGGTCGCCTGGTAGCACTCGCAGGATCTGGCTTCGAGTCCCTTGCGATTGAGGACACGGATCTTGCCACGCGTATAGCTGATGAGTTTCCTTGCCTGCATCGAACCCGCAGCGATGGTCACGGCGCTGCGCTGCACGCCGAGCATGTCGGCCAGGAACTTGTGCGTCAGGTGGAAGTGATTCGCGTGCGAGCGATCGTGCGTCATCAACAGCCAGCGCGCGAGGCGGGCCTCGATGTGGTGGAAACGCGTGCAGGCCGCGCTCTGGGAGAGCTGCGCCAGAGTGACGTACAGGTAGCGGCTGAAGATGCGGCTCAGCGACGGGCTGCGCCTGAGCTCACGCCGGACATCGGCGCTCGACATGCGTAGCGCCGTGCCGCCGCCCTGCACGACGCCCTGCAGCCCGGCATTGCTGACACCAAGCACCAGCGTGCCGCCGAGCAGCCCTTCGCTGCCGATCAGGCCCGCCTCCAGCGGCGGGTGGCCGGCCACGGATGCGACCAATGAGATGAACCCGGTGAGCGGAAAGTAGACATATCGAATCGGCCGGTCGGCTTTGCAGAGGATCGCGCCGAGCACCAACTTGACGGATACGCAGCGCTTCAGGATGCGTGCGCGATCCGCGTGTGGCAATGCATCGATCAGGTTGTTGGACAGCGGTGGCCGTTTTGAATCGAGGCCCTTTGAGTCTGCGTCGCCGCGGGCGATGTCCGCAAGCGTCGGCCAGGCGGTGGTCGACGGCGACATGTCGTTCACTTGATCTCGATAACCGCTAGGGCCGGGTCCGAACGACAAGCAGCAGCACGCCCGCAATGAGTGCGCCGGCGCCGGCCCAGACCGGAATGTTCACCGTGCGCTTGTCCTTGACCGACAGCTCGAGCGGTCCAATGCTCGTTTCGTGCGTTTCTTTCGTGTACGTGAAGCCGCCGTATGCGAGCGCCAGTATCCCGGCGATGATCAGTGCGATGGCTGCAAATCGGGTCCCGTTCATCTTCAGCGCTCCTCTTGTTGCATGCGCAGTGGCCGCCGCAACGGCCCCGCCATCGCCTTCCCGCGCTGTTGCGGAAAAGCAGCCAGGCCCATCGCGGGCCCGGCCGTGCGCACTAGTTCGACGCGATGGAAGGCGGCGCGTTGCCGATGATGACTTCAACGCGGCGATTCTGCTGCCTGCCGCCATCCGATTCATTGCCCGCGACCGGCTGGTGTTCGCCCTTGCCTGTTGCCGAAATCCGCTGCGAGGCAATGCCTTGTTGAATCAGGTACGACCGCACTGAATCGGCGCGACGTTGCGACAGATCCTGGTTGTACTCATCACTGCCGACGCTGTCGGTGTGGCCTTCGATCTCGACGTTACGCTGCGGATTCTGGTTCAGGAACGTGACCAGTCGTGTGAGGTTGCTGGTGGCGCCGGGCTTCAGGTCGGCCCTGCCGCTCATGAACAGTATGTCGCCGAGCGTCAGGACCAGGCCGCGTTCGGTCTGCCGCGCCTGCAGAGCATCGATCTGGCGCTGCAGTTCATCGGCCTGCAGGGCGGCGGTGCTGGCGGCATTTGCGGCTGCAGCGCGTGCCGCGTCCGCCATGCGGGCGGCAGCGGCGGCATCGGACCGGGCCGCATCCGCATCGGCGCGGGCGCGATCGGCTTCGCGGGTGCGCGCGTCCAGACGCGACCGTTCACGTTCTTCCGCAAGCTTGGCGCGCTGGTCCTCCGCGAAGCGGGTCTGGGCCTGGGCGATCGCGATTTCGACCTTGCGATCGGCCATGTAGACGCGGTGCTGTCCCAGCTCGACGTCACGGGCGACCGGCTGCTCCGCGATGCGGACCGCGGTTTCGGCTTCCTGCATTGCGGCTGGCGCGCGATTGCCGAGATTCGGGTCTGACTGCAGGCGGATCAGCTTGGCGCGGACCGCCGCGGAGCCATCCGGGCTCTGCGGGGCGCTGGCGCAGCCAGCGAGCGCCAGCGACACCGCCGCTGCGACAATCAGGGACTTCATCGAGCGGTCGAGTGGGAACTTGTTCATGGCTTGGCTCCTGCACGCTGCATCTCTTCGTTCAGGGCGTCGACCCCGCGCTGCATTTCAGCGTTGACCAGTGCGGCTTTCGCCGCCGCAGTCCGCGCGGACGCGAGCTCGGCCTGGACCCGCGCCTGCAGCGCCAGGCGTTCCGCCTCGATCATGCTTTCCTGCCGCACGGCGCCATCGGCCAGCGCGAGCTTCTGGCGCGCCTCGCCGAGTTCGGCGCCCGCATGGCGGTTGGCGTCGGATTTCTCCGCGTTCGAAATGGCCACGCGCGCGGCGTCGAGCGCGGATTGCGGTGCCGGCGGCGCGGATGCGCAGGCGGCGAGCAGCGCCAAGGTAGCGACGAGGCCTGCCGGCGCGAATGAGCGGCGCCTGGGCGATGCGTGGGTTGTCATGTTCATGTCGGATCCCTGACTGTGAAGTCGGTAGGAGGGTCGGCACAGGGATTGTCCGCAATCCGGTACCCCGCGTCGGTGCGCCAGCGAACGTTCAGCGTGAGCCGAAGCCCCGGAACAGACGAACGATGGCGAGCAGGATGATCGCGCCGATCAACGAGACGAGAATGCTGGACAAGCTGAGGTTGCCCTGGTTGATCGTGGACGTCCCGAAGTATCCGCTGAGGAGCCAGCCGCCGAGAAAAGCGCCGAGGACGCCGACAATGATGTTCAGCAGGATGCCCTGCCGGTTGTTGGTGCCCATGAAGATGCTGGCGACCCAGCCGATCAGACCGCCGACCACCAGCCAGATAATGATGTTCATGCGCCTTCGTCCTGTTGTTGGTAGAGCACGGCCAGCCTACGCAAGCAACGACGCGGCATCTGTTCGCTGCCGCACGGTCGCTGCAGCACACAGCGCCTATGTGCGATACCGTACGGACGTGCGGGGCTTGCCGGAATAGTTTGTGGGTTGCAAAAACTTCCGGAAAGGGAAGGTCATGAGTCTTGGAACCATCCTGCTGATCCTGCTGATCCTCGCTCTGGTCGGCGTCATTCCCACCTGGCCGCACAGCCGCGGCTGGGGTTACGGGCCGAGCGGCATCGTCGGGGTGATCCTCGTCGTGCTGCTGATCCTGTTCCTGCTGGGCAAGATTTGACCCGGGCGCGGCATCCGGATCCTGCTCCTGCTGCCGCTCCCGTTCCAGCACATAAGGCCGGTCGCGGCCTGATGCTGCCATCATTGCCGTACGCCTACGATGCGCTCGAACCGCACTCGAGCCGGCGTACGCAGGCGGTGTACCACGGGCAGCACCATGCATCTTTCCGCCGCTTCAGGAGCATATGATCTGTGTACGATATTGCACACGGCGTCCAGGCAGGGGTATTGCAATGAACGCTGATACCTGGCTCAAGGAACCGCTCACCGAGCCGATCAAACAGGCCCGCACCAGCGACGACGGTAGATCCATGGCAGCAGGCGCCGACGCGCCCCGGCAGAATCACCTGCTCTCCGCATTGCCCGCGGAGGACTGGGACCGGATACGTGCGCACATGGAGCTGCGGCCGATGCCCCTCGGCCACGTGCTGTACGAGTCCGGCAGCACGATGCGGCACGTGTACTTCCCGACGACCTCGATCGTGGCGCTGCTGTACGTCATGGCAGACGGCGCCTCGGCCGAGATTGCGATCGTCGGCAATGAAGGCATCGTCGGCATTTCACTCTTCATGGGCGGTGAGACCACACCGAGCCGTGCCCTCGTGCAAAGCGCCGGCTACGCCTATCGCGTGCCGGGCAATTTCCTGAAGGAAGAGTTCTTCCGCGCCGGGCCCCTGCAGCGGCTGCTGCTGCGCTACACGCAGGCGCTGATCACGCAGATGGCGCAGACCTCGGTCTGCAATCGCCATCATTCGGTTGAGCAGCAATTGTGCCGCTGGCTGCTGATGAGTCTCGACCGCCTGCCATCGAATGAGCTGACGATGACCCAGGAGCTGATCGCCAACATGCTGGGCGTGCGGCGCGAGGGCGTCACCGAGTCGGCCGGAAAACTGCAGCAGCTCGGCCTGATCAGCTACAACCGTGGCCACATTGTGGTTCTCGACCGGCCGGCGCTCGAGGCACAGGCCTGCGAGTGCTATGCGGTCGTCAAGCTCGAGTTCGATCGACTGCTGCCTTTCCTCAGGTAGCGGCATACTCCGCCGCGTCGCTGCCCGCGTTTGGTACGCTGACGCACCGACAACGTCTGCCGCGCACTCCACCATTCATCGGGTCCCGTTGACCCCGAACAGGAGTGCGCCCGATGAAGAGTCACCTGATGCCGATCGCGGCTGTAGCCGTGCTGATGCTGGCCGGCTGCCCGGAAACTTCGACCGAGACGGCCAACGACGCGGCCCTCGTGAAAGCCGAGCACCACGAATAAGGACTGTCACAAAAGGAGTGACCTGATGGTCAAGTACCTCCTTGGATGGACAGTGGGCATTCCGGTCGTGGTGCTGCTGGTCATCTATTTCATGCTGGGCTGACCGGACGCGCAGTTCCCGGCCAGGATCACAAAGTGGCGGAGCGCTCGCCGGCGGGTCGTTCCGCGGTTCCGGTACGCGGCCCGCCATTCGATGCGGTTCGCACGATCCGCGCCACGGCCATGAAGGCGGCCAACGATCTCGCATAGCGCGGGCCCAGCAGCAGTGCCGCGAGTTCGGCGAGCAGCGTGACTGAAAGGCCCGGCCGCTTCGTCAGGAATCGCATGATGTTGCTGCGCGGGTACGATCGCCGGGCTTCGGCTGCGGAATCGAGCTTCCCTGCAATCAGCTGGCGCTGGGCCCGTATTTTCTCGCGGAGCGCCATGCGCTGCCCGGCGAGCGAGTCACTGTCACCGGATGTCATAGCTTTTCCTTGAGGAGCGCCAGGTCCGCGGCAAGTTCCTCGCGGGTCGCTGCAAACGCCTGGCTGCTCCGTGCGGACAGGAGCCTGATTCGGCGCCATGCAAAGCCAGCGATCAGGCCGTAGGCGGCGACCAACGCCAATGCAGCTGGCACGCGGTACGGCGTGTTCCAGCTGAAGGCGAGCACCACTGCGCCCGCCATCAGCAACAGGCACAACAGTCCGGCGAAGCACAGCAGGGCGGCGATCGCCATGCCGAGCAGGCGAGCTTTCTCCTCTTCCCACTCGACGCGCGCCAGTTGTCCATGCAGCGAGGCCTGCGTGAACAAAGCGGCGCCCGCTGAACGCAGCAGCCGAACCACGTCCAGCGGGCTGATTGACCGGGTTTCTGGTGCGCTTGGCATTACTTGTGGCGGGCGACGAGCACCCCGATCAGCAGGCCCAGGGCCGCGCCGATGCCGATCGCCTGCCAGGGATTTTCGTGAACGTATTGATCAGTATCGTGCGCGGCCTTGCGGGCCCGATGGCTGATCTTGTCACCCACCTCGGAGATGGACTCCCTGGCGACCGCGACGCGTTCGCTGAGCTTCGCCTTGGCACGCGCCAGGTCCTCGCCGGTGAGCGAGGTCATCGACGAGACCAGGTCCTCGATGTCCGCGATGAAGTTCTGCAACTCGCCGGCGGCCGGCGCAGAGGCTGCCGCGCCTTCCGCGACCGCGGATTGCGCCGACCTGGCGCCGCGGCCATTCGTATCGGATTCCGTCATGTCTTTCCGGGTGTTCATGGTTGGCTCCTGCCTCGTGTTGTCCTGGATACGGGTGCGGCTCGCGCCGCTCATTGCAAAGTCTGGGCACCACCATGGCGGGTGTCTGTACGGATGCGCACGCAAGTGGTGCAGGCGAGCCGGCGTTGCCGCCTGTCTGCCAACTCGCTACGCTGCCACGCAGTGCGACCGTCTCGTCCATTGTAACAAGTACATCGAGGGGCAAATTATGACACCGCGCATGTTGGTTGTAAGCCTGTCCGCAGCGTTGGCGGCGGCCACCATGGCCGCTGGCTGCTCGAAGAAAGAGCCGGTGCCGGAGGCCACGCCGCCCGCAACGACGCCTGCGGCAGCGGCACCCGAGGCGACAGCTGCAGTGGCAGGCGATGCAGGGGCATCGGCTTATGGCATGTATTGCATCACCTGTCATGGCGCGACCGGCAAGGGCGATGGCGTTGCGGCCGCGGCCCTGAATCCGAAGCCTGCGGACTTCAGCGCGGGCGCGTTCAAATACGACACCAACGGCAATGGCACGAAGGGCGATGTCGATGACATCAAGGCGATCATCCACGATGGCGCGGCCAAGCATGGCGGGTCGCCGCTGATGGCGCCGTGGCCGATGCTCTCGGCCGATCAGTTGCAGGCAGTGGCCGAGCACATCAAGTCGTTGCACGGCGGCTGACACGGCTGCGATCGGATATCAGCGATCGAGTTCCTGCAGCGCCAGCTTCGCTTCGCGCAGAAAAGGCCGCTCGCTGGCGCGGCCCGGCATGTTCTCGCCCTCCGCTGCGCCAAGAAGCTGTGCATCGAGCACCCAGGACTCAAGGACGCGGCGTTTCTGCGCCGCGTCCAGACTGGCGTCCTGCAGCACGTCCTGCGGGCGTGCGTAGAAGCGCGTTGGATTGAGCGCTGCCGACTCGAAATCGAAAGTCTCCGCAGGCGTGGCCTTGATCCGCCGCTTGCGGAGCGTGCGGCTTTCCTCAAGGATCGGGACCGACGATTTCACAGGGGCTCCTGCTCAGTCGCGACGCTTGACCGCGATGCCGACCAGCAGGCCGAGGACTGCGGCGATGCCGAGTGCCTGCCACGGATGTCCATGGACATAGTCATTCGTCGCGCGCGCGGATTGCCGCGCCCGTGCCGCAATCGCCGTGCTGGTTTCCGTCAACGTCTTTTTCGCGGCAGCGACGCGTTCGGCGAGATTTTCGCTGGCGCGCTCGAGATCTTCACCGACGCCGGCCGCTGCCTGCGCAACCTTGCCGTGTCCGTTCCCTGCCGTTTCTGCAATGTCGGGTTGTTTGTTCATGGTGCTTCCTGCTCCAGTTGGGTGAATTGAACGGCCCATTGCCGGCCTGGAAAAACCATAACTCAATCGACCCCGGCCGTCTGTCAGCGCAGGACCACAGGAGATACCGGCAAATGCCTGACAAAGACATGAAAAAGGCCAATCGGCAACCGACTGGCCTTTTGTCGCGTTGGTGGAGGCGGCGGGAATCGAACCCGCGTCCGCAAGTCCTACGCTACAGGTTCTACGTGCGTGTCCAACCTATTGATCTCGCCCCGTGCTACCCGGTTGGCGGGGAAAACACGAAGCCAGCTACGGAGCGTTTTAGCGGTTCCAGCCCGGAGCACACCGGTTCCGCGATCCTGTGAG
>JBBEAB010000058.1:0-30798 GCA_040899645.1 Steroidobacteraceae bacterium
GACGCTGGTGAACAGCTTCTCGAAGGCGATCACGCTCGGCGCGATCGTCACCGTGCACGCCGAGAACGGCGAACTCGTGTACCGGCTGCAGGACCAGATCTACCGGGCCGGCATCACCGGGCCCGAGGGCCATCCGCTGTCGCGGCCGCCGGAGGTGGAGGGCGAGGCTGCCAATCGCGCGATCCGCATCGCCGAGGTGCTGCGCGTGCCGATCTACGTTGTGCACGTCTCCTGCCGCCAGGCGCTCGAGGCGATCACGCGCGCCCGCAATGAAGGCCAGCGCGTGTTCGGCGAGGTGCTGGCCGGGCATCTGCTGGTCGACGATTCGGTCTACCGCGACCCGGATTTCACGCGCGCGGCCGCGCATGTGATGAGTCCGCCATTCCGCAGCAGCGAACATCAGGCGGCGTTGTGGCGCGGCCTGCAGTCCGGCAACCTGCAGACGACCGCGACCGATCACTGCTGCTTCTGCGCGCCGCAGAAAGCGGCGGGCAAGGACGATTTCCGCAAGATCCCGAATGGCACGGCCGGCATCGAGAACCGCATGGAGGTGCTGTGGCATCACGGCGTCGGCACCGGGCGACTCACGATGAACGAGTTCGTGCGCGTCACCTCGACGAACGCGGCGCAGATCTTCAACATCTATCCGCAGAAGGGCAGCGTCTCGGTCGGCGCCGACGCGGATCTCGTGATCTGGGATCCGGCGGCCAGCAAGACTATCTCGGCGCGCACGCACCGCCAGAACATCGACTTCAATATTTTCGAGGGCATGACGGTCAGCGGCTCGGCCTCGCACACCGTCAGCGCCGGCAAGCTGGTGTTCGCGCAGGGCGAACTGCGCGTGGTGCGCGGCACCGGGCGCTACGTGAACCGGCCGCCCTTTGCGCCGTACTACGATGCGGTCCGCCGGCAGAGCGAGCTCGCGACGCCCAGCGCCGTCACGCGGCCGAAGCGCTGAATCCATGGAACGGCCGCAACCCGACGTGGCCCCGGGCCGTCTGCCTGCCGCCGAGATCGAGCGGAACTTCTCCGATCTGCACCCGCCGCTCACGAAGTCCGAAGCGCTGATCGCCGCCGATCGCTGCTACTTCTGCTATGCAGCGCCCTGCACGACGGCCTGCCCGACGGGCATCGACATCCCGCGCTTCATCCAGTCGATCCGCAGTGGCGACATCGAAGGCGCAGCGCGAACCATCCTCTCCGAGAACATCATGGGCGGCATGTGCGCGCGGGTCTGCCCGACCGAGGTCCTGTGCGAACAGGCCTGCGTCCGCAACACGCATGAAGAGAAGCCGGTCGACATCGGCCTGCTGCAGCGCCATGCGACCGACCCGGTGTACCAGAGCGGCACGCAGCTGTTCGAGCGCGCGCCGGTCACCGGCAAGCGCGTGGCGGTGGTCGGTGGCGGTCCGGCGGCACTGTCCTGCGCCCATCGGCTGGCCTGCCTGGGCCACGAGCTCACGATCTACTGCCGCGACGAGAAGCTCGGCGGGCTCAATGAGTTTGGCATCGCCGCCTACAAGACGGTCGACAACTTTGCGCAGCGCGAAGTCGCCTGGATCCTCGAGATCGGCGGCATCGAGGTCCGCGCGGGCGTGGCATTCGGCCGCGACCTGTCGCTCGGCCAGCTGTGCCGCAATCACGATGCCGTGTTCCTCGCCGTCGGCCTCGCCGGGGTGAATGCGCTCGGCCTGGAATCGGAGAACCTGCCGGGCGTGATCGACGCGGTCCGCTACATCGCGGAACTGCGGCAGGCGAAGGACAAGACGCAGCTACCGGTCGGCCGGCACATCGTCGTGATTGGCGGCGGCATGACCGCGATCGACGCCGCCGTGCAGAGCAAGCGCCTCGGCGCCCTGGACGTCACGATCGTCTACCGCCGCGGGCCGGAGCACATGGGGGCGAGCCGCTTCGAGCAGGAACTGGCGCAGAAGAGCGGCGTGCGCATCCGGCACTGGGCGCGCCCCGTGCGCCTGGTCGGCAAGGAGCACGTCACCCGCGTCGAGTTCGAGTGCACGCGGGCAGGGGACGAGGGAAAGCTCGAGGGCACCGGCGAAACGTTTGCGCTGAATGCGGACATCGTGTTCAAGGCGATCGGACAGGAGCTCGCCTGGGACGAACTGGGCGCCGCATCGCAGGTCCTGCGCGTGAGCGGCGGCCGCATCGAGGTGGATGCCGCGCGCAAGACCTCGATCGACAATGTCTGGGCGGGCGGCGACTGCGTCGCAGGCGGCCAGGACCTGACTGTCACCGCGGTGCAGGACGGCAAGCTGGCGGCGCAGTCGATCGACCGCTGGCTGCGTGCGGCGGGGTGAGCGACATGGGCAATGCATCCGGCGGCGTGGATCTGGCGACCGAGTTTCTCGGCATCCGTTCCCCGAACCCGTTCTGGCTCGCGTCCGCGCCGCCGACCGACAAGGCCTACAACGTCCAGCGCGCGTTCGAGGCCGGCTGGGGCGGCGTGGTCTGGAAGACCCTCGGCGAGGACCCGCCCATTGTTAACGTCAGCGGCCCGCGCTATGGCGCGATCCACAGCAACGATCGCCGCGTCATCGGCTTCAACAACGTCGAGCTGATCACCGACCGGCCGCTCGCCACCAACCTCGCGGAAATCCGCCAGATCAAGCGCGACTGGCCGGACCGGGCCCTCGTCGTCTCGGTCATGCTGCCGATGAACCGCGAGAGCTGGGCGAAATACGTGCCGATGATCGAGGACACGGGCGCGGACGCGCTCGAACTCAATTTCGGCTGCCCGCACGGCATGTCCGAGCGCGGCATGGGCGCGGCCGTCGGCCAGGTGCCCGAATACATCCAGCAAGCGGCGGAATGGTGCAAGGCCGTCGCGCGCATTCCGGTCATCGTCAAGCTGACGCCCAATGTCACGAACATCCTCGGACCCGCGAAGGCTGCGAAGGATGGCGGCGCCGATGCCGTCTCGCTGATCAATACGCTGAACTCGATCATGCGCGTGGATTACGACACGCTCACGATGTACCCGGCGACCGATGGCATGGGTTCGCACGGCGGCTACTGCGGCCCCGCGGTCAAGCCTGTGGCGCTCCACATGGTTGCCGAAATCGCGCGCAACGAAGCGACGCGCGGGCTGCCGATCTCCGGCATCGGCGGCGTCACCGACTGGCGCGATGCAGTGGACTTCCTCGCGCTCGGCGCCAGCAATGTCCAGGTCTGCACCGCCGCAATGGTGTACGGCTTCAGGATCATCGACGACCTGACGAGCGGCCTCTCGCATTTCCTGCGCGACAAGGGCATGAGCCGCGTGGCCGACCTGGTCGGCCGCGCCGTGCCCTCGGTGACGGACTGGCAGTTCCTGAACCTGAACTACGTCGTGAAGGCGCGCATCGACCAGGACCTCTGCATCCAGTGCGGCCGCTGCCACATCGTCTGCGAGGACGCCTCGCACCAGGCCATCACCCACACGGTGGACGGCAAGCGCCGCTTCGAGGTGATCGACGCGGAATGCGTCGGCTGCAATCTCTGTGTCAGCGTCTGCCCGGTCGCGGACTGCATCACGATGGAGACCCTGAGGTCGGGCATCGACAGTCGCACCGGCCGCGAGATCACCGGCGAGAAGCTGGACTGGACGGCCCACCCGAATAATCCGATGCGCCGCCCGCCCGCATGACGCAGGATTACCAGGCGATGCTCCGCATCGCCATCGACGAGGCACGCCAAGGACTCGCCGAAGGCGGCATCCCGATCGGCGCGGCGCTGTTTGACGCCGGCGGCCGGCTGCTCGGGCGCGGCCACAACCGCCGTGTGCAGGAGGGCGACCCCTCGGTCCACGGCGAGACGGACGCCTTCCGCAAGGCCGGCCGGCAGCAGAGTTACCGCGACAAGATCATGGTGACGACACTGGCTCCCTGCTGGTACTGCAGCGGCCTGGTGCGCCAGTTCAACATCGGCACTGTCGTGGTCGGTGAATCGGTCAATTTCGGCGGCGGCGTCGAGTGGCTGCGCGAGCACGGCGTGCAGGTGATCGACCTGCGTTCGGCCGAATGCATCGAGCTGCTTGGCAGTTACATCCGCGCCAACCCGGCGGTATGGAACGAGGACATCGGCGTGGGGCCGGAATCTTGAGCGGGACGCCGCAAGCGCATCGGCCGTTCGTCGCTCCCGACAGCACGATGCGCGAGTTCACGCTGAAGGCGCTCGGCCTCGGCATCGTATTCGGCATCGTATTCGGCGCCGCCAATGCCTACCTGGGTCTGCGCGCCGGCCTGACGGTCAGCACCTCGATCCCGGTCGCCGTGATGACGGTCGCCGTGTTCCGGCTGCTCGCCCGCTTCGGCAGGCCCGGCTCGATCCTCGAGGCCAACATCTCGCAGACCACGGGTTCGGCCTCGAGCTCGCTCGCCTCGGGCGTGATTTTCACGCTGCCGGCGCTCTTCATGTGGGGCATGGCCCCGGACCTGCTGCAGATGATCCTGCTCGCTCTGTGCGGCGGCGTGCTCGGCGTGCTGTTCATGATTCCGCTGCGCGAGTACCTGATCGTCCGCGAACACGGGCAATTGCCGTATCCGGAAGGCACGGCCTGCGCCGAAGTGCTGAAGGCGAGCCAGCAGCGAGGCGCGCAGGCCGCGAACGTGTTCCTGGGCCTTGGCATCGGCGCCGCGTTCAAGGCGATGACGTCCTGGGCGCGTGTGATACTGGATCACCTGTCGCTGAAGCTGCCGCTGCTCAACAAGGCCCAGCTCAGCATCGACCTGTCGGCCGCGTTGTTCGGCGTCGGCTATATCCTGGGTCCGCGGGTCGCGACGATCATGGTCGGCGGCGGCCTGCTGTCTGCCATCGTGATCATCCCGGTGCTCGCAACCTGGGGCGAGGCACGCATCGATCCGCTGTTTCCGGAGACTGTCAAGTCCATCGCGGCGATGTCGGCGGGCGAGTTGTGGAACCGCTACGTGCGTTACATCGGCGCGGGCGCGGTCGCAACGGCCGGCATCCTGACCCTGATCCGGGCGATTCCCGTGATGGTGCAGAGCTTCCGGGCCAGCGCGCGCGGATTCCGCGATACCGGAGCGGGGGCAGACGCCACGCTTCGAACCGGCCGCGACCTGCCGCTCTGGGTGCTGGGAGCGGGAGTGCTCGCCGTCATGCTGGTGATGGCGCTGGTGCCGCAGGTGTTCAGCGTCATCGAGGGCGTGCCGCGCCAGCTGGTCGCGGCGATCTGCGTCGTCGTGTTCGCGTTCTTCTTCGTCACGGTCGCGGCGCGCATCGTGGGCCTGGTCGGCGTGACCAGCAACCCGACTTCCGGCATGACAATCGCGGCATTGCTCGGCACGGCCACGATTTTCCTGGCGATCGGCTGGACCGACGCCACCGGCAAGGCGGCGGCGCTGATGGTCGGCTGCGTGGTGGCGATCGCGGCCTCGATTTCCGGCGACACCTCGCAGGATCTCAAGACCGGGTTCCTGCTCGGCGCCACCCCGCGCAGCCAGCAGCTCGCGCAACTGGCTGGGGTGCTGACCTCGGCGACCTTCGTGTGCCTGTCGGTGCTGCTGCTGGCGGAGACCTTTGGCTTCGGCGGCAAGGAGCTGCCGGCGCCGCAGGCGACCCTGATGAAACTCGTCATCGACGGTGTGATCGACCAGTCGCTGCCCTGGGGACTCGTCGCGGTCGGCGCGGCCATCGCGCTCGCGGCCGAGATCGCGCGCATTCCCTCGCTGCCGTTCGCGGTCGGCGTGTACCTGCCGCTCGCGACCATGACGCCGATCTTCCTCGGCGGACTGCTGCGCTGGTACCTGACGCGGGGCAGCGATGCCAAGCGTTCGGAGACCCGCACCGACCGCGGCGTGCTGCTGGGTTCCGGTTTCGTCGGTGGGGAGGGCCTGCTCGGGGTCGGCATCGCGGGCGCTGCCTTCATGCTTGGCCGCAAACCCGATGGACTGGGCCACGCCTGGGCCGGGGAGGCCGGCGCCTGGGCGCTGGGGGCTGTTGCCTTCGCGCTGCTCGCGATCTGGTTCGCGCGGCGCGTGCGCGCTGGAATATGATCGGCGCCATCCCACAATTACCTCGGGGGAGGTCACAATGAACAAGAAGAATCTGGCGCTCGTATTGGGCGCCCTGCCGGTCGCCGGAATCGGCGTTCATCAGTCAGCGATCGCGCAGGACAAGCCGGTTTTCGAGGAAGTCATCGTCACTGCGCAAAAGCGCGAGCAGAGCATCTATGACGTGCCGGTCTCGATCAGCGCGTTCAGCGCAGATACGATCGAGAGACAAGGCATTGTCGATCTGGTTGACATCGGCAAATTCGTGCCGAACCTGAACGTCACGGGCTTTTCGGCGGGCCACACCTCTTCCGCCAATCCGTTCATTCGCGGTATCGGTCTGCAGGACCACCTGATCTTCACCGACCCGGGCGTCGGCGTCTATGTGGATGGCGTCTATCTCGGCCGCCAGGTCGGCCAGAACTGGAATCTGACCAATATCGGGCGTGTCGAAGTGCTGCGTGGACCGCAGGGCACGCTTTACGGCCGTAATTCCATCGGCGGCGCCATCAACATCATCACCCGCATGCCGGGTGACGACGAGGGCGGCAGGGTGTCGTTGACCGCCGGCAGCCGTGGACGGCTGAACGGCGACGTCTACGCGGACAAGCGCCTGTCGGACCAGTTTGCGATGTCGTTCAACCTGGCCTACCAAAGCCGCGACGGAGTCGGGGATTTCCTGAATATCACCAATCCTGGCAAGGAAGTCGGCGAAATGGAGGATGTGTCCGGCCGCGTCGCGATGCTTTGGGTACCGTCGGATCACCTCTCCTTCCTGCTGACCGCGGACGGAAATGACGGCGAAGGCGGCTTGCGGCCGTACGACACCCTGATCGACGAGCTCGGCGCCGAGTGTCGGGCAACCGCGGTCGAGCCGGCGACCTGTGCCGGCGGTTACCCCGGTAACCCGTTCGATAACGGTGCCAACGGCTTCCTCTACAACGAAGGCCTTCGAAATTCCGACGGGGCCAGTGATCCATATGACAACAACACCGGCCAGGCGGACCAGATAAAGGTTACGAACAAGGCCTACGGCGTGGCGCTGACCGTTGACTACAGAATCTCGGACAACATGAACTTGAAGCTGCTGGTGAGCGACCGCCATTCCGAATACGAGAGTGGACTCGACGATGACGGCCTGTTCGTCAATTACGAGACATACCCCGAAGTCGGAGAGGCCGATCAGCAATCAATGGAACTGCAGTTGACAGGCAAGAATGGTGCCTTCGATTACGTTGTCGGTCTGTATCACTTCGAAGAAGAAGGGCAGAACTTTCAGAATCCCACGCGCTTCCACAACGGTGACAACGGCGTTTTCTTCATGCAACAGGACGTGGACAGCGACGCGATATACGCCAACGTAGGTTACGCCGTCTCGGACCAGCTGCGAATTGCAGCGGGCCTCAGGCACACTGAAGACGAGAAGTCGGCGGATGCGCAGCTGATCCTTCCGGGCCCGATTGACATCCAGACATCCGATGACCATGACTGGTCGGAGACGAGCTGGGACGTCTCGGCCTCATTCGAGTTCAACGACCGATTGACTCTCTATGGGACGATACAGAGCGGCTACCAGTCGGGCCAATATCCGGCGCGACCTTACTGCCTGATCGGTCAGTACTTCGGGAATGGCGGATCGGTGCCCGCGGTGAACTGTTTCAATACCCATCCGGCGCTCGACAGCAATGTCACCGCCGAGAACCTCGAGATTGGCCTGAAAGGGCAGCCGCTGCATAACCTGCAGATGAGCATCGCCATCTTCTATACGGAATACACGGACCTGCCCTACCAGGTGAGTTCGACGACGGGAGCCGGTTTCAGCACCGAAAGCATCATCGTTGACCAGACTTCGCAAGGCGTCGAATGGGAAAGCACCTGGGCGGTGACGGACAACTTCCGTCTTTACACGACCCTGGGCTACATCGACGCGGACGTGAAGGATGACAATCCGTTTGCGGTTGCGCCCTTGACGCCGGAACTCACGGCCTCCATCAGCCCGGAGCTGACGGTCCCGATGGGCAATGGCGAGTTGACGCTGCGGGCCGACTGGTCGCACCGCGACGACATGTACGGCGAGCCGAGCTCGGATCCTGGACGGTTCACCCAGATCGACAGCCGCGACCTGATCAATTTCGACTTCAGCTATCGGCCCACGGACGGCGACTGGACGGTCGCCGCCTATGGCCGCAACGTCACGGATGAGCGCTACGACAACGCTCGCCTCAACACCGGCGACTACGTGCTGGTCATGCTGAGCAACGACGCCAGCGAGTTCGGCGTCCGGTTCACGAAGGAATTCTGAGCCGGGACCTGCTGCGATCGATCAAGGGCCGGGGAGCGATCCCCGGCCCTTTTTCATTGCTGCGGTTCAGGCGGGTTCGACGTTCGCGTTCAGCCGGAACAGGTTGCCCGGGTCGTACTGCTTCTTGACCCGGCGCAGCCGCCCGATGTTGCCCTGGTAGTTGCTGTCGACGATGGACTGCGCCTCGTCGCCGACCTCGACCGTGTAGTAGCCATCGGTGAAGCGCTCGAGCGTGTCCCAGTAGTCCTTGACATAGCGAACATGCGGCGCGGCATCGTCGTTCAGGCTCCATGAGACGACCGCAAACATGTTGTGTTTCGAATGGCGATGCGGAAACGCGGTTGCGTCCTTTGCGACGCGGCCGATCGCGCCGCCGGAGTGCTGAAAGAACACCACCGTGCCGCGCAGTGGATCCGGCTGGAAGCCATCGAGCAGCGCGCTGATCATGTTGCCCTTGAAGTCGCTGATGAATCCGGATTTCAGGTAGGTGCCCTCGTTGCGCGGATCACTGCGATCGGTGCTGCGCTGGACCGCGACGTAATCCTGGGCCTTGATCGTGTCGGCCATCGGCGTGCCGAGCTTGCGCAAGGGCGCAAGCCGCGCATCCGCCTGGTCCGCGGGCCCCGAGTAGCAGACATGGAGGCCGCAAACCCCGGGCCTGCCGCCCGGCGGCATCTGCATGAAATAGTCCGCGTACAGGTCGTCAGGCGCCGCCGAACTGTAATTGGCATAAAACTCGATGATCTCGCGCGCGCGGTCGAACGGAAAAATCAGGTTGCCGGCTACCACCTGGCGCTGCATCGGATGCAGTTCGAACTCGAAGTTCGTGACGATGCCGAAGTTGCCGCCGCCGCCGCGCACGCCCCAGTAGAGATCCGGGTTCTGGTCGCGGTCGGCGTGCAGGTAGCTGCCATTCGCGGTGACGATGTCGACGGCCTGCACGTTGTCGAGCGCGAGGCCGAAGCGGCGCGCCAGGCGCCCGAAGCCGCCGCCCAGCGTCAGGCCGCCGACCCCGGTGTGCGAAACCGTGCCGGCGGTCGTCACCAGGCCGAGCGCCATTGCCTCGTGATCGAGGTCGCCGAGCAGGCTGCCGCCGTCCACGTAAGCGCGCCGCGCCGCGGGATCCACGCGCACGCCGCGGAATTGCGACAGGTCAACCTGCATGCCGCCGTCGCAGGTGGACTTGCCGCCCGGGCTGTGGCCGCCGCATTTCACCGCAAGCAGCAGCTCATGCTCGCGCGCGAAGTTGATCGCGCTCTGCACATCCGCGACGCCGGTCGGCTGCACGATCAACGCCGGATGTTTGTTGATCGATTCATTCAGCACGCGACGCGCGAGGTCGTAGCCGGGATCGCCGGAGAGCAGCAGCGAGCCTCGCAGCCGCGCCCTGAGGTCCTTGATCGCGGCCTGCTCGAGGACCGTTGCCTTGCCGCCGAGCGTGACGGCGGGGATGCCGCCCGCGGCCTGGGTCGCGGCCTGGTCGACCGCGAATACGCGCCCGTACGGCAACGCGAGTGCGACCGCTGCGGCCACGGAGGAATGGAAGAAGTGCCTTCTGTTCATCTGGACTCCCCAATTGGACTTTTCTCGTTCTGAACGGCGGAACGCAACAACAGGAAAGCTGCGTAGAGCACGACGACAACCACGCCCCAGCGCAGCCGGACGATGGGCATCTCCTTGACGACAAATGCCGCCAGGAGCACCGCGGGGATGCCACCGAGTGCGATGCCGAGGACGATCTTCAGGTTGATGCGATCGGTCCTGATAAACCTGAAACCCGTCATCGGCATCAGGAATGCGCAGGCGCTCGCCATGATCGGGAACGCGAGGCGCGGGTCGAGCCCGAGCAGGCTCAGCAGGATCAGCGACGGCGCATACAGGCCGATGCCGAACGCCATCAACGCGCCGAGGATGAAGTGCACGGCAATGGCTACGTACATCTGCGCCGCCGGCAGCGCCGTCGCCGAACCGCCGATCGGCATCAGGTCGAGGTTGCTCATGGCGTACAGGCAAGCCGCGATCAGCAGCGCCACGCCCACGATAGCCTGGACGACCCGTACCGACGCCCGGACCACAAGCGGAACGCCGACCAGCGAACCGAGGACGGCCGCGCCGATGCAGGATGCGAGCAGGACCGGATCGACGTGGACGCCGAGGATCACCAGGAAAATCGCCGATTGCGCGATCGTCGGCAGCGCGTGGCCAACGTTCAGCGTGGCCGGGATGAAGCTGTCCGGCACGAGCCCGCGGAACTTGATCCACGCGCTCGTGGTCGCAAAGGAGCCGATGCCGAGCGTGTCGAAGAAATTCGTGACCGCGCCGAGCGCGATGGATTCCGGGTCCGGCCGCAATTCGCCGCGCCTCCGGGCCGCTGCGAGCAGGACCGGTACGAACACGATGCCGAGCAGCGCGAGTGCCGCGAGCAGGACTGTGATCGTCATTCGGCGTCACCCCTCCCGGTCCGCGCGTACTCTACCGCACTCCGGGTCCGGAGCGCGCTTGCGTGGCGGGAGCCGGGATTGCCACAATAGGGTACACGCCGGAAGGTAAGGACCCATGCATCGATTTCACGCGTGGCACCGTCTCGGTGCCCTGTTCCTCTGTTTCCTGGTTGCGCCGGTCCTGGCTGCGGCTGAAACCGCCGTGCCGCCCGCGATCTCGGCGCAGGCACTCGAAATCCTGAAACGCTCGGTAGGCTTCAAGACCGTGCAGGGCGAGGGCCAGATGCCGGCTTATGCCGCGTACCTTGCGGGCGTGCTGCGGGAAGCCGGCATCGCCGCAGAAGACATCACGATCGCGCCCCACGGCGAAACGGCGACTCTGGTCGCGCGCTACCGCGGCACCGACCCCGCGGCGAAGCCGATCGTCATCGCGGGTCACATGGACGTCGTATCCGCATTCCGCGAGGATTGGGAACGCGACCCGTTTACGGCGGTGGTCGAGGACGGCTTCGTCTTCGGCCGCGGCTCGGCCGACAACAAGTTCGGCATCGCGACCATGGTCGCGACGCTCGCCTGGCTCAGGCAGGAGGGGTTCAAGCCACGCCGCGACATCGTGCTGGCGTTGACCGGGGACGAGGAAACGAGCCAGTCCACGACCGCCATCCTCGCAAAGCAACTGAAGCACGCGGAAATGCTGCTGAACAGCGATGCGGGCGGCGCGCTGCTTGGCGACGACGGCAGGCCGCTGGTCTACGGCATGCAGGCGGCCGAGAAGACCTATATGGACTTCCAGCTGGTCTTCACCAATCCGGGTGGCCACAGCAGCCGGCCGGCATCGAAAAACGCGATCTACGACATGGCGCGCGCGATCACGCGCATCGCCGCATTCCGCTTCCCGGCCCGCAGCAGCGAGCTGACGCAGGCCTACTTCCGCGCGGCCGGTGCGCTGACGCCCGGTGAGATCGGAGGGGCAATGCGACGTTATGCCGACGATCCGGCCGACCAGGGGGCCTACGAACTACTGGCGTCGCAACCGGAGCATGTCGGCCAGCTCGGCACCACCTGCGTTGCGACCATGGCGAAGGCCGGGCATGCCACGAATGCGCTGCCGCAGAAGGCGATGGTCAACATCAACTGCCGCGTGTTCCCCGGCGAGTCCGTCGAGAGCGTCCGCTCGACACTGGTACGCGTGATCGACGATCCAGAGGCGACGGTGACGGTGATCGATACGCCGGTGCCGAGCGACGCGTCGCCGTTGCGCAACGACGTCATGCAGGCACTGCGCCGCGCGATCGACCTGCGTGCGCCGGGTCTGCCGATCGTGCCGTCGATGTCCGCAGGCGCGACCGACGGCCTGTACTTCCGCAACCTCGGCGTGCCGAGCTACGGCGTCGGCGGCATCTTCATGCACCCGAAGGACAGCTATGCGCACGGCCTCAACGAGCGCGTGCCGGTCGCGTCGCTCGACGGCGCCCTGCTGCAGTGGCGGAGCCTGCTGCGCGACCTCGCGCGCTGACAGGCCCCGCCGCCGCGCTCAGAAGTTGACCGAGAGCCTTCCGTACACGAACCGTCCGGAACGCCCGAACGGCGAGTAATTCGAGAACGGTGTATTGCCCGTCCCATTGCGCGCCACCGGGAACGGATCCGGGTATTCATCGGTCAGGTTTTCCCCGCCGACCGCAAACCGGATCTTCTCCGTCAGGTCGAACCGCGCTTCGAGGTCCACGAGCGTTGCGGCGCCGAGGCGGAAGTCGAGCGGCGCCGACGTGCCCGGGTCGAGCGCCTCGCCATAGCGCGTGGCGCGGAAGGTCGCCCCGAACCGGCCGAGCGTCCAGCCGATGATCGCCGCGTACTTGTCCTCCGGGTTGCCCTCTTCGAAGGTCAGGATGTTGATGCGATCGAACAGCGGGGGCGGCGGAGTCAGCGCCGAGAGCGGATCCGTCGCAGGCACGCGCGTCACGTCGGTGGAGTTGAAATTGGCCACCAGCGTGAAGTCGAAGTTGCCCGCGCCACCGCTCTGGAACGGCCAGTTGACCACGATGTCGAGGCCCTCGGTCTCGGTGTCCACGCCATTGATGAAGAACCGGCCGCCGCCGATGCCGACGAAGCCCTGGCTCTCGAGATAGGCGCGCACATTGGCCTGCGTCAGGTTTTCCGACAGCACGATGCGGTCGTCGATGTCGATGCGGTAGGCGTCGATCGTGATCGTCACCTCACCGAGGCGCATCACCGCGCCGAGCGAGAAATTGGTCGATTCCTCGGCATCCAGCGGCTGCGCACCGAGCGCAATCGCAACCGGGTCGCTGACCGGGAAGGTCGTGATGTCGAAGGGCACGCCATTGATGAAGTTCGTGGACGTGGTCGCAAAGTACTGCTGCGGCAGGGAAGGCGCGCGGAACCCGTTCTGCACCGAGGCGCGCAATGCAAACGCATCGGTAAAGTCGTAACGCAGCGCAATCTTGCCGGATACGTTGCTGCCGAAGTCCGAGTAGTCCTCGACGCGCAGCGCCACTGAACCAAGCAGTTTCTCGGTCAGTTCCGCCTCCAGGTCGAGGTAGGCGCCGACCGCGGTGCGGTCTTCGTCCACTTCGTTGGACGGCCTGAAGCCCGGGAACACCTGTGCGCCCGAGGCCGTGGCGCAACCGCCGGCCATGACCTGCGCCGGGGTCGGTGTCGCGCAGCCACTGCCGCCGAGCGGCAGCAGCACGCCGCCATTGACCCAGGAATCCAGTTCGCCGGCGAAGATCGAGTAGTTCTCCTGCCGGGCTTCAATGCCCGCGGCGATGTTGAGCGGCGAGGCGAGATTGCCGACCGTCACCTGGCGTACGCCCGTGAAGTTGAACACCAGCTGGTCATAGTCGAAGCCCCCGGCGTCGAACTCGGTCGAGCTTGCAGGGCCTTGCGAACGATTGAGCGTGTTCACGATCGTGAATTCCATTTCGTTCTTGCCGTAGACCAGGGAGCTGTCCATCTCCCATTCGCCCCACGACCAGGTGAAGCCGCCCGCCGCGCTGAAATCCGTGACGTCTGGCTCGATGATCGGCAGGAAACCGTCGGGATAGATCTCGATCACGTTGCGGTCATCGAGCGCCCGGCGGTAGAACCCGGCCGAACTGGCCGCGCGGTCCTGGTAGCTCGCCCAGCTGTAGAACTTGACTCCGTTGCTGAGTTCGGCGCCGGCATTGGCGAACAAGCTGAGCTGCTCCATGTCCGGCTCGCCGTACCACGCATTGAAGCGGTCGAAATCGGCCTCGCGCGGATCGAATACGCCGGCGACCAGCGGGTACTGCTGGCGGAAGTCCCAGCCGCCGCGCTCGGTACGCTCCTGGTCCTTGTACTCCATGGCGACCGTCACGAAACCGTTTTCGCCGAGTGCGAGGCCCTTCCAGCCCGAGATCGTCACGGTCTCGCCATCGGAACCGTCGTTACTGAGCATCGGGGGCGCGGACCAGGTGGCGCCCACGGGCGGCGTGCCGGTCGGCGTCGAGTAGTCCGATTCACGGACGCCGAATGAACCGGTGAGGTTGCCGCCGCTGCGATCTTCGCGCAGCCGCACGTTGATCACGCCGGCGATCGCATCGGAGCCGTACTGCGCGGATGCGCCGTCCCTCAATACCTCGATCGAGCGCACGATCGCCGTCGGGATCGTGTTGAGGTCGACCGCGGCCGCGCCGCGTCCGATCGTGCCGTTGACGTTGACGAGCGACGACGCGTGACGGCGCTTCGAATTGAGCAGCACCAGCGTCTGGTCCGGCGCGAGGCCGCGCAGCGTCGCCGGCCGGATCGTATCCGTGCCGTCGGCAAGACCCGGGCGCGGGAAATTGAACGAAGGCAGTGCGACGGAAAGGGCCTGGTTCAGTTCGGTGACGCCGCCGTTCTGCAGCGACTCGCCGGATACGACGTCGACCGCGACGGCAGTCTCCAACGAAGACCGATTGGCAACGCGCGTACCGGTGACGACGACTTCAAGCAATGCGTCCGCCGGCTCCTGCGCGGCAGCGCCGTGCGCGGCCAGTATTGAGGCAATGCCAGCTGCAAGGAGGCGCGAACCGCGCCTGAGGTTCATGTCCATATCATCTCTCCTGTCAATCTGACTGCCCTTCCCCTGGATTTTCTGCTGCCGAATACCTTAGCACGCTCATGTCCGACTGGCCCGCCGCTCGCGCTGCAGCAGATAGAGTCCGGCCGCGACGACGATCGCCGACCCGACCAGCATCCGGGCGCCCGGCAGCGTCTGCCAGACCACCCAGTCGATACCGATGCCCCAGACCAGGGCCGTGTATTCGTAGGGCGCGATCAGCGAGGCCGGCGCCAGCCTGAATGCCTCGGTGATCAGGTGCTGGCCGGCCCAGCCGGCCAGGCCCACCGCGACGATCCAGGGCCAGTCGGAGGCCAGGATCGCCACCCAGCCGGGCGCCGCGAGCGCCCCCGCGCCGAGGGCCAGCAGGACCAGGTACCAGAACACCATCGAAGCCGTCGTTTCGGTCCTGGACAGCACCCGCACCATCACCACGACCAGCGCATAGGCGAGCGCCGAGCCGAGCGCCGCAAGGCCGGCAAGGCTGACAAAACCGGAGGCGCTCGGGCGCAGCATCACGAACACGCCGGCGAGACCGACGATGATCGCGAGCCACAGGTGGCGGTCCACTTTTTCGCCGAGCATCAGCGATGCCGTCAGGACGACGAGCAGCGGCGCACTCATGAAGATGGCGTAGGTGTCCGCCAGGCTCGCGCGCGCGAGCGCCCACAGGAAACCCCAGAGCATCAACACGGCAAAGACGGCGCGCAGAAAGTGCAGGCCGTAGCGCATCGGCCGGAGCGCCGCGAGCCGCCCGGTCAGCGCATACATCAGGAATACGAAGGGCAGCGAACTCGCGCCGCGCAGGCAGGCGACCTGCAGCGGCGGGTAGCGCAGGGTCAGCTGTTTCATCAACGCATCCATGATCGAGAAGACGCCGACGGCCGCGAGCATCAGCAGCACACCCCGCAGCCGGTCGGCCTTCTCCGTCATCGCAGGCCTTTCGGCAGCGGGACCGGCCGGACCGTTGCCAACGAAGGCCAATCCACCACGCGTCTCCCGTTACAATCCGCTTCACAGTAGCGTCCGCGGGACGGAGCGACAACCATGAAGGTCTACGGCAACGTTCTCGACATGGTCGGCAGGACGCCGATGATGAAGATGAGCCGGCTCGAAACGGGGGAGTGCGAGCTGTACCTCAAGCTCGAGCTGATGAACCCGGCTGGTTCGATCAAGGACCGCATCGGCGTGTCCATGATCGAGGAGGCCGAGCGACGCGGCGACCTGAAACCGGGCGGGACGATCATCGAGGCGACCGCCGGCAACACCGGTCTCGGTCTTGCGCTGGTGGCGGCGCAGAAGGGCTATCGCGTCGTGCTGGTGCTGCCCGACAAGATGAGCCAGGAGAAGATCTTCAACCTGCGGGCCATGGGGGCGGAAGTGGTGCTGACCCGGTCGGACGTGGAGAAGGGCCACCCGGAGTACTACCAGGATCTCGGCGCCCGGCTGGCGCGGGAGAATGGCTGGTATCACATCAACCAGTTCGGTAATCCCGACAACCCGAAAGCGCATGCCGAGACCACCGGTCCGGAAATCCTGGAGCAGATGCAGGGTCGCGTGGACGCGGTCGTCGTCGGCATCGGGTCGAGCGGCACGATCGCGGGCCTCACGCAGTGTTTCCGCGAGCACGCCCCGTCGGTCGAGATCGTGCTGGCGGACCCGGAAGGATCGGTGCTCGCCGACCAGGTCAACAAGGGGAGCTACGGCCGCGCCGGCTCCTGGCTGGTCGAGGGCATCGGCGAGGACTTCATCCCCGACATCTGCGATTTCTCGATGTGCCGCAAGGCCTACAGCATCCCGGATGCCGAGTCGTTTGCGACCGCGCGCGAGATCCTGCGCAAGGAGGGCCTGCTGGTCGGGTCGTCCACCGGCACGCTCGTTGCCGCGGCGCTGCGCTACTGCCGCGAGCAGAAACAGCCGCGGCGCGTGGTCACGTTCGCCTGCGACACCGGCAACAAGTACCTGTCAAAGTTGTTCAACGACTTCTGGATGGAGGACCAGGGCTTCACCCAGCGGACCCAGTACGGCAACCTGCGCGACCTCGTCGGGCGGCCGCACGGCGAGCGGGCGACGATCACCGTCGGGCCCGACGACGTGCTGACGACCGCGCACAATCGCCTGCGCAATGCCGGATTCAGCCAGCTCCCGGTCATGGAGGCGGACCGGCTGGTCGGCTTCATCGACGAGGACGACATCATGCGCCATGCCTTCGGCGACCCGCAGCGCTTCAACGAGCCGGTGCGCAAGGCGATGCACACGAATTTCCTGGTCGTCGAGCCGACGCTGGCGCTGCGCAACCTGGTCGCGATGCTCGACGTGCAACCCTACGCGGCGGTGATGGACGAGGGCCAGTTCCATGGCCTGATCACGCGTGCCGACGTGCTTAACTACCTGCGCCGGCAGATGGGCACGGCCACGACCCACTGAGGACACCGATGAAAGATTCAAGGAAGGCACAGGGCATCGCGACGCGCGCGATCCACGCCGGGCAGTCCCCGGATCCGACGACCGGGGCGGTGATGCCGCCGATCTACGCAGTTTCCACCTTTGCGCAGAGCAGCCCGGGCGTACACAAGGGCTACGAATACTCGCGCACGCAGAACCCGACGCGCATGGCCTTCGAGCGCTGCATAGCGGACCTCGAGGGCGGCACGCAGGGCTTTGCGTTCGCGTCCGGCATGGCGGCGACCGCGACGTTGCTCGAGCTCGTGGACAGCGGCGACCACGTGATCGCGATGGACGACCTCTATGGCGGCACTTTCCGCCTGTTCGAGCGCGTGCGCCGGCGTTCCGCTGCGATCGACTTCACGTTTGCCGACCTGAGCGATCCGCAGAACGCGGTCGCGGCGATCCGGCCGCGCACGCGCATGATCTGGATCGAATCGCCGACCAACCCGATGCTGCGCCTGGTCGACATCGCGGCGCTCGCCGGGATTGCGCGCGCGCGCAAGATCCTGCTGGTCGTCGACAACACTTTCGCGACGCCGTGCATCCAGCGTCCGCTCGAGCTCGGCGCCGACATCGTGATGCACTCGACGACCAAGTTCCTGAATGGCCATTCGGACATGGTCGGGGGCGTCGCGATCGTGCGCGATGCGGCGCTCGGCGAGCGCATCGGCTACCTGCAGAACGCGATCGGCGCGGTCAGCGGGCCATTCGACAGTTTTCTCGCGCTGCGCGGCCTCAAGACGCTGCCGCTGCGCATGCGCCAGTGCTCCGAGAGCGCGCTCGCGATCGCAGAGCACCTGACGCGGCACCCGCGCATCGAACGCGTGTTGTATCCGCACCTGGCGTCGCATCCGCAGCATGCGCTGGCGCGCCGGCAGATGGCGGCCGGCGGCAGCGGCATCGTCACGTTCTTCCTGAAGGGCGGGCTGACGGAGGCGCGCAGCTTCCTCGAGCGCCTCGAACTCTTCACGCTGGCCGAGAGCCTGGGCGGCGTCGAGAGCCTGGTCGATCACCCGGCCATCATGACGCACGCATCGGTGCCGCCCGAGGCGCGGGCGAAGCTCGGGATCAGCGATTCGCTGGTGCGGCTGTCCATCGGCATCGAGGACACGGCGGACCTGCTCGCGGACCTCGACCAGGCGCTGGCCTAGGGAAGCTCTGCACAGGTGGCGTGAGGCGCGTTGCACGCGCGCCGCGCGGCCACCAGGCGCGACCGACGAAGTGTGGTGAATCCACACGAGGAGGGCGCAACGCCGTGGCCGCACGGCCGCGCCCACGCCACCTGTGCAGAGCTTCCCTAGCGCGCGCCTCAGTGCAGGCGCCGGACCCGGAGTCCGTGCGGGTCGGCGCGCTCCACGCCGTCCGCGCCGACATTGCTGAACCGGACGATGCCGGCCAGCTCGCCCCCCCGGCCGCCGTCGCTGACCCGGATGACACCGAGGCCCGGCGTGTCGCCCCTGGCGTTGTGCGGGTCGCCGGACAGCGGCGTGGGGCCGCGCAGGGCGACGAAGACCAGGTCGCCCGCGGGCGCGACGTCGCTGATGTCCGGTGCCGCATTTCCGGTCAGCCTCCCGTTCAGCGGCAGGGTCGCAACGTGGCGGTCATCGGCCGTTGCGAAAATCTCGACCGTGTCGGCGTGCCGGTCGAAGACCCACAGATAGCGGCCTCGACGCCCGGTGAGCGCCATGCCGTGCGAGTCGTGGGCGCCGTCGACCTGGTACACGACCTTGGGTGCTGGGGCGTTGACGGTCGGCCCGCCCCGGCCGAACGCCTCGAGCGCGAAGCGGTAGACGTCGAATCCGTAGAGATGCAGATGTTCCATCGGACCCGGGCGGCCGCCGGAGTTGAGGTAGACGCGGCCGCGGGTCTGCAGTCCGCCGCAGCCGTTGCCGTGAACGTTGTGCATGTCGTATTCGGCGACTATCCGCATCGGCGTCGGCCGCGGATCGACGACCAGCATCCCGCCGCCGCGCAGCGTCACGAACGCGAGATCACCGTCGCGGACGAGAACCGGGCAGATGGGCGCGTTGTCGGGCCGCAGTGCCGGATCCTGGCAGGCCCTGCCCGAAGGCGTCGTACAGCTCGCCAGGTCGAGTGTCGCCTCCGGCTTGTGGGTGAATCTGCGCTGTTTGAAATCCGAATCGATGCGCTCGAGCCGCTTGCCGTTCTGATTCGCGACCAGGATGTAGGACCCGTCCGGCGACGGGAATGCCGCATGCGCCTGGCGCCCGGTCGGCGACTGCGTCGTGCGAATGCAATCGACCGGGGCCCTGGCGGCCGCGTCGAGTACGAGCACGTGGCCGCTGGCTACGAATGCGATCACCGCGTAATCGCCCGCGGCGTCGAACAGCACCATGTGCGGCCGCACCGGGTTGGCGCCGGTGCGCTCGCGGCAGAGGGCGGCGCTGGCGCCGCCCAGATCGATGGTCGCGGCCGCGTCCGGGCCCGGAACCCGGCCATCGGCGAATTGCTCCCCCGGGAAGAGGTACACGGTGCCGCCGTGATCGAGACCGCGGCTGTCCGACTGGTCGATGACCCAGACTTCGTAGTCGGGCGAAGCCGCCGCCGCGCCGGAGGTCCGGAGCCCCAGGATGACCGCCAGAGCTACCACGCGACCGGCGCGCCGGCGGGCGCAGGAACGCGTCTTCATGGTTGTCTCCTCCTGCGGCAATCGCTGCGACCGGAAGGCTACTCCCCGGAGTGCCGGAGCGGAATCCCCGAACGCTTACTGCAGGCCTTCGACGACGCGGCCGTCGGCGAAGATCGTCAGGTCATCGCCCGGTTCGGCGGTCGCGGTCACGGTGCCTGACGCGAAGCGCACGGCGATCGAGTACTCGCCGGTCCATGGCGCGCCGACGATCAGGTCGTACTGGTTCTGGGCATGCAGCCCCGAACCGGACTCGATCACGCGCTTCATCACGCGCGTCGGCGCATCCACCGGCGCGATCCGCACGATCCGGCCTTGCTGGTTGCGCTCGCCGCCGGCCCCCAGCACGCGGATGCGAATCCGCTTGGTCAGCGCCAGTGCGCCGCGCAGCAAGCGGTAGTTCGTGCCCCAGCGCGCCACGATGTCCAGCGTGGAGTTGTTGTCCATGTCGCCGCAGGCGATCAGGTCGTTGTGCGCAACCAGGTCGTTTGAACCGGCGGTGACCTCGCGCTGCACGCCCGATGGCATCAGCGTTCCGGCGACGTTGATCAGCAGTTTCGGGACGCCGGTGCCGGTCGCCGTGACATTGTCCGCGATCAGCACGTCTTCGAAGCCGTCGTTGTTCAGGTCGCAGGCATTGAGCCCGAAGCCGAAGCTGGGCAGCGCGCTTTCGCTGACGATCGTCCCGGCCGCGAACACGCCGGCCGTGTTCAAGTGCAGGCGCGTGACGGAGCCGTCGTGGTGGACCAGGTCGAGATCGCCGTCCGCGTCGACGTCGATCAGTTTCAGGCCCTGGTCAGCCAGCACCGGGATGCCGGCCGCGGCGCTACCATCGCTGAAGCTGCCGTCGCCATCGTTGATCAGGAGCCGCGAACCGAACAGCAGGTCGACGAACCCGTCCTCGTTGAAATCGACGGCCTGGCCGCCGCGCGGTACATAGGCGGCCCCGGCCGGGTTGGTGTCGACGCCCGCGGCCACCGCGATATCGGTGAAGACGCCGCCGCCGCCATTGCGCAACAGCCAGTTCCGCGCGCCATCGCCCCGCGTGTGGTCATTCGGCACGAACAGGTCGAGGTCGCCGTCGTTGTCGAGATCCGCCGCCAGCACGGTGCCGCCAAAGCCGCCGATGCCGAGCGCGGATACGCCGGCCGAGGTCTGGTAGTTGCCCGTGCCCTGATTCACATGCAGCAGCGCGATCGAGGCCGTGTCGTCGGCAAGCGAAAGCGTATTGCTGAACAGGTCGTCGCGCCGGTCGCCGGAGAAGTCGGCGAAGCGCGAATCGCCGCTCGTGCGGCCGGCAGCGAACAGGTCCGCGAGTCCCGCCTCCGCCAGCACCCGCGCGGTAAAACCCGCCGTGCAGGCCGTCGCATTGACCATGCCGGCGGCCGTCGGGAGGTCCAGGCAATCGTCGTCATTCGGGTCGCCGAATGCGAGGCCGGTACGCGGCAGATCGTGCGTCGTCACGGCATGGGTCGGCGACATCGCAACCGGACCGCCGACACCGATGCGCTCGTCGTTCATCGCAAAGACCCGGTAGAAAAGTGGCAGGGTCAGGGGGATGGTGGCGCGTACCGCCGGGCTCGTGGTCGCCGCCTCGAATAAGGCGAACGGACGCCGGCCGGCGAGCGCGGTTTCCGTGCTGGCAAAGTAGATCCGGTAGCCGGTGGCCAGGGTGGCCGGCGAAAAATGAATCGAGTTGCCCGGGTTCTCGGCGGTCACGACGGTCCATTCAATGGGTCCCGGCACCGGCCCCGGTGTCGCGCTGACCGTGATGCTCTCCGGGCCGCGTCCGCCACCGGTCTGGGCGACGATACGGTAGCGGTAGGTGCGCAGGTTCACGAGCCCGGTGTGCACGTAGGTCGTGCCAGTTATGTCATTGATTACATTGCTGAAAGGGGCACCAGGCTCGGTGCTGTCGGTCCACAGGATCATATAGCCGTCGGCATCGGTGACCGCGCCCCAGGAGAGTTCCACCTGGCCATCGGAGGCTTCCGCAAAGGGACTGGAGGGCGCTGCGTGCGGCGGGCTCTCGCCGAAGGCCCCTTCGCAGCCGGTCAGCGCCACGAGGGCGAACAGGGCGCAGATTCCGCTGACCGCGCGTGCGGCGGTTGAAACAGCCAGTGGCATGGAGTCGAGATCCCGTTGCAGTTGATGGGCCGAGACCGATAGACGGCCTCGGTACGGGACAGTTCCGCCGCTTGCCGACAGCCCGCCCGGGTTTGTCGCATTATACCGTGGTGGTCCAGCCGCCCACTCCCCCGTTGGGATTGAGGCCGCTCAGGCGGCCGCAGGGCGCAGGTCGAGGCGCATGCTGGACGCCATGCAGAAGATCTCGACCGGCCGCGAACGGCCACGCAGGACGAGGGGTGGCAGTTCGATGATCCCGCCGGGCGGCGGGTCGAGCGACTGCCGGACCGAGCGCGAGAACAGCGCTTCGCCGGCACGCGCGCGCTGCACGAGGCGGGCGGCGACGTTGACCGTGTCGCCGATCAGCGTGTAGCTCGGCCGTTCCGGCGCGCCGACGTCGCCGACGATCACGTCGCCGGCATTGATGCCGATGCCGATGCCGGTCTCGAGCCCGAGCCGCGATTTCCAGTCAGCCGCGAGCCGGCCGAAGCCTGCGATCATGCCGCGTGCCGCGGCGACCGCGCGGCCGCTTGCGTCGTCCGATGGCTGCGGCAGGCCGAAGCCCGCCATCAGGCCATCGCCCGCAATGTGGAACACGGTGCCGCCGTGGTCCGCCGTGACGCGCGACAGCATCGAGAAGTAGTCGTTCAGCAAGGGCACCACTTCGGCAGGGCTCAGGCGCTCCGCGACCGCGGTGAAGCCGCGCATGTCCGCGAACAGCACGGTGCCCGACACGCGAGCCTGGGCGGCGCCGTTGCGCGAGCGCGCGGTGCAGCGGCAGCTGCCAAGCTGGTGGAGCTCGACCAGGTTGCCGGCCGGATCGACCAGGAACAGCTGGCGTGAATCGGGGCCCAGCCGGCCATGAACGACGCGATAGGGCACGGCGATGCGGTCGAGTTCCGCCTGTGCCTCATCGATCGAGACCACGGCCAGTGCCAGGTGCGGCGATGTCGGGTCGAACTCGCCGGGCGAAAGCCGGGCCCGCGCCGTCCCCGGGACCAGGTGGATCTGCGCGCCGACCCCCGCATTGATCCGCGTGCCGTCTTCTGCGCGATCCCAGGGCGCATGGTCGGTCTCGAGGCCGAGCACATCGCCGTAGAAGCGCTGCACGGCCGCAACCGCATCGGGGCCCGGCGCGACGCGGAGCGCCAGGTGATGCAACTCGGCGATCTTCAGCGTCACGGCCCCGCCTGCGGATCGAACAGCTCGACCGTCAGGTCCACGACGCGCTCGTCGCCCGGCGCCAGCGCGCCGACGCCGATGACCTTGCGCGCGAGTTCCGCGCCGCGGGCATCGCGGATCACGACGACGACCGCATACTCGCCCGCGCCTGCCGTCGCCGGCCGCGCAAACTGGCCGGAGACTTTCAGCGCGATCTTGCCCGCGAGTTCCGCCTGCGCGTCCTTGCGTGACTCGAAGCGCAGGTGATGACGGCACGCCGGGCAGACCGCGGCGCTCTCCAGGATCGTCGCCCTGCAGTGCGGGCAGGACCGCGTCTTGCCGACCGTCGCGGTGTGCCGGTTCATCGGCCGCACCATGGCTCAGGCGCGACCGCTGCCCTTGGGGCTGCCAGTCTCATTCCAGCCGAACTCGGCGCGGCCGCGCATGCGCGCGCCGCCCGCGACGGAAAGTGAACCGGCATTGATGTCGCCATTGACGACGCCTGTCTGGTGCAGTTCGACCTTGTGGGCGCTTTCGATGTTGCCTTCGATCTCGCCCGCGACGATCACGGATCCGGCGCGCACGCTGCCCGCCAGGTGTGCGCCCGTCTCGACGGTGAGCATGCCATCCACGTGGATGTCACCCTTGAAGCGTCCGGAGATGCGCACGTGTCCGGAACCCTCGATCTTGCCCTCGAACGTCAGGCCGGTGGCGATCACCGATTCCTTCAGCTCCTTGCGCGCGGCGGTCGCAGCCGCCGACTGGGGCGCCGCACTCGGCACGGCTTCCGGCCGCGGCCGATTGATTGCCGGCGCCATGCTGGCGGCGCCCTCGGACTCACCATCCTTTGCAACGATGTCCTTCCAGATGGCCATGACGATTTCTCCACGTGAGGGGACGCCAAGAGTAGCCAGTTGCGGCGCTACGAGCGAGCAGCGTGTACGCACTTGGCGCGATGAGCCCAGGGCTGTCGCCTATCGGCGACAGTCACGGGAGGGACGCGGGGCGCCTGAATTCTAGAACAGGCCCGGCAGGTAGGCCTGGGCTGGCCCGGGGATGCGGGCCTGGGGTGTCCGGAATCCGGCCTGTGCCTTCTGCAAGGGCGTCAGCGGCGCCGACATGACCTGGCCGCAGGCGCCCGTTCCGAGCCAGGACAGCGCCGCCGCCGTCGAAGTCTCGGCGCTGTCCCAGGGCGCGCGTGTCAGGTCGTCCCCGGCCGCACAGGCGAAGGGAAGGGTATCGGCCAGGCCGTCGTAGTAATCGCCTTCGCCGTCGGCGTTCGTGGTCCGGAAGGTGACCAGGCGGAGCCGCAAATCGCAGCCGGCGAGATCGAAGGCCGACTGGCCGACCGGTTTGCCGAATGTGTCGGCTCCGACGATTGCAACCTCGATCCAGGGCTTCAACGAATTGATCACGAGCTCGCTGGCCGAAGCCGTGCCGCCGGTCGTAATGAGTGCGATGCGCACTGGGCTGACCGATTGCGGTTGCGACAGGAAGCGGCGCACCACGTCGTTCGACGACTTGCTCGCGTTGAAGCGCATGTTCGACCAGACGTCAGTGCCGCCGCGATCGCGGCCGTGCAGGTCGCCCATCAGGTCGGCAAGGCTGACCAGGCCGCCGCCGTTGTAACGCAGGTCCACGATGAAATACTGGATGCCCTGCGCGCGGAAATCCGCGTACGCCGTGCGCAGCGGCGTCTCGGCGGTCGAGATGAAGGTGCGCAGGTTGACGTAGCCGACCGGCACCGACGGATTCGAGGGCAGCGCGAAGACGCGGGTGCTGCCCGGCGGCACCGGCGGGATCGTCACGACGGCCTTGGTGAACGTGGCCTGCAACTGCTGGCCGCCGGCCAGCACGAAACGCAGGCCACGCTGCACGCCGACGCTTGCCGCGCCGAAGGCCTGCTCGAGATTCGGGTCCGTCGCCAGGATGGTCGCGATCGGCACGAAGCCGCTGCCGGAATCCACGTCCGTTATCTCCGCGCCGCGCGCGAGCCCGCCCTGCGCTGCGGGGCTGCCTTCGTAGACGTCCGGCACCAGCAGGCGATTGCCATCAATGCGGCTGCGGAACCCGAAGCCGATGAACTGGCCTTCCGACAGGAACGAGCTGTCGGCCTGCGGCGTCGTCACGTGGCTGAAGAAACGGTCGCGGCCCTGGGCACGCGCGGTCGCGGTCAGCGCATCGAGCAGCTCCTGGTTGGTCGCGTAATTATTGACGTCCACAGTCGCGGGCAGCGTTTCGAGGAACAGATACCACTGGCGCGCTGCATCGAGGACGAAGTTCTTCTGATTGCTCGCCGAGCAGGCGATGCCGGGCACGACCGCGCCGCCACCGCCGCTGCCACCGCCGCAGGCCGCCATGAGCGCGGCCACGCAGGCCGCGGCAGTCGTCGCCAGCCGTGAGTGGATGCATCGAGCCATCGGTTGTGCCCGCGGCAGGGCGCCAGGCATCAGGCGAGCTGGGCGCCCAGGATCTGCAGCCGGCGATGCTGCATGCGCATCTGGAACAGCAGGGCGCGCGTCTCGGCGCGGAAGCTGGCTTCTTCCCAGCGCTGCACGATGCGTTCCCGTGTCCGCGTGTACCAGGCGTCGGTCAGCTTTGACCATTCGCCCAGCATGGCGACGAACTGGTCGTACTCGCGGGAGATCAGGGCGCGCAGGTGTTCGCGGTCCGGGTGGGGCAGCGCCGGGCCGCGCGCCTCCAGCCTTTCCTGCACGCGACGGAACTGCATGGCCAGGCGCGCGCGCTGGATCGAGACGTCGGGCGTGCGCTTCAGCTTGCGGGTCACCCCGATCCAGGACAGCGAGGCGATGATCCACTTGCTCGGATCCCAATGCCACCAGCGGATGCCGTTGCGGTAGTCGTGGGTAAACTGGTGGTGGAAGTTGTGATAGCCCTCGCCGTAGGTCAGGAAGGCGAGCCAGCCGTTGTCACGCGCGCTGTGCTCGTCGCTGTACGGCTGGCGCCCGAACGCATGCGCAGCGGAATTGATCAGGAACGTGAAGTGATGGCTCACGACCAGGCGCAGCACACCCGCCAGCAGGAACACGCCCCACAGGTCGCCGTGCAACCAGCCGAGCGCGAGCGGCACCAGCACGTTCAGGCCGATCGCGAGCACGTAGTAATGGCGGTGCTGGAACGCCACCAGCGGGTCTTTCTGAAGATCGCGCACGTTGCTGAAATCCACGTTGCCGCTCGGATAGCGGCGCAGCATCCAGCCGATGTGCGAGAACCAGAGGCCGCGGCCGGCCGAATAGGGATCGCGGTCGTTGTCGTCCACGAACTGGTGGTGATTGCGGTGGCCGGAGGCCCAGACCAGCACGCTGTTCTGCAGCGCCATCGCGCCCAGGATCATGTACACGAGCCTGAGCGACCAGTGCGCATCGTAGGTGCGGTGCGACCACAGGCGGTGATAGCCGCCAGTAATTGCGAGGCCGTTGGCGTAGAGCAGGACGGCGAACCAGACCCAGGCCGCCCCGCTGTAACCGAACGTGAATCCATACCAGGGCACGACGATGACTGCGACCGCGAGGGTGAGCACGAACATCAGGACATTGGCCCACAACAGGCGCGGTTTTTCGGCAGCAGCGGTCATATTCATGGCGGGGACCCAGAATGGAGGGCGAACGAGGATATTGTGTCCCAACAGGGCGGCGGTCGGGGCGCTAAATGCGTCACGAGTTCACTTTTTCGCGCCAAACAGCGACTCCAGGGCCGCTTTCGCGCGGTTCCCGGCATCGTCGAGCGGAATGTGCCGGCCGCCGGCCGCGATGAAATAGCCGCAGAAATTGGCCCGGGTCTTGTCCTGCACCTCGTCTGCAATCGGCTCGGCGCAGAATTTGGCCTTGCTGGTGTCGTAAAACCGGCACATGCGGCACACATGAAGTTCAGCGCGGCAGGCGTGGCATGCGTCGGTGCGGGAGAATGGCGGCGTAAAGGACTCGAGCGCGACGCCGCATTTCCAGCAGGTCAAGGAAACCGTCATGTTGCGATGCCACCCTGGCGCACCAGGCGCAGCCGCCATCCAACCAGGTGGGCGCCTCCATGGTGTTGGAGCTGCGGTTCATCGGGCAGGAACCCCGCAGTCCGTGTGAGTTCCGCAATGTGCCTGACCTGTTCCTGCGTCTGCCCGCAACGCACGAGATCTTGCAGGCGCCGTGCCGCGGCACGCAGGTCGCCCTCGAAGCGGTTGATCTCCCGTTCGAGCGCCGACGGACCGAGACTCTGGCGGGCGTGCATGAGTTATTGGACCGCGTCGATGGTCACGTTGAGCGTCAGCGGGTTGGAAGTTTGCCCGGCCGCGTGGACGAGAGTCTGGAGCGCCGCGGCGAGATCGGCGCGCGTCTTACGCGCGACGGCAGGCGAGCGCCGCTCGGCCTCCAGGTGGCGGCGCAGCCGGCGGAGGATATTGGTGTCCTCGAGCACGAGCGCTGAATGCGCAAGCGATTCACGGGCGTTGCGGGCGACGATCGAATCGACGTGATGGAGCACGAACTGCGCGCCGCCGCCGGGCTTGAGGACCCGATGAATCTCCGCTAGCGTGCGATCCACGGCCGTGTACTCGAGCGCGTATTGACCGCTGACTGCGTCGAAGCTCGCGGATTCGAATGGCAGGCTTTCGGTTGCAATCCCGGCATGGAAGCGGATGCCGGCGAATAGATGCACGCCATCCGCTACGTCGCGCACCGGGTCGATCCGGGCGAGGTCGGTGCCGTGGATCTCGAATCGCTTCGCGAGGGCAGCCGCGGCCTGCGAGGCGATCAGCGCGATCGCGCCGTTGCCAGTGCCGATGTCGAGGACGCGTGCGCCGTCCGGCAGGGCGGAGAAGAATTCTACCCAGGCGTCGCGCAGTTCCAAAGTGTAGTGCGCGTAAGAGCCCAGCGGGCAGCTGGCAAGCGCGCCGCCGCGGTAGTAGGTCTCCCAGTGCCGAAGGCTATTTGATCGCGATTCCGGCATCAGTGAGTATCCGGCGCAGCCAGCACACCATCTTGTTCATCATTCTCGCGATTATGAGCCAGGACTCCGACTTCCGCGTCAATCGGCCGGGCCGACTCGCGGTACTCATGACAGGCGAATCCTCGGGTTCAGCGGCGGTGTGTACAATAGAAGATTGCAGGGAAATTCGCCGGTCGTTGAGCCGCGGTCAATCGGCGTACGGCCGCCAAAGGGGTACCGACGTGCTCGAAATCCTGATCGCTGCCGGGCTGTTTGCCGCCCAGGACGCGCCAGCAGCGCCGGCCTGCGCCTCGATTGCAAATGACAGGGACCGTCTCGCGTGCTACGACGCGCTGTTCGGATCGCCGCTCCCGGCGGCGAACCGTCCGGCCGAACGCAGTCCGCCGACGCAAACCGCGGCAACGAAGCCCGATCAGGTTGTCGCTCCGGTCTCGCCGCCTGAACCCGTCGCGCCGGCGGCACCTGCCGCCGAGGCGGATTTTGGCCTGACGCCCGCGCAGCGGGAACGGCAGAAGAAATCGGTCGTGGCATCCGTGGACAGCATCCGAAGCCGTATCGTCGCTGTACGAAATCTCCCCTGGGATCGATTTCAGCTCGACCTCGAGAATGGCCAGCAATGGACGCAGGTCGAGCCCACCCCGCGCCAGCCTTTCTTTGTGGGCGATGAAATCACGATTCGCTCGGCGTTGCTGAATTCGTACCTTGCCGCGGGGCCGAATACCGGCGGCCCGATCCGGGTTCGACGGGTTCAATAGCTGGACGGAGCACCGGATGCTCATCAACGCGAGCGACATGCGCGTGGCACCCCGTGCACTGCTATTCGACCCCGAGCTTTACGTTTTCGACTTCGATCCGAAGCGCAATATGACCCGCTTCCTGATCGTCACCGAGGAGCACCTCGATCAGGCGCCGTTCATCGACATCCGGTTCGAACCGCTGGCGAAGGGAAGTTTCTCCGTGCCGAGCGCGGGGCTGGTCGCGCTGGAGAACCTGCACCGGGAGCAGCGCCCGCGCACGGCGTTCATCTTTCACCACGCGTTCGTCTGTTCGACGCTGCTGGCGCGCTGCCTCGGTCAGTCCACCGCCTTCTTCAGCCTGAAGGAACCGTGGATTCTGCGGCGGCTGGCGGATGTCAAGCGCGACCCGCGACTGAAAATCCCCGATCGCGAATGGAAGCCGCTGTTGCTCACACATCTGGCGCTGCTGGCCCGGAATTACCGGTCCGGGAAAGCGCCGGTGATCAAGGCGACCAATGTGGCCAATAACCTAATTGCGGACATCCTCAGGTTGCTGCCCGATCACAGGAAGCTGTACCTGTACTCGGATCTCGAGAGCTTCCTGGTGTCGAATCTCAAGAAACCGGAAGATACCAGGCGCAAGATGCCCGAGCTGGCGAAGAGCTTCATCCGGGAGGAAGACTTTGCGCAGCGCTTCCCGCAGTTTTGCGACATCGGCCAACTGACATTCCTGCAGGTTTGTGCACTGGTAAGGGCCGCGAGTCTGTACAACTTTCAGGTCGATGCCGGCAAGTACCAAAGTCTCAACGTGCGCACCCTGGACATGGATGTCCTCCTGGCGCGGCCCGCCGATACCGTACGCGCCCTGTCGAAATTCTTCGGTCACGAACCGGAAGCCGAAGAGCTGGCGGCCATGGTCGGACCCGGGGTCATGGAGAGCAACGCTAAAGAACCGCAACTGGGGTATAGCGCGGAAACCCGCCGGCTCGAGGCGGAGCGGATCGCCGCTTCCAACCGTGCGGAAATCGATTTCGCGCTGGCATGGGCGGAACCGCTGGAACGAAAGCTCGGCCTGCCGGAAGGCATGCAGTCGCGGCAGCTCGTTCTGGACGAGCCACATGACCAAGCCCCGGCAACCAGCTGATTTACCGGTCCGTCCGACTCATGCCACGAAACGGCGCAGAACTCATGGAGTCTGACGTACGTACCCGTTCTATCAGTTGAACGGCGATAACGCGGCTACGCGGCGCTGGCTGAAGAGAGCAGTCGAGGTCGCCGCGGTCGCTTCGGACCGGCAGCGTTACCAGAACAGACTCGATCTGATAGCAGGCAACTTCCGCAACTGAAGAGATCCGTCAGTCAACGGCGATGCCGGCCGCGAAGAGCCGCGCGCGCAGCGGGGCGAGTTGCCGTTCCCAGTGCCGCCACTTGCCGACCGAGCGCGTGTGCATCCGCTCGCGGATCTGCACGGTACTGGCCGTGGCGCTGGGCGCCGTGTTCAGATGGAAATCGAGGCAGGCCGATTCGAACGCGAGGCCGAGCTTTTCCAGCAGCATCCGGACCTGCACTTCCGGTTCGGATACCAGGGATTCGTATTCGACCTCGATCAGGCGTTCACCGATCAACCCGTCCCAGTGGCGGCGCAGGCCTTCCCAGGCGACGTAATACCTCGCGAGTTCCTCCAGCGTGTAGGCGAACCGGAAGAACGACTGCTTGTACATCGAGAAACAGGCATCCATCGGGTGCCGGCGCAGATGCACGATTCGCGCTTGCGGAAAGGCCCGGACGATGAACCCGAGGTAGAGAAAATTGAGCGGATACTTGTCGATGAACAGCGGCCGGCCGGCCAGGCGATAATCGACCATGCCGAGGTAGTCCGCGGCGACGCGGCGC
>JBBEAB010000058.1:30808-47180 GCA_040899645.1 Steroidobacteraceae bacterium
GGCTAGGGGGGGATGGGGGCGGCGCGCCGCCGCCGCCAGGATTTCCGGATTCATGTCGTCTTCGGAAGACAGGCCGCTGGCACGCTTGATCGCGATCTGCAGGAAAAGCGTCTCGTCGGCACTCTCGGCCTGCGAGTGGCTGGCGATGATGCGTTCGGTGAGCGTGGTTCCGGTTCGCGGCAACCCGACCACGAACACCGGCGTGCGCGCGCACGGTTCCGCAACCGGAGCCGTGGCGAGCCAGCGGCTGTCACAGACTTCGATGATGCGCTCGATCAGCGCGATATCGGCGCCGATGTCGTACCCTGCCGCGCGCGCCTGGCCCGCGGCCGCCTCGCCTCCCCGGCGGTAATATTCGAAGGATTCGTCCCACGCGCCGAGGTCCTCGAGTTCCTTGCCGATCGCGTAATAGAGAAAAATGTTCTTCTCGGTCGGCAGCCGCGTGCGCTCGAGCACTTCGAGCATCTGCCCGACGTGGGCGCGGCCCCGCGCACGTTCCAGCCGGGCGAGTTCGTAGTGGTTGCGCTGATGGTCCGGATGCCGGGCGAGCAGGCCGAGATAGAGGTTCCTGGCTTCGTCGATGCGCCCGACCAGCACCGAACAGGCAGCCAGGTTGGCCTGGAGACGGTCGACACCCGGCTGCAGTTCGTCGGCCTTCCGGTACAGCGGCCAGGCGCGGCCGTGCAGCCCCAGCCGGGTCCAGACGGTGGCCGCCATGTCGAGATAGTGCGGGCTGTTCGCCAGCAGCGGTTCGCAGGATTCCAGCAATTCGCGCGCCTCGCGGTGACGCAGGGCGTTCCAGTACAGCCAGGCCAGCTCCACCGCCGCATCGTAGCGTCTGGCGTCGAGCCACAGCACCTGCTCGAATGCCCGCATCGTTTCAACCGTCCGGCCGGCGGCCTTTTCCGCGAGCCCGGTCAAAAACCAGCCTTCGGGACTGTGCGGGTCGCGCCGCAGCAGTTCCCGCGCGCCGGCGGCAACCCGCTTCCAGTCGCCGTCGAAGACTGCCTGTCGGGCGCCGGCGCTGATGCGCGCAACCGGGTCGTTCACTGCCTGTGGCCCTGTCCCACCCATTCACTCGCAGCGGATGCCCGCGCTTTCGAGGTATTCCTTCAGGCCCTGCAACTGAGCGGCGAAATGCTTCCAGCGCTGCACCGAACCGCCGTGCACTTTTTCCCGCACCTGCACATTGCTGGCTGTGGTGCTGGGCGCGCGGTTGCGCTCGAAATCCAGGCAGGCCGGCTCGAACGGCAGCCTGAGCCGCTCCAGCAGTTCGCGGGTTTCGGGTTCCTGGTCCGCCACCAGCGCCTCGTATTCGACCTCGACCAGACGATCTCCGAGCACTTCCTGCCAGTGGTGTCGGAGCCGCTCGTGCGCCACGTAATAACGGCCCAGGCTGTCGAGCGAATAGGAGAATTTGTAAGCCCACGTGAACACCTGTTTGTACATCGCAAAACAGGCGTCCATCGGATGCCGTACGAGGTGCACGATGCGTGCGTCCGGCCAGGCTCGCGCGATGAACCCCAGATACAGGAAATTAAACGGCAGTTTCTCGATGAAATTCGGCTCCGGGCCCAGCCGGTAACTCACCGCGTCCATATACCCTTTCGCGATCCGGCCCATGTCTTTTCCCGCCAGCGCGGAGATCATCTCCGGCGTCATGTTCTCGACGCTGGCGACGCCGCTTTCGCGGCGCAGCACCATCTGCAGGAACAGCGTTTCGCCGAGACTGTGGACCTGCGAATGGGAGGAAAGGATGCGCTCGGTCAGCGTGGTGCCGGTGCGCGGCAGACCGACGATGAATACCGGCGTCTTGCCGGAATCGTCACATGGCGTGTCTCCGGCGGTGTCCGCCAGCCACGCCGCATCGCAGACCTCGATGATCCGGTCGATCAGCGCGATGTCGGTCGCCACGTCGTGCCTGGCGACCTTGCCGACGGCATCGCCCGCCCTGCGATAGTACTCGAATGCTTCGACCCACTGTTCCAGGTCTTCGAGCTCCTTGGCAATGCCGTAGAACAAGGGAATATGGTTTTCCGGCGGTTCGCCGCTCGCCTCCAGGATCGCCTTCATCTGGTTTACATGGGCGAAATCGGTGGCCTTCGCGAGGCGGGACAGGTGGTAATGATTGCGCCGGTGATTCGGATATCGCTGCAACAGGGCCCGATAGATCTCGCGCGCCTCGTCGAACTTGCCGAGATACACCGCACAGGCCGCGCGATTGGCCTGGAATAGGTCGACGCCGGGTTGCAGTTCCGTGGCTTTGACGTACAGCGGCCAGGCCTTCTGCGGCAGACCGATTTCGGTGTAGACGGTGGCGGCCATATCGAGGTACACAGGGCTGTTGGACAGCGCATCCTCGTACTGCGCCAGCAGCCTTGCGGCGTCCCCGTTGCGCCGTGCTGTCGAATACTGGTTCGCGAGTTCGACCGCAGCATCATAGCGCCGCGGGTCCGCGGCCAATGCCTTCTGGAACGCTTCGATCGCCCGCAGCGGCTGGTTTTGCACCTTGCGCGCCAACCCGTCGAGAAAATGGCCTTCGGCGTTGGCCGGCTCGCGGCGCAGGATTTCGGATGCGCAGGCGTCGACGACGCCCCATTCGCGCGCCTCGACGGCGCGCCGGGCCGTGACGCTGAAGCGTTCCAGTTCGCTGTTCATTACAATATTGTCAAAGAGTTGCCGCCGCTATACTAGACTGTCGTCGATCCCGCATGAGCCGGATGACAACCGAATCCAGATCAGACTCCGAACGCACCACGCGCGGCTGGGACACCTACTGGCGCGGCACCGGTGATATCGGTGCCTGGACCGCGGGCGGCGCCGGGAATCCAGCGATCCGGGCCTTCTGGAGCGACTGGTTTCAGGCCGCTAGCACGAATCTGCCACGGACGATGGTCGACATCGCCAGCGGCAACGGCGCCGTGGTCGAGTGCGCGCTCGACGTCTGCGCCTCCGCTCCGCCGGACATCATTTGCGTGGATATCTCCGCCGCGGCGATTGCCAACATCCGCCGGCGCTTTCCGGGCGTGCAGGGACTCGTGTGCGATGCGCGCTCGATTCCGCTGCAATCGCGGGCTTTCGACCTGGTCACGAGCCAGTTCGGCGTCGAGTATGCCGGGCTCGAAGCGGTCGAGGAAGCGGCCCGGCTGCTGGCGCCGGGCGGCCGTTTGGCGCTGCTGATCCACCATCGCGCCGGCAGCATTCACCGCGAGTGCACCGCCAGCCTGGACGCGATCGGCCGTGTCCAGGAATGCCGCTTTGTGCCGCTTGCAGAGGAGATGTTCCGAGCCGGGTTCGCGGCGGTTCGGGGCGCGGACCGGGCACCCTACGAGACCGCCGCCTCACGTCTCGCGCCGGCGGTCGCGGAACTCGAGCGGATCATCGAGCACCATGGCGAGCACGTCGCCGGCGACACGCTCGCGCGCCTTTATACCGACGTCGGGCGGCTGCACGAGCAGCTTCCGAGCTTCGATCCGGGCGAAGTGCTGGACTGGCTCGCGCGGATGGAAACCGAGCTGGACGACTATGCCGCGCGTATGGCTGCGATGACCGGCAGTGCACTGGACCAGCCCGCGTTCGAGCGGCTCGCCGCCGGGCTGCGCGAACGACTGATGGTCGAACGATCCGGTCCGTTGCTGGCTCCGGACCACGATTTACCCTTGGCCTGGATAATCGAGGCACGCGGTCGGTAATCGGCATGGCCAAGCCCCGGAAGCCCGGCACTGTGGATGACCCGGCGCTGCAGGCGTGGATCAGCCGGCAAATGGACGCGGCGGTCAACCGGTTGATGCGCCGCGGCATCGTCGCGAGCGTGATGGTCGAGGCCAAGCCGGCCTGGGTATTGCCCGGCACGCTGCTGATCGGCAAGATCCGCGATCGGGATCGCCTCGTCGGATTCGACTGGTTCATCTGCGGTGATGCGCCGCTCAGCCATATCGACTCCTCGCTGGCGGCGACGCCGCGGGAAGCCGCCCGGCATTTCGCATTGCAGTGGCATCTGGACGCCGACCGCCTCGGCGGGGCCGGGGCCGACCTTGCGGCGAAAGCCGGGGCGCTGTATGAACTGGTCGACCAGGACGTCTTCTGGCGGCAAGTGGCAGGGTAGAGTCAGATCGTGCGCAAGCGCGGTCCCGCAAAAAGAAGGGCCGCCGAAGCGGCCCTTCTTCGTCACTGCCGGCTGCTGTCAGCCGATCAGAACTTCCAGCCGAGACGCACGAAGTATCCCCTGCCGAACAGCCGGTAGGTCGATGGATCGGTGGTCGCGTTGAACCCGGTGTCGATGAACGGAGGCTCCTCTTCGGTGAGGTTCGTGACACCACCGGTCACCTTCAAGCCGAGTCGACTCAGGTCGTAGGAGATTGTGATGTCGTGGTACAGCTTGGAGTCGATACTCTGGATGTAGACCGGGGTGCCATCCGGCAAGGTCGAGTTTCCCGCACCGCAGTTGCAGAACGTATCGGCATCGAGGCCGCTGATGTACTCGGCCAGGTAGCCGATCGAGAGATCACGCCACGCCCACTGCAACGAGAAGTTGGCCTTGTCCTCGGCGTATGCGCCACCGTCCTGCTGGGTCGGGTCCGTGAAGCGGCCGGACAGGTCGACCTCGTCAGCATCCGGGAACGGTGTCTTGGTGCGCTCGAGCAGATGCACCCACAGCAGCGCGGCCTGCCAGTTACCGACGCTCGAGTTGAAGTTCCAGCGAAGCTCGGTGTCGATGCCCTCCGCGCCCTGCTTGGCCACGTTCAGCGGGCCGTCGAGCACCTGCTGGATGCCGAAGTCCGCCGCGCGGCGTGTGACCAGAGCGCATGAGTTCTGGTTCAGTTCGACGTAGCAGTCGTTGAGGATGAACTGGACGCCCAGATTGCTGATCGCGTCATCGATATCGGTCTTCCAGTAGTCGAGCGTCGCGGTCAGATTGTGGTCACCGAAAGTTGGCGTCCACACGAGACCCACGGTGAGGGTGTCGCCGGTCTCGGGTTGGAGGAACGGATTGCCGCCCACTTTCGCCAGCAACTGGTTTTCGCCGGCCGGCGCGTTCTGGCCGTTACATCCCGGCGCAATCGGTCCACCGGTTGGATCACAAGGATCAGCGAAGGTCGGGAAACTGTCGAACGTGCCGGAAAACAGGTCGGTAATCGTCGGCGCGCGGAAGATGGTACCCGCGGTGCCGCGAATCTTCAGGTCCTCCAACACCTGGAATTCCAGGCCGACCTGCCAGGTGTCGTCACCGGTAAACTCGTCCCAGTCGTCGTAGCGGTAGCCGGCTTTCAGGTTGAGCGACTGCGTGTCGTTGTCGAACACCGGTGCCAGGATTTCGAGGAAGACGCCCGTATTGGCCAGGTCGCCGGTGGTTGGTGAAAAGGCGTTGCCAGTCACCGCGTCCGCGGACTTTCCGGAGTCCGGCTGGCTGCGGAATTCCTGCTTCCAGTAGGCCCCGCCCACAGCCCAGCTCAGCTCGCCGCCCGGCAGGGAGAAGAGACGACGGAAATCACCCGAAACGCTGGCGCCGGCGCTCAAGCTCCTGGTCACGAACGAGTCGTTCAGCGTGAAAGTGACGAAATCGAGCATTTCCTGCGACACGGTCGAGACGGTCGGTGCGCCCGTCTCGCGCACGACCGAACCGCCGCCAAGCAGGTTCATCGGCACGCAGCCCGCGATCAGCGTCGACGGATTGCTGACATCCGTATAGCACTCGGGAACGCCGTCACCGTCGAGATCGGCCGAGGGGCCGAGCGCCTGCGCCAGGCGCGCGCCGTTGTACTGGCCGAAATCCCGATCCGACCGCTCGCGGATGCCGCGGTTGAGGTAGATGTCCCAGTCCATTTCGGCGACGGTGCCTTCCAGCCCGGCCACGAACTGCCACTGGGTGATTTCCTGCTCGAAGCGCCGCGGCTGCTCGAACATGCGCCGGCGGACAGTGACGGCCCCTACACCCAACGGCAGGTCGTCGAAGCCGGACACGGCGGGATCGTTCGTCGCGTTGAAGTTCGTGATCGCCTGTTGCAGATAGAAGTTGTCGCCGGAAATGCCGAGATTACCCGGGCCTTGACCTACATCGAAACATGGGTCGCCGTTGTCGCAGAACAGTGGCGTCGGCGCAAGTTCCTGGGCCGATTCGCGGAAGTTGCCGCGGAACTCGGCGTTGAACCGCACGTTGTCGCTCACGTCGAAATGCCCTTCCGCGAACAGGTTGGTGCGCTTGTAGGGGGTCTGCAGGTAATTGACCGGCGCGTAATTGTAGTTGCGCCCGTCGTGCACGATCGGCGTACCCGCCTGATTGGGCCCGGCTTGCGGCGTGCCGATCAGCATCAACGGCCACGGTGTCGGGTTGCCCATGGCGTCCAGCACCGGCACGCCGTTGAGCGTGCGTTGCCCGATCTGCCTGAACCGCCCTTCCGGAATGGACGAGGAGCCGAGCCGGTAGCAACCGCCCGTGGGCGTGCCGTCGTACGGCGCGGCCGGCTGGCGCTCGCAGCCTTCGGGGTAGATGTAGGAGGTATCCTGCATGAACGCCCATGGAACGTCCGACTGGTAGGCCTCGTCCTGATCGACGAATTCGGCACCGAATACGAAATTGCCGCGCTCGAATGTGGTGCCGGCGATAATGCCGTAGGCATTCTGCCGGCCTGCGCTGTCGAACCAGTCCGCGGTCTCCGCGGTCAATTCGACGCCTTCGAAGTCGCGCCGCGTAATGATGTTCACCACGCCGGCGACGGCGTCGGCACCATACACGGCCGAAGCGCCGTCCTTGAGGACTTCGATGCGCTCGATCATGTTGGACGGGATGGCCTGGAAGTCACCTGCGTCCACAACGCGCTGGCCATTGACCAGCGTCAGGGTGCGGTCAACACTCAAGCCACGCATGTCGATCCGAACGGAACCGTCGCCGCCGTTGTTGGTCGTCGTGCCGATCGGTGATCCGGACATCGATGGCGTCTTCTGCAGAAAATCGCCGACGTCCAGCATGCCGGTCATCTCCAGGTCGACCCGGCCGAGCACCGTAACCGGACTGGCGCTGTCGATATCCGCGCGCTTGATGCGCGAACCCGTCACCAAGACCTCTCCGAGAGATTCCTGGGCCGTACTCACTACGGCGTACGTCGAGGCGCTGATCGCCCCTGCCGTCACGAGAGCGAGACGCACAGCGCGTGTGATATTGCGATTCGTCATGGAGTCCTCCTGCCGATTCCGATGATGTGGTCAGGCAATAGGATCCGGGCCATTGCCTTTCACGATTTCTGAATTGCCCACCAGCCGTAGCAACCGCCGCAGCGCGATTACCAAGCCGTCCCACCGATGTGGCGGCCATAATAAACGCATCGTGCCAAGAAGTAACAGTGTTGACGAAAAAAAGCAACAGTCGGGCGTAGTGACTGTAAATTGCTGCCAGGCATCATCAGATCACCTGACTGGTTACTAAGCTGCGGCAATTACGATAAAACCTGGCGCTCCGACCACCGAACGCTCCACTCGGGTTGTTGCTATCGCACAACACCGCTAACACACTGCGGTCCGTGCCTTCGGACCAACGCAAGCTCGCTTGAGGTACCTGGCCTCACTGTAGGTCTCCGGTTTTGCCGCCAACCGGGTTGAGCTGGACTCGATCCCCGGCTGCAAGTCCGACTCGGGCAGCCGTTCCGCCAGGGACCTCCAGCACCGCCTCGACGGGCGCTGCCGATGCGATCGGCGCCAGCGAAAACGGTTCGGTATCGTGGGCAATGTTGACGACGCGGCCATCCGCCCCGATGAACACGAGATCGAGTGGTACGTACGTGTTTTTCATCCAGAAACTCGCGATCTGCGGCTGTTCGAATAGAAACAGCATGCCCTGGTCGGCCGGCAGGTCCCTGACGAACATCAGGCCGCGCTCGCGGCTCTGCTCGTTGTCCGCGATCCAGACGTTGAAGCGATGCCGGCCGCTGGAGGTGATCACCTCCACCGTGGAATGCGGCAGTTGCGGAAACAGGTCCGCGGCGCCAACTTCGTCCGCGCGATAACTGACGATCCCGACGAAATCAAATCGCGTCAGGAGCACCGCGCCGTCGCCGTCCACCGCGCGCGCCGGTGCGGTGCAGAAACCGCGTGCGCTGACCAGGAAGCTGAGCGGCGGCAGGCTCGCGTGCTCGATCGGCCGCTGTTCGACTTCATCGAACACACAGCGGTCGTCGCCCAGCGTGCCGTAAATGCGTTCGCCGCCGGCGTCGAGCAGCGTCACGTTGACCGGCACGCCGCGCGCGGAGACGCCCATCGCAAGTTCCGGCGCGGCAAACACGATCGCGAGCTCGCCGCCGCCGGCGAGTGGCCCGGCAAATCGCAGCCGCAGGCCGCGGCCGTCGGGGCGGGACATACCCGTGCATTCGAGCGCGGGCGGGCGCCACTGGACTTCGGCCTCGATGCTGCCGCGCAGTCTCATCGACAGGAAACCGGCGTCATCCGGCAGGCAGCGGGCGGCAGCGGCGGCGGGCGCCGGCACGATGGCCTGTTGCTCGAGGAGCAGCAGCAGGAACAGGGCCGGCGTCATGTGGAGCGCATGCGTTGAGTTGCGTGTTCGTTCAGGCTGCGTCTGCGTTCAGGCTGCGTCGGTGCGCGCGACCAGCAGGTGCTTGGCGAGCGTGCCATGGCCGCGGCCGATGCCGCGCACGAGGTGCATCACGGCAGTCAGCAACAGCACGCCGAACACCAGCACAAGCGGCGCCAGCATCGGCGCTGGCCCGACGAACACGCCGTCATCCAGCACGATGCTGCCCGAGCCGATACCGGCCTCGAACAGCAGGCCCGCGATCGAGCCGAAAACCAGCCCAAGGCTGACGCTGATGCCGACGACCGCGATCACGAAGTAGAGGATGCCAAGCGGGAGCATCAGCAGGAAATAGAACATCGTCGTCCAGGTGCGACGGTCCACCAGCATGTCCTTGATGCGCTCCATGACCGGCACGCCCCTGGACGGATAAAGCGGCCGGCGCGGCATGCGCTGGCCGAGCAGGCCCTCGACCAGGCGGCCCTCGGCGAGCGCCAGCACGCGCGTGAAGCCGACGAACAGCAGGAAGAACGGGATGCCGATGATCAGCACGATCAGGCCCGCCGACATGGACAGCCCGGTGACGGTCATCGTGAAGTAAAAGATGCCGGTGACCAGCGACAGCAGCATGAAAAAGAGGGCGGTCCAGGTGCGGGAATCGCCGTACACGCCGAAGAAACGGCCGAGCGCGGTGCGCGCGGGCTTGCGCGGCGGCGGCGCGAGCGCGGTGCGCACCTGCTTCTCGGTCGTGCGATAGGCCTCCGCCACTTCCTCGGGTGCGCCGTAGGTGCTCGCGATCAACTCGAGCGTGTCCGCCTCGCTCTTCCCCGGCTGTGCGGCGACTTCCGCGCGCAGGTATTCCTCGGCGTCGTAGAGCGCGTCCTGCATCAGCGCCGGGTCTTCACCCTGAAGGGCGGTACGCAGCGCCGCGAGGTACTGCTCGATCGAGCGTGGGGCGGTCCGGTCGTTCATGAGGGTGCTCCGTTCGAATCCATAAACCCATCGACGAAATCACGCGTGCTGTGCCAGATGCCGCGCCATTCGGCGAGGGTGCTGCGCCCGGTCGCAGTGATGCGGTAGTAGCGGCGCGGCGGGCCAGCGTAAGACGGCACGATCCGGCTCGCCAGCAGTCCATTGGCTGAGAGCTGGCGCAGCACCGGATAAAGGGCGCCCTGCTTGACGGGCGGATTGCCGTCCGCAAGGTCCTGCAGGCGCTTGGCGATCTGGTAGCCGTACAGGTCTTCATCGGCCTGCTCGAGGACGGCCAGCAGGACCAGGCCGACGAGGCCGGCGTTGAGTTCGCGCTGAAACTTCTGCGACAGCCGCTCCTGGTCGTCGGGAGCGCCGTCACCGGGCGATAAGGTGGTATCTCGTTCCACGAATGGTTACCCGTTTCACAGCGTTACGGACTGGATAATACTACTAACTTAGTACTAGTCAAGTCCGGTAGGATCACCTCCCATGAAAAAGCTGCTTCTCGCCTTGATTTGCGCGCTTGGCCTCGCCGGTTGCGCGGCTATTCCGCGCAACCTCGAAACCCCGCAGATCTCTTTTGTCGGCATGCGCGCGGTGGACGCGAGCCTGTTCGAGCAGCGCCTCGAGGTGCGGCTGCGCGTGCGCAATCCGAACGACATCGAACTGCCGGTTACCGGTCTCGCTGTCGACGTCGAGCTCGCCGACGAGCCGTTTGCCAACGGCGTTTCGGCGCGCGAGTTCACGGTGCCGGCGCGGGGCGAGGCGGAGTTCGACATGATCGTGACGGCGAACGCGGCGGCGGCCCTGTTCAAGATCGCAAGCGGCGATCGCCAGTCACGCGAGGAGATCGGTTACCGGCTGAAGGGCAAGCTGTCGACCCGGCTCGGCCTCCTGCGGTCAATCCCGTTCAACGAAAGCGGCACGCTGCCGATCGGCGACCTCATGGGCAAGCGCCGCAAGGATGAGTGAGGCGGCAGCAAGAACCGGGTTGCCGTCTGCAAGCCGCGGCCGCACTCTCGCGCCAACAGGCCAACAACCGGGCGCATGAGTTCCATGAACGAATCCAATGCAAGCGAGTCCGCGAGCTTCCGCCGCATCGAGCGGGTGATCGCCTACATCGACCAGCAGCACGAAAGCCAGCCGGGCCTCGATGAACTGGCGCGCGTTGCCGGCCTGAGCGTATTTCATTTTTCGCGCGAGTTTCGCCGCTGGGCCGGCTTGTCGCCCACACGGTACCTGCGCACCGTCGCGCTCTCATCGGCCAAGCGCGAGCTGAAAGACCGCGGATCGGTATTGACCGCCGCCTGGGCCGCCGGGCTGTCCGGTGGCGGGCGGCTGCACGACCTGTTCGTCAACTTCGAGGCGGTCACCCCAGGCGAGTACAAGGACGGCGGTGCGGGGATCCGGCTGCGCCATGGATTCGCTGATTCGCCATTCGGCCGGGTCCACGCAGCGCTGTCGCCGCGCGGGCTGGTGCGACTGGCGTTCGTCGATGGCAGGGATTCCGCGGCATTCCTCGAGCTGGCCGAGCAGTGGCCGCGCGCGACGATCGAACGGGACGACGCAGCCATCGCGGCTGTCGCGCGGCAGATCTTCGTCAAGCGCAGTGGCGCCATCACAGTGGCACCGGCGGGCACGAATTTCCAGTTCAAGGTCTGGCAGGCGCTGCTAGATCTCGGCTCGCGCGGCCCGACCAGTTATTCAGCGCTCGCGGCAGCGATCGGCCAGGCCGGCGCGAGTCGCGCCGTCGGCCAGGCGGTCGGCGCCAACCCGGTCGCATGGCTCATTCCCTGCCACCGCGTGTTGCGGCGCGACGGGGATCTCGGCGGCTATCGCTGGGGGGTGGAGCGCAAGCGGGCGATGCTTGCCTGGGAGCACGCCGCGGCGGTCAGCCGCAGCGCCTGATGAAAAGGGGAAAAGGGGGACGCATCCCTTTCTCGCGCAGCCGAGAAAGGGATGCGTCCCCCTTTTCAGGCGGCGGTCGGTTCGTCGGAGGCGGGTGGATCCTCGGGTTCGCCGGCGGCACGTGTTTTCCGTGGCGGGACCATCAGCGCCAGCATGCCTTCCTGCATGCGGTTCCACATTTCCATGTTCTGGCGGGTGAGTTCCGCCATCGCATTCATCGGCGGCGGCGCGCTGGTCAGCATCTGCGAGATCTGCTGCTGCACGTTTTCCTGCTGGCGCATGAACGTGGCGACGCTCTGCTCGAGGTAGCCTGACATGAAGTCCTGCATCGGGCCGCCGTAGTAGCGGATGATCGATTCGAGCAGCTGGCTCGTCAGGATCGGTTTGCCGAACTGCTCCTGTTCGGCGATGACCTGCAGCAGGATCAGCCGGGTGATGTCCTCGCCGGTCTTGTCCTCGACCACGCGCACCTTTTCGCCGCGCACGATCAGGTCGCGGATGTCCTCGAGGGTCACGTGCTTGCTGATCGAAGCGTCGTACAGCCGCCGGTTGGCGTACTTCTTGATCAGGCGTTCCTTGCTCATGCCCGGAGTCTACCGGATCATGCCGCAGTGCGTTAACGCACTGCGGTATAACGAATTTTCGCGGCGGCGGGGCGAAAAAAAAAGGACGGCGGCCCGAAAGCACACCGTCCCGAGGGGGGAGGGTCGGAATCCGGTCAGGCGGCCTTCTTGGCACCCTTGACGGACTCGGATACGGTCTGGTCGAACAGCTTGGTCATCTCGGCCTGGTGCTCCGATGACAGCTTGATCAGGTCCTGCGAACGCTGCGTCGCGCGCTCGGCGAACTGCGTCGACAGCTCGATCTGGCGCGAGGTCAGCTCGTTGATGTCGCGGACGGTGCTGGCGAGCTGCATCTGTTTCAGCGAGAACTCGAGCACTTCACCGGCGAACGCAAATTGCTGGCGCGCGATGCGCTCGAAGCCGGCGAGCGACAGCTCGTTGAACTTGGCGGCCGGGGCAAACGCCTTCTTGCCGGCGTCGAGGAAAGCGTTGAAATCGAAGGTCGGGTTGGTCATTTCTGGCATCCTTGAAAACTGGGGGGCGACGTGACGATGGCGGTATTGTAGCGCCAGCCATGTTGCAGTGCAACAGGATCGATGACCAACGGGTAGGCCACGATTTCATTGTCAAATAATAGTAATGAAAACAATGTGTTAGTTAGCAATCGGATGTTCCGATTGGGGCCCGGCTCAAGTACCGCCGTTTTGCAGCGCACCGGATTTCGCGGGCCCCAGTAAAGATGACGGATCCCACCGACTCGCTGCCCTGGATGCGCGCCTGGCAGGACGCCCTGCGGCAACTGCAGGCGCAGGCCTCCGGCAAACCCGATGACGGGCAGGCTGCCTTGCAGCGACTGAATGCTTTCGGCGGCGACTATGTCGGCATGGCCGGCGACTGGTGGCGGATGCTGGGTGCGCCGGCGGCCGCCGCGGGTGGTGCCCGGGCGCCGACTCCGGCCGATTTCGAATCAATGCGGGCGGACCTCAGCGCCCGCTACCAGCAGATGCTCATGCCGGCATGGGCGCAGGCGGCAGCCCTGCAGCCGCCGCAGCCCGCCATCGGCGCTGCGCATGGGCGGTGGCAGCTGGCACTACAACGCGCGGGCCAGCAGGCCGCCACGATCGCGCATGATGCATACCAGCGCTTCTGCACCGCGCTCGCGTCAAGCGATGCGGCATTGCCGCCGATCACGCGCCTGCGCGAGCTGCACGAACTCTGGATTGAATGCGGCGAAGCGGCCTACGCAGAGGCCGCGCATCGCGAGGCCTTCGCCGATGCGCAGGCCGAACTGCTGGCCGCATTCGTCGAGCTGTGTGCCGAACAGCAGCGCCCCGCCCGGTGACGCGCCTCGCCATCGATCCCGCGTCCGCTGCCGCCGAAATGGCCGAGTTCTGCGCGCGCCTGGCGGCGGGCGCACGGGAGCTGGCCGGGATCGACCTGCGCGCGGAAGGCTGTTCGCCGCGCGAGGAAATCTTCCGCATCGAGAAGACCGTGCTCTGGCGTTACCGGCCGGTCGCGCCGGATGCGCGCTCGCCACCGCTCGTGATCTGCTACGCGCTGGTCAATCGCCCGTACATGATGGACCTGCAGCCGGATCGCTCGCTGATCCGCGGCCTGCTCGCGCGCGGGCAGGATGTGTACCTGGTCGACTGGGGATATCCAGACGCCACCGATCACGGGCTCGCGCTCGACGATTACGTCAATCGCTATCTCGGCTCCTGCCTCGATCAGGTGCGCGCCGCGTGCGGCCGCGAAGCCGTCAACCTGCTCGGAGTCTGCCAGGGCGGCACGTTGTCGCTGTGCCATGCGGCGCTCCATCCCGCACGCATCCGGAACCTCGTGACGATGGTTACGCCGGTCGACTTCCAGACTGCCGACAACCTGCTGTCGAAATGGGTGCGCAAGCTGGACGTCGAGCGCATGGTCGAGGTGCTCGGCAACGTGCCGGGCACGCTCCTGAACGCAGCGTTCGTGTCGCTGATGCCATTGCGGCTCGGCGTGCAGAAGTACGCTGGCATCGCCGACATCGCGGACGATCCCGATGCGCTCGCGAACTTCCTGCGCATGGAACGCTGGATCCACGACAGCCCGGACCAGGCGGGCCGGGCATTCGCGCATTTCGTGCGCTGGTTCTTCCAGGAGAACCGGCTGATGCGGGGCGGCCTCGAGATTGGCGGCCGGGCCGTGGACCTCGGCCAGATCCGCTGTCCGCTGCTCAATATTTATGCCAGCCAGGACCACCTGGTGCCGCCGTCGGCCTCGCGCCCGCTCGCCGGCATGACGGGGAGCCGCGACTATTCCGCGTTCGAGTTCGAGGGCGGCCACATCGGCATCTATGTCAGCCGGCGGGCGCAGGAACTCCTGCCCGAAACGATCGCCCAATGGCTGGCCGGGCGTTGACGCACGACGGCCGCAGGCATCGGGTAGCATCTCATTGACGGAAGCAAGAATGCCGACCATTGCACGACAACCCGCCCCGTTCCTGGCCATTGCGCTCGCTGCCGCGGCAGCCGGCTGCGGCAACGACGCCCCCGCGTCCACGGGTGCAGCGGCCGGCCCCGAATCCGTCGCGGTCGTGACCTCCCCGGTGGTCGAAAAGCCGCTTGCGGTCCAGGTCGAGGCGCTCGGCACGGCGCGCGCCAACGAGGCGATCGAGATCACGGCCAAGGCGACCAACACCATCATTTCGGTGCGCTTCAACGAAGGCCAGCTGGTGCGGCGCGGCGACCTGCTGGTCGAATTCGACGGTGCGCAGGCCCGCGCCGACCTGGCTGCCGCGGAGGCCGCGCTGGCCGAGAGTCGCAGCGCCTTCGCGCGCAGCAAGGACCTGTTCACGCAGCAGGCGCTGTCGCAGGCGCAGCTCGAGACGATCGAGGCGACGCTGCTGGGCAACGAGGCGCGTGTCGCGGCATCGCGGGCGCGGCTGTCCGATACGCTGATCCGCGCGCCGTTCGGCGGACGGGTCGGCCTGCGTCGCGTCAGCGTCGGCGCACTGGTCAGTCCCGGCGCGGTGATCACGACGCTGGATGACACCAGCACGATGAAAGTGGACTTCGACGTGCCTGAAGTCTTCCTGGCGGTGCTGAACCCCGGCCTTGCGGTCGCAGCGCAGAGCGCGGCCTATACCGAGCGGGCGTTCGACGGCGAAGTGGATTCGGTCGATTCCCGCGTGGACCCGGTTACGCGCACGATCCGCGTGCGGGCCAGGCTGCCGAATCCGGAGGGCCTGTTGCGACCGGGCATGTTCCTGACCGTGCGTGTCTCGCGTGACCCGTTGCCAGGACTCGTCGTGCCGGAGCAGGCGCTGGTGCCGGAGCGCGGCAAGGTCTATCTCTTCGTGCTGCAGGACGGCCTGATCGCGCGGCGCGAGGTGACGATCGGCCGGCGCGTGCCGGGCGAGGTGGAGATCACGCGAGGCGTCGCCGCCAATGAGCGCGTCGTGATCGAGGGAACGCAAAAAGTCCGCGAGGGCAGCGCGGCGCACGAGGCCGGCGCGCCGGCCGCGCAGGCGGCCCAGTCATGACGCTGTCCGACATCTCGATCCGGCGGCCGGTCTTCGCGACGGTCATCAGCCTGATGCTGGTGATCCTAGGCCTCGTTTCGCTGATGCGCATCGCGGTGCGCGAGTACCCGGACGTAGACCCGGTGTTCGTGTCGGTCACGACCGATTACCGCGGCGCCGGCGCCGCCATCGTCGAGAACAAGATCACCCAGGTCATCGAGGACCGCATCGCCGGGCTCGAGGGAATCGAAACGCTGCGTTCCAGTTCGAGGGACGGCCGTTCGGCGATCAACATCGAGTTCGCGACCGACCGCGATGTCGATGCCGCCGCAAACGACGTGCGCGACCGCGTCGGGCGCGTGCTCGACGACCTGCCGGAGGAGGCGAGCCCGCCCGAGATCCAGAAGGCGGAATCGGGGCCCGAGGCCGTCATCTTCCTGAACCTGTCGAGCGACCAGATGTCGGTCCTCGAGTTGACCGACTACGCGGATCGCGTGCTGGTCGACCAGCTGTCCGCGATCCCGGGCGTGTCGCGCATCAACATCGGCGGGGAGCGGCGCCAGGCGGTGCGCATCTGGATCGATCGGCAGGAGCTGGCGGCCCGTGCGCTCACCGTGGCGGACATCGAGAATGCGCTCCGGCGCGAGAATGTCGAGCTGCCGGCAGGCCGGCTGGAGTCCAGCGAACGCGAGTTCTCGCTGCGCACCGACACCGGTTTCGCGCAGGTAGAGGACTTCCGGCGGCTCGCGCTCGGGCGCGGCCCGGACGGCTATGTCGTGCGCCTCGGCGACGTGGCACGCGTCGAGCTCGGCGCCGAGAACGACCGCACGGTCGCGCGCACGATGGGACTGCCAGCGATCAGCCTCGGCATCGAGCAGGTCTCGAAGGCGAACACCGTCGAGGTCGCGC
>JBBEAB010000058.1:47190-54497 GCA_040899645.1 Steroidobacteraceae bacterium
CGCGCCAGGTGCGCGCGACGGTAGCGCGTCTGCAGGGCGGGCTGCCCGAGGGCATGGTGCTGGCCGTGAACTTCGACCGCGCCGTGTTCATCGACTCGTCCCTGCTCGAGGTCGAGATCGCCCTCGCGATCTCGCTCACGCTGGTGCTGCTCGTCATCTACCTGTTCCTCGGCAATATCCGCGCGACACTGATTCCCGCGGTCACGATCCCAGTCTCGATCATCGCAACTTTCCTGTTCATGGACGCGATGGGTTACTCCGTCAACGTGCTGACGCTGCTCGGCATGGTGCTCGCCATCGGCCTGGTGGTGGACGACGCGATCGTCGTGCTCGAGAACATCTTCCGGCGCATCGAACAGGGCCAGAAACCGCTGCTGGCCGCGCTCGACGGCAGCCGCGAGATCGGCTTTGCGGTGATCGCGACGACGCTGGTGCTGATTGCGGTGTTCGTGCCGATCTCGTTCCTGCCGGGAACCATCGGCCGCCTGTTCCGCGAGTTCGGCTTCACGCTCGCGGCCGCGGTCGCGTTCTCCTGCCTGATCGCGCTGACACTGACGCCGGCCATGGCCTCGCGCATGTTCCGCGAGCACGAGCAGCGCAGCGGCTTCGCGCAGCGGATAGACACCTTCTTCCGGCGGCTCGCCAGCGGCTACGAGCGGCGGCTGCGCAGCCTGATCCGCCGCCCCTGGCTGGTGGTCGGCGGCACGCTCGGGCTGATTGCGGTCGCCGGGCTGGCGATCAACGCGCTGCCACGCGAATTCGCCCCGACCGAAGACCGCGGCGCGATGCGCATCCAGGTCACGGCCCCCGAGGGTTCGAGCATCGAGTACACGGAACGGCAGATGGCGGCGGCCGAGCAGATCCTGTTTCGCGAGAAGGAGCAATACGGCGACATCCGGCGGTTCTCGATGCGCATCGGCTCCGGTTTCGGCGGCGCATCCGAAGTCAACGAGGCCAATGGCTTCATCATCCTCGAGGACTGGGGCGACCGCGAGCGCAGTGCCATGGAAATCGCCGACTCGCTGTCGAAGCAGCTTGCCGGACTGCCGGGCGCGCGGGCAGACGTATTCACGCCGCAGGGCCTCGGCTCGCGGGGCGGCCGCCCGGTGCAGGTCGTGATCGGTGGCCCCGACTACGACACGCTTGCGCAGTGGAGCGACAAGGTGCTTGAGGGAGCGCGCGTGAATCCCGGCCTCACCGGCGTCGACACGAATTACCGCGAGCGCAAGCCGCAGCTGCGGGTGTCGGTTGACCGCGATCGTGCAGCGGAGCTCGGTGTGTCGCTCGAAACCATCGGGCGCACGCTCGAGACGGTGCTCGGCTCGCGCGTCGTGACGACCTATGTCGACCGCGGGCGCGAATACCGGGTGATCCTGCAGGGCCAGGCCAGCGACCGCGCATCGCCCTCGGACCTGCAGAACCTCTACGTCCGCTCGACCCGGGGCAACGAGCTGGTGCCGCTCGCCAACCTGATCACGCTCGAGGAGACCGTCGGACCGGTGCAGCTCAACCGTTTCGACCGGTTGCGTGCGATCACGGTCAGCGCCGGGCTCGCGCCCGGTTACACGATGGGAGAAGCGGTCGCCTTTTTCCAGGACCTGGTCGAGCAGCAGTTGCCGCCGGCCGCCCGTTTGTCCTTCGACGGCGAGTCGCGCGAATACCTGCGCACTCAGGGCCAGCTGTGGACCACGTTCGTGTTCGCGATCGCGATCGTGTTCCTGGTGCTGGCGGCACAATTCGAGAGCTTCAAGCACCCGGCCGTGATCATGACCACCGTGCCGCTCGCGGTAATCGGCGCATTCGTCGGCCTGTGGCTGTTCAACTTTTTCGGCAAGCCGATGTCGCTCAACATCTTCAGCCAGATCGCGATGATCATGCTGATCGGCATCGCCGCGAAGAACGGCGTACTGATCGTCGAGTTCGCCAACCAGTTGCGCGATCGCGGCCTGGAGCGCGTCGAGGCCGTGGTGCAGGCCGCGGCGGTCCGGCTGCGGCCGGTGCTGATGACCAGCCTGTGCACGGCCTTCGGCTCGACGCCGCTGCTGCTTGCCACCGGCGCCGGGGCGGAGCAGCGCCAGCCGATCGGCGTCGTCGTGTTCTTCGGCACCACGATTTCGGTGCTGCTGACACTGTTCGTGGTGCCGGCGGTCTATTCCCTGGTGGCCCGCAGCCACCGTTCGCCGCATTACCTGGCGGGCCTGATCGAACGGCTGCGAAGCGCCGAGCCCGTGGCGGTGTCAAGCGAAGCCGGATCCGTCCAAGTATCTGAAAAATAAGGACTCATGCTGCCAGAACCGGTGACCTGGGGCCCCGGGCTGGTAGAATCGCCGTTCGAAAATCGGGCCCTGCAGATCCTGCAGGGTTCTCATCAAGGGCCCTGCAAGCCGCCCCCGGTGAACGCCGCGGTGTGACCGGCATGGCCCGCCGCCGCCTCCGCGCGGCCAGAGGAGCCTGCAGTGCCGACGGCGAGTCCCTACCAGCAGCTCGAGCAGGAGTTCCGCAGGCTGCATGCCTTCCGCGGCGTGCTCGCCGTGCTCCGCTGGGACGCCGCCGTGACCATGCCGCGCGCCAGCGCCGACGTGCGCGGCGACCAGCTGGCGGCATTGCAGATCGAGTGTCACACGCTACTGGTCTCGCCGCGCATTTCGCGCCTGCTCGATCGCGCCGATGCGAACGCCCGTACGCTCGCCGACTGGCAGGGCGCCAACCTGCGCGAGATGCGCCGGCTGCACGATCATGCGATCGCGACGCCGCCTTCGCTGGTCGCGCGGATGGCCAAGGCATTTGCGCATGCCGAGGCGCGCTGGCGCGAGGCGCGCGAGGCGAACGACTTCAACGTGCTGGTGCCGCAACTCGACGAGACCGTCAAACTCGTGCGCAGCAAGTCCGAGCTGCTGGCGCAGCGGTTTTCGCTCGAGCCCTGGGACGCGCTGGCCGACGAGTTCACGCCGGGGCTGCTGTCGCGCGACATCGAGGCGATCTTCACGCCGCTGACGCGGCGCCTGCCGGGTCTCGTGACCGAGGCAATCGGATTGCAGGCCACTGCCCCGGCGCTGCGCATCGAGGGCCGCTTCTCGGTGAGTCGGCAACGCGGGTTGTGCACCGACGTGATGAAGGCGCTCGGCTTCCCGTTCGATCGCGGGCGTTTCGATGAAAGCGATCACCCGTTCACCGAGGGCGTGCCCGGCGACATCCGCGTCACCACGCGATTCCTGCTCAAGGATCCGTTCCAGGGACTGCTCGGCGCGCTGCATGAAACTGGCCAGGCGCTCTATGACCTTGGCCTGCCGCGCGAGTGGGTGGACCAGCCCGTCGGCCAGGACCGCGGCATGGCCATGGAAGAAAGCCAGTCGCTGCTGCTCGAGATGATGGTGGGCAGGAGCCGCGCATTCGTGACCTTCCTGCGGCCGCTGCTCGAGAAGCATTACGGCGCGGCGGGTCCGGAATGGTCCGAGGAGAACCTGTACCGGCACCTGAACCGGGTCGCGCGCGGGACCAACCGCATGGATGCGGACGAGCTGACCTACCAGACCCACATCTGGATGCGTTACGAGCTCGAGCGCCGCCTGCTGTCTGGCGAATTGCCCGTCAAGGACCTGCGTGACGCATGGAACGCGTTGTCATCGGACCGGCTCGGGCTGGTGCCGGCGAGCGACCTCGAGGGTTGCCTGCAGGACATCCACTGGGCGGTCGGTTCCTTCGGCCATTTCCCGTCGTATGGCGTCGGCGCGGTGATCGCGGGACAGTTGTGGGAGGCGATCCGCGACGACTTGCCGGGCATCGAGGCCGAGATTGCCACCGGGCAGTTCGGCGGATTGTTCGCCTGGCTGCGCGAGCGCGTGCATTCGATCGGCGCGAGCCTCGGCCTGCCGCAACTGGTGCAGCACGCGACCGGGCGCGAGCTGTCGGCGGCGCCGTTCCTGCGCTATCTGGAGCGCAAGTACCTCACGGAATCCTAGAATGTGGGCATGATCCCCGCAGCGCCCGACCACTCCGCCAATTTCCACCGCCTCGCGGCGCGCCTGCGCGGCCTCGTTGGCAAGGCCATCGCCGACTTCAACATGATCGGCGAGGGCGAGCGCGTGATGGTCTGCCTCTCGGGCGGCAAGGACTCCTACACGCTGCTCGACATGCTGCTGTCGCTGCAGCGCGCGGCGCCGGTTTCTTTCGAGTTGTGCGCCGTCAACCTCGACCAGAAACAGCCCGGGTTTCCCGCGCGGGTCCTGCCGGATTACCTGGAATCGCTCGGTGTCCCGTACCACGTGATCGAGCAGGACACCTACCGCGTGGTCAGGCGCGTGATCCCGGAGGGACGCACGCAATGCGGCCTGTGCAGTCGCCTGCGCCGCGGCGCGCTTTATCGTTTTGCGCGCGAGCACGGTTACACGCGCATTGCGCTCGGCCATCACCGCGACGACCTCGTCGAGACCCTGTTCCTGAACCTGTTCCACGGCGGGCGCCTGAAGGCGATGCCGCCCAAGCTGCTCTCGGACGACGGCACCAACGTCGTGATCCGCCCGCTCTGTTACGTGCCCGAGCGCGAGATCGAGAGCTATGCGCGGGCGCGCGCCTTCCCGATCATCCCGTGCACGCTGTGCGGCTCGCAGCCGAACCTGCAACGCGTGGCGATCGCGCGGATACTGGCCGACTGGGAGCGCGAGAACCCGGGGCGCGTGGATTCGATCTTCACGGCGCTATGCAACGTGGAGACCTCGCACCTGGCCGATCCCGAGGCCTTCGATTTTGCCGGGCTCGAACGCGCGCCCGGCGGTCCCGGCGGCTGAGGTGAGCTTGCAGCCGCCGCTCGCCAACAGTTTCTGGGTCGAGCCGGGCCGCATCCTGGCCGGCGAGTATCCGGCCGGAGCGGACGAGGAGGCGACGCAGGACCGGTTGCAGCGGCTGCTCGACGCCGGCATCGACTGCTTCATCGACCTCACCGAGCCCGGCGAGATGGATGCGTACGAGGGCTTCCTGCCGGGGCCCTATGCGCGCGATCCGGTCGTCTACCTGCGCAAGCCGATCCCCGATCACGGCCTGCCGCAGAGCGCGGACCAGATGCAGGAAATACTGGATGAGATCGACGCGGCGCTCGCCGAGGGCCGGCGTATCTATCTGCATTGCCGCGCGGGAATTGGCCGCACCAACCTGGTCGCCGGCTGCTGGTTCGCGAGCGCCGGTGCGAGCGGCGATGCCGCACTCGTGCGGCTCAACGAGCGCTGGCAGGGCAGCGCGAGATCGCGTTCCTGGCCCACGGTGCCGGAGACCGACGCGCAATCCGATTTCGTACGCGACTGGCAGCCGATGCGGCCGCTTCACCATGAGCCGGCACCCGTAGAAGCTGCGCCCGCCGTTGCCGCGCCCGCAGCCGACCTGCGCGACCGGATGCGCGGGCTCTTCATCGGGCTTGCGGCCGGCGATGCACTCGGCCACGCCGCGCACGGGCTGGCGGCGGGCTGCTGGTCGGACAAGGCAGCGATGGCGCTGTGCCTGGCCGAGAGCCTGGTCGCGAAGGGCGGGCACGATGCCGGCGACCAGGTCGAGCGCTACCGCGCATGGCAGCGCAGCGGCCATTGGTCGAGCACCGGTTCCTGCGTCGGCATCAGCGCGGCGACGCAGCGCGCACTTGCAACCGCGCAGTGGACCGGCAATCCCTACGCCGGCTCACACGATCCAGCTGCGGCTTCCGCGGAGCCGCTCGCGCGCATCGGACCGGCGATCGCCTGGCATGCGGCAAGTCCGCAGGCGGCCATCGAGGCGGCGGTCAATTGCGCGCGTGTCACGCACCAGGCGCCATTGACGCTCGATGCCGTGCGTTATTTTGCGGCGCTGCTGTCCGGGGCACTCGCAGGCGACGACAAGGCAGCGCTGCTCGAGCCGCTGTACAGCCCGATTCCCGGCTATTGGGACACGACGCTGCTGCGGCCGCGCGTGCGCGAGGTCGCTGCCGGATCCTGGCGCGGACGCAAGCCACGCAGGGTGGTCGCCGGCGAGAATGCCGCCGCCGCGGCGCTCGAGGCCGCGCTCTGGGCGTTCGAATCCGGCGAGGACCTGGCCGCATGCCTGAAAGCGGCCGCGAGCCGCGGCCATGACCCGAACACCGTGGCCGCGATCGTCGGGCAGCTGGCGGGCGCGCATTACGGCGCCAGCGCACTGCCCTCGGCCTGGCGTGGCAGCCTCGCTCGGAGCGGGGAGATCGAGGCACTGGCCGACGCGCTGCACGATGCCGCGCCGCGCCGGGCGGCGGTCTGAGCGGCAATGCAGAAGCAGCGCATCCTCGTCCTGGTGCACGAAACCCTGGTTCCGCCGGAAACACTCGAGGGAGTGCGCGAGCAGGACGCCGCCGAGTACCGCACCGAGTTCGACGTGATCAGCAGCCTGCGGAAAGCCGGACACGAGGTGCGGCCGATCGGCGTCGGCGACAGCCTGTCGGAACTGCGCACGGTGATCCAGGACTGGCAGCCGCAGGTGTGCTTCAACCTGCTCGAGGAATTCGGCGGCATCGTCACCTACGACCAGCATGTCGTCGCCTATCTCGAGCTGCTGCGCCAGTCCTACACGGGCTGCAACCCGCGCGGCATGATGCTGTCACGCGACAAGGTGCTGTCGAAGCAGATCCTGGCCTATCACCGCATTCCGACGCCGCAGTTCGCGGTGTTCCGCCGCGGAGCCGCGATCCGCATCCCGGCGCGGCTGCGCTACCCGCTGTTCGTGAAATCGGCGACCGAGGACGCCTCGCTCGGGATCTCCCAGGCGTCGATTGTCGAAGACGCGGCGCGCCTGCGCGAGCGCATCGCGTTCATCCATGAGCACACGATGTCCGACGCGCTGGTCGAGGAGTACATCGAAGGACGCGAACTGTATATCGGCGTGCTCGGCAATGAACGCATCCGCACGTTGACGCCCTGGGAGTTCATATTCGGCGAACTGAAGGCAGGCCGCGCAGGGATCGCGACGCGCAAGGCCAAATGGGATCGCGTCTACCAGGCGCGCCACGGCATCACGAGCGGCAAGGCGGAAAACTTGCCGCCCGGGCTCGCCCTCTGCCTCGACCACTTTGCGCGTCGCGTCTACCGCGCGCTGTACCTGACCGGCTACGCGCGTATCGACTTTCGTGTGCGCGCCGACGGCACGCCCTTCGTGCTGGAGGCCAATGCCAACCCGAACCTCGAGCAGGACGAGGACTTCGCCGATGCCGCGCTGCATGACGGCATCGCCTACCCGCAGCTGTTGCAGCGGATCATCTCGCTTGGCCGCGGCTACCGCGCGGAGTGGCGCGAGGATTAAGAGGGGACTGACACCTTTCCGGA
>JBBEAB010000058.1:54507-97796 GCA_040899645.1 Steroidobacteraceae bacterium
CCGGAAAGACCGGAAAAGTGTCAGTCCCCGTCACTGCTTCAGGTGGCGGTCGAGCCAGCCGAGCACTTCGCTGTGCCATTGCTGGCTGTTTGCCGGCTTCGAGATCCAGTGGTTCTCGTCCGGGAAGAACAGGAACCGGCTCTCGATGCCGCGGCGCTGCAGCGCCGTATAGGTCGCGAGGCCCTGGGAGTAGGGCACGCGGTAATCGAGCGCGCCGTGGATCACGAGCATCGGCGACTTCCAGGCGAGCACATGGTTCGCGGGATTGGACTTCTCGTGCGCCGCCGGACTGTCGTGATAGGGCCCGCCGTGGTCCCACTCCGGGAACCACAATTCCTCGGTCGAGTAGTACATCAGCCGGTGGTCGAAGAGCCCCGCGTGATTCACCAGGCAGCGGAAGCGCTCCGGCCAGTTGCCGGCGATCCAGTTGATCATGTATCCGCCGTAGGAGGCGCCGAGCGCGCAGGCGCGTTCGCCGTCGAGCCATGGGTAACGCTCGAGCGCGGCCGCGAGTCCTTTCTGCAGGTCCTCGAGCGGTTTGCCGCCCCAGTCGCCGCTGATTGAATCCGTGAATGCCTGGCCATAGCCGGTCGAGCCATGAAAATCGATGAACACGACACCGTAACCGGCGCCCGCGTAAACCTGCGGGTTCCAGCGATAGCTCCAGGTGTTGGCGAAACTCGATTGCGGCCCGCCGTGCACGATGAACGCGATCGGGTACTTCCGGCCTGCCTCCCAGTTCCACGGCTTCATCGCATGGCCGTAGACCTGTTTCCCGCCGGCGCCGGCGAAGCTGAACTGCTCGGCCTCGCCGAAGCGCACGTCCTGAAGCCGCAGGGCGTTGATGTCGGTCAGGCGCCGCGGTTCGGCACGGCCGGCGATCAGGTGCAGGTCCACCGGCGATCCCAGGTGCTGCAGCGCGAACACGACGCGCCCCCGCGCCACGCCGAACTCCGTCACGTTGCCCGATTGCGTCAGCATCCGGCGCGCGCCATTGCCGAGGTCGATGGACCACAACGGGTGCTGGCCGAGGTGGTCCGTCACCGCATAGACCTGTCGGCCATCAGCGGAGAAGCGGAAGGCGCCGATCGAGCGATCCCAGTCGCGCGTCGTGAAGCGCACTGCGCCGCTCGCGACGTCCCGCACCACGAGATGGAAGCGGTCGGCTTCGAAGCCCGGGCGTTCCATCGCCAGGTACGCAAGCGACTTGCCATCCGGCGAGTACGCCGGCTGCGCGTCCCAGGCGGGGTTGTCGCCCGTGAGGTTCTGCGGCGCCGCGCTGCCGTCCGCCGGCACCCGGTAGATATCGAAATTCGTGGAGACCGGTTCGATGCGCCCGCGCACGCGCGCCGCGAACACGATCGTCGCGCCATCCGGACTGAAACTGTAATCGGCGCGTCCGCCGAACGGCTTCGACGGCACGTTGGCATCGAGCGCGCCCGTCAACGCGACCGGCTGGCCGGCTGCGCGGCGTTCCGCGTCAAGCGCGAGCGAGAAGAGCTGCGCGAGGCGGCCGTCATTCCACTTGTCCCAGTGGCGCACGAACAGCTGGTCGTATACCTGTCCGCGCTGCTTCGCCGCTTTCTGCTCATCGAGGCGCTTGCGCGTGCAGTCGAGATCAGCGCAATCCGGGAAAACCTCGAGCGCGAGCACCAGCCGATCGCCGCGCGGTGACACGCGAAAGCCCGCGACTTCGACCGGCAGCTTCGTGACCTGGGTCGCCTCGCCGCCGGCTGTCGCCAGGTACCAGACCTGCGGCGACCCGGAGCGCGACGACAGGAAATAAACGCCCTTGCCGTCCGTCGTCCAGTCGGCCGCGCCATCGTTCTCCTCGTTGCTGGTCAGCCGGCGCGGCGCAGATGCGGCGTCGACATCCAGCAGCCAGAGATCATTGCGCCCGCGGTCGGCTGCGAGGTCGGTCTCGCGCAGCGTAAAGACGAGCTGCCTGCCATCGGGCGAAAGCGCCGGCTCGCTGATGCGCGCCAGCGTCGCGAGATCCGCTGCGTTGAGGCCACGGGGTTCGGCCGAAGAAGACAAGGGGAACATCGCCAGGATGGCGAGCAGCAGGCAGCGCTTCATTGCGGGCATCTCCGGGAAAATCGCGGGCCCGATTCTATCAGGCTGACGCCGCGGACCGCGGCCGGATCAGGCCAAAGACACTCGTGTATCCATGCAGGAATGTCGCGCCCTGGATCGGCGCGATTTCGCCGGCGCTGAACATGCCGGCGACCGGCACGTCGATCAGGCGGCGCAGCGTGCCGGAATCGTGCCCGGTGACGCCGAACATGCTGCGGCCGCGGCCGGCGCAGGCGAACAGCAGTGCGGCGGCAGGCGGCAGGCGGCTCGCGAGCGACGTAAGCAGCCGCGCCTCGAGATCCTGGGACGCCGAACGGCCGTCGCGCAGGTGAAACTGCACGACCGCGTTCTGCACGATGCGCGAACCGATCCACAGCGCGCCGCTCTCCGGATCGAGGCCGAGCACGTTGCGCATCAGGAAGTCGCCGGCGCCGACCACCTGGCGCGGACCGGGCAGCGCGAGCCCGATGCACAGTGCATCGCCGAAGCGCGCGCGGTCGGCCTCATCGAGCGACTCGAACAGCGCGGTCAGCAGGTCCCGCGGCCGGCGCCCGTCGAGCTCGTGGACCAGGTTGCCGTCGCAGGCGGTGACGAACAGCGGCTCGCCGATCGGCCGGCAGCCCTGCGCGACGACCGGATCGATCACGACATTGCCGCTCAGCGCGAGCAGCGTGGCGCCGGTGCGGTGGAGCTCGTCGTTCGTCAACAACTGCGCGGTACCCGGCTCGAGCGCGCCGCTCGCCAGGCCGCCGATCACGGTGGAGCCCGGGAACGCGCGATCGAGGCCGCGCGCGCAGGCCTCGGCGTCGATCGTGCCGGGGTCCGCGAGCAGGATGAAGCTCGCGCCGGACTCTGCCCCGAGGTCCAGCAGGCGCCACCAGTTCTCGCGCGAGGCGGAGAGCGGCGGCAAGGTCGCCTGTTCGAGGTGCAGCGAGGTCAGCGTGGCATCGGGCAGGCGACCGCACAGCAGCGCGAGGCCGGGCTCGTCCTCCTCCTCGGTGCCGCCGCCGATCAGCCCGCCGGCGCTGCAACCGAACAGCAGGCTGTCGCCGAAGTGCGGGTGCAGGAGTTGCGGCAGGCGCCCGATCGCGGCGTCATAGGCTGCGGACACGAATGCGATCACGAGGTCGGGATGGCGGGCAGCGGCGTCAGGCTGCAGTTGCTCGGCGGCTTCGGCAACCGCGGCTTCGAGCCGTGCGCCGAGGCCGATCGCGCTCGCCCAGGACATCGTGGCGGCGGATTCAGGCGCCGGCACCGACTTCCTCGTGCGGAATGACGATGGTCTCCTCGCCCGCAATGCGCATCCATTCCTGCAGATGCGGATCGGCGAGCATCGTCTCCTGGTAACGCGCAGCGAGCCCGGAAAGCAGCAGGCCGTAACTGCGGATGCGCAGCACGATGGGCGCGTACATGGCATCGGCGATGCAGAAATCGCCGAACAGGAACGGCCCGCGATCGCCGAAGTCACGGCGGCATCCGGACCAGATGGCGTCAATGCGTCGCAGGTCCTGCTCGAGCGGCGGCGTCATCGGCACGCGGCGGCCGATGGCGCGCGCGTTCATCGGGCATGCATCGCGCAGCGGGCGGAATCCGGCATGCATTTCGGTGGCGATCGAACGGGCAACGGCCCGCATCCTCTGGTCCGCTGGCCAGCCGCGGCCACCGGCGAGCTCGGAGAGGTACTCGCAGATCGCGAGCGACTCCCAGATGCGGCGCTCGCCGTCCAGCAGCACCGGCACCAGGCGCGTCGGCGAGAGCTTCGGCACCTCGCTCTCGAACTCGGGCGTGCCGAAGTGATATTGCCTGGCGGTGAACTCGAGCCCGAGGTGCCGCAGCAGCAGCCACGGGCGCAGCGACCAGGAACTGTAGTTGCAGGTGCCGAACACCAGCGTCAGTGCGCTCATGCGCGCGAGCCTGCACCCGGCACTTCAGCCGGTCAAGCAATCGGGGAGAGGTGTGCTGCCGCTATTCGTCTTTCGGCTTGCGGGTCTTGATCCAGTTCGACAGCTTGCGCAGGTCTTTCTTCTTCTTCCATTCCTTCTTGACCAGCATGCCGCTGTCGTACGGGTCGTAGCCCTTCTTCATGCCGTGCTGGTTCGGCTCAATGCGCTTCTGGGTCCCGCGCGAGTACTCGCTGCTGAACGCCAGGCTCGGATCGTCGAGCAAGCGGCGCATGACATCTTCGCCGGTCGCGCCCGAGTGCGGGACCCAGAGCGCATTGCCGAGCTCGTCGAACTCAATGCGGCCGTGCCCGAGGCGCTGCTCCTCGGCGTAATGCGAAATTTCCTTCGCATCGTCCGCGATCTTCTTGAACTTGTCGGGGTCACCCATCGGGAATCCGGGCCTCTGCAGGTAGTCGTCGCCCAGCCAAAACGGTAATGGACCGGCCCCGGCCAATCCGCGAAAGGCTTCACATAATCGGGTAGGACGGCCGGGCAGCCCGGCAGGACAGGACTGGATGAATATACAGGTGCCCGATAGGATGGCGGGGTATGCAGGCGGGCGGTCTCCAGACACTTAATGATGCGCAGCAGCGGGCGGCGCTGTTCGGCAAGGGTCGCGCGGGCCCCGCGCCTGCGCTCCTCATCATTGCAGGCGCCGGCACCGGCAAAACGGCGACGGTCGCGCACCGCGTCGCCGCGCTGGTCGAAGGCGGCGTCGACCCCGCGCGCATCCTGCTGCTGACTTTTACGCGCCGCGCGGCGCAAGAGATGACGCGCCGCGCGGAGCGGATCGTCGGCGAAGCGCTGCGTTCCCGCGCGATGCGTGCGCCGCCGGCCATGCGCCTGCCGTGGTCCGGCACGTTCCATTCGATCGCCAACCGGTTGCTGCGCGAGTTCGCAGTCAATCTCGGCATTGCGCCGGACTTCAGCGTGCTGGACCGCGGCGATTCCGCGGACCTGATGGACCTGCTGCGTCACGAGCGCGGACTGTCAGCGCAGCGCCGCCGGTTCCCGCGCAAGGACACCTGCCTTGCGATCTACTCGCACCGGGTCAATGGCGGGCGTCCGCTCGAGGATGTGCTCGTGGACGGCTATCCCTGGTGCGTCGACTGGGCCCACGAACTGGCGGGCCTGTTCCGCGCTTATATGGAACGCAAGCAGTCGCACGCGGTGCTCGATTACGACGACCTGCTGCTGTACTGGCACGCCTTGATGCAGGAGCCCGCGCTCGCCGCGGCGGTCGGCAAGCGCTTCGACCAGGTACTGGTCGACGAGTACCAGGACGTGAACCGCCTGCAGGCGGACATCGTGCTGGCACTGAAGCCGGGCGGCGCCGGGATCACGGTCGTCGGCGACGATGCGCAGGCGATCTATTCGTTCCGCTCGGCCTCGGTGGACAACATCCTGGAGTTCCCGGCGCGCTGCGAGCCGCCGGCCGAGGTCATCGCGCTCGAGTGCAATTACCGTTCGACGCAACCGGTGCTCGACGCCGCCAATGCCCTGATCGCGGGCGCGACGCGCGGCTATCGCAAGTCGCTCTCCGCGGCGCGGGGGCCCGGCGCGCGGCCGCGGCTCGTCACGGTGCAGGATGACCGCGCGCAGGCCGACTACGTGATCCGCTCCGTGCTGCGCCGGCGCGAGGAGGGCACGCCACTCTCGCGGCAGGCCGTGCTGTTTCGCAGTTCCGATCACAGCGACTGGCTCGAGATCGAGCTGATGCGCGCCAACATCCCGTACGTGAAGTACGGCGGCCTGCGCTTCCTCGAGGCCGCGCACGTGAAGGACCTGCTGTCGATCCTGCGCTGGGCGGACAATCCGAAGAACGGGCTCGCGGCATTCCGCGTGCTGCAGCTGCTGCCGGGCATGGGGCCGGCCCATGCCGCGCGCGCCTGGCGGTGCGTCGCCGACGCCGGTCATCGCCTGTCGGCGCTGGTCGATTTTGGCGCGCCGGCGGCTACGGCCGGCGCCTGGCCGGAGTTTGCGGCGCTGATGACCGGGTTGTCGGCGCCGCGGGCGTGCTGGCCGGAGCAATTCACGCAACTCCGCGCCTGGTACGAACCGCAACTCGAGCGGCTGTACGATGCGCCGGGTGTGCGCGCCGCGGATCTCGCGATGCTCGAGCAGCTCGCGGGACAGTACGCGGGCCGGGAACGCTTCCTGTCCGAGCTCACGCTCGACCCGCCGAGCGCGAGCGGCGATCTTGCGGGCCCGCCGCTGGTCGACGAGGATTACCTCGTGCTTTCCACCGTGCATTCGGCCAAGGGCCAGGAATGGGATGCGGTGCACGTGTTGAACGTCACCGACGGCAACTTTCCGAATGAGTTTGCGGCAGGCTCGGCCGCCGGGATCGATGAGGAGCGGCGCCTGTTCTACGTGGCGATGACCCGCGCACGCGATGAGCTCCACCTGCTCGAGCCGCTGCGCTACTACGTGACCCAGCAGCCACCGACCGGCGACCGCCATGTCTATGGCGCGCGCAGCCGCTTCCTCGACGGAGCGGTGCTCGACATGCTGGAACAGTCCGCCTGGCCGCAGGAATCGGAATCGACAGCAGGCCCGCAGGAATCTGTGGCTGTGCGTATCGACGTCGGCTCGCGCCTGCGAGCGTTGTGGTGAGCAGCGTGCGCCAGGCCGGCAGCGGCTCGCGGGATCGCTGGTATCGGGACATCACGCGCGTGCAATGGCGCGTGCTGGCGGCCGCCAAGCTCGGCTGGATGCTGGACGCGATGGATTTCCTGCTCTACGTGATGGTGATCGGCCGGCTCAAGGAATATTTCCAGTTCGACGATGCGATGGCGGGGCTGCTGGGGACGATTACGCTGCTGGTCTCGGCTACTGGCGGGCTGTTCTTCGGCTTTTTCGCGGATCGCTTCGGCCGCGCGCGGGCACTGATCGTCACGATCCTGATCTTCTCGCTCAGTTCGCTCGGCGCGGCCACTTCGCAGACGCTGACCCAGCTCGTGCTCTGGCGCGCGCTGCTCGGGCTCGGCATGGGCGGCGAGTGGGCCTCGGGCGCGGTGCTGGTCAGCGAGACCTGGCCCGCGCAGCACCGCAGCAAGGCGATCGGCATCATGCAGTCCGGCTGGGCGCTCGGCTACATCCTGGCCGCCATCGCCGCGGCCGTGATCCTCGACGTACTGGAGCTCGGGCCGGAGGCCTGGCGCTGGCTGTTCGCGTTCGGGGCCGTGCCGGCGCTTTTCACGCTGTGGATCCGCCGGCGCATTCCCGAGCCGCGCATCTGGCTGGAACGCCGCACCAGCGATGTGCCAGGGGGGAACCCGTTGCGGATCCTGTTCGGGCCGGCGCTCTGGCGCCGCACCGTGCTCGCGACGCTGCTCGCGGGATCGGTCCAGTTCGGCTACTGGGGACTGTTTTTCTGGCTGCCGTCGTTCCTGGCGACGCCGATCGAGCAGGGCGGCGCCGGCATGACGATCCTGCGCTCGATGAGCTGGATCATCCCGATGCAGATCGGCGCGTACCTCGGCTACTTCTCATTCGGTTTCATCGCCGAACGGCTGGGTCGCCGGCGCAGCTTCGCGCTTTTTCTCGTGGCCGCAGCGCTGCTGGTGCCGGTCTATGGGCAGCTCGCGCGCAGTCCGACCGTGCTGCTGCTGCTGGGGCCGGTGCTCGGCTTCGCGGGTCACGGATTCTTCAGCGTATTCGGCGCGCTGCTCGCCGAGCTGTTCCCGACCGCGGTTCGCGCCACCGGCCAGGGATTCACCTACAACGTCGGGCGCGGGATGGGCGCGCTGGCGCCATTCACGATCGGCGTGATCGCGACGCTGCCGCAGTTCGGCATCGGCAGCGCGATCGCGCTGACCTCGGCGTTTTTCCTGGCCGGCGCGCTCTTGATCTACGCCCTGCCCGACACCAGCGGCAGGTCGCTCGACGACTAGTCTGGCTTGCGGAACTTCAGCGTGAAGCGATCGCTCTCGCCGATCGCGGCAAAGCGCTCGCGATCCACGTCCCCGCCGCGCAAGGACGGCGGCAGCGACCACACGCCGTTCGGGTGGTCCTTGGTGTCCTTCGGATTCGCGTTGATCTCGCTCTCGCCGACCAGCTCGAAGCCCGCCGCCTGCGCGAGTTCGATCGCGTAGTCGGTGCGCACGTAGCCGGACTTGGCCTTGGGATCCTGCGGCGCGCCGGTCGGCGCGCGGTGCTCGACGACACCCAGGATGCCGCCCGGCTTCAGCGCCGCGAACATGGCCTTGAACATCGCCGCGGCGCCGTCGTTGCCCATCCAGCTGTGGATGTTGCGGAACGTAAGCACCATGTCCACGCTGCCGTCCGGGACCGGCGTGAGCGCATTCGGCACCTGTAGCGCCGTCACGGTCGCGCGATCGTAGAGCTCGGGCCGCGCGCCGAGCTTGTCGGCGAACTTCTTCGAGTTCTCCTTTACGTAATTGCTGGTGGAGTTCGGGTCCCAGCTCGCGGCGATGTAGCGCCCGTGCTCGCGCAGCGTTGGTGCCAGCACTTCCGTGTACCAGCCGCCGCCGCCGGGCCAGACCTCCATGACCGTCATGTTCTGGCGCAGCCCGAAGAACCGCAGCGTCTCCTTCGGATGGCGCCACGCGTCGCGCGCGCGATTGGCATCGGAACGGTGGTCGCCGGCCAGCACGCGATCCAGCGTAGCGAGCGTCGCCGCGTCAGTCGCGGCCGGTTCCGCAGCGGCCGTGGCCACGGGCCGGGTCGCGCACCCGGCAGCGACCGCAAACGCGGCGAGCAGCATGGAGAACTGTCTGAGAATGACCATCGAATTGCTCCTTGCGGCCGCTCTCAGGCGGCGCCATCCGGTTCGAGGTAAGTGTAGCCCGCGAGTTCCGATTCGTAGAAGCGTTTGAGCGCCTGGCCTTCGGCGACCGACAGGCGCCCGTCGCGCATCGCGCGCTCGCAGTCGCGCGCAAAACGCGGGTACAACTCGTCGGTATCGTACTGCATGTAGCCGAGCACGGTGCTCGCGGTATCGCCCTTCACGATCTCCTCGATCCACCAGCCGTGCGCGTCATCGAGGCGGATGTGCACTACGTGCGTGTCGCCGAACAGGTTGTGCAGGTCGCCGAGCGTTTCCTGGTAGGCGCCGACCAGGAACGTGGCGAGGAAATAATCCTCTCCCGCCTTCAGTTCGTGCACCTCGAGCGAACGCTTGATATCGCGCTGCGACACGAAGCGGTCGATCTTGCCGTCCGAATCGCAGGTGATGTCGGCGAGCACGGCGCTGCGCAACGGGCGTTCGTCGAGGCGGTGCAGCGGCATGATCGGGAACAGCTGGTCGATCGCCCAGCTGTCCGGCAGTGACTGGAACACCGACATGTTGCAGAAATAGATGTCCGACAGGATCGCCTCGAGGTTCTCGAGTTCCTCCGGAATCCGGCCGAGCTTGCGGGTCATGTCCCGCACCTTCGCGCAGGTCGACCAGTACAGCCGTTCGGAGAGGCTGCGCATCTCGATGCTCAGGTAGCCCAGGCTGAACATCTGCTGCGCCTGCTCGCGGGCCTGCTGCGCGTCGTGCCAGCACTCGACCAGGCGACGTTCGCTGACCGTCGCGTGCGCCTCGTAGAGATCGGCGACCGGCTGCGGCAGGTGGCCGCCGTCGACGGTCGGGCGGTCCGGCACGCTGAACAGGTCGAGCCGCGCCGCGCCCAGCACGTTGAACACCAGCACGCTGTGGTGCGCCGCGATCGCGCGCCCCGACTCGCTGATGATCACCGGGTGCGCGAGGCCGCGCGCGTTGCAGACGCTGGCGACGCGATAGACGACGTCGCTTGCGTACTCGCGCAGCGAATAGTTGGTGGACGACTCGAAGTTGGTGCGCGAGCCGTCGTAGTCGATGCCGAGCCCGCCGCCGATGTCGATGTACTCGAGTCCGGCGCCGAGCCTGGCGAGTTCCGCATATACCTGCGCAAGTTCGTTGACGGCGTCCTTGACGCGGCGGATGTCGTGCAGCTGCGAACCGGGATGGCAGTGCACCAGTTTCAGGCAGTCGAGCATGCCATGCGAGCGCAGCACTTCGACCAGGTCGAGGATTTCGGTGGTGAACAGGCCGAACTTGGAGCGGTCGCCGGCCGACTCGCGCCAGCGGCCCGCACCCTCGGCGGCAAGCTTGACCCGCACGCCGATCTGCGGGCGCACCTGGTATTTCTCGGCGTGACGCAGGATATAGCCGAGTTCGGAGAAGTTCTCGACCACCGGGATGATCGAGCGCCCGAGCTTGGTCGCGAGGATCACGGCCTCGATGTAGCTGTCGTCCTTGAAGCCGTTGCAGATGATCAGGCGCTCGGGCGCGTCCTCGGTCATCGCCATGACGGCGAGCAGCTCCGGCTTGCTGCCGCACTCGAGCCCGAAGCCGAGTTCGGCGCTGCCGCGATAGACCTCCTCGACGACCAGGCGCTGCTGGTTCACCTTGATGGGGAACACGGCGGCGTAGCGATTCTTGTACTCGTTTTCGGCAATCGCCGCGGCGAACGCGTCATGCAGCGAGCGCAGCCGGTCGCGCAGGATGTCCGAGAAGCGCAGCACCACCGGCGCCGTCAGGTCGCGCGCGCCGAGTTGCTGGACGACTTCGTACACGTCGATCTCGCGCTGCAGGTCGCGGCCCGGGCGGCAGACGACGTGGCCCGCGGCATTGATTCCGAAGTAGCCCCCGCCCCAGGAACGGACGGCATAGAGTTCGTTGGAGTCTTCGATGCTCCAGGGTGGTCGCGGAGTCACCGCGCCACGCGTCACGCTGTCCAATGCGGCGTTCCTGTTCGGCGGCAGCAGGGCGCGGACGATACCAGAACGGCCGCTGATGTAAATCGCAGGTCGCGGGCGGAGGCGGGATCAGGTGGCGCCACGGGCCACCGGCCGCGCCGGATCGCGGATCCATTCGCTCCAGGATCCCGCATACAGCCGGGCGCCCGGGATGCCCGCAGCCTCGAGCGCGAGCAGCTGCTGACAGGCCGTGACGCCCGAGCCGCACATGCAGATGGCCGGCCGTGCCGCATCGCTGCCCGCGACCGAACTCCAGCGCGCAGTCAGCGCGGCGAGACCGAGAAACCGCCCGCGCGCATCCAGGTTCCCGAGGAAGGGCAAGTTGGCCGCACCCGGTACATGGCCCGCCACCGTGTCGAGCGGTTCGACGGCTCCCGCGAAGCGTTCGGCACCCCGCACGTCCACCAGCAGTTCGCCACGGGCGAGGGCGCCCGCGACGCCTGCGGCATCGACGAGCATGTGCAGGCGGGGCCGGGCCGTGAACTCCGTCGACGGCCGCGCGGGTGCAGCGGTCGAAACCGCGTGGCCTTCTTCGACCCAGGCGGCAAAGCCACCGTCGAGCACCGCCACCGCGTCATGACCGAGGTAACGCAGCATCCACCAGAGCCGCGAGGCATAAGCGCCGTTGCCCGCGTCGTAGCAGACGACCTGCGTGCGATCGGCGATGCCGAAGCGCGAGAATGTCGCCGCGATGTCGGCGATCGGGGGCAACGGATGGCGGCCGGTATGCGCGCCGACCGGCGCGGACAGGTCGCGTTCGAGATCGGCGTGGATCGCACCTGGAATGTGGCCGGCGCGCCAGGCGGCGTGACCGGCATCCGGTTGGCCGAGTTCGAAGCGGCAGTCGGCAAGCAGCCAGTCCGGGTCAGACAGGCGCGCGGCGAGTTCCGCGGGCGAAATCAGCGTGGTATGCACCAGGGGTCCACCCCAACGTGGTCGCTGCAACCAATTCCAGGCCGGCTGCATCTTACCTGCGATGGTCGACGAGACGCATGCCGCGCCGCCGACCACCTGATATCCCCCAGGTCGCGCGTAGCGACTTCCTCGAGGGGCCGGCATGCGCCGGCCCCATTTTTTCATCTGCGCCGGATCGGCAGGCGTCCGGCCGCGGCCAGCGCCGCGAGCATCAGCGTGGTACCCGCGAGCGCCAGCGCCATATCCTTCTGGCCATCCCAGATGTCGCCCTGGGTGCCGAGGTAGGCCTGGCCGAGTTCGCCGCCGAACACGATCGCGGCCGCCCATTCGATCAACTCATAGATGACGGCATGCCCGGCCATGAACAGCCATGGAAACAGGATGGCCCAGCTGCGCGGATAGCGGCCGTAGTGCGCGAAGATTTCGACTGCAGCCGGCGTCACGAGCAGCCCGTAAAGAAAATGCACGAGCCGGTCGTAATGGTTGCGGCCCTCGAGCTCGATGCCGGTCAGCGTGCCGAGCCATTCGTCATACGGCACGAGCGAGTACGTGTAATGCGAGCCGATCGCGTGGAACAGGAAAAAGACGAACAGGCAGGTGTAGGCGAAATTGCTGAAGCGCAGGCGCCGCGCGGTCACGACCAGCAGTGGCACCGCGACCAGCACGATCGCATTCTCCAGCAGCCAGTCCTGGCGGTAGTGCGGGTCGATGCCGAGCGCGAGCCAGACGATGCCGTAGACGGCCAGCAGGATCAGCGGATAGCGCCACATGAGCATTGAATTACGGTACATTCTGCGCCCTTGCTTCCTACGATAATGGAATTGCGAAAATCATGAGCGAGTACCCGATCCACACGCATTTTCCGGGCCGGCTGATCTTCATCGGCTTCGGCAGCATCGGCCAGGGCGTCCTGCCGCTGATCCTGCGCCACGTGGGCGGATTGAGCGCGGATCGCATCACGATCGTGACGGCGGATGACGCCGGCCGCGAGGAAGCCACGCAATACGGTATCAAGCTGATCAACCATCCGCTGACGCGCGAGAACTTCCGTCACGTGCTCGATCCGCTGGTCGGCCGTGGCGATTTCGTGCTGAACCTGTCGGTGGACGTGTCGAGCATTGCATTGATCAAGCTGTGCCACGAGAAAGGCGCGCTGTACCTCGACACCTGCACCGAGCCCTGGCCGGGCGGGTACACCGACCCGAACATCCCGGCGAGCCGGCGCACCAATTATGCGCTGCGCGAGGAAGTGCTCGAACTGCGCAAGGGTTGGACCAACGGCCCGACCGCCGTCATCACGCACGGCGCCAATCCGGGCCTCGTGTCGCACTTCGTCAAACAGGCGCTGCTCGACGTCGCCGCGGGCTGCGGCCGCGACGCCGGCGACCCGAAGAGCCGCGAGGACTGGGCAAACCTCGCCAAGGAACTCGGCGTCAAGGTCATCCACATCGCCGAGCGGGACACCCAGGTCTCCAGCCGCCCGAAGATGCCGGGCGAATTCGTCAACACCTGGTCGGTGGATGGTTTCGTCAGCGAGGGCAGCCAGCCGGCGGAACTCGGCTGGGGCACGCATGAGCGGCACTTCCCGCGCGATGGCCGCCAGCACGACTTCGGCCGCAAGAACGCGATCTTCCTGGCGCAGCCGGGCTGCGCGACGCGCGTGCGCACCTGGACGCCCGAGGCGAGGCATTTCCACGGCTTCCTGATCACGCACGGCGAGTCGATCTCGATCTCCGATTTCCTGAGCGTGCGGCAAAATGACCGTGTGCTGTACCGCCCGACGGTGCACTACGCCTATCACCCGTCGGACAACGCCGTGCTGTCGGTGCACGAGTTCTGCGGCCGCAATTTCCAGCTGCAGGAGCGCAAGCGGATCATGATGGGCGACATCACCTCGGGCATCGACGAACTCGGCGTGCTGCTCGCGGGTCACCCGAAGAACGCGTACTGGTACGGTTCGCAGCTGTCGATCGACGAGGCGCGCAAGCTCGCGCCCTACAACAGCGCGACCTCGCTGCAGGTCACGGTCGCGGCGCTCTCGGGCATGATCTGGGCGATCGAGAATCCCGCGATGGGCATCTGCGAACCGGACGAGATCGATTTCCGGCGCAACCTCGAGATCTGCATGCCGTATCTCGGGCCCGTGGTCGGCAAGTTCACGGACTGGACGCCGCTCTTCGACCGCGGCCGGCTGTTCCCGGAGGATCTCGACGAGAGCGATCCCTGGCAGTTCAAGAACATTCGCGTCGTCTAGGGACTGTCCCCGTCAGGGGACTGTCCCCTCTTGACCGTCTCCTCTTCATAGTCGATGCCGACTACGGTGAACTTCTGCCAGCCCGCCGGCAGCTCGATCTCGACCGATTCGCCGATGCGCTTGCCGAGCAGGGCGCGCCCGAGCGGCGAGTCCATGCTGATGTAGCCGGGCGCGCGGTCGAACTCGTCCGGGCCGACGATCCGGTGCCGGCGGGTCGCACCGCTGTCGTCCTCGATCGTGACCCAGGCGCCGAAGAACACGCGCCCGCGGTCGGATGGGGCATCCGAAACGATCTTCAGGCCGTCGAGGCGCCCGCGCAGGTAGCGGACGCGGCGGTCGATTTCCCGCAGGCGCCGCTTCCCATAAATGTATTCGGCGTTTTCCGAGCGATCGCCCTGCGCGGCTGCTTCGGCCACGGCGCGCGTGACCAGCGGGCGCTCGACCGTCCACAGCAGGTCGAGCTCGGCCCGCAAGCGGCGCGCGCCCTCGGGTGTCGAGTACTTCGAGCCGCTGCGGCCGGGTGTGCGAGGCGCTTTCATGGGGTGGTCACGAACCTCCAAGCAAATGAATATTAAGGAATTTTCTCATTTTCCAGGTCCCGCCACCCAAACTGTGGGGCGTTTCACGCCGGCGCCGACGGGCTGGCGTTAGTCTCGCCCACGTCATTCCTTAGTTGGTCAGTATCCCCTAGCGGACTTCCTTCCCTTCACCGAAAGTCCGCACTTCCGCCCCGGGACTTGAAATCCCGGGGCTTTTTTTCGCCCCGCTACAATCACACGATGCGGCAGGCCCCGGCTTTCAAGGATCATTTCTCCGCGCAGGCCGATGCCTATGAAAGGTTTCGACCGGACTATCCGCCGGCGCTGTATGCCTGGCTCGCGGAGCAGGCGCCCGCGCGGCACCTGGCCGTCGATGTCGCCACCGGCAACGGCCAGGCGGCGATCGGCCTCGCAGCGCATTTCGATGCGGTCATTGCGACCGAGCCGAGTGCTGCGCAGCTCCGCCAGGCGCGCCGGCACGCGCGGGTCGAGTACCGCGAAGAGCGGGCGGAGGCCATGTCGCTTGCGGCGGGTTCGGCGGACCTGGTCGTCGTTGCGCAGGCTGCGCACTGGTTCGACTGGCCGGCGTTCGTCGCCGAGTGCCGCCGCGTTTTGCGCCCAGGCGGCGTATTGGCGATCTGGAGCTATGCCCGCATCGACGTAGAGCCTGGGATCGACCGGATGATCGATGAGTTCAGCCGCGATGTCGTCGGACCGTATTGGCCGCGCGAACGCCGGCACGTCGATGAAGGCTACCGGGACCTGGTCGTGCCGTTCCCGGCCATCGAGGCACCGCCCTTTGAAATGAGCGCGGACTGGGACCTGCAGTCGATGCTGGGCTACGTCGGCACCTGGTCCGCGGTGCAGCGTTATCGCGTGCGCAACAGCCGCGATCCGCTCACGCTGCTGGCGCTGCCGCTGACGGTCGCCTGGGGCGCCGGCCGGCGGCATACGGCATGGCCGCTGGTGCTGAAGGCCCATCGCTGCTGAATGCGTCCGCCGCCGGCGTTCGTCCCGGCAGGCAAACGACTGGTCGCGTAGCCGAACCCCCGATTTCCCGGCTGTTTTATACTGCGCGCCCCTGCGACCCTGGAGATCCCGAATGTCCCTGCACAAGCTGTTGCCCGCCCTGATCCTCGTGTCCCAAGCAGGCCTTGCGTCGGCTGACGATGCGGGCACACCGCTCGTGTCCGGCATCGACGCGTCGGCGATGGACCGCTCCGTGCGGGCGCAGGACGACTTGTTCCGACATGTCAACGGCACCTGGCTCGCCAACACGCCGTTCCCGGCGGAATACGCGAGCGCCGGCATCGGCATCATGTTGTTTGAAAAAGCGCAGGAAGACGTGCGCGCGATCCTGCTCGAGGCCGCCGGCGCGGGCGACCAGGCCACGCCCGCCATGCGCCGGCTCGGCGACATGTACACGAGCTTCATGAACGAGGAACAGGTCGAGGCGCGCGGCAGCGCGCCGCTCAAGCCGCTGTTCGCCGAGATCGCCGCGATCGACGGGCCCGCCGCTCTGGCCCGTTTCTTCGGCCGCGCCCAGGGCCTCGGCATCAGCGTGCCGCTCGGCGTCTATGTCTATCCGGATGCGCGGAACTCCACGCATAACGTCGCGTACCTGAGCCAGGACGGCCTCGGCATGCCGAATCGCGACTACTACCTGCGCGAGGACGCCGAGTACCTCGAGTTCCGCCGCAAGTACGTGGAGTATCTCGCGAAACTCTTCACGCTCGCGGGCGAGGCGGACGGCGCCGCGCGCGCGGCGAAAGTGCTGGCGCTCGAGACGCAGATCGCGACCGACCAATGGACGCCGGTGCAGAACCGCGACCCGATCGCGACTTACAACCGCCACGGTCTCGAATCGGCCGCCGCGCTCGCGCCCGATTTCGACTGGAAGGCTTACCTGACGGCGAGCGGCCTGCCGGCCGGCGACTTCATCGTCCGCCAGCCGAGCTATGTAACGGCGCTCGGCAGCCAGCTCGGCAGCGCGGAACTCGCGGTCTGGAAGGACTACCTGACCGTGCGCACCATCGGCGCGTTTGCGCGCCTGCTGCCAGCGGCATTCGTCGAGGCCTCGTTCGATTTCAATTCGCGGACGCTGCGCGGCACGGAGACGCTGCGCCCGCGCTGGAAGCGCGCGGTGCAGGAGACCGACGGCGCGATGGGCGAGGCGATCGGCGCTGAGTACGTGCGTCGCCATTTCCCGCCCGAGGCCAAGGTGCGCATGGACCAGCTGGTGAGGAACCTGCTGGCCGAGTTCGATCGCGGGATCGACTCGCTCGAGTGGATGAGCGCGGCGACCAAAGCGGAAGCCCACACCAAGCTCGCCAAGATCCAGGTCAAGATCGCCTATCCAGACAAGTGGCGCGACTATTCCGGGCTCGAGATCCGGTCCGACGACCTCGCGGGCAATGTGATGCGTGCCAACCAGTTCGAATGGAACTGGCAGGCGGCGCGCGCCGGGAAGCCGAAGGACCCGACCGAGTGGTTCATGACGCCACAGACGGTCAATGCCTATTACCTGCCGACCAACAACGAAATCGTGTTCCCGGCCGCGTTCCTGCAACCGCCGCTATTCAACATGGCGGCGGACGATGCGGTCAACTACGGCGCGATCGGCGCCGTGATCGGGCATGAGATCAGCCACGGCTTCGACGACCGCGGCCGCCAGTACGACGGCGACGGCAACCTGCGCGACTGGTGGACGGCCGCGGACAACGAGCAGTTCAAGCAGAAGGCCGCCGGCCTCGTGCGGCAGTACGGCGCGTTCGAGGCGCTGCCCGGCCTCAACGTAAATGGCGAACTGACGCTCGGCGAGAACATCGGCGACCTGTCGGGTGCCGCGGTCGCTTACGCAGCGTATATCCGTTCACTGAACGGCGCCGAGGCGCCGGTCATCGACGGCTTCACCGGGCCACAGCGCTTCTTTCTCGGCTATGGCCAGTCGTGGCGCACCAAGTGGCGCGACGGGCTGATGCGCGAGATCGTGCTGACCGACCCGCATTCGCCCTCCGAATTCCGCGCCAACGGCGTGGTCGCGAACATGGACGAGTTCTATGCGGCCTTCGGGGTGCGCGAGGGCGATCGCCTGTGGCTGCCAGCCGCGGAGCGCGTGAAGATCTGGTGAGGGTGCGCCGTTTCCGTGGATAATGCCGGGCAATGACCCGGTTGACCCTGCGGATTGCGCTCCTGCTGTTGCCGGCGGCACTTGCCGCCTGCACGCCCTTCGAATCGCTGTGGCGCAAGCCGCCGAAGTCCGCCGACGCGCCGGCGGCAGAGGCGCCTGTCGTCCCTGAGCTGCCGCTCGCCGAGGCGACCCACCGTTTTATCGTCGGCCCGGACCAGGACGTCGTGGGTCAGCTGCAGGTCACGACCTCGCGCCACGAGGATACCTTTGCGGATATCGCGCGGCGCTTCAATGTCGGCTACGCGGAACTCGTGCGCGCGAATCCAGGCGTCGATCCCTGGCTGCCGGGCGAGGGCACGCAGATCGTGCTGCCGACGGAATTCATCCTGCCGGACGCGCCGCGCGAAGGGCTGGTGCTGAACCTCGCGGCGATGCGGCTCTATTACTACCCGAAGCGCCCGAAGAACGCGCCGAAGGGCGATCCGACGGAGGTGTATACCCACCCGATCGGCATCGGCAAGGTCGGTTGGGCGACGCCGGAGGGCAACACCAAGGTCGTTTCGCACGTGAAGGACCCGGTGTGGACGCCGCCGCTGTCGGTTCGACGGGAGCACGCAAAAGACGGCGACATCCTGCCGGACAAAGTGCCACCCGGGCCGGACAATCCGCTCGGTCGCCACATGATGCGGCTCGGCTGGCCGAGCTACCTGATCCACGGCACCAACAAGCCGCCCGCCGTCGGCATGCGCGCGAGCGCCGGCTGCATCCGGCTGTATCCCGAGGACATCGCACGCATCTACGATCTGGTGCCGGACGGCACCCGGGTGACGGTCGTGAACCAGCCGTACCTGCTCGGCTGGCAGGGCGAACGGCTGTTGTTGCAGGCCTATGAGCCGCTGGTCGACGACCAGCGCGACTGGTCCGACGTACCGAAGTCGCTGCGCCAGAAGACGAGGAAGCCGACGGCACCCTTGTGGAAAAAGGTTGCCGAGCACACGGCCGTGATCGACTGGGAGCGGATCCGGGTCGCGGCGGCCGAGCCGCGCGGCATCGCCATTGCCGTCGGGCCGGGCCCGGCGCCCGACCTGGCCGCCGCGATCGCGCAGGCGCCGCGCGTGCGCAACGCCATTCCGCAGGGCGCAAACTGGAACGGCGTCGAGGACCAGTACGCGGGCGATCCACAGTTCGCGAAGCCGGCAAACGGCGACGACACCCCGGCCAGCACCAGCCCCTGAGATGCCCTCAGGACCGCGCCGCAAGGGCCGCGGTCATCGATCCCGCGACCACCGCGAGCGCACCGATCACCGAAAGCGCATTCAGTCCTTCGGGTGCGAGCAGCGCCAGACCCGAGTGCTCGAGCGCCCACATCGAGCCGATCGTGAACAGCGGCGCCATCGACAGCACGGCGCTGACGCGCGACACATCCCAGTAGTGCAGCGCCTCGCCGAATGCGCCATACGCGACCAGCGTGTTGACGCAGCAGAAGCCGAGCATGCCGAGCTGCAGGCCATCGAGATCGACGATCCTCGCCGGTGACGACAGCGGCAACAATGCGACGGATGCGCCGACATAGAGCATCCAGAGCACCTGGCGCGCGGTGAAGTGGATGAGCAGCTGCTTCTGGGCGAGGCCGTAGATCGCCCAGGCAACCGCGGCAGCGACCATCAATGCGACGCCGAGCCCGAGCCCTTCCGTCGGCCGCGCCAGTTCCGGCAGCCGGTGATTGAAGAACAGCAGCAGGCCGGCGCCCAGCACGACGAAGCCGAGCCACTGGCGCGCCGCAAAGCGTTCGTGAAAGACGAACACGCCGCCCAGCAGCAGCAGGAGCGGCGCCAGCTGGATCACAACCTGGGCGACGGAAGGCGTCGTGTGATCGAGCGCCACCAGGTACAGCACGTAGTTCGCAAGCAGGGTCACCAGCGCGATGGCGAGCAGCAGCCATCCGGCGCGCACCGCTTTCTGCAGTCGCGGCAACTGGCCGCGCCAGGCGAGGAATGCGCCGAGGCCCACCATCGACACCGCGAGTCGCCACCACGAAATCGTCCAGGCATCCATGCCGGTCAGCACGACCTTCAACGCGATCGGCAACAGGCCCCACAGCACGGCGGTGGTCAGCGACAGCGCGAACCCGAGTCGCCAGTTGGCGGTGTCCGTTGGCATGCGCTGTTATAAACCAGGCGAACCGCGATGGGTGGCCTGTGATAATGTTCGGCAAACCCGGGGGAGTAACCGGTGGCAGAACGACTGGCCGGCATTCAGGTTCAAGAAGAAGCCGGGTCTGGGCAGTCCATTGTGGAATCACCGACCGCGATCACGGCCTTCATCGGCCGTTGTCTTCGCGGCCCCGTCAATCGCCCGACCCAGCTGACCGGCTTCGCCGAGTTCCAGCGCATTTTCGGCGGGCTGTGGCAGCCGAGCACGCTGTCCTACGCCGTCGAACAGTACTTCGAGAATGGCGGACGCAGTGCGGTCATCGTGCGGGTCACAAACGGCGCGCGCTGCTGCACGCTGTCATTACCAGCCGGCGAGCAGGCGCTGACACTCGTGGCGCTCGCGCCGGGTACGCGCGAATTCCTGCGCGCGGCGGTCGATTACGACGGCATCGGCGACAACGAGGATGACAGCTTCAACCTGGTCCTGCAGCGGGTCCGCACGCCCGGTTCCGAGCACATCGAGGACCAGGAGATCTATCGGCGCCTGTCGCTCCGCCTGGACAGCCCGCGAAACGTCACCGCCATGCTCGCGGAGTCGCAGCTCGCGCGGGTCGCGGGCAACTTGCCCGCCTGGCGCCCCGATCCGACGCCACGCAACAACGCACGCGACCTCGCCGGCTACGTCCTCTCGGGTCCTGACGGCGACGACGGCGCGCCGTTGTCAGATTACGACATCATCGGTTCCGCGGCGCAGGGCACCGGCCTGTTTGCGCTGGACACTGCGGACACCTTCAACCTGCTGTGCATCCCGCCGCTCGCGCGCGACATCGATCTCGGCGCCAGCACGCTGCTGGTCGCGAACCGCTACTGCCGCGAGCGCCGGGCGATCCTGTTCGTGGACCCGCCGCTCGCCTGGGACACGGCGGCGCGGGCGCTGGCGGAGATGCGCGACTGGTCGCTGCCGTCGGACTCGGCCTGCATGTTCTTTCCGCGCCTGCTCGGCTACGACAAGCTGCGTGGGCGCTTCGAGTCCTTCGCCCCCTGCGGCGCGGTCGCAGGCACGCTGTCGCGCGCCGCCGAGCTGTGGCCGGTCTGGTCCACGGCCCATGGCGAGGAGGCGGTGCTGCGCCCCGGACTGCGGCCCGGCTGTGCCGTGGACGACGACTATCGAGCGCGGCTTGCCGCTTGCGGCGTCAATGTGGTGCAGACCGTACGCCGGCCGGGGCGTGAAGCGCCCACCGCCTGCACGCTGGCAGGACCCGGCGCCGGCTCGACGGACTGGCGTTCGCTGGCAGCGCGCCGGCTGGCCTACCTGATCATCAACAGCATCGAGCGCGGCACGCGCTGGATGGTGTTCGAGCCGAACGAAGCGCCGACCTGGCAACGCGCCACTGCGCAGGTGCGGAGCTTCCTGACGATGCTGGAGGAGCGCGGCGCATTCGCGCAGCGCGAGCCCGGCGACCGCTGGTTCGTGCTGTGCGACGAACGCGTCAACCGCGACAGGCATCGCGAGCAAGGCATCGTCAACCTGATGTTCGGATTCCCGGCGGCGCGCGCCGGCGGCTTCCACGCCTACCTCGTCAGCCATCGCGCGGGCGGCAGCCGCGTACAGACCGTGAGCCCGAACCTCGTCGGCCTGCCCGACACGGGGCTGACACAGGCGCTTGCGGAGCTCGAACTGCCCGAGGCCGGGATCGCCTAGCCGAACCCGCCGCCGCCCGGCGTTTCGATCAGGATCTCGTCGCCAATCCCCACTGCCACGCTCGCGCAGGCGGGCAACTCGGTGATCGTGCCATCGGCCCGCAGCAACCGGTGGCTGCCCGTCGTGCCATCGCCGCCGCCCTGGAGCCCGAACGGCGCGATGCGACGGTGATTCGACAGGATTGCGGCCGTCATCGGTGCGCGGAAGGCAATGCGGCGCACGAGGCCGTCGCCGCCGCGATGCGCGCCCGCGCCGCCGGAACCGCGGCGATAGCGGAACTCCTGCACCAGCACCGGATGACGCGACTCCAGCACTTCAGGGTCGGTCAGCCGCGAATTCGTCATGTGGGTCTGCACGCCGGCAGCGCCATCGAACCCGGGGCCTGCGCCGGCGCCGCCGGCGATGGTCTCGTAGTACTGGTGGTTCGCGTCGCCGAAGGTCAGGTTGTTCATCGTGCCCTGCGACGCCGCCAGCACGCCGAGTGCGCCATAGAGCGCGTCGACGATGCATTGCGAGGTCTCGACGTTGCCGGCAACCACGGCGGCGGGTGGCACCGGGTGCAGCATCGAGCCGCGTTCGACCCGGATCGAGAGCGGCCGCAGGCAGCCCTCGTTGAGCGGCAGGTCCGAATCAACCAGCGTGCGGAACGCATAAAGGACCGCTGCCGTGCACACCGCGAGCGGCGCGTTGAAATTGCCGGCGTGCTGCGGCGAAGTGCCGGCGAAATCGATCACGGCGTTCCGGGTCGCGTGATCGACGCGCACCGCGACCTCGATCACGCTGCCGTCGTCCATTTCATAGCGCCGGCGCCCGTCGCCGAGCCGGCCAATGACGGTGCGCACGCAGGCCTCGGCATTGTCCTGCACGTGCGCCATGTAGCCCGCGACGGCCGGCAGTCCCGCGCGCGCGACCAGCGCATCGAGCTCGGCGATGCCCCGGGCATTGGCAGCGAGCTGCGCTTTCAGGTCGGCAACATTCTGGTCGGGATTGCGCGCCGGCCACTGGCCGCCCGCGAGCAGCCTGCGAAGTTCCGGTTCGCGCAACGCGCCGTCATCCAGCAGCAGGAAGTTGTCGATCAGCACGCCTTCCTCGTCGATCGTGCGGCTGTCCGGCGGCATTGATCCCGGCGTGATGCCGCCGATGTCGGCGTGATGCGCGCGCGAGGCGACGAAAAACGCAGGCGCTGCGGCTTTTGCGACAAACACCGGACTGACCACCGTGATGTCCGGGAGATGCGTCCCGCCCGCGTACGGCGCGTTCAGCATCCAGGCACGACCGGGGCGCAGTTCGCCGGCGTTGGCGGCGATGACGGCGCGCACGCTCGCACCCATCGACCCGAGGTGCACCGGCATGTGCGGCGCGTTGGCGATCAGGGCGCCGCCCGCGTCGAACAGCGCGCAGGAAAAATCGAGCCGCTCGCGGATGTTGACGGAGACGGCAGTCGCCTGCAGCACGGCGCCCATCTGCTCCGCGACCTGCATGAACCGGTGATTGAACAGTTCGAGCTGCGCGGGATCCGCGCGCGTCGCGTCCGCGGGCGATGCCGCACGATCGCCATGCCGCACGAGGCAAATGCTGCCGCCGTCCAGGCATTTCGCGGTCCAGCCGCACTCGACGACCGTCGTCGAATTCGGTTCGACGATCAGCGCCGGACCGGCGACTGCGTCGCCCGGCGCAAGCGCGGCGCGGTCGTATGTTGAAACCTTGCGCCAGCCATCGAACCAGGCGCGTACCGCGCGCGGCGCGCTCTGCCGCGTCGCGCCGGCCGCCGCCGCGCCCGGCGTCTCGCCGGATACGACGACCTCGCCCTGCAAAGTTGCGACGACCGGGTCGCCGGAGGGCGGCGCAAAGCCGAACCGGCGTTCGAACTGCTCGCGGAACTCCCGCAGGATGCCGGGCATGGGGCCGTACTCGACCGCAAGTGCGGTCTCGGTGCCCGGCGCGCGCAGCTCCAGCACGTGGCGCAGCGCCAGTTCGTCTGCACGTACGCCCTGGGCCGCCAGCGTCCCGGCGAGCGGCGCTGTCAGCGCCCTGAACTCGCGCTCCAGTTCTTTGGACGTGAACACGCCGAGCGGTTGTTCGATGCTCCTGCGACGCATCAGCCGGCGATCGGCCAGGCCGATGCCCCAGGCCGACAACACGCCGGCGAGCGGATGGATCAGGATCTCGCGGATGCCGAGCGCCTCGGCGACGCGGCAGGCATGCTGCGGCGCGGCGCCGCCGTAGCAGCACAGCGCGAACTCGGCGGGATCATGGCCCTGGCGCACCGAGACGTGCCGGATCGCGCGCGCCATCGACTCGACCGCGACGTCGAGGAATCCGGAGGCGAGGCCGACCGCATCGGTCGCGTTGCCGGTCGAACTCGACACTGTCCTGGCGAGCTCGTTGAACCGGCGCCGCACGATCCCGCCGTCGAGCGGCTGGTCACCGCGGGGGCCAAAGATCGCCGGGAAATCGTCCGGGCGGATGCGGCCCAGCAGCAGCTGCAAGTCGGTCACAGTCAGCGGACCGCCATTGCGGTAGCAGGCCGGCCCCGGACGCGAGCCTGCCGACTGCGGGCCGACCGCAAGCCGGCCGCCCTCGAAGGCGAGCATCGAGCCGCCGCCGGCGGCGACCGTGTGGATGTTCATCATCGGCGCCTGCAGGCGCACGCCTGCGACCTGCGTCTCGAAGCGCTGCGGCAGCGCGCCGTCGTAGAGCGCGACGTCTGTCGATGTGCCGCCCATGTCGAAGGCGATCAGCCTCGGCCGGTGCAGCAGCGCGGCGATGCGCGCGGTCGCCACCAGGCCGCCGGCGGGGCCGGAGAGCACCGCATTGCAGGCGCGGAATGCCTCGGGTGCCACCAGGCCGCCGTTGCTCTGCATGAACTGCAGGCAGACGTCGTGGTGGCGCCGCCCGAGGCCGCGGCGGAAATCGCGCACGTAACGCGCCAGCAGTGGCGTCAGGTACGCATCCACGACGGTGGTGTCACCGCGGCTGACGAAGCGGATCAGCGGCGAGGCCTCGTGCGAGGCGATCACCTCGTCGAAGCCGATGCGTCGCGCGAGCGCCGCGGCCTGCTGCTCGTGGTGCGGGTGGCGGTAGCCGTGCAGGAATACGATCGCGACACTCGTGATGCCGGCTGCGTGGAGCCGCAGCAGCTCGCTCGCAAGATGCGCCTCGTCGAGCGGGCGCAGCACCTCGCCCTCGGTCGTGACGCGCTCTTCGGCCTCGATGACCTCGCGATAGAGTGGCGTGGGCAATTCGATCCTGAGCCGAAACAGCTGCGGCCGGTTCTGGTAGCCGATCGCGAGCGCATCGCCGAAGCCCGTCGTCGTCACCAGCGCGGTCGGCACGCCGCGGCGCTCGAGCAGGGCATTGGTCGCAACGGTCGTGCCGATGCGGATCACGTCGATTGGCGCGTCCGCGCCGTCGTGGCGGTCGAGCATGGCAAGGATGCCGGCGACCCCGGGATCCATCCCGGCGCCATCGGTGTCGGACAGGCGCTTGTCGACGATCAGGCGTCCGTCCGGCGCGCGGCCGATGATGTCGGTGAAGGTGCCGCCCCGGTCGATCCAGAACTGCCAGCCGCGTCGTGCAGTCATGGGCCGGTAGACTAGCGCATGGACGCGTGCAGCCGCTCCAGTTCACCGTCCGCGAGGCGCTCGCAGGCATTGCGGTAACCGATCTCGACCGCGCGATCGAAGGATTTCCAGTCGAGCAGGTCGAGCGACTCGAGCGCAGGTGTCAGCAGCAGGTCGCTCTGCGTGCGCCGCAGCTGCGTCGCCGTCGTGCTGTTGACCATGCCGGAACGCCATAAAATCTGCAGGATGTTGGGCCGCCGCCTGCCGCCCTGCCGGCGGAACAGGTTCCAGAAGGTCGGTGCCTCGGTGGCCTCGACGTCGGTCGTGAACGCGCGGTCCATGCCCACGTCTACGCCGATGACCGGGCCGCGGCCCTTGGCGCGCATGACATCCACCGGCAGGTTGTTCATCGTGCCGCCGTCCACGTAGACCTCACCGCCATGGAACACCGGCGGCAGCACCCCGGGGATCGCAACCGAAGCGCGCAGCCAGCGCCACAGCGGCCCTTCCTGGTGCACGGCGACGCGGCCCGTCGTCAGGTTGGAGGACACGCAGAAGAACGGCAGCGGCAGGTCCGTGATATCGATGTCGCCCAGTTCGCGCCGCAGCAGCAGGCCGACCTTGCGCCCCGACACCAGCGACACAAGGGGCAGCGTGAAGTCGCTGAGCGGATTGGTGTCGACGAAGCTGCGCCGGAAGCGTTCGATGAGTTCCGCATCGCTCCAGTCGGCGGCGACACCCGCGGCGAGGATGCCGCCCATGCTGGTGCCGCCGACCAGGTCGATCGGCACGCCATGCTCGCGCAGCGCGCGCACCACGCCGAGATGCGCGAAGCCACGCGCGCCGCCGCCGGACAGCACGAGCCCGACCGCGCGGCCCGTCAGCAGGCGCGCCAGCCGTGGACAGTCCTGCGCTCCGCGCAGGTGGTGAACCGGCGTTGTCGGCAGCAACGCGCGCCAGCGGCTGGCTGCCCCCGTCGCGAACACGCCGCGGTGGATGAGCAGCAACTCCGCCCGCCGCACCGCCGCATCCTGGCCATCGAGCCCGTGCCACAGGCTGGGTTCGTCCGTCGCGAGCGCGGCCAGCAGCACCACGTCCGCCTGGCGCAGGCACAGCCGGGTCCATGGCGTGTCGGCGGGATCCGCCAGATACATGACGAAGTCATTGCGCGACTCGAGCTCGTGAAACCATTGCGGGCTGTGGCTGCCGGCGCGATGCCGCGCGACGACATCCACGCGACCAAAGGACGCGAACGCCTTCGAGATATCAGCCGCGAGCGCGGCGAGATCGATGCCGTCGTTCTGCGGCATCACTGCGATCGTGCGCGGCATCCGCTGCCGTTCCTGGCTGGCCGCGGAGTCCTCGAGACGTTCGACGGTCAGGCGCGCGAGTCGCAGGATCGCTTCCGGGTGACCGAGCAGCACGCGCTCGAAGGTGCCGGCCGAAAGCGTGGCGAGTTCCGAGTCGCGCAGCGCACGGACGGTCGCGGCCCGCGGCCGCGACACGATCAATCCCATTTCACCGACACTCTCGCCGGCGGTGATCCGGCCGACCAGCTCGCCGTCCGGCCCGAATACGCCGAGGCAGCCGCTGACGACGAAATAGACGGCATCCGCGGGTGCGCCCGCTTCGAACAGCAGGCGGCCGCCGGGCAGGGAGATCCAGACGAGTTCGGCGACCGCGGCGTCGACGACGTCCTTCGGCAGCCCGGAGAACAGCGGCAGCGACGCGAGCATCGCCCAGGGATTGGCCCTCGGATCAATCTGGGTCCGCTCGTCCTCGGATTCCACGGCAGGGCGACGATAGCACGCGCTGTGGCGGCCGCTAGAATTGGCGCTCATGACTGTGACCGACCGCAAGCTGCTGGAGCGGATCTGGAAGGCGGTCGCCGCAATCCCGCGCGGCGAGGTCGCGAGTTACGGCGGCATCGCGCGTCGCGCCGGCCTGCCGCGCCGCGCCCGCCTGGTCGGCCACGCGCTGAAGGTTGCGCCCGCCAGCCTCCGCTTGCCCTGGCATCGCGTGCTGAACGCACAGGGCCGGATCAGCCTGCCCGCGGGTTCGAAGGCGCACCGTCTGCAGCGCCGGCTGCTGGAGGAGGAGGGCGTGCGATTCAGCAACGGCCGGGTCGATCCGGCGTCGACCGGCAGCGCACTCGATCTCGACGCGCTGCTGTGGCGGCCGCGTCGGGACTGATACCATCGCGCCATGGCGAGTCGTCACGTCGTTTTCTCGCACGGCCTCGAAAGCGGCCCGTGGGGCACCAAGATTTCCGCGATGGCCGAAGTCGCGAAGAGCGAAGGCTGGAACGTGGATTCGGTGGACTATCGCGGCGTCAATGACCCGCGCGACCGGGTCACGCGTCTCCTCAGCTTTTGTCGCGACATCCGCGGCGACCTGGTACTGGTCGGTTCGAGCATGGGCGGCTATGTCGCGACTTCCGCATCGGCGCTGCTGCATGCGCGCGGACTCTTCCTGATGGCGCCCGCTTTCTACATGCCCGGCACCGAGCAGCTGACCGCCAAGCCGGCGCCCTGCCCGAAGACGATCGTGCACGGCTGGAAGGACGATGTCGTGCCGGTCGAGAACAGCATCCGCTTCGCGCGCGAGCATGCGGCGACGCTGCATATTCTCGATTCCGACCATCGGCTGCACAGCGAGTTGTCGCTGGTCAACTACCTGTTCGAGTACTTTCTCGTCGCGCTCGACCTCCCGAAACGGCGCTGATCGGCGTTCACCTGCTGAGATCCGCATTGCGCTGACGCAGCCAGCGCGGCGGGCGGGTTGGCTCGCTCGCTCAGAAGAACGGACATTCGCTTGCTCGCCACCCGCCCGCCGCTCGTACTGCGTCGGCGCAATCACGGCGCAGCCTGGCGAGCGCGCGCAAGGGCCGGGCGGGGTCCCGAGCGAGCGAATGAGTTCCGGCTGAGCGAGTGAGGGATGCCCCGCCCGGCCCGCATGACATGTGCGCGGCGCCGGCGGCACGAGGGCGGGCGCGAGCAGCGTGCCGGGGTGGGTGGTGAGCGAGCGAATGTCCGTTCTTCTGAGCGAGCGAATCAGCCCACCCCGGCAAGCCATCTCGCGCCCGACTTAGCTTCGTTTGCGAATGGCGCGTGCCGCGAGCGCGTCGACGAGACCCGGAGCGAGCAGCTTGAGCCAGCGCATGGCGCGGCCACGCACGGATGTGATGACCAGCCTGCGCCGGGCAAGGGCTGCTGCGACGATGACGCAGGCACACTCGTCTGCGCTCATGATCCGGGCCTCGACCATCGGGCTTGCGCCGAGCGGCTTGCCGTCCGGGCCGATCGCGCGACGGTGGATTTCCGAGCGCACGAAATCGGGGGCGATGACCGTGACACTGACGCCCCGGTCGGCGAGTTCGATCCGGAGCGAATCGAAGAACCCGAACATCGCGTGCTTCGAGGCGGCGTAACCGGTGCGTGTCGGCACGCCGGCGAGGCCTGCGATGCTCGAGACCGCGACGATGCGGCCTCGGGATGCGATGAGTGCGGGCAAAGCGCGCCGCGTCAGCCAGGCGGCGCCCAGGTAGTTCACGCGCATCAGGCGCTCGAGCAGGTCCACGTCGGCGAGCTCATCGAGCCGCGACCACATGGTCGAGCCCGCGTTCAGCACCAGCATGTCGATCGCGCCGAAGTTGGCAAGCGCTGCGTCGGCGAGCGCCTCGCAATCCTCGCGCTTGCCTGCGTCCGCGGGGACGATCAGCGCGCTCGCGCCGAGTCCGCGGCACTCGTCGGCAAGCGAAGCCAGGCGCGCGGCATTGCGGGCCGACAGCACCAGGCGTGCGCGCTGCCTGGCGAGCGCGAGCGCCAGCGCGCGGCCGATACCCTCCGACGCACCCGTCAGCACGACTACTTTTCCGTCAAAAGTGTCCATGTCGGCTCCAAGAGGGGACGCACCCCTTTCCCCGTAGCAGAACGCTACCTTTTTTCCAGGGAAAAGGGGTACGTCCCCTGTACTGCGATCGCGCTAAACTTGCCGCCTTGTCGACCCCTGGGGAGGCGGCGCAATGCAGAAATTCCTGGCGATCGGGCTGCTGGCGATCACCTTGCAGCTCGCCGCCTGCGGCGGCGGCGATGACAAGCCCGAAGAACCGCCGATGAAAGTCGAGGACACCGTGTTCGGCGATCTCGTCGGCACGCAGGACAAGGCGCGTGATCGCGCGAATGCCGCCGTCGAGACGCGCCGCGATGCTCTGGATTCCCGGCTCGAGGCGGACGAAAGCGCGCCGCCCGAGGAATAGCGGCTCCCCGCAGTGAATCGCACGCTGATGTGGGCATTGCGCGGCGTGATGCGCGTGTTCGTGCGCGCGGCCGTGGTTCCCGAGGATGCCCTGCAGCGCCTGCACGGGCGCGCCCGCCCGCTGCTCTACGTGCTCGAGGAACGCAGCATCTCCGACCTGCTTGCGCTCGAGATCGCCTGCATGAACGGCGGATTGCGCCGACCGGGCAAGCGGCTCAAGCTCCGCGGCCTGGACCTGCCGCACTCTGCGGTTGCGCTTGAGCGCCGCGCCGGGGTGTTGCGGCGCCGCGCCGACCGGCGCACGCCGGTGGAGCTCGCGCGCGCAGTCGCGGCGGCAGGTGCCGACGAGACGCTCGAACTCGATGTCGTTCCGGTCGCGGTCTACTGGGGCCGCGCGCCGCAGCGCGAGAAGTCCTGGCTGCGACTGATCCTGTCGGAGAACTGGGCGCTGACCGGGCCTTTCCGGCGCCTGCTGTCGATCGTGCTGAATGGCCGCAGCACGCTGATCCGCTTCGGCGAGCCGCGCGCGCTCAAGGGCTATGGCGCCACCGGTCCCGACGGGGCGCGCGGCGCGCGCCGGCTGCTGAAGGACATGCGCGCGGAATTCCGCCACATGCGTACCGACACGCTCGGGCCCGACCTGTCGCGGCGCCGGGCGATCATCGCGCAGGTGCTGCGCACGCGGGCCGTGCGTCAGGCGGTGCGCCAGGAGATCCGCGACACCAGGCATTCACGGCGCTCGGGGTTGCGCGCCGCGCGCAAGCACGCGCTCGAGATCGCCGCGAACTACTCGCATGCCTTCGTCTGGCTCGCCGACAAGATCCTGTACCGGCTGCTGAACCGGGTTTACGACGGCGTCGAGGTCAGGAACGCCGAGTACCTCGATCGCCTGCCGAAAACCTGCGAAATCGTCTACGTCCCCTGCCATCGCAGCCATATCGACTACCTGCTGCTCTCCTACGTGATCTACCGGCGCGGCTATGCGGCGCCGTACGTGGCGGCGGGCATCAACCTCAACCTGCCGGTGATCGGCCGGCTGCTGCGCAAGGGCGGGGCCTTTTTCATCCGGCGCAGCTTCCGCGGCTCCGGCCTGTATCCGATCGTGTTCATGAAATACGTGGACGTGATGATGAATCGCGGCCACCCGATCGAGTTCTTCATCGAGGGCGGCCGCAGCCGCACCGGCCGCCTGCTGCGCCCGCGGACCGGCATGCTGACGATGACGCTGCGCAGCTTCCTGCGCGACACGCGCCGGCCGGTCGCCTACGTGCCGGTCTATTTCGGCTATGACCGCCTGCTCGAAGGCGAGAGCTACATCGACGAGTTGCTCGGCCGGCCCAAGCAGAAGGAATCGGTCGGCGGCCTGCTGCGCGTGATTCCGCAGCTGCGCCAGCAGCTCGGCCACGTGCACGTCGCCTTCGGCGAGCCGCTGCTGCTCGACGGCGTGCTCGACCAGGTGAGTCCGGCCTGGCGCGGCGACCTGCGCGACGAGAACGCGCGACCGGCCTGGTTCGGAGATGCGGTGGACGCCGTGGCCAGCGAGATCATGCGCCGCATCAACGCCGCCGCCGCGGTGACGCCGGTCAACCTGCTGTCGGTCGTACTGCTCGCGGCACCGCGCCAGGCGATGCTCGAGAACGACCTCGAACGGCAGTTGCAGCTCTACATCGACCTGCTGCGCGAGTTTCCGTACTCGCCCGACGTGTCGGTGGCCGCGACCGACGGCGCCTCGATCATCCAGCGCGGCGAGCAGATGGGCATGCTCGAACGGCGCAAGCATCCGCTCGGCGACGTGCTCAGGATGGTCGAGCAGAATGCGGTGCTCGCGACCTACTACCGCAACAATGTGCTGCACCTGTTCGCCGTGCCGTCGTTGGTTGCCTGCGCGTTCCTGAACAACCCGGCGATGCGTCACGAGGACATCCAGCGCCTGGTGTGGCGCGTGTATCCCTACATCCGGCAGGAACTCTGGCTGCGCTGGCGCGAAGAGGAGCTGCCGGGCGTCGTTGACGGCGCGCTTGCGGCGCTGGCGAAGCAGGGCCTGCTCGAGCGCGATGCGGACGGCGCCATCTGGCGCCGGCCGACCACGGGCAGCGCCGAGGCAGTGCGCCTGTCGGTGCTGGCCCAGGCCACCGTCCAGGTCATCGAGCGTTATTACCTGGCGATCGCGCTCCTGCTGCGCGCCGGCCGCTCGGTATTGACCGCCGAGGCGCTGGAGCTGCGTTGCGTTGCGATGGCCCAGCGCATGTCGATGCTGTACGGACTCGCCGCACCCGAGTTTTTCGACCGCGCAATGTTCCGCGATTTCATCGACCTGCTGCGCAGCCGCGGGGTGATCCGTAACGACGGGGAAGGGCGCCTGAGCTTCGACGATCCGCTGCTGGCCGTCGCGCAGGACGCCCGCGTCGTGCTGTCCGAGCAGATCCGCAACAGCATCCTGCAGGTCACCCACAGCTGACCGCCGCCCGCGTTTTGCACTGCAAAGCGGGACCGCTGTTATATCCTTGCTGAAAATACCGATCGGTCCTGTCCTGGGGAACCACATGACCACGACTTCCACGCGCCCGCTGCCGCTTTCATTGCGCCTTGCCGTGCGCGCCACGCTGCTCGGCGCGCTTTGCGTACCGGGCGCAGCCGAGGCGGTGGACTTCACCGCCGGCTCCTGGAACGGCAGCCTCAACACGACCATCACCTACGGCCAGCTGTGGCGCGATGAGAAGCGCGATCCGCGGCTGATCGGGACGGCCAACGGCGGCACCGGCCGCTCGCCGAACATCGACGACGGCAATATCAACTACGACGTGGATCGCGTATCGAGCGCATTGAAGCTGGTCAGCGAGCTCGCGCTCGAGCGCGGCAATTTCGGGATCTTCGTGCGCGGCTCTGCGCTTTACGACCCGGAAATCAACGACGCCCCGCAGCGCACGCCCGTTTCGGACTCCGGCAAGAATCTCGCCGGCGAGTACCTGCGGCTGCTCGATGCATTCGCGTACGGTCGCTGGGATCTCGGCGGACATGAACTCGAGCTCCGCGCCGGCCGCCAGGTCGTCAACTGGGGCGAGAGCACGTTCATCCAGGGTGGCATCAACAACGCGATCAATCACTTCGACGTGTCGGCGCTGCGCGTACCCGGTTCGGAACTGCGCGAGGCCTACTTGCCGCAGGAGATGCTCAAAGTCTCCTACGCGCTGTCAGACAATGTCACCGCCGAGGCGATCGGCATCTTCGACTGGGACCGGACCGAGCCGGAACCGGTCGGGAGCTATTTCGCATCTAACGATTTCGTGCCGCGTGGCGGCAGCCAGGTGTTTCTCGGCTTCGGTGCGTTCTCCGACCAGGGCGTCGACTTCACGCCGCTCGGCGGCTCGCTGATCGAGGACTTCCAGGCAGTGCCGCGCGGCCCGACGATCCTGCCGGACGACCAGGGCCAGTACGGCGTGACCTTGAAATGGTTCATGCCGAATTTCAGCCAGGGCACCGAGCTCGGATTCTTCTTCGTCAACTATCACAGCAAGCTGCCGCTGATCAGCGGCCGCACCGGGACGCAGGCCGGCATCGGCAACTCGCTCGGCACGCTGACGGCAGTCATCGCGACGGCGCAGGGCCTGGCCTCCGGCCTGCCGTTCGGCACGGCGGTCGCCATCGCGGCAAATGCGGCGGTCGGCACGGCTGCGGGCGCCGGCGGCAATCTCTCGCTTGCGACGGCCACCGAGTACGCGACGATCGCCGGCAACACGGTGCTGGGCGGTGGCAACGTCACCTCGCAGGCGACCAACCTGGCGACGCATGAATATGCGCGAACTGCCAGCTACTTCACCGAGTACCCGGAAGACATCCAGCTGTTCGGCATCTCCTTCAATACGCAGCTCGGCCAGACGGGCATTGCATTGCAGGGCGAAGTGTCCTACCGCAACGACGTGCCGCTGCAGTTCGACGATGTCGAGCTCCTGTTCGCGGCGCTGACGCCGTTTGAGGCCGTGGCGCTCGCCGCGCAGGGCATCCCGGTTCCCGCGACCTGCACGCCGGGTCTGCCGACGCTGACCCGCTGCGGGCAGCTCGGCGCTTACGGCGTCAACCAGACGGTCCCGGGCTGGGGCCTGTTCGATGTCTGGCAGGCGCAGATGACGGCGACCAAGGCGTTTCCACCGTTTCTCGGGGCTTCGCAGCTGATCGCGGTGCTCGAGGCTGGCGTGACCCAGGTCGACGGCATGCCGGACAAACAGAGCGGCGGCCCGGTCGGGCTTGGACTCCGCCTGAACGGGCCGGGGACCTCGGTTTCCGGCAATGCGGCGCTCGCTGCCCGGCATTTTGGCGAGGTCGAACCGCAGGACCGGTTCGCCGACGAGAATTCCTGGGGCTATCGCGCGGCGCTGCGGCTCGACTATCTCGGCCTGATCGGTGCGTGGAACTTCTCGCCGCGCTTTGTCTGGGCGCACGACGTGGATGGCACGACGCCGGGTCCCGGCGGCAACTTCGTCGAAGGCCGCTACGGCGCCACGCTTGGCGTGGGTGCGAGCTACCAGTCGAAGTTCGAGCTGGACCTCAGCTACACGGTTTTCGGCGGCGCGGGCCGCTACAACGAATTGACGGATCGCGACTTCATTGCGGCGACCGTCAAGTACTCGTTCTGACAAAGGCCGGAGGCCTCACATGATGAAGCTCAAGCACATCCTGGGTCTCGGCCTGCTCGCCGTCGCCAGCGCTGCCACGATTGCGACGGCGGGTGTCACGGCCCAGCAGGCGGCGCGCCTCGGCACCGACCTGACGCCGATGGGCGGGGAAAAAGCCGCAAACAGCGCGGGCACGATTCCCGCCTGGACCGGCGGCATCACCTCGGCGGCGCAGGCAGGCTTCCCGAACTTCAAGACCGGCGGCCATCACCCGGACCCGTATGCCAGCGACAAGCCGCTGTACAAGATCGACGCGAGCAACATGTCGCGCTATGCGGCCAGCCTGACCGCGGGCCACAAGGCGCTGCTGAATGCCTACAAGGGCAGCTACTTCATCAATGTCTATCCGTCGCACAGGAGCGCCGCATTCCCGCAGCGCATCTATGACGCGACCAAGGCGAATGCGACCTCTGCCAGGCTGACCGGTGGCGGCAATGGCGTGACCGGCGCGATCGGCGGCGTGCCGTTCCCGATCCCGAACGCGGGCGTCGAGGTGATCTGGAACCACATCCTGCGCTACCGCGCCGAGATCGCCGAGCGCATCATCGGCCAGGCCGCCGTGAGCCGCACCGGCGCCTACAACCTGGTCAAGTTCCACGACGAGACGATGGTGGGCTACAGCCTGCCGGGCGCGACCGAGGCCGGCCTCGACAACACCGTGCTGTATTTCATCCAGGAGACGACCTCCCCGGCACGCCTCGCGGGCGAAATCCTGCTGGTGCACGAGACGCTCGACCAGACCAAGGAGCAGCGCCGCGCCTGGCTCTACAACCCGGGCCAGCGCCGCGTGCGCCGCGCGCCGAACGTCGCGTTCGACAACCCGGGCACGGGGTCCGACGGCCTGCGCACGGCGGACCAGTTCGACATCCTGAATGGCAGCCCGGAGCGCTACGACTGGAAGCTGGTCGGCAAGCAGGAAATCATCGTTCCGTACAACGCCTACCAGCTGCACAGCAACAAGCTGAAGAACACGGACATCATCCGGCCGCTGCACATCAACCAGGAGCACGCGCGCTACGAACTGCATCGCGTCTGGGTCGTCGATGCGACGCTGAAGGCGGGCCAGCGGCACCTGTACAAGCGCCGCACGTTCTATGTCGATGAAGACTCGTGGCAGATCCTGGTGGTCGACTGCTACGACGACCGCGACCAGCTGTGGCGCGTCCAGGAAGGGCACTCGATCAATTATTACGAGATCCCGACCTTCTGGACGACGCTCGAGACGACCTACGACCTGCAGGCGGGACGCTACCTCGCGCTCGGACTCGACAACGAGGAGCCGCGCACCGTGAATTTCGCCGCCAAGCGAACCGCGGCGGATTTCACGCCGGCCGCGATCGCCAGGCGCGGCACGCGCTGACGTGAGGCGGGCGATGGCTTGGCTGGCGCTCGCGGCGATGCCGCAAGCGCTTGCCCAGGATGCCGTCGCCACGGATCCGGCTGAACGGCCCTCGATCATTGCGCCGCTCGCGGCGCACTCGCTGCTGATCGACCTGGCCTATGCGGGCAAGGGCGTATTCGCGGTCGGCGAACGCGGCCACGTGCTCCATTCCGACGACGCGGGCGCAAGCTGGACCCAGGTCCAGGTGCCAGGCAGCGCCAACCTGACGGCCGTGTACTTTTTCGACGAGCGGCATGGCTGGGCGGTCGGCCACGTCGAGACGATCCTGCGCACGAACGATGGCGGCGCCACCTGGCAGCTGTCGCATTTCGCACCCGAGAACACTCAGCCGCTGCTCGACGTCTGGTTCGCCGACGAACTGCGCGGACTTGCGGTCGGCGCCTACGGCGTGATCTATTCGACCACCGACGGCGGCGCTGTCTGGAGCCAGGTGCCGTTCGAGCCGGCGCCCTTGCCCGGGGCCGCGAGAGTCGAACCAGAGCCCGAAGACATGGAAGCCGAGGTGGACCTCGGATTCGAGTTCCACCTGAACGCGATTGCGCGCGGACCGGGGCAGCGCCTGTACCTGGGCGCCGAGGCAGGCCGGCTGTTCCGTTCGGACGACGATGGCGCGAACTGGCGCGAACTGTCGTCGCCGTATGATGGCTCGTTCCACGGTCTGCTGCCGCTTGACGGCGATGCGTTGCTCGCGTTCGGCCTGCGCGGCAACCTGTACCGGTCGGACGACGGCGGCACCAGCTGGACGGCAATCGAAACCGGCACGACGGCGCTCTTGAACTCGGGCTGCCGCATGGATGCCGATACCGTCGTGATCGCCGGCATGGCCGGCGTGATGCTCGTGAGCCGCGACGGCGGGCGGAGCTTCACGCTGACGCAGCAGGACGATCGGCGGGCGATCTCGGCGGTGCTGCCCGCGGGCGACGGCGCGCTGATCGTCGCGGGCGAGGGCGGCGTGCGGCGGTTGCCGCTGCCGACCGGAGCGGTGCCATGAAGGGTTCCGGCGACGACCGGATTGCGGCCTGGCTCGAGCCCCATGTCTTCGGGCACCGGACGCTGATCCTCGGCGTGTTCGCGGCCATCACTGTGGCGCTCGGCTGGATCGCGGCCAATGGACTCCGGCTCGACACGAACTTCAACAAGCAGTTGCCGCTCGAGCACGAGTACATCCAGACCTACCTCGACCACAAGGACGAGTTCGGCGGCGCCAACCGGCTGCTGATCGCGCTGGTTGCGCGCGACGGCAACATGTTCACGCCGGAATTCTTCGAGGCGCTCAAGATCGCGACCGACGAGGTGTTCTTCATCGAGGGCGTGGACCGCGCCCGCGTGCAGTCGCTGTGGACGCCGAACACGCGCTACACCGAGGTCGTCGAGGGCGGCATCGAGGCGGGCGACGTGATCCCGTCGGATTTCCAGCCCGATGCGGACGGCCTCGCGCGCGTCAAGGAGAACATCCTGAAGGCCGGCATCGTCGGGCGGCTGGTCGCCAATGATTTCTCCGGGGCGTTGATCACCGCGCAATTGCTGGATGCCGACCCGGAAACCGGTCAGCCGGTCGACTACATCTCGATCTCGCGCGAACTCGAGGAGAAGGTGCGCGCGCGTATCGAGGGCGCAAACCTCGAGCTCGCCGTGGAAGTGCCTGTCTCCGTGCACATGATCGGCTTCGCGAAAGTGGTCGGCGACGTCGCCGATGGCACGCTGTCGGTCGTCACCTTCGCGATCGTGACCGTGGGCCTCACGCTGCTGTTCGTCTGGATCTACATCCAGTCGCTGCGCATCGCGCTCGTGCCGGTGATCGCCTCGCTGGTTGCGATGGTCTGGATGCTGGGCCTGCTCGTGATCCTGGGCTATGGCGTGGATCCGCTCGGCATCCTCGTGCCCTTCATCATATTTGCGATCGGCACCCGCCACGGCGTACAGAAGATCAGCGCGGTCAGCGACTCGGCGATGTCCGGCTGCGACTGCAACGATGCCGCGCGCCGCACGTTCCGCCTGCTGTTCATGCCGGCAATCGTCGCGCTGCTCGCCAACCTGGTCGGCTTCATCACGATCCTGCTGATCCCGGTGCAGGTGATCCAGGAAATGGCGGTCACCGCGAGCCTCGGCATCGGCGTGATCATCCTGACCGACCTGATCCTGCTGCCGGTGCTGGTGTCCTACGTGCCGATCACGCCGCGCTTCCGCGAACGGGTGGCGCGCCGCCAGCAGGCGCTGCAGAAAGTCTGGAACCATCTCGCGCGCATCACCAACCGCGGTCCTGCAGCCGTGATCATCGTCATCGCGCTGGTGCTCGGCGTGTTCGGCGCGATCAAGGGCATGGAGACGCCGATCGGCGATACCCAGGCGGGCGTTCCGGAGCTGCGCGCCGATTCGCGCTACAACCGCGACAGCAACCTGATCAGCCAGCGCTTCTCGATCGGCACCGACATAGTCAACGTGATCGTCGAGACGAAGGCCGACGGCTGCATCGATTTCCGGATCATCGACGCGATCGACCGCTTTGCCTGGCACATGGCGAATGTCGATGGCGTACGCGACGTGATGACGCTGGCCGGCGTTTCGAAGGTGGTCAGCGCGGGCTGGAGCGAGGGCAGCCTGAAATGGCGCAACCTGCCGCGCGATGAGCGCCAGCTGGTGCAGGCCCAGAATTACATCGAGACCAGCACCGGGCTCCTCAATCGCGACTGCAGCGTGATGCCGGTGATGCTGTTCCTGTCCGACCACCGCGCCGAGACCATCGAAGGCGTGGTCGCGGCGGTCAAGGCGTACCGCGAAAAGGAACCGACCGAAGGGGTGACCTATCGGCTGGCGACGGGCAATGTCGGCGTGATGGCCGCGCAGAACGAGGAGGTGCGGGCCAAGGAGTTCGTGATACTCGGCTGGGTGTTCGCGGCGGTCACGATCATGTGCCTGGTCAACTTCCGCTCCGTGATCGGCACGATCATGGTCATCATTCCGCTCGCGCTCGTGTCCATTCTCGTTTATGCGGTCATGGCGTTCGTCGGCATCGGCCTCAAGGTCAACACGCTGCCGATGGTGGCGCTCGGCGCGGGCATCGGCGTGGACTACGGCATCTACCTGTTCAGTCGGATGCAGGAGTTCCTGCATCGTGGCGAGAGCGTGCAGCAGGCCTATCTGGGGGCGCTGCGCGTCACCGGCGCCGCGATTTTCTTCACCGGCATCACGCTCGCGATCGGCGTCGCGACCTGGGTGTTCTCGCCGCTCAAGTTCCAGGCCGACGTCGGTCTGATGCTGACCTTCATGTTCCTGGTCAACATGCTGGGCGCGATGCTGCTGCTGCCGGCGCTGGGGGCGTGGCTGCTGCCGCGCAAGGCGGCCGCGGCCTAGGGCGGCCGCGGCCCTCGCGACCGCTCAGTCGATCGACGGCCGCCCGCGCAGCCGCTTTGTGTCTTTCCGCAGCTTCTTGCCTTCGAGGCGGCGGGCCCGCGCTGCGCGGCTCGGTCGCGTCTTCTTGCGCGGCTTCGGCACGTGGCGTGCGGCGATGATCAGGTCCTCGAGCCGCGTGATCGCGTCGCGCCGGTTCGCTTCCTGGCTGCGATGCCGGTGCGCCTCGAGCACGATCTCGTCGGCTTGCGTCAGCCGACGTCCCGCGAGTACGCGCAGCCGCCGCTTGCCGTCCTCGTCCAGCAGGCTCGTCGCGGACACATAGAATCGCAACTCACAGGCGCTCGAAACCTTGTTGACGTTCTGGCCGCCGGGGCCGGGGCTTCGCACGTACGCAAGCGTGTATTCGCCCTCGGGGATCGCCGGGCGCGCGGGGCCGTCGTCCGCCATCGCTAGTCCTGGCCGTCTTCGGAGGGCGCGATCGGCTTCGTGGTGCGCGGTGCGAGCGCGGAGGCCGACTGTCCGCCTTCGAGAATCCGGATCTCGCGCTGGGCCGGCGGGATCGTGATGCCGTTCTCGCGGAACAAGGCCCAGATGCGCCGGTTGACGTCGGAGCGCACGTTGTTGACGCCTTCGGCCGGGTCGCCGATCCAGAAACGCAGCTCGATCTCCATGCCGTAATCGGCGAACTCGAGCAGGCGCGACACGGCCGACGGGTCGCGCAGGATGCGCGGGTGCTCGGCGGCCTGCAGCAGCAGGTACAGCGCCAGCTCGACGTCATCCCGGTAGCTGATGCGCACCGGCAGGCGCAGCCGCACGCGCGGGTGCCCGTAACTCCAGTTGATCAGCGGGTTGGTGATCACGTTCTGGTTCGGCACCAGCGTCGCGACGCCGTCGCGGTCGCGCACGACGATATGGCGGCCGCGCAGCTCCTCGACCCAGCCGAAGCCGGTCGTGCTGGTGCCGGTCGTTCCGGAGAAGCTGATGACGTCACCGGGCTTGATCGAGCGGTCGATCAGCAGCACGAAACCGCTGACGAAATTCGCGGCGATCGCCTGCAGGCCGAAGCCGAGGCCGAGGCCGATCGCGCCGGAGAATACGGTCAGCGCCGTCAGGTCGACACCCGAGGTCTGCAGGCCGAGCAGGATGCCGAGCGCGATCAGGAACGCATAGGCGAACTTGCCGATGCCAATTCGCGTGGAAGGTGCGAGTTCCTGCACCGTGTTGACGCGCCGGTCGATCCAGCGCGCAATCCAGACGCTGACGACCACGAAGGCCGTCACCGTCGCCATCGCCTTGAACACGGACCAGATCGAGATGCGCGTGGCACCCTTGCTGAGGCCGATCGAGTCCAGGAAGCTGACGATGGTCTCCCACCAGCCGAGCAGCTGGGTCGCGATCAGCACCCAGATGATCAGCGTGATGCGCAGTTCCCAGGCCTTGATGCGCGTGCCGCGACCGAGCGAGAGGCGCAGCAGGAAGGCGAGCAGGCGGATCAGCGCGAGCAGCGCGAGCAGGATCCAGGCCGTTTCCAGCCATTCGGTCTGGCTCTTGCCGGCCGCCAGCCACTCGCGCGCGGCGCCGACGATCAGCAGGCCCACGAGGTAGGGCGAGATGACGGCGAGCGCGTCGGTGACGATGCCGCGCGCATTGCCGCCATTCTCAGGCCGGTTGACGTACCAGCGCCTGCCCAGGAAGACGCCCGCCGCGACCACGATGAGCGTCACGGCGAGCACGACGAGCTGCGCCGTGCCGGCGGCGGCATGGACGCGGGTGAACAGGGCGGCGAGGTCGCTCATCAGGCGTTGAGGTCCGGAATCAGCTCGCTCTCGAGGCGCAGGATCTGGTCTTTCAGCATGAGTTTGCGCTTCTTGAGCCGCCGCAACTGCAATTCATCGACATAGAGATCCAGCGACAGGCGGCAGATCACATCGTCCAGGTCACGGTGCTCGATGCGCAATTCACGCAATCGCTGCATCCGCGCGAACAACTGGGTGTTGACCTTGTCTTCGTCTGTCATGCCGGCGGAAACCCGGCCCATACTGGTCGTATCGATTCCGGAAGCTTAGCCAATCGACCCGGAGGATTCCACGGAATTGCCGGATCGTGGAAGTCCGAACCGACCGAACCCTCGAGCCCGGAGCGCACCGCGAGCGAAATCGACTGTTCGCGATCGCGGACGCTGCCGCCGCCGGTGATGACCTCGATTCCCGCGCCGCCAGCCGCCTTGAACTCGGCACAGAGTTCGCGGCGCGCGCCTGCCGAGAGCGGATAGCGCATTGGATGCGCGATCACGGGCTTGCCGCCGGCCGCCGCGATCCAGCCGGTCGCCTGTTCGAGTGCCGCCCAGGCGCTGGCGACATGTCCCGGGCGGCCGCGCCCGAGCCAGCGATCGAATGCGGCCTGGATGTCGGCGGCGGCCCCGAGTGCGACCAGCGCGCGCGCGAAATGGGTCCGGGTCGGCAGGCTGCCTGCGGCGCGGATCGAGTCCATCGCCGCGTTGCCCGGCGCGCCGGCGGCTTCAAGGCGCGCCGCGATCCGCATGGCGCGCGCATCGCGGAGCGCCTGCTGGTCCGCGAGTCCGCGCACCAGGTCCGGCGCCAGCGGGTCGATCGCGAGCCCGAGCACATGCAATTCCCTGCCGCGCCAGCTTACCGACAGCTCGACGCCCGCGACGAAACCGATGCCGTGCCCGCGCGCCGCCGCGGCTGCAGTCTCGACGCCGGCGACGGTGTCGTGGTCGGTCAGCGCCATCAGGCGCACGCCCTGGCCCGCGACGTGCAGGACGAGCGCGGCCGGGTCGAGCATGCCGTCGGAGGCCGTCGAATGCAGGTGCAGGTCGACAATGGAGTGCGGGTTCATGCGGCCTGCGGCCCGAGGCCCACGCTATCCACCGCGTTGCCGGTCAGCACGATGAAGCCACGCTGCCGGCTGAATCCATCCGGCGAGTAGTCGAAGAAATAAGTGCGCTGCCATGACAGTGGCGCGTCGCCACCGCGCACCAGACGCAGCCGGTGGATCGAGACCGTGCCGTCCAGCATCTGCACGTTTGCGCTGGTGCAGGTTTCCATCGCAATGCGGTTGGCGAGTTCCCGTGCCGCGAGGCTCGAGTGCCAGAAGCCGGCCACGAGCGCGAGCAGCGCGACGGAGATCAGGAGTTCCCAGCTCATCGCAGCATCGCGAGCCAGTCGACATCCGGATCGGCGAAGCCGACGAAATGCGGATTGAGCACTTCCTCGCGCGCGTTGTAGTCGAGCGGTTCGCCATCGAGCTTCACGACCTGGCCACCGGCCTGCTCCAGCACGCACTGGCCGGCAGCCGTGTCCCACTCGCAGGTGGGGCCGAGCCGCGGATACACGTCCGCCAGCCCGTCCGCCACGAGGCACAGTTTCAGCGAGCTGCCGACCTCGACGAACTCGTGCGGGCCGACGCGCGCAAGGAAGCCGTCGAGCGAATCGCCGCGGTGCGAGCGGCTGCCGACCACGCGCACCGGGCCGGGCCCGCGCTTGCCGACGGCGAGCGGGCGTGCCGTGCTCTCGGCGTCCGAGCGGAAGGAGCCGATGCCCTCGCAGGCAAAATAGGTGCGTTCGAGCACCGGCGCATGCACGACGCCAAGCACCGCGCGATGCAGGTCGACAAGTGCGATGTTCACGGTGAACTCGCCATTGCGCTGCACGAATTCGCGCGTGCCGTCGAGCGGATCGACCACCCAGAGCCTGCCCCAGTGCCGGCGCACCGACCACGCGACCTGGCCGGTCTCTTCGGACAGCACCGGGATTTCCGGTGCGATGCGCCTGAGGCCCGCCAGGATCAGCTGCTCCGAGCGCAGGTCCGCCTCGGTCAGTGGCGACCGGTCTTCCTTCTCGGCGACGGCAAAGGCGGATGCATAGACCTCGAGGATCGTGCGTCCCGCTTCGCGCGCAAGCGCGGTGACGTCGAGCAACAGCCGGTTCAGGTCGGGGGTCATGTCGGCTCCGGGGAGGGCGCGTTATATCATAGGCGCGTGCAGACCCGCGCCCATTCTCCCGACTGGCAAGCCATCGACACGGTGCTGCTCGACATGGGCGGCACGCTGCTGGATCTCGGCTTCGACGATCATTTCTGGAATCAGCTGCTGCCGCGGCGTTATGCCGAGAGCCGCGGCGTGCCGCTCGCGGAAGCCCATCGCCTGATGCGCCCGATCTTCGAGCAGACCCACGGCACGCTCGACTGGTACTGCATCGACTTCTGGAGCCGGGCGCTCGCGCTCGACATCGCGGCGCTGAAACGCGCGGTGCGGCACCACATTGCGTGGTTGCCGCAGGCCCGCGCGTTTCTCGGACAACTGCGCGCCAGCGGCCGGCGCCTGGCGCTGGTGACCAATGCGCATCCGGAAATCCTCGCGATCAAGGACGCCCAGCTCGGTGTGCGGCGGCATTTCGATGCGGTGTACTCGTCCCACGACCTGGGCGAGCCGAAGGAAAGTGCGGGTTTCTGGCCGCGCCTCGCGCGGCGGGAACCGTTCGATCCGCGCCGCACGCGGCCCGGGATCAGCCGGTCGGCGCCTGAGGGCCGCCGCCCGGCCGGCCGCCGCGCCTGCGGCGCGGG
>JBBEAB010000058.1:97806-111046 GCA_040899645.1 Steroidobacteraceae bacterium
GGGCCGCGCCCACCTTGGCCGCCCTGCCGGCCTTGTTCCGGCCGCCGCGCCTGGCTCGGCGGCGGGCCGTCATCTTCCTCGTCCCCATAGGAGCGCGGCGCATGGTGGGCCGACTTCAGGTACGGCAACTCAGCCGGATCGTAGCTGCCGACCGGGATGCGCTGCCCGATGAATGCCTCGATGTCGGGCAGCGACTCGACGTACTGTTCGCAACCGAAGCTCACGGCATCGCCGGCGGCGCCGGCACGCGCCGTGCGTCCGATGCGGTGCACGTAGTCCTCGGGGTCCTGCGGCAGGTCGTAATTGACGACATGGCTGACGTCGGGAATGTGCAGGCCGCGCGCGGCGACGTCGGTTGCGACCAGCGCCGCGAGCTTGCCCTCGTGGAATTCGCGCAGCATGCGCATGCGCTTCCTTTGCGGCACGTCGCCGGACATGGCCGCCGCCGCAACGCCATTGGCCCGCAGCAGGCGCTCGAGCCGCTCGGCCAGGCGCTTGGTGTTGACGAACACCATCGCGCGCGTAGCGGCGCCCTTGCGCATCAGGTGCACCAGTAGCGCGGCCTTCTCTTCCATCGCCGGGTAATAGATGATCTGGCGCACGCGTTCCGCCGTGATGCGCTCCGGCTCGATGCGCACCAGTTCAGGGTCGTTCATGTGCTCGTAGGCGAGTTCGAGCACGCGATGTGAGAGAGTTGCGGAGAACAGCATGTTCAGGCGCAGGTCGGGCGCCGGCAGGCGGCGCAGCAGGAAGCGGATGTCCTTGATGAAGCCGAGGTCGAACATGCGGTCGGCCTCGTCGAGCACCATGACCTGCACATGACGCAGGTCGAACACATGCTGCTTGAAGAAATCGATAATGCGGCCGGGCGTGCCCATCAGCACGTCCACGCCCGCAGCCAGGGTGCGCCGCTGTTTGTCATAGTCCACGCCGCCGAATGCGAGCCCGAGCGACAGGCCGGTGTACTGGACCAGGATCTCCGCGTCGCGGTGGATCTGGATTGCGAGCTCGCGCGTCGGCGCGAGGATCAGCGCGCGCGGCGAAGTGCTCCTGCGCTCCGCAGACGCCGGGTAGCGCAACAGGTGCGTGAACAGCGCAACCAGGAAGGCGGCGGTCTTGCCGGTGCCAGTCTGCGCCTGGCCGGCAACATCGAGCCCCGCCAGCGCGCGCGGCAGCGCTTCCGCCTGGATCGGCGTACAGCGCTCAAAACCCGCATCGGCAACGCCGCGGGCGACGGATTCGGGCAGATTCAGGCCGGTGAAGGAAAGTTCCGAAAATTGCTGTTGTGTCACCGGCTTCCTGCTTTGACAGTCATCACTTGAAAAATGCCCTCCGACGCGCTACAAAAGCACCTGACCACCGCGGATTCCCGCACTGACCCGCCCCCACTGCGCCGGATATTGTGCCGTATCGGGCATTCGCTCGTCACCGATCAACTTCAAACCAGGAGAAACCCCCGCGTGAGCGGCCATATCGTCCATACAACAGACGCGACGTTCGACGCCGACGTGCTCAAGTCCGAAACCCCCGTTTTGCTCGATTTCTGGGCCGAATGGTGCAGTCCCTGCAAGGCCATCGCCCCGATACTCGACGACATTGCCAAGGATTACGCGGGTCGGGTGAAGGTCGCGAAGCTCAATATCGATGACAACCGCCACACGCCCGTCAAGTACGGCGTGCGCGGCATCCCGACGCTGATCCTGTTCAAGAACGGCGCCCCGGAGGCGCAGCAGGTCGGCCTGGTCGGGAAGTCGAAGCTGGCGGCCCTGCTGGACCAGCACCTGCCGAAGGCGGGTGACGCATGAGGGGCTATCTCGGCAACCAGGCGCGCAATCGCCAAAAGGGCCACCGCAATCGCGGCGGCGGCGGCGGACAACGTCACGGAAATGAGGGGCTGCCGGTCGATGATCACGTGATGGAGGGCGGTGAGGCCGACATCATTTCGCCGGAGGAACTCGCAGCCTCGCGAAGCGCGATGAGCCTGACGGTACTCAAGAACAAGCCGGTCCACGAGCTCGTCACGATGGCCGAGTCCATGGGCCTCGAGAACATGGCCCGCCAGCGCAAGCAGGACGTGATCTTCTCGATCCTGAAGGCGCATGCGCGAGGCGGGGAGGATATCTACGGCGACGGCGCCCTCGAGATCCTTCAGGATGGTTTCGGTTTCCTGCGTTCCGCCGACAGTTCCTACCTCGCCGGGCCCGACGACATCTACGTCAGCCCCAGCCAGATCCGCCGCTTCAACCTGCGCACCGGCGATTCGATTTCCGGCCTGATCCGCCCGCCGAAAGACGGCGAGCGCTACTTTGCGCTGCTGAAGGTCGGCGAAATCAACTTCGACACGCCGGAAAGCGCGCGCCACAAGCTGCTGTTCGAGAACCTGACGCCGCTGCACCCGACCAAGCGGCTCAAGCTCGAGCGCGGCAACGGGTCCACGGAGGACCTGACGGCGCGCATGATCGACCTGATGGCGCCGCTCGGCAAGGGCCAGCGCGGACTGATCATCTCGCCGCCGAAAGCCGGCAAGACGATGCTGCTGCAGAACATCGCGACCTCGATCACCTGGAACCACCCGGACGTCTACCTGATTGTGCTCTTGATCGACGAGCGGCCCGAGGAAGTGACCGAGATGTCGCGGACCGTTAAGGGCGAAGTCGTCGCCTCGACCTTCGACGAGCCGGCGAGCCGGCACGTGCAGGTCGCCGAAATGGTGATCGAGAAGGCCAAGCGCCTGGTCGAGCACAAGCGCGATGTCGTGATCCTGCTCGATTCGATCACACGCCTTGCGCGCGCCTACAACACCGTCGTGCCGAGCTCCGGCAAGGTGCTGACCGGCGGCGTGGACGCGAATGCGCTGCAGCGCCCGAAGCGCTTCTTCGGCGCGGCGCGCAACGTCGAGGAGGGCGGCTCGCTGACCATCATCGCGACCGCGCTGATCGACACCGGCTCGCGCATGGACGACGTGATCTACGAGGAGTTCAAGGGCACCGGCAACAGCGAGATCCACCTGGATCGCCGCATCTCCGAAAAGCGCGTGTTCCCGGCCTTCAACATCAACCGCTCCGGCACGCGCCGCGAAGAACTGATCACGTCCCAGGACGAGCTCGGCAAGATCTGGATCCTGCGCAAGCTCCTGCATCCGATGGACGAGCTGGCCGCGGTCGAGTTCCTGCTCGACAAGATGAAGGACACCAAGACCAACGCGGACTTCTTCGACTCGATGAAGCGCGGATGACGGACGCCCTGCGCCACCTCCGCCGGGTCGACCCGGTGATGGCGCAGCTCATCCGCCGCGCCGGCCCCTTCACGCCCACGCCCGAGCGCGGCCGGGGCCCCTTTGATGCCCTGGTGCGCGCGGTGGCGCACCAGCAGCTGACCGGCAAGGCCGCGGAAACCATCCTCGGCCGCTTCGTCATGCTGTACGGCAGCGATACCTACCCGAGTCCGGAGCAGCTGATCGCGACGCCCGATCATTTCCTGCGCGGCGTCGGTTTCTCGCGCGCAAAGACCGCGGCCCTCAAGGACATCGCGGCGAAAACGCTGGACGGCACGATCCCGGAACGCCGGCGCCTGGCGCGCATGAAAGACGAGACGGTCATCGAGCGGCTCACTGCGGCGCGCGGCGTCGGCCGCTGGACCGTCGAGATGTTCCTGATGTTCACGCTCGGCCGGCCGGACGTGCTGCCGGTGGACGACTACGGCATCCGCATGGGTTATCGCATTGCCTACGGCAAGCGGACGTTGCCGAAGCCCAGGGCGCTCGCCCGCTACGGCGAGCTGTGGGCACCGTACCGGACGACTGCGTCGTGGTATCTGTGGCGGGCGGTCGATATCGCGCGCGAGAAGCGCTAGCGGTTGCCCTTCGCGATTGGCTCCAGCGTCTGCAGGTAGGCCCAGAGCGCTTTCAGTTCCGCCTCGCTCATCTGCGCATAGGCGCGCCACGGCATGAACTCCGACAGGATGCGGCCGTCCGGTCGCCGGCCCTCGCGCATCGCGAGCAGGAAATCCGCCTCGCCCCAGTGCTTGAGACCGCTCTCGTGCGGCGTCAGGTTGGCGACGATCGGCATGTGCGGGTCACCCTTGAGCTTGCCGCCGGAAAGCGTCGGACCGTGACACCCACGGCACACCTGCACGACATGCGCGCCGTAGTCTACCGTCGGCGCGGGCTCCGGCGTATGTGCCGCATGGGGTTTCATGTGATCGATGTCGAACGCGACAAACGGCGGGCCGGCACCGAATGCCAGCATGACTTTCAGGATCGGGCCGAATTCGACCTGGCCCGGCTTTCGGTCCACCGGCGGCAGGCTCTGGATGTACGCGGCGATATCCGAGAGTTCGCGATCCGACAGGTTGACGAAGTCGATCGATGGCATTGAAGAGGTGCGGCCGTCGCGACGCAGCCCGTGGCGCACGGCATGATCCCAATCCGCGGCTGTGTAGCCAGCGGTCACGCCGCCGCGGCCGGCCGTGAGGTTCGGGGCGATCCAGCGTCCGACCATTGGCTCGTCGATGACCGCTCCGCCGCCGAAGTCCGGACGATGGCAGTAGGCGCAGCCGACGCGGCTTTCGATCAGGTGCTGGCCGCGCGCGATCGCGCTTTGGAGGGCGAGCGCCGCGAGATCCAGGCCAGCGAGCGGATCGTCGGCTGGCGCGCCAGCGGCGATGCGTTCCGCGCGCAGCGCCTCGAGGTCGGCGTCGTCCAGCGGGAAAGGGATCGGGAACGTCGCGTCATGGGCCGTCCATTGCCGGTTGTAACGGTTCGCCGTCGCCCACGATGCCGCGGCATAGGCAATGACCGCGATCGCCGCGATTGCGGCGAGCGTCAGGCCAAGTATTTTCAATGGCTTCTTCATGCGCGGACGCCGGGCCCGGAATATAGCGCAGGCGGCCCGCCGCGCGTGAGGAAACTGTCCGTTTCGGCCAGATTCGGGGCACTCCGGCTGCACACCCGTGTCACAGGCTCATGCTACCTTTGGGGTCGTCGGCCTCCGGTTGCGAGGGTCCGTCCATGCAATGGCGCAAGTGGATTCGCATGATCGTGTTGTCGGTCGCGACGGGCTGCGCCGCCTGGGCGCAGGCAGAGGATGCGCGGCCAGCCATCACGCCCCCGCGGCCGCTCGGCAACGTCAGCAACGCGGTGGTCAGGTGCTACGCGTTGCACAGCAGGGGCGGCGTCGTGACCGGCGAAGTCGAAGTGACCGTGATGGTGGATGCCGAAGGGCGTACCACCGGCGCCACGAGCCCCGCGGACACACCCGAGCGCCTGGCGGCCGCGGCCCAATGCGTCGCGATCACGATGCAATTCGCACCGGCCATGCAGGGCGAGCTGCCCGTGACAGGCAAGCTGACAATCGACGTCGGATTCCCGACGCCGCCGGCTCCTAACGAGGACGTGCGGCGCGCGGTCGAGTACTGCCAGCCGGCGATCGCACCGCAACTCTCGCGCAGCAACAATTTCGAGGGGCAGCTCGACCTGCTGGTGCGGGTCGGCAAGGATGGGCGCGTGGCCGAGACGGTGCTGCCGGAGGGCGTGCTTCCGTGGATGGAGGCGGCTGCGCAGTGCCTGGCGGGCCAGCTGACGTTCTTCCCGGCGCGACTCAACCTGGTCGCGGTCGAGTCCTGGACCACCGTGCCGGTCGACTTCAACCTGACGCGCAATCCGCACGAGCGCGTGCGGCTCGATCCGCCGACCGTGCGCTCGGACGAGGAAGATATCGTCGCTGCCTATCGTCGCTGCTACCCGGAGGGCCGCACCGAGGAACTGGTCATCGGCTATCGCATCACGATCACCAACGGTGGTCGCGTCCGCAAGGTGGAAGTCGTCAGCAGCAGCGGCGATGAAGCGCTCGACCAGGCGGGGCGCTGCATCCTCCGCGGTCTGCTGTTCGTGCCGGCGCGCCGCAACGGCGCGAGCATCGAATCGACGCTGGTCTGGCCGATCTGGGTGCGGCCGCCCGGCTAGGCTTTTCCTTCGGGGAATTCCTTGTCGAGGATGCGGACCAGCTCCTCGTCCACGCGGTCGCGAAACATCGCGAGCAGGAAACCGAGCGTGGCCTCGACCACGACCTCGTCCTTGCCGATCCGGACCGTGCCGTTCACGTTCGGGTGCGCGATGGACAGGACATCGCCTTTCCAGCTGCACTCGGCGTCGAAGCGCTTGCCGAGCGCATCGGCCATCCGGTTGACGCGCTGCCGCGCGGCTTTGGGCGTCAGGTCGTGCGAGCGGCGCAAGTGGATGCGGCTCATGCGCGAATTATAGCGGCGCCGTGGCGCGCGCCATTGCGCGCCAGCCGATGTCGCGGCGGTACTGCATGCCCTGCCAGGAAAGCGTGTCGATCAGCGCATAAGCTGCGCGCTGCGCTTCGGCGACGCCCGCGCCCAGTCCCACGGCACAGAGCACGCGGCCGCCGGAGGTGACGATGCGCCCGGCCTCCTGCCGCGTGCCGGCATGGAACACCTTGCCGGGCAGCGCCGCGGCCTGCTCGAGCCCGGTGATCGCATCGCCGAGGCGCGGCTCATCGGGATAGCCGGCGGCCGCGACCACCACGCCAAGCGCCACGCGCGGGTCCCAGTCGGCCTGTACCTCGTGCAGCCGGCCCGCGAGCGCGGCCTCGCACAGCGTCACGAGGTCGCTCGTGAGTCGCGCCAGGATCGGCTGCGTCTCCGGGTCGCCGAAGCGGCAGTTGAACTCGAGCACGTTTGGCGTGCCGTCCGGCGCAATCATGATTCCCGCATACAGGAATCCGGTGTAGGGCATGCCCTCGGCGGCGAGGCCGGCAAGCGTCGGCTCGATGACCTCGCGCATGATGCGTGCGTGCAGCGCGGGCGTCACGACCGGCGCGGGTGAATACGCGCCCATGCCGCCGGTGTTGGGACCGAGGTCACCGTCGCCGAGGCGCTTGTGGTCCTGCGAGGTGGCGAGCGGCAGCACGTGCGCGCCGTCCGCCATCACGATGAAGCTCGCTTCCTCGCCGGTCAGGAATTCCTCGACGACCACCGTGCGGCCGGCATCGCCGAAGGCGCCGGCAAACATCTGTTCCGCGGCCCGGATCGCCGCATCGGCGGAGTCGACGATGACCACGCCCTTGCCGGCCGCGAGGCCGTCGGCCTTGACCACAATCGGCGGGCGCTGGGCGCGAATCGCCGCCGGGTCGAAAGTCGCGCGTGTGAACGCCGCATAGCGCGCGGTCGGAATGCGATGACGCACCAGGAATTCCTTGGTGAACTGCTTGCTGCCCTCGAGCCGGGCCGCGAGCCGCCCCGGGCCGAAGCAGGGCCGGCCGGCCGCCTTGAAAGCGTCGACCACGCCGAATACCAGCGGCCCCTCGGGCCCGACCACGGTGAGCGCGACGTGCTCCGCGCGCGCGAGCGCGACGAGCCCGGGAATGTCCATGGTGGCGACCGCAACATTCCTGCATTTCGGTTCCGTCGCGGTGCCGGCATTGCCCGGCGCGACCAGGACTTCGCTCACGCGCGGCGATTGCGCGAGCTTCCAGGCGAGCGCGTGTTCACGGCCGCCGCCGCCGATGACGAGGACTTTCACCGGGTCCTCAATGCCGAAAATGCCGCATGCCGGTAAAGACCATCGCGATGTCACGCTCATCGGCCGCCGCGATGACCTCGGCGTCGCGCTGCGAACCGCCCGGCTGGATCACGGCCCGCGCGCCGAATTCGGCCGCCGCATCGAGGCCGTCGCGGAACGGGAAGAAGGCGTCGGACGCCATCACGCAGCCCTGCACGCTCAAGCCCGCATCGGCCGCCTTGAGCGCCGCGATCCGGGTCGAGACCACGCGGCTGGTCTGGCCGGCGCCGATGCCGATGGTGCGCCCCTCGCGCGCGAATACGATGGCATTCGACTTGACGAACTTGCAGATGCGCCAGGCGAACAGCAGGTCGGCGAGTTCTGCGGCAACGGGGCCGCGCTGCGTCACGCATTTCAGCGCGCCGGCATCGACCCAGCCGTCGTCGCGGCTTTGCAGCAGTACACCGCCCGCGACCGAGCGCAGTTCGAAAGCGGAGGCCGGCGCGCGCGCCAGGTTTCCGACTTGCAGCACGCGGACATTCTGTTTCGCCGCAAGTGCCTGCAGGGCATCCGGCAGCACGGCGGGCGCCACGATGACTTCGACGAACTGGCGCTCGATGATCGCGCGCGCGGTCGCCGCATCGAGCGGTCGATTGAAGGCGATGATGCCGCCGAACGCCGAGGTCGGATCCGGCTCATAGGCACGCAGATACGCTTCCTGAATGCCATCCGCGAGCGCTGCGCCGCAGGGATTGGCGTGCTTGACGATCACGCAGGCGGGTGCGTCGAACTGCCGCACGCATTCGAGCGCCGTGTCCGCGTCGGCGATGTTGTTGTAGGACAGCTCCTTGCCCTGCAACTGGGTCGCGCTCGCGATCGAGGCGCCGGTGGCCAGCGGGTCGGCATAGAACGCGGCGAGCTGGTGCGGGTTCTCGCCGTAACGGAGATCCTGCTTCTTCTGGAGCGAAGGTGTCAGCGTGTCCGGGCAGGACGTATCGGATTGCTGGCGCCTCAGCCAGCCCGCGACCATCGCGTCGTAATGCGCGGTGTGGGCGTAGGCCTTCGCCGCCAGGCGACGACGCGTGGTTTCCGGGACGGCGCGGTCCTCAAGTTCCGCGAGCAGCGCCGGATAGTCGGCGGGATCCACCAGCACGGTCACCCGCGCGTGGTTCTTGGCCGCGGCGCGCAGCATCGCGGGGCCGCCGATGTCGATGTGCTCGATCGCCTGCTCGTAACTGCAGTCCGGCTGCGCGACGGTCGCGGCGAACGGATAGAGGTTGACGACGACGAGCTCGATCGGGCGGATGCCGTGTTCCCGCATCACCGCGTCGTCGATGCCCGCACGGCCGAGCAGCGCGCCATGCACGCGCGGGTGCAGCGTCTTGACGCGGCCGTCCATGATTTCCGGGAAGCCGGTTTCAGCGGCGACTTCAGCGACCGGCAGCCCGGCCTCCGCCAGCGCGCGGGCCGTGCCGCCGGTCGAGAGCAGTTCGAACCCGAGCCGCTGCAGTTCGCGTGCGAGCGCGACGATGCCGGTCTTGTCGGAGACGGACAGCAGCGCCCGCCGGGCGTTCTGCCGCGTCATCTGCTCAGGAAGACAGCCCGTACTCGCGCAATTTCTTGCGCAGGGTGCCGCGGTTGATGCCGAGGATCGTCGCCGCGCGGCTCTGGTTGCCGTCGGCGTAGTCCATCACCGCCTGGAACAGGGGCAATTCGACCTCGCGCATGACCAGGTCGTAGAGCCGGCCCGGACGGTGGCCGTTCAGGCTGTCGAAATAGGTGCAAAGCGCCTGTTCGGTATGGTCGCGCAGCGGAATATCGCGCGCATGCCCGTTGATATGCCGGGAAAGCTGCGGTCGGCGCGACGTCAGCGCCCGGGTCTTCGCGGTCATTGCCAACTGGTCCCCGCCTGTCGTCGTCGTCTGCGTCGTTATCGGTCAGGCTGCGCGGGCCGTGCGCCCGATCAGTCCCGACAGGAACTCGCTGGTGAGCGTGAGCTGCTCCCTCGCGCATTCCGTCGTCAACAACCCGGCCGGCAAGTGACCGACTTCAGGGTGAAGGCGGCAATACCAACCGAGATGCTTGCGCGCCACGCGGACACCTTGCGACTCGCCGTAGAACGAGTAAAGGGCCTCGAGGTGCGCCAGCATGATAACACGGACCTCGGCAAGCGCAGGCGCGGCAGCGACGAAACCCGCGAGCCCGGCGCGCAGTTCGCGGAAGATCCACGGCCTGCCTTGCGCCGCGCGCCCGATCATCACGCCATCCGCGCCGCTTTGTTCCAGCGCCATCAATGCCTTGGCGGCACAATCGATGTCGCCATTGACGAAAACCGGCAGGCGCACGGCTCGCTTGACGGCGGCGACGGTCTGGTATTCCGCTGCGCCACTGAAAAAATCCGCGCGCGTGCGCCCGTGCACTGCGAGCGCCGCGACTCCCGCGTCCTCGGCGATGCGCGCGATCGCCACCGCATTGCGGTGCTCGCGGTCCCAGCCCGTGCGCATCTTGAGCGTGACCGGCACGCCGGCGGCGGCAACGACGGCCTCGAGGATCTGCTGCACCAGCGGCTCGTCGCGCATCAGCGCGGAGCCGGCCGCACGGCTGCAGACCTTTTTCGCCGGGCAGCCGAAGTTGATGTCGATGACCTGGGCGCCCATTTCGACATTCAGGCGCGCCGCATCCGCCATCATCACGGGGTCGTAACCCGCGATCTGCACGACGCGTGGCTCGGGTTCGCCGCGGTGGTCGAGCCGCAGCCGCGACTTGGACGTATTCCAGAGCCGGATGTCGGAGGTGACCATCTCGGAGGCGGCGAGGCCGGCCCCCATGCGGCGGCACAATTGCCGGAACGGACGGTCGGTCACGCCGGCCATCGGCGCGAGCGCGAGCGGCGCCGCGAGCGGATAGGGCCCGATCTTCACTGTTTCGCGGTCGTGATCTGGTTGGCGCAGCGGACGCCGCCGCCGGCCGCTATGCAGACGTCCATCTCGAAACCGACCGCCTCCTTGCCAGGATCGACGATGCGGATCAGGGCGTCAGCGCGCTCGCCCGGCTGCAGCAGGCCCGGTGCGTCGGCCCCGGGCAGGTAGTCCGACGGCTCGATGTCGCGGATTCCAAGCGTGGCGCCGAAACGGTCCTGCAGGGCGAGGCGCAGCAGCGGAAACGGCTGCGCATGGGACGCGCGGTTGATGATGCTCGCGCGCAGCAGCAGGCGATCGGCCTCATTCGGGTCATTCGCCGCACCCCACTGGCGCAGTTCATAGGCCGACAGGTCGGTCGGCACCGTGAGCGGCAGACCGACCAGGGCGTAAGCCTCCGCCAGCATCGGTCCGACGCCGGGCTTGCGGACCAGCTGGTCGCGCTGGCTGTGCACGACCTGCGCGACGAACAGGAGCAGCATCACGCCGACTCCAGCCACCCAGGGCCAGCGCGGGCGCGAGTCGACGGGCTCCTCCACGCCGAATCCGGCAGACAGCTCGGCGCGCGCGGCGTCCTCGGACAGGCGCTGGCGCATCTCGTCCGGAATCAGGATGCGCGAAGAGCCGAACGGACTCGCCGGTTCCTCTGCCGCGAGCACGATGGACTCGCCCGCGGGCAAGTCGACTTCCACCGGTTCAGGCACATCGTCCTGTTCGTCGAGCACGAGGATCGGGAATTCGTCGGTGCTGTCGAGATCGCTGTCGTTCGCCGGATCTTCGCTGACGCTCAGCGTAGCGGCGACGACGCCGGGGTCGAAGCTGACCGGCTGGGCAGACTCCATCACGAACAAGCGGTCGAGATCCGCGGCATCGCCGTGAAACTCCATCGCGAAGTTTTCATCGGCTTCCGTTGCTGCCACCGCCGGCTCCGCGGGTGGAACTTCGGCCGGCATCGCCGCCACTGCCGCAGCCGGCGCCACTTCTTGCTCTGCCTGCTCGGGCGGCGTAGAGAGCTCGATGTCCTCGCTGCCCGGTACTTCCTCGACCGTAATCGTGTCTTCCGGCGCCGGCGCTTCGCCGGATTCCGCCGGCTCGAACGATTGTTCGCTCAGATGCTCGAGCGCGTTGAACGTGGTCGAACAGATGCCGCAGCGCACGTTGCCGTGCGCCGCCCGCAGCGCGTCTGCCGTCACGCGAAAGACCGTCGCACAATCAGGACATTGGGTATACACGCCTACTCCGCGCGCCGGCGGCCCGCGAGCGAGGTCCAGCCCTCGCGCTGCGCCGCCGTTTCGATATCAAACCACGGTCCATAGGCCCGCGCCACTGCTGCCGCCTGTTCGTCCAGCAGACCTGCGAGCAGCACCGCGCCGCCTGCGCGGCAATGCCGGGCGAGTTCCGGCGCAAGCTGGCACAGCGGATCGGCCAGGATGTTGGCGACCATGCAATCGAATGCGCCCTGAATGGCACCCGGCTCGCGCACGATCGCCAGGCGGTCCTGCAGCGCATTCTTCGTCGCGTTGTCGTGCGTGGCGAGGAGCGCCTGCGGGTCGATGTCGAAGGCCGTTGCCGACCGGCAGCCGAGTGCGAGCGCAGCAAGCGCGAGGATTCCCGACCCGCAGCCGTAATCGAGCAGCGTCGCGCCGGCCAGGTCCCGGGAGGCGAGCCATTCGAGGCACATCGCCGTGGTCGCGTGCGTGCCGGTGCCAAACGCGAGGCCCGGATCGAGTTCCAGTACGACTGCATCGGGGTCGGGCGCGCGCTGGCCGCCCGGACAGACCCACAGGCGCGGGCCAAAGCGCATCGGCCGGAAGTCCTTGAGCCATTCGCGCTCCCAGACGCGGTCGGCGACCAGCTCGGCATGGATCGCGCCGGGCGGGAGGTCGAGCACCGCCGTCAGCGTGGCCGCGAGCAGCGCGGGCGTCGCGGATTCTTCAAACAACGCGCGCAGGCGTACTTCACGCCACAGCGGCGTCGCGCCGGGCGCGGGCTCGAGCAGCGCTTCGTCGCCCGCATCGGACAGCCAGATCGCGATCGCGCCCTGCGCGAGACAGGCGGTCTCTGCCGGGCCCGGATCGGCGTGCCCGAGCTCGATCACCAGCTGGTGGAACGGCATTGCGACCGTGTTTACTTGAGGCCGAGCCGGCGCTCGAGGTAATGGATGTCGAGTCCGCCCTGGCGGAAGGCCGAGTGGCCGAAGATTTCCTGGTGCAGCGGCGCATTGGTCTTGATGCCCTCGACGACCATTTCGGACAGCGCATTGCGCATGCGCGCAATCGCAGTGTCCCGGTTCTCGCCATAGGAGATCAGCTTGCCGATCAGGGAATCGTAGAACGGCGGCACGGCATAGCCGGAGTACAGGTGGCTGTCGACGCGCACGCCCGGCCCGCCCGGCGCATGCCAGAGCCTGACCGGTCCCGGCGAGGGCGCGAAGGTCTTCGGGTCCTCGGCATTGATGCGGCATTCCATCGCCCAGCCGCGCAGCACGATGTCGGATTGTTTGAACGGCAGCGGTTCGCCGGCCGCGATGCGCAACTGCATCTTGACGATGTCCACCCCCGTGACGAGTTCGGTCACCGGGTGCTCGACCTGCACGCGCGTGTTCATCTCGATGAAGTAGAAGTTGCCGTCCTCGTACAGGAACTCCAGCGTGCCGGCGCTGCGGTAGCCGACCGCGATGCAGGCCGCCACGAGCCGCTCGCCCATTTCCTCGCGTTGTTTCGAGGTGATGCCGGGCGCGGGGGATTCCTCGATGATCTTCTGGCGCCGGCGCTGCAGCGAGCAATCGCGTTCGCCGAGC
>JBBEAB010000058.1:111056-111675 GCA_040899645.1 Steroidobacteraceae bacterium
GATGTGGCGCGGCTTCTCGAGGAATTTCTCCATGTAGACCGTGTCGTTGCCGAACGCCGCCTGCGCCTCGGTCTTGGCGACATTGATCGCATTGACCAGCGTCGCGTCGCTATGTACCACGCGCATGCCGCGTCCGCCGCCGCCGCCGGAGGCCTTGATGATCACCGGATAGCCGATATGCCGCGCCATGCGGAAGCACTCGTCCGTGTCGGCCGGCAGCGGCCCGTCGGAGCCCGGTACGCAGGGCACGCCGTGTTCCTTCATCACGCGGATCGCGGAGACCTTGTCGCCCATCTGGCGGATCGTTTCGCTCTTCGGGCCGATGAAAACGAAGCCGCTGTTCTCGACCCGCTCGGCGAAATCCGCATTCTCGGACAGGAAACCGTAGCCCGGATGGATGCCGACCGAGTCGGTCACCTCGGCCGCGCTGATGATGGCAGGCATGTTCAGGTAGCTGTCACGCGAGGCGGGCGGCCCGATGCACACCGTCTCGTCCGCCAGCAGTACGTGCTTCAGGTTCTGGTCGGCGGTGGAATGAACCGCAACCGTCTTGATGCCGAGCTCGCGGCAGGCGCGCAGGATACGCAGCGCAATCTCGCCCCGGTTGGCGATGACGATC
>JBBEAB010000059.1:0-22351 GCA_040899645.1 Steroidobacteraceae bacterium
GCGCCGAAGAGCAATGCGGTGTACCGGGCCTACGGCGCCGCGATGGAGGATGCTAAATCGCAGGGTACGCTGGAAGTCCCCTTGCACCTGCGCAACGCGCCGACATGCCTGATGAAGGACCTGGGCTATGCCAAGGGATATCGCTATGCGCATGACGAACCGGATGCGCTCGCGCCCGGCCAGCGGCATTTTCCGGATGCGATGGAGCCGCGCAATTACTATGATCCTGTGCCGCGCGGCCTGGAACTGAAAGTGCGCGAGATGCTGGAGCGCGTGCGCCGCGACCGGCTCGTGCGGCCGGCGCCTCTCATCACGAAGCAGGACGACCATGCTTGACATCCGCCAGCTCCGCGCCGATCCGCAGGGCGTGTCCGCCAACCTCGCGCGCCGGGGCTACGAGCTCGACCTGCCCCAGTTCAGCGCGCTCGAGGCGAGCCGCAAGGAGGCGCAGGTCGCAGTCGATGCGCTGCGCAACGAGCGCAATACGCGCTCGAAGGCGATCGGCCAGGCCAAGGCCCAGGGCCAGGACGTGGCGCCGCTGCTCGCCGAGGTCGAGTCGCTCGGCGCCCGGCTGAGTGCCGGTGAACAGGCGCTCGCGGGCTTGCAGTCGAAACTGGATCGACTGCTGCTCGATCTGCCGAACCTGCTGCAGGACAGCGTGCCCCCCGGCAGGGACTCGAACGCGAATGTGGAAATCCGCCGCCATGGCGAGCCGCCACGCTTCGATTTCGAGCCGGCCGACCACGTCGCGATCGGCGAGGGGCTCGGTGGCCTCGACCCGGTCGCCGCGAGCCGGCTGTCCGGCGCGCGGTTTTCCGTGCTGAGCGGCCCGGTGGCCACGCTGCATCGCGCGCTCGCACAGTTCATGCTCGATCTGCACCAGCGCGAGCACGGCTACCGCGAGGCCTGGGTGCCCTACCTGGTGTCGCGCCAGACACTGACCGGGACGGGCCAGCTGCCCAAGTTCGAGCAGGACCTGTTCAGGCTCCAGCGCGAGGCCACCGAGAGCGAACTGTTCCTGATCCCGACCGCGGAAGTGCCGCTGACCAACCTGGTGGGCGACCGGATCCTGGACGCGCACGAACTGCCGATCCGGCTGGTCGCGCACACGCCCTGTTTCCGGTCGGAAGCCGGGTCATACGGCAAGGACACGCGTGGACTGATCCGCCAGCACCAGTTCGACAAGGTCGAGCTGGTACAGATCACGCGCCCCGGCGATTCGGATCGCGCACACGAGGAATTGACGGGCCATGCTGCGCGCGTGCTGGAATTGCTGCAGTTGCCATACCGGGTGATGGCGCTGTGCGCCGGCGACGTCGGCTTCGCGAGCGCCAAAACCTACGATCTCGAGGTGTGGCTGCCGGGGCAGGGCGGCTACCGCGAGATCTCCTCGTGCAGCAACTGCGAGGCGTTCCAGGCCCGGCGCATGCAGGCGCGCTGGCGCAATCCGGAAACCGGAAAGCCCGAGCCGGTGCACACGCTGAATGGCTCGGGCGTGGCCGTCGGCCGCGCACTGGTCGCCGTGCTCGAGAATTACCAGCAGGCTGACGGCACGGTGGTCGTGCCGTCGGTCCTGCGCGCTTACATGAACGGACTCGAGCGGCTCAAGCCCGCCTGATCAATCGTCGGATGCGAACCCGAGCAGGTGCAGCAGGCTCGTGAACATGTTGAAGATGCTGACGTAGAGCGTCACGGTCGCGAGGATGTAGTTGGTCTCGCCGCCGTGGATGATCTCGCCGGTCTGGTACAGGATCAGTCCGGCCATCAGCAGCACAAACATGCCGGAGACCGCGAGCGAGAGCATTGGCATCGCGAAGAAATACGCGACCAGGCCCAGCACGAAAGCACTCACGATGCCGACCGCCAGGAAACCGCCCATGAAGGAATACCGGTCGCCGCTACGGATCGCATGGGCAGACAGCGCGGTGAAGGCAACCGCGGTCGTGCCGAACGCCGTCAGCACCACCATGTGGCCATTCGGGATCGCCGTCAGGTAGAAGCCGATGATCGGCCCGAGCGTATAGCCCATGAAGCCGGTCAGCAGGAATACGAACACCAGGCCGAGCGCGCTGTTCGAGGTCTTGTGCACGGCAAACAGCAGGCCGAAATAGCCGGCCAGCGTGATCAGGAGTCCCGGGTGCGGCAGGCCGAGGGCGAGCGAAACGCCGGCCATCAGCGCGCTGAACGCGAGCGTGGCGGACAGCAACAGGTAGGTGTTGCGCAACACCTTGTTGGTGACGAGCGCGGATTCGCGAGCACCGGATTGCTGCGAGACGACGACCTGACTGCGTTCCATGGCGGTGGCCTCCTGGCCTGCTGCGGACAGTGGGACCAAGTATAGCCGATCGGGTTCCCGGGCTGGCTCCTTGCGGCCCGTGGCCGCGCAGCCGACAATTTCGCGCGAGGCTCCAGGCGCCGGAGAGGTGGCAGAGCGGTTGAATGCACCGGTCTTGAAAACCGGCAGCCCTTCACGGGGCTCGTGAGTTCGAATCTCACCCTCTCCGCCAAATTCGGACACTTGAGAAAACGGCGGCCTTTCACGGGGCTCGTGAGTTCGACGAGACGCGCGCATGCACGGCTCAGCGCAGGTACTCGGCCGTCTCCAGCGTCCGGTCGGCGCGCGCCATTACGCTGCGTTTGCCGCCTTCGATCGACGACGCGTAGACGTATCTGCGCTCTTCCAGGGACCACGGCAGCAGCGTGTCCGGCTCGGTCACGAGCCGGTAGCGCACGTCGACCGTGTAGCGGGCAGCCTGCAGCGCCTGCTCGAGCTCGATGCGTGGGGCGGACGGCAGCAGGCGCGTCACGAAATCGCTGACCGCCCTGGTGAGACCCTCCGGCTCCGGCACGATCCGCACCAGGACCTCCACGCATTTCGGTTCGCGGCCATCGGCGCAGGGCAACCAGCGGGATACCTTGAAGCTCATCGTCTTGGTGATCGGCTGTGCGGAAAAACCCGGCAACGCTTCCTCGAAGCTCAGGCTGTACCAGTCGCCATGGTCGAACTCGCCGCCGATCCAGGCGGCAACCGCGATGTCCCACTGGCCTGCGGCCATGCCCGAGAGCAGTTCGGGATTCAGGGCCGCGCCCAGGAAACGATCGATTTCTTCCTCATTCAACTTGCCGGCAGCAGCGGTCTTCGATTCCGCAACCAACTCGCGGACCGACTTCAGCAGCGATTCGCGGTGCCGCTCGAGGTCGCGGATCTCCTTGAAGCCGCCGTCTTCGCCAATGACAATCTCCGGCAAGGCGGCCGTCATCCCGGAGATCAGCACCTGCCAGCGTTCCTGGTCAGGCGTCGCCTGCACGGCGCCGGGGGATTCGATCGCCGGCACGCCGTCCATGGTCGAGCGCAGGATCCACTCCGTGCGTTCGCGCCGCACATCGAGCGCACTCCGATAGCGGGTCGTGACCGAGCTGTATTGGCCGTCGCGCAGGCTCGATCGATCCATCACTGTCGACCAGAGCGCACGGTGCGGCTTCCAGGCGAACTGGAATCGCGCCTTGGTCTGGTTGAAGGACGCGATAAAGCGATCGACCGCGGCCGGATCCGGTTCCTCGCCGCCGGCGCTCCAGCGCAGCAGCGTTTCGTAGTCGGTCCGCAGCTCGCCCAGGAATCCGAACTCCTGGTCCCAGTGGAGCACCTGCTCGAGGTCCTGCAGGGCGCCGTCCAGGTCGCCGAGTTCACGCCGCGCGAACGCGACATTGAACAGCGCGATTGCCATTTCCTCGAAGTCCCAGTTCTCGCGCAGCCGGTCGATGGCGCGCAGCCCGGTCGCAATCGCGGACTCGAACGCGGCGCGCTCGCTCGCCTCGTCATCCGCGCATTGCCCACGTCCGTTCTGGATGGTCTGCAACAGCGATAGCGTGTCGCCGAGCCCGTCGGGCCAGGCCAGCAGCTGTTCCGGACCGGCGGCCAGGATGGGCGCGAGTTGCCGCTCGGCCGCATCGAAATGCGGCAGGCAGTCCTTGACCGCGGCATCCTGCAGCAGCCGGGCGAGCGCAACGCGTGCATCCAGCGTGTCCGGCTGCAGCGGATCGACGGCAGCCAGCTCCGCGATGCGCTGCTCGAGGCCCTGCACCTGCTCGGCAAAGGCGACCGGCTCGGCGCCTGCCGCGGATTCCGCGCGGACGTGGGTCACCTGGACTGCCAGCAGCGCAGCCAGCACGACGCGCAAGCGATGCGATCGGCGCAGGTTCACGAGGTTCCCGATTGGATGGCCGGAATCACGATAGCACGGCAAAACGTGCCGCCCGCGCGAGGTCTTCCGGCCGATCGACATCGAGCGCCGCGCCGGGCATTTCGAACTCGATCACAAGGCGGCCCGGATCCGCGAGCAGCCGCCGTGCGCCGGTCTCGCCGCGCAGGCGGCGCAGCGCGGCAAAGGTATGGCGCGGCAGGATCGCGGGTGGACATCGGATGTCCTCTGCGCGTGCGGTCACGATTGCGCGGGGCTGCCGCCGCCAGGCGGCAGTCAGCAGGACCAGGTCCGCGGGCCCGATGGCGGGCTGATCGGCCAGCAGCACGAGCACGCTCCGGGCAGTCATCGGCAAGGCGCCGATCCCGGCCCGCAACGATCCCGCGAGACCGGAGCGCCAGCGCCGATTGATGACGATCTCGACCGGCAAGCCGCGCAATTCGCGCTGCAGCCGGCTGGCGCGCGCGCCGAGTACTACGATGCAGCCAGCGGGCTGGCTACCGAGCGCGACCCGCGCGCTGCGCCGGAGCAGGGATTCGCCGCCGATCCGCGCAAGCAGCTTGGGCCCGCCAAAACGGCGCGCGGCACCCGCTGCCAGCAGGACCACCCAGGGGCGGGGTATCATCGGACCCATGCGTAAAGAATACGCGAGCCTGCGGCGACGGCCCTTCCTGGCCCCGGTCTGGCTGGCGGCACTCGCCGGGGTCGTGACGATCGGGTTGGCGATCTGGCTGTTGAGCGCCGCGTCCACCACCACGGTATTCGTTATGCGCCACGCGGAAAAGGCGGAGCTGCCAGCGGATGACCCGCCGCTGTCACCAACCGGGGAAGCGCGCGCGCTCGAACTTGCGCAGCACTTCGGGTCGGCCCCGAAGGGGCTCGGACTCGATCGCATCATCGTCAGTGAATTCCGCCGCACGCAGGAAACCGTGCGGCCGCTTGCCAACCGGCTCGGGATCCCGGTGATCGTCGTGCCGGCGAAAGACCCCGCGACCGCCGCACGTCGTGCGCTCGACGAGAATCGCGGCGGACGGGTACTGGTCGTCGGCCATTCGAACACCGTGCCCCAGATTGTCGAGGAGCTGAGCGGCAAGTCGGTGCCCGAGATGAGCGAGGCCGAGTACGGCATCCTCTACATGGTCGCTGTGCCGCGCTTCAGCCGCGCCGCGGTCACGCGCTTCGACCTGCCTTAGCGGCCAGTGCACGCTGCACGAATTCCTGGTGCCGGCCGATCCGCAGGTCGGCCAGCACGGCATCCACGATGCGGCGCTCGCCGTCGATCAGGAACGTCGCGCGTCGCACGCCGATGCCAAGAGGGCCATCCACTTCATAGGCCTTGATCGCGACCTTCTCTTCATCCGATAGCAGCGTGAAGGGCAGGGCATGCTCCTCGCGAAAGCGCCGGTGGCTGTCCGGCGACTGCGGACTCACCCCGATCACCCGCAGGCCTGCCGCGAGAATCTGCGTATGCAGGTCGCGCAGGTCGCAGGCTTCTTTCGTACAGCCAGGCGTGAAGTCCGCCGGGTAGAAATACAGGATCAACGGGCGCTTGCCGTGCAAGGACGAAAAGCGCTGCTTGCGCCCGTCCTGGTCGGGCAATTCGAAATCCGGTGCCAGTTCGCCGATCGACAACATGTCAGTCTCCCTCAGCCGTGCGAGGCGGGCCCGCGATAGACGGTCTCCATGACGCCGTAGTTCGAGCGATGCATGCCGAGACGGCCATAAACCGCCATCGCGCGTTCATTCGCCCGGTCCACGTAAAGGCGGATGCCGCAAACGCGCGCGTCCTTCCGGGCCAGGTCCTCCAGGTGCCGGTACAGGGCGCGAAACACGCCCTGGCTGCGGTAGGCGGGCAGGACATAGACGGACTGGATCCACAGAAACAGGCCGTTACGCCAGTCGCTCCATTCGTAGGTCGTCATCAGCTGGCCCACGGTCCGGCCCTCGCTTTCGGCCAGGTAGTAGCGTCCGAGACCCGGTTCCTGCAGCACCGCGCGTACGCCAGGACCAGAGAGCGCCGGATCGAGCGTCTGGTTCTCCGATTCGAGGGCCAGCGCCGCATTCGATGCAACGATGAAATCGAGGTCGGCCAGCGTCGCGTCGCGGATCTTCATGGGGCGGAAACGGTACACGATTGCGTCGCAGGACGCCGCTTCCAGACGCCGGCTTGCTTGCTGCCCCGGCAGGGGATCATTACAATCCCGCCCCTCATTCATGGGGCGGTAGCTCAGCTGGGAGAGCGCTGCGTTCGCAATGCAGAGGTCGAGGGTTCGATCCCCTTCCGCTCCACCAAATTTCCCGATTTCTCCGATTGACAGGCACGCGTGCGAGTCCTAGCGTGACCAGCAAGCGTCGCGCCCGCGCGACGTGCGTTCCGTGTCAGCACTTTTTCGGAGTAAATCCCAGATGGCAGCCAGAAAGAAGGCCAAAAAGGCCGTACGGCGCGTGACGAAGCGCGCCAGGCGCCGCGTCGCGGCGACCCGGCGAAAGATCAAGCGCAAGGTCGCGCGCAAGAGCCCGTCCGCCCGCAAGACCGTGCGCAAGGTGGCACGGAAGGCCGCGCGGACGGCCCGCAAATCTCTCAAGACCGTCAAGCGCAAGACCCAGCGCGCGATCAAGAGCACGGCCAGGACGGTTCGTGCCGCCACGCGCACGGTCGAGAAGGCGACGACCCAGTTGGTCAATACAGCGGCGGACAAGGTCGACCAGGCCACGGTCGCCGTCGAGCGGACCCTGGTCGAGCCAAAGCCGGCGCCTTCGGAGTCGCAGTCGACGGCCCAGGCCGCCTGAGAGCTCGAGCCAAGAGTGGACAGCACCGGGACCGGTCCGCGAGGGCCGGTCCTCGGTTAACATTCGGCCGCTCGAGCCCCGGTAGCTCAGTGGATAGAGCGGCCGCCTCCTAAGCGGCAGGTCGTCGGTTCAACTCCGGCCCGGGGCGCCAGCTTCCGCGCGTAAGCCGCTGAAAGCCTTTCCTTTCCGGACCAGGGTGGTCCGGTATAATTCGATTGGCATGAGCCGTTCCCTTCGCGAATTGTACGAATCGAGTCCGTTCTCGAGCGCCCAGGCGCCGTACCTGGAGGCCGAGTACGAGAAATTCCTGTCGGATCCGGGCGCGGTGGCCCCGGAACTACGCACGTTCTTCGGACAACTGGGCGCTGAGCCTCGTGCCGCGGCCCGGACAGTCGCCAAACGCGCGGCGACCCCGTCCAACCGCCCGCCCGCTGCCGCGTCGAGTGCGGTCGATGGCGAAAAACAGTCCGCGGTCTCACGGCTGATCCAGTTCTATGCCAATCGCGGCCACCTGATCGCCGACATCGACCCGCTCGGCCTGATGCAGCGCCCGACGCCACCGGTGCTCGATCCGGCGTATGTCGGCCTGTCGGCCGCCGACATGGAAACCGAGTTCTTCACCGGGAGCCGAACCTCGGGTGTCGACCAGCAGATGCGGCTGCGCGAGATCCTGAAGCAACTGCGCCATATCTACACCGGGCGCATCGGCGCCGAGTTCGCCCACGTATCGACCAGCGACGAGCGGCTGTGGCTCCAGGACCGCTTCCAGGACGGCCGTCTCAATCACGAGTTCAGTCGCGAGGAGCGGTTGAACATGCTCTGGCAGCTCTCCGCTGCGGAAGGGCTCGAGCGTTATCTGCACACACGCTATGTCGGCCAGAAGCGATTCTCGCTCGAAGGTGCGGACGCTCTGATCCCTCTGTTGGACGATGTCGTGCAGCAGTGTGGGGCAAGCGGTGTCGAGGAGATCGTCATCGGCATGGCCCATCGGGGCCGGCTGAATGTGCTGGTCAATGTGCTCGGCAAGTCGCCAACCAGCCTGTTCTCGGAATTCGAGGGCCCCGTGGACCTCGACGAGCTCAAGGGCTCCGGCGACGTGAAGTATCACAAGGGATTCTCCGCCGACCTGCGCACGGCGGCCGGCAACGTGCACGTCGTGCTGGCATTCAATCCTTCGCATCTCGAGGTCGTGAACGCGGTCGTCGAGGGTTCGGTGCGCGCGCGCCAGGAGCGGCGGGGCGACACGACCGGCGGTACCGTGCTGCCGCTGCTGATCCACGGCGATGCCGCCTTTGCGGGGCAGGGTGTCGTGATGGAGACATTGCAACTGTCGCAGGCGCGCAGCTTCGCGACCGGCGGGAGCCTGCATGTCGTGATCAACAACCAGGTGGGCTTTACGACCAGCGAACCTTTCGACGCGCGCTCGACGCTCTATTGCAGCGACGTCGCGAAGATGATCGAGGCGCCGATCTTCCATGTGAATGCGGACGACCCGGAGGCTGTCGTATTTGTCGCGCGGCTTGCGCTCGAGTACCGGATGAAGTTCCGCAAGGACGTCGTAATTGACCTGGTCTGTTACCGCCGCCACGGCCACAACGAGGCCGACGAGCCGGCTGCGACCCAGCCGTTGATGTACCAGGCAATCCGCAAGCACCCGACCGCGCGCCAGATCTACGGTGAACATCTCGAGCAGGACAGCCAGCTCGACGAGGGCCAGGCGGCGCAGATGATCGAGGCGTATCGCCAGGGGCTTGATGAGGGCCGGCCCCAGGCGCGAGCCTTTGCCGGCACGACCGGCAATCGCTTCACGGTCGACTGGAGCCGGCACCTGAATGCGGACTGGCACGAGCCGGTGCAGACGGGCGTCGAACCCGCGCGCCTGGCGACGCTCGCCGCCGCGCTGACGCAGGTGCCGGGTGACTTCACGCTGCATCCGCGTGTCGCGCGCCTGGTCGAGGATCGTCGCCGCATGTATGCGGGCGAGCTCCCGCTCGACTGGGGTGCCGCCGAGACCATGGCCTATGCGGCACTGCTGACCGATGGCTACGACGTGCGCCTGACGGGCCAGGATACCGCGCGCGGCACATTCTTCCATCGTCATGCCGTGTGGCATGACCAGGCGACCGGCCGGACCCACCAGCCGCTCGCGCAAATCGCCGCGGACCATGCGCGCTTTCGCGTGACCGACTCGACGCTGTCCGAGGAAGCCGTACTCGGCTTCGAATACGGATTCTCGACGACCGATCCCGAGACGCTCGTGATCTGGGAAGGCCAGTTCGGCGATTTCGTCAACGGCGCCCAGGTGATCGTCGACCAGTTCATCACCTCCGGCGAGGCCAAGTGGGGTCGGGTGTCGGGCATCACGCTGTTCCTGCCGCACGGTTATGAAGGCCAGGGGCCGGAACACAGCTCCGCGCGCCTCGAGCGCTTCCTGCAGCTCGCGGCCGAGATGAACTGCCAGGTGTGCGTGCCCTCGACTCCGCCGCAGATGTTTCACCTGCTGCGACGGCAGATGTTGCGGGCGCTGCGCAAGCCACTCGTCGTGATGACCCCGAAGAGCTTGCTGCGCCACAAACAGTCGTCGTCGACGATGGCGGATCTCGAGGCCGGCTGGTTCCATACGCTCATCGACGAGCAGGACCCGATCGAGCCGCAAGCGGTCGGACGGGTCGTATTCTGCAGCGGCAAGGTGTATTACGACCTGCTGGATCGTCGCCGCGCCGGCGCGGCAAAGGACCTTGCACTGGTGCGCATCGAGCAGCTGTATCCGTTCCCCGCAGAAGAGTACCAGGCGATCGTCGGGCGCTATGCGAATGCCCGCGAGATCGTCTGGTGTCAGGAGGAACCGCAGAACCAGGGTGCCTGGTACCAGATCCGCCACCGGCTGCAGGCCGGCCTTGGACCGGAGCATGCGTTGCTGTACGCGGGGCGCGAGAGCGCCGCCGCGCCGGCGACCGGCATCCATGCATTGCACCAGCGTGAACAGGACGCCCTGGTGGCCGCGGCACTCACAAGGAAGAGTTCATGACAATCGAAGTCCGCGTCCCGCAGCTGCCGGAATCCGTCGCCGATGCGACGCTCGTGACGTGGCACAAGCAGGTCGGCGACACCGTGGCCCGCGACGAGAATCTCGCCGACCTCGAAACCGACAAGGTCGTGCTCGAAGTGCCGGCGCCGGTCGCAGGCGTGCTGAAGTCACTCGACCAGCCGGCCGGTGCCACCGTGACGAGCGGCGCACTGCTGGCCGTCATCGAGGAACAGCTGGCCGGCAGCGCCGTTTCGCGGCCAGCGCCGAAGGCGGCATCGAAGAAATCGGCAGATGCAAAAAATACCGCGGCCGCGCCCCCGGCGGCACCCGCAGCCGCACCGCCGGCTGCCCGCAAGGAAGAAGGCGCCGGCAAGCTGTCGCCCGCGGCGCGGCGCCTGGTGGAGGAAAACCAGCTGTCGCCCGGCCAGATCGCGGGCTCGGGCCGTGACGGCCGGATCAGCAAGAGCGACGTCGCGCAGCATCTGGAGGGCGGCCAGGCGGAGCGAGCACCTGCCGCCGGCCGCGTGGACCAGCGCGTGCCGATGTCGCGCCTGCGCGCGCGCATCGCACAGCGACTGGTCGAAGCGCAGACGACCCAGGCGCTGCTGACGACTTTCAACGAGATCGACATGCAGGCGTTGATGGCGCTGCGCGCGCGCTACAAAGAGCCCTTCGAGCAGCGCCATGGCGTGCGCCTCGGCTTCATGTCGTTCTTCGTCAAAGCCTGCGTCGAGGCCTTGCGCCGCTACCCGGTCGTCAATGCCTCGGTCGAGGGCGCCGACATCGTCTACCACGAATATTTCGACCTCGGCGTCGCGGTGTCGACCGACCGCGGGCTCATCGTCCCGGTGCTGCGCGATGCCGACCGGATGGGCTTCGCCGACATCGAGAAGTCGGTTGCCGGATTTGCCGAGCGCGCGCGCAGCGGGTCGATCACGATCGAGGAACTGACCGGCGGGACCTTCTCGATCACGAACGGCGGCGTGTTCGGCTCGCTGCTGTCCACGCCGATCGTCAATGCGCCGCAAAGCGCCATCCTCGGCATGCACAGGATCCAGCAGCGCCCAGTCGCAATCGGTGACCAGGTCGCCATCCGCCCGATGATGTACGTCGCGCTCACCTACGACCACCGCATCATCGACGGCCGCGAGGCCGTGCAGTTCCTCGTGGCGGTCAAGGACATTCTCGAAGATCCCGCGCGCCTGCTGCTGCAGGTCTGACAGGAAGCCATCATGAGCGATCGTTTCGATGTGATCGTCATCGGCGGCGGCCCGGCCGGTTATCCGGCCGCCATCCGCGCCGCCCAGAACAAACTCTCTGTCGCCTGCATCGACGAGTGGAAGAATCGCGATGGCAGCAACGCGTTCGGTGGCACCTGCCTCAACGCGGGCTGTATCCCGTCGAAAGCGCTGCTTGAGTCGTCCGAGCTTTACCACCGCGCGCTGCACGAGTTTGGAACGCACGGGGTGAAGCTCGACGGCGTGGCGATCGATGTCGAGACGATGCAGAAGCGCAAGGCCGGCATCGTGCGCGGCATGACCCAGGGGATCCTGACGCTGTTCAAGGGCGCCGGCGTGACGCCGCTCGCTGGCCACGGCCGTCTGCTCGCAGGCCGCCGGGTCGAGTTCACCGGCCATGACGGAGGCAAGCGCACGCTGCAGGCGAAGCACGTGGTGCTCGCATCCGGTTCGGAGCCAATGTCGCTGCGCGGCGTCGATTTCGATGGCGAGCGCATCGTCGATTCCTGGGGCGCGCTCGAATTTGCGGCGGTACCCAGGCGCCTGTGCGTGATCGGCGCCGGCGTGATCGGACTCGAACTCGGCAGTGTCTGGCGCCGGCTCGGCGCCGAGACCGTCGTTCTGGAGGCGCTCGAACAGTTCCTGCCAATGGCCGACGGCCAGCTCGCGAAGGAAGCGGCCCGGCACTTCAAGAAGCAGGGCCTCGATATCCGGCTCGGCGCGAAAGTGACCGGCGCGAAAGTCGGCAAAGACGGCGTGCACGTCAATTACGCCGATGCGAAGGCTGCGCAGTCGCTGGTGGTGGACCGGCTGATCGTCGCGATCGGCCGGCGGCCATTCACCAAAGACCTGCTGGGCGAGGGCACGGGGGTTGTGCTGGACGCACGCGGCTTCATCCAGGTCGACGAGCACTGTCGCACGGGCGCCGATTCCGTCTGGGCGGTCGGCGATTGCGTGCGCGGACCGATGCTGGCGCACAAGGGCAAGGAGGAGGGCGTGGCAGTTGCGGACCTGATCGCCGGTCAGTACGGGCACGTCAATTACAACGCGATTCCTTCCGTGATCTATACGGCGCCGGAGATCGCCTGGGTTGGGCAGACCGAGGAACAGGTCAAGGCCGCCGGCCGCGCGTACAAGACTGGCAGTTTCCCGTTCGCGGCCAGTGGCCGGGCGAAGGCGATGGAAGCGGGCGCCGGCTTCTGCAAGATCGTGGCCGACTCCGCGAGCGACGAAATCCTCGGCATCCACATCATCGGGCCGATGGCTGGCGAACTGATTGCCGAGGCCGTACTCGCGATGGAGTACTCGGCGAGCAGCGAGGACCTGCAGCGCACGATCCACGCGCACCCGACCTTGTCGGAGGCGGTCCACGAGGCCGCGCTCGCCGCCGACAAGCGCGCCATCGACATCCCGAACCGCTAAAAGGGGACGCACGCCTTTCTTCTAAAAGGGGACGCATCCCTTTCTTTGTATGGGTCTTCTCTCTGCCAAAGAAAGGGATGCGTCCCCTTTTAGCGCCGGCGCACGCTGATCACGCCCGGCAGCGCGGCCAGGCGTCCGAGCAGCCGCGTGAGTTCCTCGAGCCCGCCGACCGCGATGCGCAGCGTCAAGTCGGCGCTGCCCTGCGCCGCGTCGCCGCGCGAAGTCATCCGCTCGATGTTGATCTTCTCCTCTGCCACCATGGTCGTGATGTCGCGCAGGAGACCCCGCCGGTCCATCGCGTGCACGATGATCTCGACCGGATAGCGGCGCGTCGGCGACCTGCCCCAGTCAACCTGCAACAGGCGCTCGGGGGCGCGCGCCGCCAGGCGCGCGAGATTGCGGCAGCCGGTTCGGTGCAGCGTGACGCCGCGTCCGACCGTGACATACCCGGTGATGGCCTCCGGCGGCACGGGATTGCAGCAACGCGCATGCGTCGTCATCAGGTCGCCGACGCCCTCGACCTGTACGGCGGCCGCGGTCTCGCGCCGCGGCGGGATGATCGCCGGCAGGTCCGGGCGAGGCGGCGCCTGCGCGCGGTGGCGCATGCGGCGCTGGATCGCTGCAGAGACCTGTGCCAGCGTGAGGTCGCCGGATCCCAGCGCAAGATAGAGGGCTTCCGCGCCAGTCAGTCCGAACTCGCCGATCAGCTCGGACATCACGGCCTGTTCACCGCCGAGGCGCCGTAGCTCGCGCTCGAACAACTCGCGGCCCTCGCGCTCGTTCTGGCCGGCATCGCGCTTCTTGAACCAGGCGCGCACCTTGGCGCGGCTCCGTGCGGAGGCGAGGAATCCCTCCTGCTCGATCAGCCAGTCGCGGCTCGGTTGCGCCTGTTTGCCGCCGATGATCTCGACGACCTCGCCACTCGACAGGCGGTGATTCAGCGGCACGATGCGCCCGTTGACGCGCGCGCCGCGGCAACGATGACCGAGATCGGTGTGCACATGGTAAGCGAAGTCGATCGGCGTGGCGCCGCCCGGCAGGTCCACGACCTCGCCTTTCGGCGTCAACGCGTAGACGCGGTCGTCGAACAGGTCGGCGCGGACGCGGCTCAGGAAATCGCTGTCGCTCTCCGTGTCCGTCGCGGGCGCCAGCAGTTCCCGCAGCCATTCGATCTTGCGGTCGTAGGCGGCATCGCGCGCCGCGCCTTCCTTGTAACGCCAGTGGGCGGCGACCCCGAGTTCGGCGTGGTCATGCATCTCGCGCGTGCGGATCTGGATTTCGAGCGGCACGGCCGCGGGCCCGATCACCGCGGTGTGCAGCGAGCGATACAGGTTGTCTTTCGGGGTCGCGATGTAATCGTCGAACTCGCCCGGGATGTAATGCCAGCGGCCATGGACGACGCCGAGCGCCGCATAGCAGTCGACGACCGACTCGGTGATGATCCGCACGGCGCGCACGTCGTAGACCTGCTCGAACGCGAGGTTCTTCAGGTGCATCTTCCGCCAGATGCTGTAGATGTGCTTGGGCCGGCCGAGGACCTCGGCGGCGATGCCGGCGCGCGAGAGCTCGGCGCCGATCTCGGTGATGACGGCATCGATGTACTGCTCGCGTTCGACCCGCGACTCGTTCAGCCAGCCGGCGATGCGCCGGTACTCGCCGGGTTCCAGGTAGCGGAACGACAGGTCCTCGAGTTCCCACTTGAGCTGCCAGATGCCGAGCCGGTTGGCGAGTGGCGCGTAGATCTCGCGTGTCTCCCAGGCGAGGTGCGTGCGCTCGCCTTCGTCGAGCTCCTTCGCGCCGCGCATGCGTCGCAGTTGCTCCGCGAGGCGCACCAGCACGAGGCGTGGGTCGGTGACGACGGCGAGCAGCATCCGGCGCAGCGCATCCGCCTGGCCCGTGGATAGCGCACGTCCGGGTGCCCATTGGGAGCCCGTGCGGAACTCGCCCAGGCGCTCGAGCTGGATCGCGAATGCCGCGGCCGCTTCGCCGAATGCCCGGGTGGCATCGGCCGGCGACAACTGTCCGCACGCCAGCAAGGGCTGCAACAGGGCGCCGGCGATGATCTCCCGCTCGGCATCAAGCGCGGCGACGATCGCAGCCGTTTCGCGGCCCTGGTCCATGGCCTGCTGCCAGGCGCCGGTCGCCGACGGCAAGGCCGCAAGCGCGGTGCGCAATTCATCCAGCACGGCCGCGCCGGCCGCTGGTGCAGAGGTCGTCGTCTTCATGGCAAGCCGCTATCATAACTCCCATGGTGCGAATTCTCGGCCTCGACCCCGGATCCAGGGTCACTGGGTTTGGCGTCGTCGATGCCGGGAAAACCGGTCTGCGATACGTCGCCAGCGGCTGTATCCGCGTCGGCAGCGGCGCGATGGCCGAACGGCTGCTGGCGATCCATCGCCATGTCACCGAACTGGTCGATACCTACGCGCCGGGTGAGATCGCGATCGAGCGGGTGTTCATGCACAGGAATCCGGACAGCGCGCTGAAACTCGGGCAGGCTCGCGGCGCGGCGCTGTGTGGCGCCTGTCATGCCGGCGCGGAGGTCTTCGAATATGCGCCGCGTGCGGTCAAGCAGACCGTCACTGGCAGCGGCGCCGCCGCGAAAGGGCAGGTGCAGCACATGATCAAGGCGCTGCTGACGCTGCAGGGCCGACTCAGCGCGGATGCCGCGGATGCGCTCGCGATCGCGGTCTGCCATGCCCAGCACCGCAACATGCCGCAACGACGCCCGGACGCGCGCCGGTGATCGGCCACCTGCGCGGCCGGCTTGTTCGCAAGGCGCCGCCGGCACTGATCCTCGACGTGGGCGGGGTGGGCTACGAACTGGAAGCGCCGATGTCCACGTTCTACCGGCTGCCGGAAGTCGGCAGCGAAGTCCTGCTCCACACGCATCTGGTGGTGCGCGACGATGCCCACCTGTTATATGGATTCGCGACCGAGGACGAGCGCCGCCTGTTCAGGGACCTGCTGCGCGTCACCGGCATTGGCCCGAAGATCGGCCTGGCACTGCTGTCCGGCATCGATGTCGACACTTTCCTGTTGTGCGTCGAGGCCCAGGATGTGGATGCGCTGACCCGCATCCCGGGCGTCGGCCGCAAGACCGCGGAGCGCCTGCTGATCGAGATGCGCGATCGCATCCGCGCGCTCGGCGAGCTGCCGTCGGTGGCGCGGCGCACCGACCAGGTGCCGGGCCCGCAGGCGGAGGCCTATGCGGCACTCGTTGCGCTCGGCTACCGGCCTGCGGAGGTCACGCGCCTGCTGAAGAGCGTCGATCCGGAGGGCGCGGGCACGGAAGAACTGATCCGCCGCGCATTGCAGGCCGCGGCCCGGTAGCATCCACCCGATGATCGAACAGGACCGGGTCACGACCGCCGCCGCCACGCGCGAGGACGAGGAGCTCGCGCGCAGCGTGCGCCCGAAGAGCCTGGCGGAATACATCGGCCAGGCTGCGGTCAAGCAGCAGATGAGCATTTTCATCGAGGCCGCCAGGCGACGCAGCGAAGCCCTCGACCATGTGCTCATCTTCGGGCCGCCCGGACTCGGCAAGACGACGCTCGCGCACATCGTTGCGCACGAACTCGGGGTCGGCCTGCGGCAGACCTCGGGCCCGGTGCTGGAGCGGCCGGGCGACCTCGCGGCGATCCTGACCAACCTGCAGCCACGCGATGTGCTGTTCGTCGACGAGATTCACCGGCTGAGCCCGGTGGTCGAGGAGATCCTCTATCCCGCGCTCGAGGATTACCAGCTCGACATCATGATCGGCGAAGGGCCGGCCGCGCGTTCGATCAAGCTCGACCTGCCACCTTTCACGCTGGTCGGTGCGACCACCCGCGCCGGATTGCTGACCTCGCCGCTGCGCGACCGCTTCGGCATCGTCCAGCGCCTCGATTTCTACGCCCAGGAGGAAATCCGGCAGATCATCCTGCGCGCCGCCGGCATTCTGGGCCTGCAGATCGACGACGCGGGCGCCACCGGGCTCGCGGAGCGCTCGCGCGGCACGCCGCGCATCGCCAACCGCTTGCTGCGGCGCGTGCGCGATTTCGCGGAAGTGCGCGCGGCGGGGCACATCGATGCCGCGGTGGCAGCGGACGCCCTCGATCTGCTCGAGGTGGACCGCGAGGGCTTCGACCTGCTCGACCGCCGGCTGCTGATGACGATCATCGAGAGGTTCGAAGGCGGACCGGTCGGCATCGACAGTCTCGCCGCGTCGCTTGGCGAGGAACGCGACACGCTCGAAGACGTGGTCGAGCCATTCCTGATCCAGCAGGGTTTCCTGGTGCGCTCGGCGCGCGGGCGCATGGCGACTAAGGCCGCATGGCGCCATTTCGGGCTGGAGCCGCCCCCCGCCGAGCCGGGCAGCGCCAGCCTGCCGCTGTTTCGCGGCTAGGCCCGGGGACGATGGCGCCATTCACGATCCCGGTGCGCGTCTATTGGGAAGACACCGACGCCGGCGGTGTCGTGTATCACGCGAGCTACCTGCGATTCATGGAGCGCGCGCGCACCGATTGGCTGCGTTCGCTCGGCATCGACCAGTCGGCGCTGCTGCGCGACGAACGCCGGCAGTTCGCCGTGGTCGAAGCAAACATCCATTATCATCGGCCGGCGCGTTACGACGACCTGCTGCTGGTTTCGGTCCGGGTCGAGGAACTTCGCGGTGCCTCGATCGTCATGCAGCAGGAGATCCGCCGTGATGCCGCCGGCAGTGAGCTGCTGATCAGTGCGACGATCCGTGCGGCCTGCCTCGATTCCGACAGCCTGCGGCCACGGCCGCTGCCCCCGGGACTGATCCGGCAACACTGAAGGAAGCCTGTTGAACGAATCGCATTCGATCCTCCAGCTGATCCTGCAGGCCGGCCCCGTGGTCCAGGCCATCATCGCGCTGCTGCTGGGCGCTTCGTTCGTCTCCTGGACCATCATCTTCCGCAAGCGCCGCCTGCTGCGCCAGGCACAGTCCGAGGCCAACCGCTTCGAGAGCGCATTCTGGTCGGGCGGCGACCTCGGCAAGCTCTATCGCGCGATCGAGACGCGCGGCCAGGCAGCGGTCGGCATGGAGAGCATTTTCGAGGCGGGCTTCGGCGAATTCTCGCGCCTGCGCGGACCGGCGAGCGGCACGCCGGCGGAACTGCTCGAGGGCGTGCGACGCACGATGCGGGTCGCCCAGCTGCGCGAGATCGACCGGCTCGAGGAGAGCCTCGCGACGCTGGCGACCGTCGGTTCCACCAGTCCCTATGTCGGCCTGTTCGGCACGGTGTGGGGCATCATGGGTGCGTTCCAGGGACTCGGCAACGTGCAGCAGGCGACGCTTGCCATGGTCGCGCCGGGCATTGCCGAGGCGCTGATCGCGACTGCGGCCGGTCTCTTTGCCGCCATTCCGGCGGTGATTGCCTACAACCGTTACGCGGACAAGGTGAACCGCCTGGAGCTGCGCTACGACGCGTTCATGGACGAGTTCTCGACGCTGCTGCAGCGCCACGCCGCCGCCCGGAGCAGTTGAAGTGCCCGCAAACCCGCGCCGCCGGCGGCTGATGGGCGAGATCAACGTGGTGCCCTACATCGACGTGATGCTCGTGCTGCTGATCATTTTCATGATCACAGCGCCGCTGCTGACGCAGGGCGTGCAGGTCGAGCTGCCGGACGCCGATGCGCAGCCGATCGACCCGGAGTTGCTGCGGGACCGCGAGCCGCTGGTGCTGTCGGTGGACCGCGACGGCCGCTATTACCTCAACATCGGCGGAAACGAGGATGCTCCGATCGAGGCGGCCGAGGTCGCGCGCCGGGCCGGCGCCGTGCTCGAGCGCGATCCGGCAACGCCGGTACTGGTCAAGGCGGATGAGCGTGTGCCTTACGGCAGCGTGGTGCGTGGCATGGTGATCCTGCAGCAGGCGGGCGCGACCCGGATCGGCTTCCTGACGGATCCAAAGGCGATGCGCGCGCTCGAGGAACTCGAGCGGCGCAGATGAACGCCGCGTCGCGGACCGGCATCGCGCCATTTGGCTGGTCGCTCGCGCTGCACGCGGTGATCGCCGGGCTGCTGTATCTTGGACTCAGGCTGCCGGACAGTGCGGAGACCCCGCCGCTGGTCCTGCCGATCGATGCGGTGTTGATGGACCAGGCCGTGATCCAGGCCGCGAGCCGGCAGCGCAGCGCCGATGAGCGACGCCAGGCCGAAGTGCAGCGGCGCGAAGAAGCCGCGGCCGAAGCGCGCCGAGCCGAGCTTCTGCAGAACGAACAGCAGGAGGTGGTGCGGCGCAACGAGGAGCAGCAGCGCGTCGCGGCGGAGCAGAAGGCTCGCGCCGATGCAGAAGCGAAGCGCAAGGCCGAGACCGAGGCGAAGCAGAAGACGGAACAGCAGGCCGCGGCGAAAGCGGCGGCGGAGAAGAAGCGTGCCGCAGAGGATGCGCGCCTGCGACAGGAACGCGAGGCCGACCTGCGGGCGCGCCTCGCCGCCGAAGAGGAGCGAACGAGTGCCGGATTCCAGAGTCTGAAGGCCCGGTATGTGCTCGCAATCCAGGCGCACGTGGAGCAGCGCTGGTTCGAACCGCCAGGCACCGGCCCGGGGCTCAGCTGCACGGTGCATGTGATGCAGATCCCGGGCGGCGAGGTGGTCGGCACGCGTTTTGGCCGCTGCAACGGCAACGCGGCGGTGCGCGAGTCGATCGAGACCGCCGTGCGCAATGCGTCGCCGCTGCCGGCGCCGCCGGAGCCCTCGTTGTTCGAGCGCGAGGTCGAACTGATCTTCACACCCAAGGAGTCGCGACGCTGATGTTCCGCCGTACCTGGCTCATTCTCGCAATGCTGACGCTGGTGGCCGACCAGGCCGCGGCCCAGCTGACGGTCCAGATCCTGCGCGGCATGGCGGAGTCGGTTCCCATCGCGGTCGTGCCGCTCGCATGGGAGTCTGCCGGCGCGGCGCCCTGGGACCTTGCGGCCACCGTGCAGGCCGATCTCGAGCGCAGCGGGCGATTCCGGCCGCTGCCGCGGTCGCAGATGCTCGAGCTGCCGCATGCCGCGGCGGACGTCGACGCCGCCGACTGGCGCATGCTGAAAGTGGACTACGTGCTGGTGGGAAGCCTCGTGCCGCTGGCCGACGGTCGCATTGAAGTCCGTTATGAGCTCGTGTCGGTGGCGAGCGGTCAGCGGGTGCTCGGCGCAGCCCTGCCTGCGGACCGCAATGCCCTCAAGCTGGCCAGCCACCGCCTGGCCGATGCCGTGTACGAGCGCATCCTGGGTGTGCGAGGCGCATTCTCCACCCGCATCGCTTATGTGGCGGTCGACGGACCGGCGACGGCGCGCAGTTACCGGCTGATCGTCACCGATGCGGACGGCGCCAACGAGCGGGTCGTGTTTGCCTCGCCCCAGCCGATCATGTCTCCAGCGTGGTCGCCGGACGGCCGTTCACTGGCTTACGTGTCCTTCCACAGCGGATTGCCCGGGATCTACATACAGACACTGCGCAGCGGCGAACAGGTGCGCGTGTCGGCGCGTTCCGGCATCAATAGCGCGCCGAGTTTTTCGCCGGATGGCACGCAGCTCGCGGTCGCGCTGTCGCGCCGCGACGGCAACGTGGACGTCTATCTGCTGACGCTCGCGACGCAGGAGCTGCGCCGATTGACCGATGATGCCGCGATCGACACCGAGCCTACCTTCGCACCGGACGGTCGTTCAATCTACTTCACCTCGGATCGCGCCGGGGCGCCGCAGGTGTATCGCCTCGGCCTCGCTGCGGGCGAGCGGCCGCGGCGCATCAGCTTCGAGGGCAACTACAACGCGCGGCCCCGGGTCTCGCCGGACGGGCGCGAGCTCGCGGTCGTGACGCAGGATCGCACTGGGTTCCACATCGGGATTGCGGATGCCGAGCGAGGGACCCTGCGCGCGCTGACCGGCGGCCGGCTCGACGAATCGCCGTCGTATGCGCCGAACGGCGCCGACATCATCTACGCGACGCGCGAGGGCGGCCGCGGCGTGCTCGCGATCGTCTCGATCGATGGCCGCATCCAGCAGCGCCTCGCCTCGAGTGCGGGCGAGGTGCGCGAGCCCGCCTGGTCGCCTTTCCTGCAGTGAACGCGCGTGACGCGCACTTGTCTCTTGTGTTAGAAGAACGCGGCCCCTGACGACCGAAAAGACGAAAGTAAGGAGTCCGAACGATGCGCCTGATCCCAGTCCTGCTGACAGTCGCCTGCACCGTGTTGCTGGCCGGCTGCCCGAAAAAGGCGACCACGATTCCTGACGCGCCTGCGGATACGACCCAGGGCGCAGGTAGTGGCACCAGCGGCGCCGGCGGCGAAGGCCAGGTCGGTGATGCACGCGATCTGCCGGGCGGCGAGGGTGCGGCGGTTGGCAGCGGCCCGGTGGGGGTTGCAACGATCATCTATTTCGACTTCGACCGCAGCGACATCCGCCCCGAGTTCACGGCACTGATCAACACGCATGCGCGCCACCTCGCCGGCGCGGGTACCACCCGCATCCGCCTCGAGGGCCATACGGACGAGCGCGGTTCGCGCGAATACAACATCGCCCTCGGCGAACGGCGCGCGCAGGCCGTGCGGCGCGCCTTGATGCTGCAGGGTGCGGGCGATGCCCAGCTGACGACCGTCAGCTATGGCGAGGAACGCCCGGTGGTCGAGGGCAGCGAAGAAGCCTCTTATGAGAAGAATCGCCGCGTCGAGCTCGTCTACGGCCGCTGAGATGTCGCGGACTTTCCGGATCGGGCGCGGAGCCGTCGTGCTGGTGACGGCGGCCTTGGCGTGGCCGGCATCCGGCCAGTCGCGCGGCGAGCGCATCGAGCTGCTCGAGGAGCGCATGGGCGTCGTCGAGCGGCAACTGGCGAACCAGGGCCTGCTCGAGATGGCGCGGCAACTGGAGGCGCTCGACCAGGAACTCAGGCGGCTGCGCGGCGCGCTCGAGCAGCTGCAACATGAACAGGAACGCGCGCGGGCCCAGCAGCGCGACCAGTACGTGGATCTCGACACCCGACTGCGCGCGGCCGAGACCGCGCTCAGCGCCGCCCAGGCCTCGGTGCCGGCCGGCGGACCGGAGGCCGAGTATCAGGCCGCATTCAACCTGCTGAAGGACGGGCGATACGACGAGGCGACGACCGCACTCAGCGAGTTCCTCGCGCGTCATCGCGATCATGAGCTGGCCGCCAATGCGATGTACTGGCTGGGCGAAGCGCATTACGTGCGGCGCGACTACCCGGCGGCGCTCACGGCTTTCGAGGGTGTGCTGAAGGAATATCCCAATGCCCGCAAGGCGCCGGACGCGCTGCTGAAGCTGGGCTACAGCCAGTACGAGCTGCAGCGCTACGGACCGGCGCGGACCGCGCTCGCGCGCCTGGTGCGGGAGTTCCCGGATTCAGCAGCCGCCGTCGAGGGCAAGGCGCGTCTCGATCGACTCGCGGCCGAAGGCCGCTGAGGGGCGACGATGTCCGCCGCCGCCGCCGCCGTGCCCGCCGCGGCGAGACTCAAGATCACCGAGACGTTCTACTCGCTGCAGGGTGAGGCAGATGCCGTCGGCTGGCCGACGTTCTTCATCCGGCTGACCGGATGTCCGCTGCGCTGCCAGTACTGCGACACGGCCTACGCATTTCACGGCGGCGAATGGCGCGCGGTCGCGACACTCGTCGACGAGGCGCGGCAGTCCGGCGCCCGCCACGTCTGTGTCACCGGCGGCGAACC
>JBBEAB010000060.1:0-52892 GCA_040899645.1 Steroidobacteraceae bacterium
CGCCTGGCGGCGCGGGCGGCCGGCCTCGAGCGCGCGCGCGACGGTGCGCAGCAGCTTGGCGATGGACAGCGGCTTCTCGACGAAGTCGAAGGCACCGAGCCGCGTCGCCTCGACCGCGGTCTCGACCGTGCCGTGGCCCGACAGCATCACCACCGGGCAGCGCAGCGAATGCTTTTCCGACCACTCGCGCAACAGCGTGATGCCATCCATGTCCGGCATCCAGATGTCGAGCAGCACGAGATCCGGCTCCTGGCGCGCGCAGGCGCGCTTCGCGGCTGCCGCGTCGGCCGCGGCCTCCACCTCGTAGCCTTCCTCGGCGAGGATCTCGGACAGCAGCCCGCGGATGTCGGCCTCGTCGTCGACGACGAGAATTCTCGGCGCCCCCCCCCCCCGCCGGCAATGTAATGCGGATGCGCGCGCCGCCCTGCGGCGCGTTGTCCACTTCGACCTGGCCGCCGTGCTCCTCGACGATCCGGCGCACGATTGCGAGACCGAGTCCGGTGCCCTTCGGCTTGGTCGTGACGTACGGATCGAAGGCCTGCTCGATCAGGCCGCCCTGAAATCCCGGACCGTTGTCGATGACGGTCAGCACGATCTGGTCACCCACACGCCTGGTCTCAATCATGATGACAGGATTCTCCCGGCCGTCGAGCGCCTCGAGCGAGTTGGTCAGCAGGTTGTTCAGCAGCTGGCGGATGCGGCCCTGGTCGGCCTCGAGCGCCGCCGCGCGCGGGTCGAGCGAGAGGCCGAAGGCGACGCGCGGATCCTGCGCGTGGTAGAGGTCGGAGACCTGGCGCACCAGCGCGCCGAGGTCGAGCTCGCTGATGTTCAGCTCCGGCGCCTTGGCGTACTCGGAGAACGCCGCAACCATCTGCTTCATCGCCTCGACCTGCTGCACGATGGTGTGCGTGGCGCGTTCCAGCAATTCAGCCTCCGCAGGCTTGAGGCCCTGCATCAGCTTGCGCCGCATGCGCTCGGCCGAAAGCTGGATCGGCGTCAGCGGGTTCCTGATCTCGTGCGCGAGCCGCCGCGCGACTTCGCCCCACGCGGCCTGGCGCTGTGCCTGCAGCAACTGCGTCACCTCATCGAATACCAGCACGATACCGCCCGCCCGTCCGGCGTCGCCCGGCAGCGCGGTCGAGGCGCAGACCAGCTCGCGGCGGCCGGCGTCGCTCTTCAGCGTGACCTGGTCGCGCCATTCCGTCTCGCCTGCGGCCACATGCGCCTGCATCACCGCATGGACCTGGGCCAGCAGCGGATGCGCGGCCGCGATCTCGGCGAGCGGTTTGCCCGCCGCTTCCGCGAAGTCCACGCCCAGGATGTGGCCCGCGGCCTGGTTCGCGACGCGCACGCTCTGGTCCGGCTCGAGCGAGATCACACCGCTCGTCAGGCGCGCGAGGATCACCTCGAGCGCGGCGCGCTCGGCTTCGACCGCGGCACGGCTGCGCTCGGTCTCTTCGCGCGCGCGCGCCAGCTTCTTCGTCATGTCGTTGAACGAGGTCACCAGGAAACCGATTTCGTCGTGCGACGGGCGCTCGATGCGCGTGTCGAGGTCACCCTTCGCGACCGCGCGCGTGCCGGCAATGAGATCCTGCACCGGGCGCACGAGCCGCTGCGAGAAGTACAGCGCGCCGTACATCGCCGCGAGCACGGCCATCAACAACACCAGCGACAGGGTCAGCACGAAGGACAGCTTCAGCGGTTCGCGCAGGAACGACAGCCGCCCGTACTCCTGGTAGGCCGCCTGCACCGTCGAGGCGAGATCGGCGAGCCGCTGCGGCACCGGGTAGGTCGCAACCAGCAGTCGCGCCGACTGCAGCCCGGGCTCGGCGCCGATCTGGGTCGCGGCCCGGATGCGGTACCCGCCGGTGGCCGCCGGTTCGAGCCCGACATAGGGCCGGCCCTGCCGAAGCTGCAACAGCAGTTCTTCGGGCGGCACGCCGGGCAATCCATGCCGCATGCCCGCGCTGCTGTAAGCCTCGGGCTGGCCGCCCGCCGAGGTCACGATCAGCTCGTCCGCGCCGGATCCGCGCAGCTCTTCCTCGAGTACCACGTACAGCGATCCGCCCGACAGCCCGGCGAGCCGGCCGGCAATGTTGCCGGTGCGGTCGAGGTACTCGCGCATGCGCAGGTCGAGCGCCGCGCGCGACAGCCCGAGCGCGTCGGACAGCCCCTGGCGGATCTCGGCATGGAACCAGCTGTCGATGCCGCGCGTCAGGAACAGCACCGAGAAAGTGAACACCAGCAGCAGCGGCGCGATCGCGAGGCCACCGAACATCAGGATCGTGCGGCCGCGCAGCCTCGAGCCGGGCACGTGCCGGCGCCAGTCGCGGATGAAATCGGACAGCCGGCTGCCGATCAGCGCGAGCAGCACGACGACGCCCGCGATGTTGATCAGCAGGATCCATGGCTGCAGCTGGCTGAAGCGCTGCGAGCCCTCGGCGGTAACCGCGAGCAGCGCGAGCGCGACGACCCACACCACGATGCCGATGCCGACCGCGACCGGTAGCCAGCGCCGCGTCATGGCCGCACGCTCCAGGCATACCAGTCGGTGCTGCGCGACCAGCTCTTCCAGAACAGCAGCATCTTGATCGCCGCGGGCAACTCGCCGATTTCGACCGCGGCGCGAACCCGCATGTCGAAGCGAGAGTCGGCTGGCAGTGTGGTGCTGTCGGCGACCGCCATTTCGCTGATCCGTGCGAGTGTCTCGAGCGCCTCCGCCTGCGAAGGGTGGCTGGTGTTCGTCCCGTTCGCGACGTCGGTCACGACATAGCGCTCGGCGATGGCATCAAAGGCAAGCTGCCAGCGGCGCGCAAGCGACACGACGGTCTGGTCGGGCAGGAAGCGGCGCTCAACGCTTGCCTCGACATCTAGCTGGAGCACCAGCGGTACGCCTTCGTCGAAGGCCTGCTGCGCGGCGTCGGCGAGTGCCAAGTCGAGGCGCACGTCGAGCTGCCAGACGCCGTCCTTCAGTTCGACGAAAGCATTGCGGATCTCGAAGCGCGCATCATCCTGGGCAGGCGCCGCAAGCGAAGCCGCCGCCAGGGCGAGCGCCGCGCAGCAGACCAGCCAGGGATGTCGCCACCGCAATGACAGCACGCCGGTTCCTCAGGCCCGCTTCTCGAGGCAGGCGTAATAGAAGCCATCGGCGTCGGCTGCGCCGCTCGGGAGGGCGCAACCCGGCCCCGCATCCTGCACCGGCGTCGCGCCGGGCAGCAAAAGCCTAGCAGATTCGGTCACATCCGCCGCCAACGGCTCGGCGCGCAGGAACGCACCGACGACCGCAGCATTCTCGGCGGACAGCACCGAACAGCTCGCATACAGCAGCCGGCCGCCCGGCGCGAGCAGCGCAAAGCAGGCGTCCAGCAGTGCCCGCTGCCGGGCCGCAAAGCGCGGGATGTCGTCGGGCCGGCGTAACACCTTGATATCGGGATGGCGCCGGATCACGCCGGTGCCCGAGCAGGGCAGGTCGAGCAGGATGCGATCGAAGGGCCGGCCGTCCCACCAGTCCGCGGGTTTGCCGGCGTCGCCCGTGACCACCTTTGCGGTGAGGCCGAGCCGCGCCAGGTTCGAGGCAATGCGCGTGCAGCGCGCGGGATCGAGGTCGAGCGCGACCAGTTCCGCGAGATCGGGCTCGAGCTCGAGCAGGTGGCAGGTCTTGCCGCCGGGTGCCGCGCAGGCATCGAGCACGCGCATGCCGGGTCCGGCGGCGAGGAAAAAGGGCGCGAGCTGCGCCGCCGCGTCCTGCACCGATACGTCGCCGTCCGCGAATCCAGGCAGCAAGGCGACATCGACCGGCGTCGCGAGCCGGAGCGCCTGCGGCGCGAACTCGCAGGGCGTGGACGCCATGCCAATCGCAGCGAGGCGCACGCGATAGTCATCGCGCCTCGTGCGGCCCGCATGGATGCGCAGCCACATCGGCGGCTCGCCATTGCCGGCGGCGGCGATCGACTGCCAGTGGGCCGGCCAGTCGCGTTCGAGTGCGTCGAGCAGCCAGCGCGGATGCGCATGGCGCGCCTCTGCATCGCAATGCGCCGCCGCCGTGATCGCCGCGCGCTCGCGCAGGTAGCGCCGCAGCAATGCGTTGACGAACCCGGCCGCGCGCGGATGGCCGAGTGCGCGCGCCGCCTCCACGGTCTCGGAGACCGCCGCGTGCTCGGGTGTCGTGCCGTGCGCGAGCTGGTAGAGACCCGCGAGCGCGAGCGCGCGGATCTCGTGGTCAAGCGCCGCAACCGGACGGTCGAGCAGCAACGCCAGCATCGCTTCCAGTTCGAAGTACCAGCGTACCGTACCGAAGGCGATCGACTGCGTGGCCGGACGCAGCGCCGGTTCGCGCGCAAACTCGGCGAGCGCCGATTCTAGGCGTCGCCCGTCGGCCACGACCGCGACCACCGCGCGGGCGGCGGCGGCGCGGATCATGGCTGCCTCGCGCGTGCTCAGGCCAGCACCAGGCCCGCGAGCCGCCGTGCATTCGCAAAATCCGCGGCGGGCACGGCACGCCGGCCCGGCAACTGCAGGCGGCGGATCGCGAGCGCCTCGTCACCGGTCATCACGACGATGCCCTCGGCGCCGGCGCGCAGGATCGTGCCCGGCACGGCGCCGGTCGATTCCGGCGCGACGACCGCGGCCTCGAAGATGCGCAGCTGCGCGCCCTCGAGCGTGGTCTCGGCGACCGGCCATGGATTGAATGCGCGGACCCGGCGCTCGATGACGCGCGCGGGCTCCTGCCAGGAGATGCGCGCTTCGGACTTGTCGAGCTTGTTCGCGTAGCTCGCCTGCAGAGGGTCCTGCGCCTCGACGGTCGCGCGGCCGGCCGCCAGCGCGTTAAGCGCCTCGACCACGAGCGCAGCACCCTCGATCGCGAGCCGCGACTGCAACTGGCCCGCCGTTTCCCCGGGCTCGATCGCAAGCTCGCGGCGGAGCATCACCGGACCGGTGTCGAGTCCGGCTTCCATGCGCATGATGCAGACACCGGTCGTCGCATCGCCGGCCTCGATCGCGCGCGCCACCGGCGCGGCGCCGCGCCAGCGCGGCAGCAGCGACGCATGGATGTTGAAGCAGCCGAGGCGCGGCGTGTCGAGGATCGCCTGCGGCAACAGCAGGCCGTAGGCGACCACGACCATGAGGTCCGGCCGGTGATGCCGCAGGCATTCAACGGCATCGATGTCGCGCAGTGTCCGCGGCTGTTCGAGCGGCAGCTGCAGCGTCAGCGCGCGCTGCTTGACCGGGCTCGCGACGAGCTTGCGGCCGCGGCCGGCGGGTCGGTCGGGCTGCGTGTAGACGACGACGATGCGATGGCGCGAGGCGGCGATCGCATCGAGCGCCGGTAACGCGAAGTCGGGTGTTCCGGCGAATGCGACCGCCAGGCTCGGGTCCATGGCAGGGATACCGCTCAGATCGCGGGTGCGCCGGCGGGCTCGGTCGCCCGGCCTTCTGCGCGCAACCGCCGATCCTTCTCGATCTTCTTGCGCACGCGCTGGCGCTTGAGCTCCGACAGGTAGTCGACGAACAGCTTGCCGTCGAGGTGATCGATCTCGTGCTGCACGCAGATCGCGAGCAGGCCGTCGAGATCCGCTTCGAACGATTTCCCGTCGCGGTCCAGCGCGCGCACGCGGATGCGTTCGGCGCGCTCGACCTCGTCGTAGTAACCCGGCACCGACAGGCAGCCCTCCTGCGAGACCTCGGTGCCAGCGCGCGCGAGGATCTCCGGATTGATGAAAACGCGCGGCTCGTCCCGGGTTTCGCTGACGTCGGCGACCAGCAGGCGACGGTGCACGTCCACCTGGGTGGCGGCCAGTCCGATGCCATTGGCCGCGTACATGGTCTCCAGCATGTCGTCGATCAGTTCACGCAATGGGGCGTCCACGGAGGCGACCGGGACCGCCCGGGTGCGCAACCGGGGGTCTGGATACTCCAGGATTGTGAGGCGCGTCATGGGAGCGGGGCCGTGGATGCGTGTATCTGACCGGGGAATGCTGCTAAAGTTCGTCGAAGCATGGACTTACGTGGGAATCCGCATGTGCGGAAGTATACGGCCGTTCGGGCCGCCCCGGCAGTAAGGGAGCACCTCGCATGGCACCGTTCCTGAAGATCCGGTCCCTCCACCCCGCTCGTGGCCTGGCAGCCGCTGCCATCGCCGCGCTCGCGCTCGCAATCGCCGTTCCCGCCGGTGTCGCCACCGGTCAGGATCAGGGCATCGATCGCGGTGTCATCCCGGTGGCGTCCGATGCGCCCTCGAGCTACGTCGTGCAGCCCGGCGATACGCTGTGGGACATCTCGGCGAAGTTCCTCACCGATCCCTGGTACTGGCCGGAAATCTGGCACATCAATCCGCAGGTTGCGAACCCGCACCTGATTTACCCGGGCGACACGCTCGCGCTGACCTGGGTTGACGGCCAGCCGCGCGTGACGCTTGCAAGCGGCGGCGCGACGCGCCTGTCGCCACGCGTGCGCGAGAACCCGCTGTCGGAAGCGATTCGCGCGATTCCCTACGACCGCATTGCGTCATTCATGTCGCGGCCGACCGTGCTCTCCGCCGACCAGGTCAAGGGCGCACCCTATGTCGCCTACGGTCGCGACGACCGCCTGATCACGTCGGAGGGCGATGACGTCTACGTGCGGCGCATGTCGGACCGGCAGGTCGGCAACCGCTACAGCATCTATCACCTCGGCGACGAGCTGAAGGATCCGGACGACGGCGATGTGCTCGGCTTTCAGGGCATCTTCACCGGCGAAGCCGACCTGCGCCGCATTGGCGATCCATCGACGATGCGCCTGGTCACCTCCGCGCGCGAGACGCTCGATGGCGACATCCTGCTGCCGCTCGCGGGCGATCCAAAGCTCGATTTCATTCCGCGCGCGCCGGGATCGAAGATCGACGGCCGCGTCATGTCGGTCATCGATGACCGCACCGTGGTCGCGGAGTACGACGTCATCATCATCAATCGCGGCGCGCGCCACGGCCTCGCGCCTGGCCACGTGCTGACGATCTGGCAGGCCGGCCAGGAAGTGCGCGACATCACGAAGCACGCGGTCAGCCGCAACATGACGACGCCGGACGAGCGGCTCGGGCTTTTCATGGTGTTTAAGACCTACGACCGGATGAGTTATGGGCTGGCGCTGGAGTCGGAGCGCGAGATCCACGTGGGCGATCAGGTGCGGACGCCCTGAGCACGGATCGTTTCAGTTGAACGGGAACGCCGGCCTCGAGGCCGGCGTTTTCATTTGCGCGGCAGATTCCGGCGGCATCGGCCACGCGAGCCGCTTGGCCGGGAAATCCTGCTCGCAAGCTCAGAAGATCAGACATTCGCTTGCTCGCAGGTTTCCCGGCCGGCGGCCTCGCCTGGCAGGCGGCGCGGCGTCGGGCGCGCAAGCGGAGCGAGGGATCCTCGCGAGGGAGCGAATGTCCGTTCTGCTGAGCGAACGAGCGAGGGAGCCCGCGCTCTGCCTGCGCGCTGGAGCAATCGCTCCCGGTCATGCGGGACTGCCGGACTGGTAATCTGTGCACGATGAGTGAATACCCGACGTTCGTGACGCATCTTGAGTGCAGTGCCACCGGTAAGCGCTACGAGCCGGACGTACTGCACGGGCTGTCAGAAGCGGGCAAGCCGCTGCTGGTACGCTATAACCTCGACGCGCTGAAGCGCGCGGTAACGCGTGAGACCTTTGCGGCGCGGCGCGCGGACGGGTTCTGGCGGTATCGGGAACTGCTGCCGGTGCGCAGGAACGCCGACGTCGTGAGCCTCGGCGAGGTCGTGACGCCGCTCGTCGAGTTGAACACGCTCGCCGGGCGCCACGGCGCAAGGCGCCTGCTGGTAAAGGACGAGGGTCGGCTGCCGACCGGATCGTTCAAGGCGCGCGGCCTGGCGCTTGCGGTCTCGATGGCGAAGGCATTCGGCGTGCGGCGCATGGCGATGCCGACCAATGGCAATGCAGGTGCGGCACTCGCCGCCTATGCCGCGCGCGCCGGCATCGAGGCCTTCGTGTTCTGTCCGGCCGACACGCCGGAGATCAACGTGCGCGAGATTGCGTACGCCGGCGCGAATGTCACGCTGGTGGACGGGCTGATCAACGATTGCGGCAGGCGGGTCGCCGAGGGCCGCGAACGCATGGGCTGGTTCGACGTCTCGACGTTGAAGGAGCCGTATCGCATCGAAGGCAAGAAGACGATGGGCTTCGAGCTGGCCGAGCAGCTCGACTGGCAGCTGCCGGACCTCATTTTCTATCCGACCGGCGGTGGCACCGGCCTGATCGGCATGTGGAAGGCGTTTGCCGAGCTCGAGGCCGTCGGCCTGATCGGGCCACGCCGGCCGCGCATGATCGCAGTGCAGGCGGCGGGCTGCGCGCCGATCGTGCGCGCCTGGCAGCAGGGCGTCGAGCATGCGGAGCCCTGGCCGGATGCCCACACCATCGCGGCCGGCATCCGCGTGCCGGCGGCGATCGGCGATTTCCTGATCCTGCGCGCGGTACGCGCGAGCGGCGGCTGCGCGCTCGCGGTCGACGACGCGGCCATTGCCGGGGCGATGGCCGAAGTGGCACGGACCGAGGGCCTGCTGCTGTGCCCGGAGGGGGCTGCGACCTATGCCGCGTGGCAGGCGGCGCTCGCCGCGGGCCAGGTCGGTGCCGAGGAAACCGCCGTGCTCTTCAACTGCGCGAGCGGGCTCAAGTACCCGCTACCAACGCCCTCCGCCCGCTAGGGAAGCTCTGCACAGGTGGCGTGAGCCCGGCCGGGCCGCCGATATCTGGCGTTTCCGGCCCGTTTTTGCCGGGCCCGGGCGCGCTGCGATGCCGGAAGATCGCCGGATGACGAGCAGGGCCTGCCCCGACGACCCGGCTGCCTGGCTGGCGCGCCTGCGCGCCCCCCACACCGCGGATGCCGCCGGCATCGAGCGCGACCTGCGCTGGCTGGACGCGCCCGGACGCTCGCTGCTGACCGACGACGACCCGCGCTATCCGCCGCAGCTTGCCGCGGTCCCCGGCCACCCGCCCGCGCTCTTCGTCGAGGGCGAGCCCGCGGTACTCCTGCTTCCGCAGCTCGCGATCGTCGGCAGCCGCAATGCCACGGCCGCCGGACGCGAGACCGCATTCGAGTTCGCCGCGCGGCTCGCGGGCGCCGGGCTTGCGATCACGAGCGGGCTTGCAGCGGGCATCGATGCGGCGGCGCATCGCGGCGCGCTCGCAGGGGGCGGCATCACGATCGCGGTCTGCGGCACCGGGCTCGATCGCGTCTATCCGGATACGCACCGCTCGCTCGCTGCAGAAATCGCGGAACGCGGTGCGCTGGTGTCCGAGTTCCCGACCTGCACGGCGCCGCATGCGCACAACTTCCCGCGGCGCAACCGGCTGATGTTGGGCCTCGCGCGCGGCGTGCTCGTGATCGAGGCGGCGGCGCGCTCCGGTTCGCTGATCACCGCGCGGCTCGCCGGCGAACAGGGACGCGACGTCATGGCCGTGCCGGGATCCATACATAATGCCCTGGCGCGGGGCTGTCACCGGCTGATCAAGGACGGCGCGGCGCTCGTCGAAACGGTGGACGACGTGCTGGCAACACTCGGCCTTCCGCTGCTCGCGATGCACGCGAAATCCGGCGCAGAACCGCATGATGTCGTGGAAATTCCCGGTGGCCGGTTGGACAGCGGCGCGGAAATGCTGTTGAATGCGCTCGGTTTCGGGCCGACGGACCTGGATCGACTGATAGAACGAACGGGGCTTGCGGCCCCGGCCGTCATCTCGAAGCTGCAGGTGCTCGAGCTCGAAGGTCGGGTCGAGTCGCTGGCCGGCGGGCGTTACAGCCGGACTTCACCGAGGCGGACCAGATGAAGGACAGCGTGCTCGACATCCTGATTCACCTGTTCGAGAACTTCCTGGATGCCGAGGATGATTCCACGCCGGACCGCGACACGCTCAAGCAGGAGCTGGAGCAGGCCGGTTACCCGGAAGCGGACATCGAGCGGGCGCTGGTCTGGCTCGAGAGCCTCGCGACCGATCCGGATCGCGCCCTGACCGAGGGCACGGCACGCGCGATGCGCGTGTTCAGCGGCTCGGAACAGGTGCGGCTCGATACCGACGTGCGCGGCTACCTGCTGCACCTCGAGAATCTCGGCATCCTGTCGGCCGCGCAGCGCGAGGTCGTGATCGACCGCCTGCTGGCGCTCGAAGCCGACGACATCGACATCGAGCAGTTGAAGTGGGTGGTCCTGATGGTGCTGTTCAGCCAGCCCGGCCAGGAAAACGCCTACCAGCGCATGGAAGACCTGGTGTTCGACGAGCGTCGGGACGCGATGCACTGAACGCCATTCGCCCGCTTCGGCCAGAGAGCCGCGGCCGGGCCCGCGGCTTTGGCGTCTCTGGGGTTGACAGGAATTCACGGCAGGAATGAGCGCAAATCTGGTCATTGTCGAGTCGCCGGCCAAGGCGAAAACCATCAAGAAGTACCTCGGTCCCGACTTCGAGGTGCTGGCCTCGTATGGCCACGTCCGCGACCTGATCGAGAAGGAAGGCGCGGTCAACCCGGACCGCGACTTCGAGATGACCTACCAGTTGATCGAGAAGAGCCGGCCGAAACTCGACGCGATCGAGCGCGCGATGAAAAAGGCGGGCGCGCTCTACCTCGCGACCGATCCGGACCGCGAGGGCGAGGCCATTTCCTGGCACCTGTCGGAGATCCTGCGCGAGCACGGCGCGCTCAAGGGCAAGGACCTCAAGCGCGTGCGCTTCTACGAGATCACGAAGAACGCGGTGCGTGCGGCGGTCGCCGAGGCCGAGGACGGGCTCAACGACAACCTGGTCAATGCCTACAAGGCGCGGCGCGCGCTCGACTACCTGGTGGGCTTCAACCTGTCGCCGCTCTTGTGGAAGAAGATCAAGCCCGGTCTCTCGGCCGGGCGCGTGCAGAGCGTGGCGCTGCGGCTCATCTGCGAGCGCGAGGAAGAGATCGCGCGCTTCATCCGCCAGGAGTACTGGACGGTCGAGGCGGATGCGGCCAGGCAGCAGGCGAAGTTCCCGGCGCGGCTCATCGAGTACCGCGGCGAGAAGGTTGAGGCCGACACGCAGAAGAGCCGCTTCACGATCACGAACGAGGGCCAGGCACGCGAGGTCGAGCGCACGATCATCGCCGCGGCCGGCGGCGTGCTGACGGTCGAGAACGTCGAGCGCCGGCCGAAGCGCCGCAATCCGCCGCCGCCATTCACGACCTCGACCGTGCAGCAGGAGGCCGCGCGCAAGCTCGGCTTCACCGCGCGGCGCACGATGCAGACCGCGCAGCGGCTGTACGAGTCCGGCCATATCACCTACATGCGCACCGACTCGGTATCGCTGTCGAAGGACGCGGTCACCGAGATCCGCGAGATGATCAAGGCGAGCTTCGGCGACAAGGCGCTGTCCGACGGTATCAACGAGTACAAGACCAAGTCGAAGAACGCGCAGGAAGCACATGAAGCGATCCGCCCGACCGTCGCGTCGGAGACGCCGCAGAAGGCGGAGCACGACCTGCACGACGAGGACCAGCGCCGCCTGTACGCGCTGATCTGGAAGCGCGCCATCGCCTGCCAGATGGCGCCTGCAGTGTTCGACACGGTCGCGGTGGATCTCGTCGCCGGCACGGCGGCGGTGGCGGGCGCCAGCCGCCACGTGTTCCGCGCCAATGGCCAGACCCTGCTCGAACCCGGCTTCCTCGCCGCCTATCACGAGGACCACGACGAGGACGAGACCGACGTCGAGAGCGAGGATGAAACCGCACTGCCTCCGCTTGAAGTCGGCGAGCGCGTGACGCTCGAGACGCTGCGGCCGGAACAACACTTCACGCAGCCGCCGCCGCGCTACACCGAGGCTTCGCTGGTCAAGTCGCTCGAGAATCACGGCATCGGCCGGCCCTCGACCTACGCATCCATCATCGAGACCCTGCGCTACCGGCGCTACGTGGAGATGAGCGGACGCGCCTTCATCCCGACCGACATCGGCAAGATCGTCAGCCGTTTCCTGGTCAAGTACCTCGGCACCTACGTGGACTACGGCTTCACCGCGCTGATGGAGGACGTACTCGACGAGATCAGCAACGGCGAGAAGGAGTGGCAGCTCGAACTGGGGCGCTTCTGGAAGCCGTTCACCGAGCGCGTGCAGCACATCACCAAGTCGGTCAGCCGCGAGGAAGTCGCCGAGTCGCGCGAAGTCGGCCGCGACCCGGTTTCCGGCAAGCCGATCACCGTGCGCATGGGCGCCTACGGGCCGTTCGTGCAGCAGGGCACGCGCACCGACCCGGACAAGCCACGCTTCGCGAGCCTGCTGCCCGGCCAGCGCATGGACGAGGTCACGCTCGACGAGGCATTGAAACTGCTCTCGCTGCCGCGCGATCTCGGTCACGGGCCGGACGGCGCGCCGATCAGCGTGGGCCGCGGACAGTACGGGCCGTACGTGAAGTTCGGCGCCAAGTACGCGTCGATCAAGGAAGACGATCCGTTCTCGCTGACGCTGCCGCGTGCGCTCGAGATCGTCGAGGCGAAGCTCGCTGCCGACCGCGAGCGCACGATCAAGGATTTCCCGGAACACGGCATCCAGATCCTGAAGGGGCGCTACGGACCCTACGTCACCGACAAGAAGCGCAATGCCAAGGCGCCGAAGGACCGCGACCCGGCGTCGCTCTCGCTCGAGGAATGCCAGGCAATGCTCGCGGCCGCGCCGGAGCGCGGCGGCGGACGCTTCGGGCGGCGCAAGGCAAAGCAGACGGCAGCGCCGGATGCGGCGGCGCCCGCGCCGCTGGCGAAAGCGAAGGCGAAGTCCCGCTCGAAGACTAAAGCGCCCGCGGCCGAGCCTGCCGCCACGGCGCCGAAGCCGAAGGCCGCGAAGCAGAAATCCGCGCCGCGCGCGGCCAAGGCCAAGGCCGCCGCCGCCAAGGAGTGAGTCGTGACCGATCGCGTCGCCGTGCGCGCCTGGCTCAGCGGATTGCAGCAGCAGATCGCGCAGGCCATCGAGCAGGCCGACGGCGCCGCACAGTTCGGCCGCGACCGCTGGACCCGGGCCGAGGGCGGCGGCGGCGAGTCGCGCGTGCTGAAGGATGGCGCGCTGATCGAACAGGGCGGCGTCAATTTCTCCGAGGTCTCGGGCGCGACACTGCCCGCCTCCGCCACGCACGGTCGTCCCGGCCTGACGGGGGCGCCCTTCACCGCGATGGGCGTTTCGCTGGTGCTGCATCCGCGAAACCCGCACGTGCCGACCACGCACATGAACCTGCGCTTTTTCATTGCCGAGCCCGCGGGCCAGGCAGCAGTCTGGTGGTTCGGCGGCGGCTTCGACCTGACACCTTACTATCCGGTGCACGAGGACGTACTGCACTGGCATCGCGTGGCGCGCGAGGCCTGCGCCGGGAGCGCGGCCGGCACCTATGAGCGCTACAAGGACTGGTGCGACCGCTATTTCTTCCTGCCGCATCGCGGCGAGACGCGCGGGGTCGGCGGGCTCTTCTTCGACGACCTGCAGGAGCCGGGCTTCGCAGCCAGCCATGCATTCGCGCGCCGCGTCGGCGAGGCGTTCCTGCCTGCCTGGCTGCCGATCGCCGAACGGCGCCGCAACACGCCATACGGCGAGCGCGAACGCAGCTTCCAGCTGTACCGGCGCGGGCGCTACGTCGAGTTCAACCTGATCCACGACCGCGGCACCTTGTTCGGTTTGCAGAGCGGCGGGCGCACCGAGTCGATCCTGATGTCGCTGCCGCCGCTGGCGCGCTGGGAGTACGGCTGGCAGCCCGAACCCGGTTCGCCGGAGGAGGCGCTCTATCGCGACTACCTGCGTCCGCGCGACTGGCTCGCCGAAGCCGGGTCGACTTGAAGTACCGGCACGCCTGTCACGCCGGGAATTTTGCCGACGTGATGAAGCACGTCGCGCTGGTCGCGACCCTCGCGCGACTGACCGCGAAGGAACGGCCGCTGTTCCTGCTCGATACCCACGCCGGGCGCGGCCTCTACGACCTCGCCTCGAAGGACGGCGCCGCGGAAGCGGCGCGCGGGATCCTGAAACTCGCTGACGCTGCGCCTGCCGCGCTTCCGGCCGTCGTCGCGCGCTATCTCGAGATCATCCAGAGCTTCAATGCCGCGGACGGCGGCAGGCTGCGCTGGTATCCCGGCTCGCCGCTGATCGCCGCGGCGCTGCTGCGCGCGCAGGACCGCATGGCGTTCTGCGAGGTGCAGCCTGCGGAGGCTGTCCACCTGCGGCATGAACTGCGGGGCGATGCGCGCGTCGGCGTGCACGAACGCGACGGCTTCGAGGCGCTCGGCGCGCTCGTGCCGCCAGCGGAGAAACGCGGGCTCGTGCTGATCGATCCGCCGTACGAGGAGCAGCAGTCGGAGTTCCGGCGCGTTGCGGACGCGCTGATCGCGACCACGGCGCGCTGGCCGCAGGGCGTGCTGATGGCCTGGTATCCGATCAAGCAGGGCGTCGTCGCCGAGCGGCTGCTGCGCCGGCTGCAGGAAGCGGGCGTCGCCCGGCTGCTGGTGGCCGAACTCTGTATCCACCCTGACGATTCGCGGGCTGGGCTCAATGGCTCCGGACTCGTGATCGTGAATCCGCCGTGGCAGCTCGACGCGGACCTGCGCGAAGCGCTGCCGCTGTTGCGCACGGTGTTGTCGCCGGAGGGCGCCGGCCGCACACGCGTCGCGCTGCTGGGCGAGGAATAAAAAAGGCGGCGACCGGATAACCGGTTGCCGCCCTGGTCGCGCGGTCGCCCGCGCATCGATGACCGAGGCTCAGGCCTTCGGCTTTTCCTCTTCTTTCTTCTTGTCGGCGCCGCACTTGCCCTCACCGCACTTGCCTTCGCCCTTCTTGTCGGCGCCACATTTGCCTTCGCCGCACTTGCCTTCGCCGCACTTGCCTTCACCCTTCTTGTCGGCGCCGCACTTGCCTTCGCCACACTTGCCTTCGGCGGGCTTCTCGCCGCCGGCCGGCGGATCGCCGGCAGACAGCATGTAGCCGGAGCCGAGCGCGTTGACGGCGAAGGAACTGGCCTGGGCAACGCCCGCGGCCGCGATGGAAGTGGCGAGCGCCGCGCCGATGGCGAGGGCGACAGGCTTTCTCAGGACTCGATTCGACATGGACACATCTCCTTGGTTGTTGGCCTGGCGTCCGGGGCTCACACGCCCCAGTCCACCGCTTCGAACACTTTCTGCGCGACGCCGTCCAGGTTTGCGATGCCCTGGCCGACGACCGCGATACTGCCGCGCGGTGCCGGCAGCACCACGCCCTCAAAACCCTGGTCCGAGACTTGCGTCGGCTCGTCGACTTCGCGATGCCGCAGCAGCAACACGGTGACCATGCCTTCGGGCACGCGCACGACCAGGTGCGGCACCACGTGGCCATCGTGCACACAACGCGCCGCGAAGCTCACCTCGCCGACGCCGGGGCGCAGGCGGACGCCTTCCGGATCGAGCACGCCGCTGAGGACGCCCGCGGCGACCGGCGCGGTGCCGGCCATCGCACCCGGTTCGTGCGCGACGTGGTCGATGACCTCGCGCGCGAGCGAGGCGCGCGGCGCGCTGACCAGCAGCACGAGCCCGACCGAGAGGCCGACCACGATGGAGGCCGCGATCGCGAACAGCCGCCGTCTGCCCGGCGCCGCGCTCATGGGACGCCGCGCCGGCGCGGGTTCGGCCAGGCGCGCCGGTTCCACCGCGAGCGCGCGGGCGATGAGCCCATCCATCGCGCGCAACTCGTCCTGGAAGCGCGCGCAGGCCGGGCATTCGCTGCGGTGCGCTTCGTACTCCGGGCCCTCGATGAAAGGCTCCGCGCCGACCTGCCGACGGAAATCGAGGCAATCGAGTTTCATGGCGCGGGTCCCGGCACGAGGCCGAGCTCCTGGCGCAGCTTCGCGCGCGCGCGGAACAGCCGCGTCAGCACGGCGCCCTGCTGCAAACCCATCATCGTCGCGATCTCATTGGTCGAGTAACCCATCAATACCTGCAACACCAGCGGCTCACGGTATTCGTCGCCGAGCCGGAACAACGCGGCGCGCATCGCCGCCAGCTCCTCGTCGTCCTCGGCCGCGAGCACCGGCGCCTCGGCCGCGACCAGCACATCGAGGTCGGCGAGCTCGAGCCGCTTGCGCTCGAAACTGCGCGCGAACTCGCGGCGCACGATCGTCAGCAGCCAGGACTTCGCCTTGCTCTCGTCGGACAGCGCGTCGTACGACTTCCAGGCCCGCAACATCGCCTCCTGGACCACGTCCTCGGCAAGCGCCCGGTCCCGGCCAAGCCAGAACGCAAAACGCAGCAGGTCGGGGCGCAGGCTGTCGCACAGGACCCCGAATCGGCGACGACGGTCCGTTTCTACGTCGCCGCGGTTCATGTATAAAGACCGGCCATAGTCGCTGCTTATTTCGGGCCCTGAACAGGCGACTTTAGCGCAGGCAATGCCGGGCCAGGAGTCTCATGGGGCAGCGTCCGACAGGGAGCTTTCCGGGCACGCGCCTGCGGCGCATGCGGCGCGACGTGTTCTCGCGCCGCCTTGCGCGCGAAACCCGCCTCTCGGCGGATGACCTGATCCAGCCCCTGTTCGTGGTCGAAGGCGCCGGCAAGCGCGAGCCGGTCGCTTCCATGCCGGGCGTCGAGCGGCTCTCCGTCGACCTGCTGGTCGCCACCGCCCTCGGCCTGTACCAGCAGGGCATCCCGGCGATCGCGCTGTTCCCGGTGCCGGACCCGAAGTCCAAGTCGCTGGACGGTCGCGAGGCCTGGAACCCGGAAGGACTCGTGCAACGCAGCGTGCGCGCGCTGAAGAAAGCGGTGCCCGAACTCGGTGTCATCACCGACGTCGCGCTCGACCCGTTCACGACGCACGGCCAGGACGGCATCATCGATGAGGCCGGCTACGTGTTGAACGACGTCACCAACGAGGCGCTGGTGCGGCAGGCGCGCTCGCAGGCGGAAGCGGGTGCCGACGTGGTGGCGCCCTCCGACATGATGGACGGGCGCATCGGCGCGATCCGCATGGCGCTTGAACAAGGCGGCCATCACAACACGCGCATCCTGGCCTACTCCGCAAAATACGCTTCCGGCTTCTACGGACCCTTCCGCGACGCGGTCGGTTCCGCGGGATCGCTCGGCATGGCCGACAAGGCGACTTACCAGATGGACCCGGCGAACTCGGACGAGGCGCTCCGCGAAGTCGCGCTCGACATCGAGGAAGGCGCGGACATCGTGATGATCAAGCCGGGCCTGCCCTACCTCGACATCGTGCGCCGCGTGAAGGACGCATTTGGCATGCCGACTTTCGTGTACCAGGTGAGCGGCGAATACGCGATGCTCGCGGCGGCGGCGGCTAATGGCTGGCTCGACGAGAAGAAGACCGTGCTCGAGAGCCTCAGTTGCATCAAGCGCGCGGGCGCGGACGGCATCCTGAGCTACTATGCGGGTCGGGCAGCGGCCTGGCTGCGCGGAGACTGAAGCATTGTCTGTACAGACCGGCCCCGGGCGTTACGTGCTGTTCGGCCATCCCGTCAGCCACAGCTGGTCGCCCTTCATCCACGCCATGTTCGCGCGCCAGTTCGACCACGTCGTCGACTACAAGCTGCGCGACGTGCAGCCCGGCGACTTCCGCCACGCGGTGATCAACTTCTTCGTCGAGGGCGGCGGCGGCGCAAACGTCACGCTGCCGCACAAGCCGGCGGCAGCCGAGATCGTCAACGACCTCTCCGCCCGCGCCGAACGCGCCCGCGCGGTCAACACGATCGTGCGCAGGAGCGCAACCGAGCTCTACGGCGACAACACCGACGGCGCCGGTCTCGTGATGGACCTGGTGCGCAATCTCGGCGTCACGCTCGGCGGCGTGCAGATCCTGATCCTCGGCGCCGGCGGCGCGGTGCGGGGCGTTCTGGCGCCGCTCCTCGAGCAGGAGCCGCGCGAAATCCACCTCGCGAATCGCACCCCGGAACGCGCGCACCGCCTGCGCGAGGAGTTCTCGGACCTCGGGGAGATTTCCGCGTCGAGCTTCGACGAAGTGGACGATCGGCCCTGGGACGTCATCGTCAATGCCACCGCCGCGAGCCTCGCCGGCGAAGTGCCAGCGCTGCCGCCGAACGCGGTCGGCCCCGACACGGTCTGCTACGACATGGCCTATGGCCGCTCCGACACGGCGTTCATGCGCTGGGCCAAGGAGCGCGGCTCGACGCGCGCCTACAAGGGCTGGGGCATGCTGGTCGAGCAGGCTGCGGAGTCCTATCTGCTGTGGCACGGCGTCCGGCCGGCGACCAAGCCGGTGATGGACGCGCTCGAGCGCCTCTAAGCCCGGAAATCGTGACAAACGCGGCGGATTCGCCGCTTGCCGAAGCGCGGCAGCGGTATTACTATCTTGTTGGAAGTAATACCTGCGGAGCTTGCCATGGCCCATCGCATCACCGTCAAAGGTCAGGTTACGATTCCGAAGCAGGTGCGGGACGCGCTGAAACTGGCGCCGGGCGATGGCGTCGATTTTCAGATCAACACGGCGGGTGAAATTGTCATACAGAAGGCTGGAAGGCTCCCTCCGCCGCGCCCGGATCGCTTCGACTTGGCGCGCGGCACTGCCACGATCAAGTGGCGCACCGATGAGCTGATGGCACTGCTGCGCGGCGACGACTGAAGTCGCACGCGTGCTGATCGTCGATGCCAACGTTCTCCTCGACGTCGTCAACAACGATGCGAACTGGGCCGACTGGTCGGCGCGGCAATTGCGCAATCAATCACAGCTGCACGAGCTTTTGATCAACCCGGTGATCTACACGGAGCTGTCCATGGCTTATGCGGACCTGGACGACGTGGACCGCGTCGTCGATCACATGCGGCTCAAATTCGCCGAAATTCCGAAGCCTGCCTTGTATCTTGCCGGCAAAGCGTTCGTGAAGTACCGCCGTGCCGGTGGTTTGCGATCTTCGGTGCTGCCGAACTTCTTCATCGGCGCGCATGCCGCGATCCTCGACTGCGCGATCCTCACGCGTGACGAACGCCGGTACCGGACTTACTACCCGCGCGTATCGCTGATCACACCGAGTCTGCAGTAGCAGCGGCGAGGTATTCGTCTTTCAGCGTCACGTAGTGCGCGGCCGACTCCGCGAGATAAGCGATCTCTTGATCCGTGAGCGCGCGCAATTGCCGCGCCGGGCTTCCCACCCACAGCGTGCGCGGCGGCAGCTGCTTGCCGGCCGGCACCAGGCTGCCGGCGCCCAGGATCACCTCGTCGCCCAGCGCGGCGCCGTCCATCACGATCGCGCCCATGCCGACCAGGCAGCGGTTGCCGATGGTGCAGGCGTGCAGGATCACGCGATGGCCGACCGTGCAGTCGTCGCCGATCAGCAGCGGAATGCCGCCCTCGCCCGCCAGCCGGTCGCTCGCGACGTGCAGGATGCTGCCGTCCTGGATGCTGGTGCGTGCGCCGACGCGGATGAAGTTGACGTCGCCGCGGAGCACCGCGCCGGGCCAGATGGACGAATCGTCACCGATGCTGACGCGGCCGATCACAATCGCGGCGGAGTCGATGAAGACGCGCGCGCCGAGCGCGGGCTGCCATTCACGGTAGGGACGCAGCTTCATCCAGGTAGCGTCACGAACTCTTCCGCACTGGTCGGATGGATGGCAATCGTATCGTCGAAATCGCGTTTGGTCGCGCCCATGCGGATCGCGACCGCGAACCCCTGCAGCATTTCGTCCGCACCCATGCCGATCACGTGCAGGCCTACGATGCGCCGCTCGGGTCCGGTCGTCACCAGCTTGAGTTCGGCGCGCCGGCGGCGCTCCGTGATGCCGTGATAGAGCGGCATGAAGTCGCCCTGGAACACCTGCACCGCGTCGCCGTGTTCCGCGCGCGCCTCGGCTTCGGTCAGGCCGACGGTGCCGATCGGCGGATGACTGAAGATCACGGTCGGGATCAGCCGGTAATCCAGATGCCGGTCGGGCTCGCCGCCGAACAGGCGGTCGGCGAGCCGCCTGCCCGCCGCGATCGCAACCGGCGTCAGCTCCGCGCGCCCGGTCACGTCGCCGATCGCATGGATGCCCGCCACATTCGTGTCCTGGCGCAGATCCGTCACGATCTCGCCGCCAGGCCCGATCGCGACCCCCGCCTCGGCGAGACCCAGGTCCGCCGTATTCGGCGTGCGGCCGATCGCCCAGATCACGCACGCGAAGGGGCCGAGGCGGCGCCCGTCTGCGAGCCGGACTCGATGCCCATCCGCGCCGGTTTCGATGCAGGTCGGCAGCGCCCGATCCACCAGCTCGATGCCGTCCGCGCGCATCGCGGTCATCAGCCGCTGCGACAGCATCTCGTCGAAGGAGCGCAGCAGCCGCTCGCCGCGATATGCGACCGTGACCTTGGTGCCGAGTGCCGCGAAAACGCCCGATAACTCGGCCGCGACATAGCCGCTGCCGACGATTGCGACCGATTCCGGCCGGCGTTCGAGCGCGAAGAAGCCGTCCGAGGTGATGCCGGCGGCGGCGCCCGGCAGGTCCGGAACCTCCGGCCGGCCGCCGCTCGCGATCACGATGTGATCGGCCTCATGCAGTTGCCCGCCGATCGAAACCCGCCGCCCGCCCGCGAGGCGCGCGCGTTCGCGCAACAGCTCGACCTGGTGACGCGCGAGGTTGTCGAGGTATATGCCCCGTAGGCGCTGCACATAGGCGTCGCGGCGCGCCTTGAGCTTGTCCCAGTCGTGGCCGGTGAGCGCGACCTCGAAGCCGTAGTCCGCGGCATCGGCGATGCCGTGCGCGAGATCGGCGGCGTGGTACATGATTTTCTTCGGTACGCAGCCGACGTTGACGCAGGTGCCGCCGATCGCGCCGGGCTCGGCCAGCAGCACACGCGCGCCGTGCTTCGTCGCGCGCTGCGCGCAGGCGAGGCCGCCACTGCCGCCGCCGATCACGATCAGGTCCCAGTGCCGAGCCATCCCCGCCCTGCCGGTTGTTGCGAGTGCCGATGATATACTCGATCCAATCATGCCCTGGTTCATCGCGCTCGCAATCGCGGCGCTCTTCGCCGCCGCAGTACTCGCCGCCCACCGCGGACTCCTGCGGCTCTCCGGCGAACGGCAGGCAGCCTGGGACGCCCTCGGCATCCAGCTGACGAAGCGCGAGGAACTGATCACGCGCATCGTGGAACTGTGCGCGCGCCTGCTGCACGAGGAGCACGAAGCGATCGAGCGGGTCACCCATGCCGCCGAAGCGGTGCAGGCCGCGGCATGGCGCGCGGACATCCCGGCGCTCGCGGCCGCGGAGAATTCGCACCAGGTCGCGGTCGCGACCCTGTTCGCGATCGCCGGCAATTACCCGCAGCTAGCCGGCAGCGCCGCCTTCAAGGCGCTCAGGGACCGCGTCGCGACGCTCGATGCCCGAGTCGCGGAGCGGCGCGAGCAGTACAACGCGGCGGTCAGCGTGCTGAATTTCCGCTGCGACGCCTTCCCGCACCGGCTTGTCGCCCGCAGCATCGGACTGCGCCCTGCGGCCTTCCTGCCGTGATGCGGATCGCGACCTGGAACGTCAACTCGCTGCGGGTCCGGATCGACCACCTGCGCCAGTGGCTGGACGCGAGCCCGGTGGACGCGATCGGGCTGCAGGAACTCAAGCTGCCCGACGAACAGTTCCCGCGCGCCGAGGTCGAGGCGCTCGGCCTGCAGGCCGCGCACTACGGCCAGAAGACCTACAACGGCGTCGCGATTCTCGCGCGACGGGCGCTCACCGACGTCGTGACCGGCATCCCGGGCGACGACGATCCCCAGCGGCGCGTGATCGCCGCGAGCTGCGGCGGTATCCGCCTGGTGAACGTCTACGTGCCGAACGGCCAGACAGTCGATTCGGAGAAGTACGCTTACAAACTCGCCTGGCTCGAGCGCCTCGCCGTGTATCTCGGCGCGCTCCTGAAGCAGCACGAGCAGCTGCTGGTGATGGGCGATTTCAACATCGCGCCGGAGGACCGCGACGTGCACGACCCGGCGCAGTGGGCAGGCTCGGTGCACGTCAGCGCGCCCGAGCGCGCGGCGCTCGCAAGGATCGCGACGCTTGGATTCATGGACCTGTTCCGGCGCTTCGAGCAGCCGGAAAAATCGTTCTCGTGGTGGGATTACCGCATGGGCGCATTTCGCCGGAATCACGGCCTGCGCATCGACCTGATGCTGGCCTCGGGGGCGCTCGCGGGCCGCTGCACGGCCTGCACGATCGATCGTTCGACCCGCGCCTGGGAGCGCCCTTCGGACCATGCGCCGGTCGTGGCCTCGTTTGACATAGCGTAGGTTGCAGGATGTGACCGCCCGCAAGAACACGTCATTGGCCTGGTCGGGGGCTTCCGCCGGCAGCGTAAGATCGGCTGCAGTTTCGCCCTCCAAGGAGGCTCGTCAGCGCGTGCCAGGCCCCCACCGCCGTAGCGATTACGACGTCACGGATACCGTGCAGGTGAGTTCGCCGCCCGCCGTGCGCGAGGCCGTGCTGAAACTCTATGCAGAGACCTGGCCGGGCGCGCCGCTGGACCGGTTGCAGATGGCGCTGCTCGATTTCGAGCGCCTGTTCACCGGCCGGATGCCAGGCTACATCGGCGTCGATACCGTCTATCACGACCTGCAGCACTCGCAGGACGTGGTGCTTGCGATGGCGCGGCTGATGGCGGGCTATGAAAAAGGCCAACCGGAAGGCCCGCGTATCGGCGCCGAGCGCGGCCTGGTGGGCCTCGTCACGGCGCTGTTCCATGACTCGGGCTACATCCGCGAGACCAGCGAGACCGCGATCGCAAACGGCGCGGTGTTCACGCGCAATCACGTGACGCGCAGCGCGAAGTACCTCGCGAAGTACCTGCCGACGATCGGCCTCGACGACTGGGTGCCGATTGCGACCCGCATCGTGCATTTCACCGGCTACGAGATGCCGCTCGACATGGTGCGCGTCAACGACCCGCGCGACCGGCTCATCGGCCACCTGCTCGGCACTGCCGACATGCTGGCGCAGATGGCAGACCGCTGTTACCTGGAGAAATGCCGCGACCGGCTGTATGCCGAGTTCGTGCTGGGCGATGTCGCCGTGCACGCCGGCAGCGATGGCATGAAAGTGTTGTACGGCTCGGGGCTCGATCTCCTGCGCCAGACGCCGAAGTTCATTTCATCGACCATCGAGAACCGTCTCGGCAAGGCCTTCGATCATGCCTACCGCCATGTCGAGCCCTTGTTCGACGGCGTCAATCCGTACATGAATGCGATCCGCCAGAACGTCGAGTTCCTGGATCAGCTGACGAGCGGCAGCCGCTGGCCGATGCTGCGGCGCAATCCGCCGGTCTTCACCGTCGACCCGAACGCGATGGACGGCGTGCGCACGCAGATGCTCGAGCACCTGAAGGAAGTCTGGAACTCGCCGACCGCGCGCACCAAGGTCAGCTGAACCGCGCGTAACGCGACCGCATCCGCGGCGGCGCATCCACACCCAGCACGTAGCGCTCCCGGATCGCGGGCAGCCGCTCGAGAATTGCCGCCTCGCCCTCGATCCCGCTGCCGCGAATCGCATCGGCGAGCAGCCCGAGCGTCATGCGCGAAAGCGCAGGGCGCGACACTGGCGCATAACTCAGGTGCCAGGGCTCCGGTTGCACGCCCGTGCCGCGACGCGTGTAGGGACGGTAGAAACCATAACGGCGCATGTGCTCGCCGAGCCAGGCCGACAGCGCCGCAAACGCACCGCCGCGCCGGTACTCCGCAACTTCCAGTTGCGGCTGGTAGCCGGTCGCGATCACGTTGCCGTCGGCGACATCGATGTCGGTACCCCAGTGATGGCGGCTTGCGCCCGGCAACGCTGACCACAGCAGGATGGTCTCGACGCGCCGGCCGGGATCGAGCGCGGCCATCCGCACGACCCGACCCCGGCGGTCGCGCACCGGCCGCTCGCCACGGAATTTGGCGTCCCAGATCGCGCGCTGGCGCTCGAAATCTCGGAAGCCCGACACTGGCACCAGGTCGAAGCCGGCCCGGCGGGCGGCCTCGCGGAGCGCCAGGAACGGCCCGGCAGCCGCCGCATGCAGCCGGCAGGGAGGCTCGGTCAGGGTGACGATATGGCCGGGGTCCCGGCCGGTCAGTTGGAGCCTGTTCAAGCGGGTATGATGCGGGTTTACGTAAAAGCTCGCCACGCTCGAATGAAGGGGATTCTCGGCAGCAAGGGGCTCGCCATCGCGGCTGCCATCGGGGCGGCCGCGGGCATTGTGCTGGCCGGCGTCATCGTCGCGGGCTGGGGGCCGGCCGCCCGCTCCGTCAGCCTGATCTGGGTGCTGATCGGCCTCGGCGTCCTGCTGCTGTTCGCGCTCTGGTCCGGCCGGCGTTTTGCAGCGCGCGTCGAGGCGCCGCTCGCCGGACTGCTGCGGGACGTCGAACGCCTGTCCGCGGGCGACTGGACGACACATATTGATGTGCCGCAGGGCCGCACCGGCGGCGCGCTCGGCAGCGCGCTCGAACGGCTGCGCATCAACCTTTCCGACCACGCCGCGACCGGCCGCGCGCTCGACATCATGCTGGACAGCATGAACGACGCAGTGTTCATCACCTCGCCCGACGGCTCGATCAAGCGCGTCAACCTGGCCGCGACGCAGCTCCTCGGCTGGTCGCAGATGGAACTGCTCGGCCGCGAACTCGCCTACGTGATCTCCGACCAGGACCGCACCAGCTTCAACATCGAGCAGGCCGCGAACGAAATGCTCGAACTGACCGTGCGCACGAAGTCGGGCCAGGTGGTGCCGGTGTCCCTGTCGGGCTCGGTGATGGCGGCCGAGGACCCGCGCTTCCAGGGCTGCATCTTCGTCGCGCGCAACATCACCGAGCGCAAGCGCGCGGAGCGGCGCATCCGCTACCTCGCGCGCTACGACACGCTGACCAAGATCCCGAACCGGCTGCAGTTCCAGCACTCGCTGCAGCAGGCGATCGCGCGCACGCGGCGCGCCGGCAAGGAGCTCGCGCTGCTGTACATGGACCTCGACCGCTTCAAGGAAGTCAACGACACCTTTGGCCACGCGGCCGGCGACCGCGCGCTCGAGATCCTGACCGAACGCATGAGCCGCAAGCTGCCCCGCGACACCATGCTGGGCCGCCTGGCAGGCGATGAGTTCGCGCTGTTTGTCGAGAACCTGCCGGCTGAGACCGACAACCGGGCGGCGATCGCCGTGCTCGCGCGCGAGCTCTTGGACGAACTCGGCCGCCCGTTCCAGCTCGGCCAGCACGAGCTGTACGTGACCGGCAGCGTCGGCATCGCACTCAGCCCGCGGGATGCCGACAACGTCGTCGACCTGATCCGCGATGCGGATGCCGCGATGTACTACTCGAAGCAGAACGGCGGCAACAGCCACAGCTTCTTCACGCCCGAGATGAGCGCGATTGCGGTCGAACGGCTGATGCTGAAGAGCAAGCTGCGCCGCGCGGTCGAGCGCGACGAACTCGTGATCATGTACCAGCCGAAAGTGGACCTGCGCAACGGCCGCGTAGTCGGCGCCGAGGCGCTGATTCGCTGGCGCCTGCCGGGCCATGGCGACATCTCCCCGGCGCAGTTCATCCCGCTCGCCGAGGAATCGAACCTGATCCAGGAGATCGGCGAGTGGGTGCTGAAGCGCGTCTGCCGCGACTACCACAACTGGCAGGAAGAGGTGCCGAAGCCGGGGCGCATCTCGATCAACCTGTCGCTCAAGCAGCTGCGCCAGGCGGAGTTCCTGACGCGCTATCGTTCGGTGTTCGACGATGCAGGCGTCGCGCCTTCCAACTTCGAGCTGGAAATAACCGAAACCACGCTGATGACCGAGGCGGGCCGCATGGTGCAGCTCCTCGACGAGCTGCACGCGATGGGCGTGCACCTCGCGATCGACGATTTCGGCACCGGCTATTCGTCGCTGTCGGCGCTGCAGCAGTTCCCGGTCGGCACGCTCAAGATCGACCAGTCCTTCGTGCGCCACGCGACCGTCTCGCGCGAGGACGCGACGCTGGTGCGCACCATCATCGAGATGGGCAAGAACCTCGAACTCGAGGTGGTTGCCGAGGGCATCGAGTCGCAGCAGCAGCTCGATTTCCTGCGCAGCCGCGACTGCCACTACGGCCAGGGCAAGCTGTTCGGCGAGCCGATGTCGGCCGAGCACTTCCTGCAGCTGCTGCTTGCGCAGGGCCGCGGCGAGCCTGGCTACAGCCGGATGTTCGCCACCCGCTCCGCCTGAGGCGCGTCAGGCCTTCGCGACCCGCGCCGCGCCGTCCCGGCGCATGTAGATCCTGACCCGTTCACCGATCGCAAACGTCTGGTCGCGTGCCTGCACGATGGCAACCGTGCGCCCGCCGTCGAGTTCGACCATGAACTGCCAGGCGTCCTGGCGAGTCGCGCGCTTTTCGATGGCCTGCCCGGCAACCGCACCCGCGACCGCGCCGACCGCGCCCGCGATGCGCCGGCCCGAACCGCCGCCGATCGTGCGCCCGGCCTGGTAACCGACCAGCCCGCCGCCGATGCGCCCGAGCGCCGTGCGCTCGCCCTCGATCACCGCCTCATCGATGGCGAGGACTTTTCCGTAGTGAACGTCCCACGCGACTTTCGACTCCTGCCGCGAATACACCTGGCCGTTGGCAGGCGTGGCGCAGCCCTGCACGGACAGCGCGGCCAGCAGGACGGGCAGGATCCAGTACCCGGGGTTCGGCATGGCGTGCTCCTGGCGCCGCGGGATGCGGCTCCACCGCGACGTTTAACGCAACAGGGGCCACCCCGGTTGACGGCGCGGTATGCTTTCGTGAAACACACCGCGGCAAGCCGCCGCCAGGGACCCGCCGCCTGGAAAACAGCGTCCTCGAAGATGTCCTGTTGCTGCTGGCAGCGACGCTCGCCGTCGTCGTCGGCCTGCGCCGCCTGCGCCTGCCGCTGATCCTCGCCTTCCTGCTGGTCGGCATGGCGGTCGGGCCCCACGCGCTCGGCTGGGTCGCGTCGACCGAGACGACCACCACGCTGGCCGAGTTCGGGGTTGTATTCCTGCTGTTCACGCTCGGCCTCGAGTTTTCGTTGCCGCGCATGCTGGCGACGCGCGGCGAGGTCTTCTGGGTCGGCGGCATCCAGGTCGGCGCGACCACGGCCGCGGTCGCCGCGATCGCCTGGTATTTCGGCCTCGCGCTCGAGATCGCGATCCTGCTCGGCGGCGCCGTGGCGATGTCGTCGACCGCGATCGTACTCCGGCAGCTGACCGAGCAGGACGAGCTCAACCGCACACACGGCCGCCTCGCGTTCGGCACGCTGCTGTTCCAGGACCTCGCAGTCGTGCTGTTCCTGGCCCTTGCCGGTGTGCTGGCGGCGCCGCAGGAGACCTACACGACCGTCGAAATCGCTTATGCGCTGGCCAAGGCCGCAGTCGCGCTCGTCATTGTGCTGGCCGCGGGCCGCTGGCTGCTGCGGCCGCTGTTCCACGAGATCGCATCGAGCGGCGCACCCGAGCTCTTCACCTTTGCCGTGCTGTTCGTCGCGATCGGCTCGGCCTGGGCGACGCATGCGGCCGGCCTCACCTTCGCGCTCGGCGCTTTCCTTGCGGGGATGATGCTGGCCGAAACCGAGTACCGCTACCAGGTCGAGGCCGGGATCCGGCCGTTCCGCGACACGCTGCTCGGGCTCTTCTTCGTGACGGTCGGCATGCAGCTCGACGTGCCCGGACTGCTGCGCCAGTTGCCGACCGTCATCGCCCTGCTCGCGGGCCTCCTGGTTTTGAAGACGGTGATCGGGATGCTCGCCGCGCGGCCCTTCGCCGGGCAGTGGTTCAAGGCGCTGCGCACCGGCATCGTGCTGTCGCAGGGCGGCGAGTTCGGCTTTGCGCTGCTGGCACTGCTGCTGCAGAACCGCCTGGTCGGCGTCGAGTTCACGCAACCGCTGCTCGCGGCGATCACCGTCAGCATGCTGGTATCGCCGTTCCTGATCGCACACAACAAGCGCATCGCGCGCCTCGTGCTCGGCGAGTCCGGGCCGACCCAGAGCGGGCTCGCCAGCCTCGAGGCCGTGGACCGGGCGCTGGTCGCGCGCGAGCACGTGATTCTCTGCGGCTATGGCCGGGTCGGCCAGAACATCGCGCGCGTGCTCGAAGGCGAGGGCTTCGAGTCCGTCGCCGTGGACCTGGACCCGGTGCGGGTGCGCACTGCGCGCGCGGCCGGCGACGCGGTGGTGTATGGCGATGCCGCTGACGAGGCGTTGCTGCAGTGCGTCGGCCTTGATCGCGCGAGCGCGGTGATCGTGACTTTCGCCGACGCGGCGCGCGCGCGCGCGATTGTCCAGGCCGTGCGCCGGCAGCGCCAGGACCTGCCGGTGCTGGTGCGCACCATGGACGACACACAGCTCGAACAGCTGCTCGGGGCGGGCGCGACGGAGGTCGTGCCCGAGACGCTCGAAGCCGCCCTCACCCTCGTCTCGCACGCACTGCTCGTGCTCAAGGTGCCGATGGCGCGCGTGAACAGCGCAGTCGGCGAGATCCGGCAGCAGCGCTACAAGATGCTGCGCTCGGTGCTGCGGCGTGATGCCGCCGGGCCGGTCGATGAAACGCATGTGCTGCGGGAGGAGCTGCACACCGTGGTGTTGCCGCCCGGCGCATGGTCAGTGGGCAGGTCCATCAGCGAAATTCTGGAACGCGGCGCCGAGGTGACGTTCGCCGCGGTGCGGCGCGACGGAATCGTCGGCCGCGACCCGGACCCCGGCATGACGCTGCGCGAGGGCGACGTGGTCGTGCTGTTCGGCACGCCGGAGGCGCAGGAGCACGCCGAAGCGGTGCTGCTCGCCGGCTGAGAAGGGGGACGCATCCCTTAAGAAGGGGGACGCATCCCTTTCTCCCGAGGGATCGACGGCAAGGGAAATGGAAGAAGAAAGGGATGCGTCCCCCTTCTTAAGGGATGCGTCCCCCTTCTTAGCGGAAGCTGAGGTCGACGCTGCCGGAGCCGGTATCGATGACGCCGCGGCCGGCGCCGCCCTTCATGCGCACGGTCCAGACACCGTCGGATTCGTGCACATCGGCGCCGGGCACGTCGACTTTCACGCCGCCACTGCCGGTGTCGATGCGGATTTCCAGCGAGGGCATGCCCGAGGATTGCAGGTCCACGCTGCCGGAACCGGTGTCGATATCCAGGCGCTCCAGCGCGGAAAGATCGCCTTCGACTGTGACGCTGCCCGAGCCGGTATCGACGTCCAGCTCGCGCACATTGCTGAGGTTGCGCGCGCGCACGGAACCGGAGCCGGTATCCGCCTCGATCGAGCCGCCGAAGTCCTCGATCGTCACGCGGCCGGAGCCGGTGTCGGCGGACAGCTCGCCCCTGCCGCCGCGGATCTCGACGCTGCCTGAACCCGTGTCGGCCGATATCTCGCATTCGCAGTCGCTGATCGTCACCGAGCCCGAGCCGGTATCGGCGAGCACGCGGCCGCGATGCGCGACAACCTCGACCTTGCCGCTGCCATTGTCGAGTTCAAGCCGGCCCTCGCCGTTGGTCGAACGCAGGAGCCCGCTGCCGCCGTCGAGGCGCAACTCGCCCGCAAAGCCGTTTGCCACCGACTCGCCGAAGTGATTGTCGACTTCGAGCTTCGCGCCGGCCGGCGCACGGATCACGAGATCGACGCGCAGCCCAGGCGCCGCGTCACGATCGCCGGTGAGCCGGATGCGCTCGCCGAGGTGCTCGGTGAAGGTAACGCTCCACCACTGCGCGGCGCCGCCCGACCAGTACAGCTTCGGAAAATGCGCACGCGGCAGGAATACGTCGAAGCGCGAGCCGGCGCCGACGTCCGCAGTGCGGTACTGGATTAGCCCGAGCAGGCGTTCGGCCTCGGCCTTTGATGTCGCGTCGATGGTCGCGCGCGCCGTGACATGTACGCCCGCCTCGGTGCCGCGCTCGACGCGGATGTCGCCGATCAGGTTGCGGACCTCGAGTCCCTGGACCGATTCAGGCTTGAACTGCCAGGCCCGCGTCACCGTCGCACTCTCCGCCGCGGAAGGGAGATGGACCGCTAACAGTACGACTGCGACGGTGACGCGAAAAATATGCTGCATGTTGCTGGAACTCCGGAACTGGATGTCTGGTTCAGGCCGTTTCGTCACGGTAACGGCGCACCCACATCGCGGCGGCCAGCAGGAGGCCCGCGGCGACCACGCCGAGCCACAGGTCCGCCGAAGTGTAGAAATCCTGCATGTCGCCGACCAGATCGATCTCGCCGATCTTTCTCGCGACATCGGAGCCGGCCGGGTTGTCGGGCATGTCGCCAACCCGTTCGCCACGCGAGCCGAGCAGCCGGTACAGCCCGAACAGCCGGTCGGTGATGAAGTCGCCGACATGCCTGGAATAGAGCACGACACGCTCCAGCAGGAAGATTGACGCCGGCGGCAGGACCGCCCACAGGAACGGGCCCTTGGGCGCCCAGGCGGAGGCCAGCATCAGGTAGCCGACGATCGGCGCATACCAGAGCATCGCGGTGATGCTCCACAAGAGCGCCATCATGAACCCGCCGAGGATCGCCTCGGGCTGCCACATGATGCCGCCCGACATGCCGGACATCGAGAGCTTGACCGAGCCGCCGGCGGCGACCACGAGCTGGGCGATGATTGCGGCGATCAGCGCAACCAGCGGGATCACGACGGCCGCCACCGCGAACTTCGACAGCACCGTCTCCGCATCCGACAGTGGCAGCGACTTCCAGAACAGCACGGAGCGGTCGCGCCGGTCGGCATAGAGCGAATCCAGCGAATAAAAGAATGCGACGATGCCCATGACCATGAAGACGACCAGCGCGAGGCCGGCGTAGGCGATCAGCAGCAGCTTGACCTGCGTCTCGGGCGGGAACCCGGCGAGCGGCGCATCCGTGCCCATTCCGCCGATCGGACCCAGGTGGACATTGCCGGTCACGACCAGCAGCAGCAGGCAGGCGACCACAATCGCCGGCGCGACCCAGATCGCCTTGTGCTCCCAGATCTCGCGGCGAATCAGCCAGAAGAAACGGCTCATGCGCGTGCTCCCTGTATCGTCGCGACGAACAGGTCGGCGACCGAGGGCACGCCCACCTCGCCCAGGCGTCCCAGTTCGGCGCGATCCGCGCCGCGGAACAGCATGTGCGTGCGGCCGAGCCCCTGCCGCTCGGCGAGCGGCTTGTGCGTGCGCGCGGCGGCCACGTACTCGGGGCGCACGGCGACCTGCGCGTAACTTTCCTGCACGTCTTCCATCGACGCGTCCAGCACGATGCGGCCGCGGTCGATGAACAGCAGGTCAGTCAGGATGTGCTCGATCTCCTCGACCTGGTGGGTGGTCACCAGGATCGTACGCTGCTCGTCGAAGTATTCGTTCAGCAGCGTCTCGTAGAACTGCTTGCGCATCAGGATGTCGAGGCCAAGTGTCGGCTCGTCGAGCACCAGCAGCTTGGCGTCGATCGCCATCACGAGCGCCAGGTGCAGCTGCGTCACCATGCCCTTGGAGAGTTCCTTGACGCGGCTCTTCTGCTTGACGTCGCTGCGCGACAGGAAATGTTCGCAGACGTCGCGACGGAACCGGGGATGCGTCGCGGCAACCAGATTGATCAGCTGGTGCACACGGATCCAGCGCGGCAGCACGGCGACGTCGGCGATGAAGCAGACGTCCTGCATCAGCTGATGGCGCTGGCGGTAGGGATCGAGGCCGAGCACCGACAGCGAGCCCTCGAAACGCGTGAGGCCGAGCAGCGCCTTCATCGCGGTGGTCTTGCCGGCGCCGTTCGGGCCGATCAGCCCGACGATGCGGCCGGAGCCGACCTGGAATGAAACGTCATTGAGTGCGCGGGTGGAACCAAAGGTCTTGCCGAGGCCGCGCGCTACGATCAGGTCAGTCACGCTCGTCTCCCGCGGCTGTTTCGTCGTCTTCGCGCACGGACTTCAGGTTGGAAGCCGGCGCGGGTGGAATTTTGTCGAGGGCGTCCAGCAGCTCTTTGGGTTCGAAGCCCAGGCGCTGGATGCGGCCCGCGATCTTGGGCCACTCCTCCTCGAGGAAATGCTGTCGTTCGTCCTTGAGCAGCGCGCGGCGCGCACCCTCGGTCACGAACATGCCGCGTCCGCGGCGCTTCTCTACCAGCTGCTCGTCAACGAGCTGCTGATAGCCTTTCAGCACGGTCAGCGGATTCAGCCGGTACTCGGCCGCGACGCTCCTGACCGACGGCAAGGGATCGCCGTCATTCAGCACGCCTTCCAGGATCATCGCCACCACGCGGTCGCGCAGTTGGCGGTAGATCGGCAGGCTGTCGTTCCAGTTCGTGTCCATGCTGTCTTTCAAAGTGAGTTGGCTTGCTACCAGACTACTTTAGCAGAGCACCCTCGGCAGCACCCTTTACACCGGCTTTCGCCTGCTCGCCCGCCTCCGCCTGCGCCACCAGGGACGCGACGCGCTTGGCAACCACGACGATCTCCGGCAGCTGGGTGGTGGCCGCAAAGCTCGCGCCCGCCTGGGACTCGCGCTTCGCCACGACGGTGATCTCGGGCAGCATCACGGCGGCCATCTGGCTTTCGTTGACGAGCTGCAGCTCACCGACTTCCACGGTGCCGCGGGGCGCGCCGGCAACATGACCCTGGTCCAGCACGAGGCCGCTGAACGACACGATCGCGATGGCGGCCATGGCGCTGACGGTCCGGCGAGTGCTCTTGTCGACCAATGTGAACATGACCTTCTCCTTTCCTTTGCTGTGTGTCGGTCGGGCCCTTTGCCCTGCCCCGATGTACTGATGTGCTCCTCTGGTGTTGTAGTTGACTATAACACCGACTCCGATGCAAGTACTTTTTGCATCTTTTTTTGAGGGACAGCGGTACCTCAATAAAAACAATGGGTTACGGTGCGATCAACCGGATTCGTGTCAGTTCCGGGACCCGCAGGACGACTCTGGCGCGAAGAATCGCGCAGTTCTCCGTGGCTCAGAAGTGGATTTCTCGCCCCGGGATGGTCAGAGAATCGCGCCGCTCTGGCGCAGACGCGCGATATCTTCCGGCGTGTAGCCGCCGTCGGCCAGTATCGTGTCGCTGTGCTGGCCAAATGCGGGCGCGGCAAAGGGCGCCGGGCCCGGCGTGCGCGTGAACTTGATCGAGCGGCTCAGTCCACGATAGCGGCCGACCAGCGGGTGCTCGGTGGTTGTCACCAGGCCCTCGGCGAGAACCTGCGGATTGTCGAACACATCCTCGAGATTGCGCACGGCGGCACAGGGCACGTCGTCGCCGAAGTGCGCCTCCCATTCGAGCGCCGTGCGCGCGCGCAAGGCTTCGTACAGGCGCGGCACGATCTCCACCGCGTGTTCCGCGCGCTTGCGCACGCTGTCATAGCGCTGGTCGGTACCGAGTTCTCCCAGGCCGACTTTCTCGCACAACGCGCGCCAGAAACGCGCGGTGTTCGCGGAAACGTAAAGATAGCCCTCGCGCGCGGGATAGATCCCGGTGATGCCGCCAGAGCGGAAATCGCGGCCGATGTCGCGCGGCTCGCCCTCCGCCCAGACGAGGCGCGCGGACTGCATCGTCAGCGCGCTGCACAGCAGTGATACGCCGACGTACTGGCCAAGCCCGCTGCGCTCGCGCTCGAACAGCGCGGCTGCGACGCCCGACGCGACCAGCGCCGCCGCGTAGTAGTCGACCACCGATCCGTAGACGATTTCCGGCGCGCCGCCGCGCTTGCCCTGCTGCGCGCACATGCCGGTCATCGCCTGCAGCACCTGGTCATAGCCTGCCTTGTCGCGCAGCGGCCCCTGCTCGCCATAACCGGTGACTGCGCAGTAGATCAGGCGCGGGTTGACCTGGCTCAGTTCTTCGTAGCCGATGCCGAGCCGCTGCGGAATGCGCGGACGAAAATTGTGCACCAGCACGTCGGCATCGCGGACCAGGCGCAGCAGCACCGCGAGGCCGCCTGGCTTCTTCAGGTCGAGCACCAGGCCGAGCTTGCTGCGATTGACGCCGATGAACGCGCGGCTCTCGGCCGCGAGAGTCGACGGATACTTGCGCAGGTTGTCGCCGTCCGGCGGCTCGATCTTGATGACCTCTGCCCCCTGGTCCGCCAGCAGCGTCGTGCCGTAGGGACCGGCGATGTAAGCGGAGAGATCAAGCACGCGAACGCCGGCGAGCGGCCCGGCGGGGCCGGGTCGCGGGGGCAGCGAACGATCTGCCGGGGGCATCATGGTGGGCTGCAGCAGTGCCTGGGATTTGCGCCGTGGGGTTACGCGATTGCCAGTCTGTCCGAGTCGGAACCACAGAAGAAGCTGTGATCCCTATACTCAAACATCACAAATTCTCACTTCACTGGCGCAATCCGCAGCCAGGTCACGCGCCAGGCGCCATCCACGCGCCCGCCCGCCATGTAGTAAGGAACGCATTCGAGCGGCGGGCGGCCTGCGGTCGTCAAGCGAATGGTCGGCGGCGCCGGACCGGCGCTGTCCAGGAGCTCCAGCAGCTCCGCATGCCCGGACTCCGGCAGCCGGATCGTTTCCCCGGTCCGGTAGCCGTCGATCAGGCCCGTGGCGTAGACCAGCGGGCCGCGCGTCAGCGCCACATACTCGGTGCAGAGCACTTCCTGGCGGACCGTTTCGCCGGCCGGTCCGCGCGATTCCTGCACATTGCGGTTGGTCGCGCGATGCAGCACCGGCGCCATCGGCAACTGCATTGCGATCTCATCGCCGGCGCGCCAATCACGTTCAAGCGAAACGTAGCTACCCGCCTTTGCGGGCGCCTCGGCGCCGTTGACCCGGACGCCGGGCCGCTCGCACCAGCCCGGGATGCGCAGCAGGATCGGGAATCGGGCCGGCCGTTCCGGGTTGACACGGATGCGGATGTCGTCCGCGAACGGATAGCGAGTCGCCTGCTCGAGGGTGACCCGGCCCGCGTGTTCGGTCGCGATTGACGCGCGGCCCGGCCCGTAAAGGTTGACGGTGATCGCGCCATCGGCGCGCAGGCGGTACGCGATCTCCGGCAGTTCCTCGAGCGCCATCGCGCCGCTCGACTTGCAGCAGCGCCAGGCCGTCGTATGCACGCGCCGGCCATTCGGAAAACTGTAATAGCACCAGTCCTCGCCGTCCGGCGCCTGCGCACCCAGTAGATCGTTGTAGGCCGAACGCTCGATCTCCTCCGCGAAGGATGCCTCGCCGGTAATGTCGAGCAGCTCACGGTTCAGCTGGATCCATGAAAACGTCGAGCAGGTCTCGACGAAACCTTCGGGGCTGAAAAAGCCGGCCGGATTGAACACTTCGCGCGATCGATGCGCGACGCCGCCCCAGGGACCGCCGCCCAGCGTCAGGTGATGCGCGCGGATGTTTTCGTGCACCCGCCGCACGGAGGCGAGCAGCGCCGGATCGCCGGTCGCGCGATGGAGTTTCGCGAGCCCGACGAGCAGCCAGCAGAGTTGATACGCCTTGCCGGTGCCGATCTCCGATGCGTCGACGCCGGCGCTCGCGGCCGAGAGCAGGCGCAGCTCGGCGCGGCCCTCGGCCTGCCGGACGATCAACTGCGCGAGTTCGAGATAGCGCGGCTCGGCGGTTGCGCGAAACAGTTCCACCGCCGGGTCGAGCAGCACCGCGGCGGACATGCCGTGGTGATTGCCGAGATCGGTGATGTCGATGCCGCCGGCAGTCAGCGTGTGCCAGCACAGGTCGCCGATCCTGCGTGCTGCCATGAGGTATGCGGGATCGGGAAAGTGCCGGTGGGTCTCGAGCAGGCCGAGGACCAGATAGCTGTGCGTCCAGATGTCCCAGGTGCGCCGCGCCGGCGCGCCGTCCCAGCTCTGCGGAGCGCGCGGCTGCTTCGCCATGAAGCGCCGGGCCGGCGCATAGGTACCGAGATAGCCGTCGGCGCGCTGCAAACCGGCCAGATGCGTCGCGACGCGACGCACGCGCTCGCCGAGCGCTGCATCGCCGCCGCGGCTGGCGGCTTTCGCCGCCGCGTACAGCCATTTGCCGGCATGCTCGCCGTACCAGTCGCCTGCTTCGTTCCGCTCGGCGTGCGCGGGACCGAACAACGCAATCGCGGGACTCGTCTCATCCACGATGAAATGCGAGAGGCGCCCGCGGCGATTCGCCTCGAGCGCATCGCCCAGCAGGCCGCCGAGCCGGATTTCCGGCGCAACAGCACGGGACCCGCTATTCGGCATCGACGACACAGCGGAAGCCGATCCCGCCGGAGCGATCCTTGCCGGGCGACATCAGCAGATATTTTCCGTGCTGGTCGAGCCGACAGGCCTGCGGAAAGTACCAGTGCGACGACTGCGGGCACCAGGCGCTGCCGCCGCGCAGCGCCGCGGCGCGCGTGTGCTCGTCCTCGAACTCGCTGGTCCAGTGCCACACATTGCCGACCAGGTCCATCACGCCAAACGGGCTCGCGCCCGCGAGGTGCGCATCGACATCGGCCGGCGGCGGCATTTCACGCGCCATGCTCCGCGGCGGCACGCAGGCCGGGTTCCAGTCGTCGCCCCACGGATAGGCCCGGCCATCCACGCCCTGGGCCGCGTACTGCCATTCCCATTCGTGCGGCAGGCGCTTGCCGGCCCAGGCCGCATAGGCGCGCGCGTCCTCGATCGAGACCCAGGTGACCGGCTTCTTCTCCCAGCCCGGGCGCGGCGCGCCGTCCTGCCAGTCGCGCAGGAAATGATGCGTGTCGGCCGGCTGATAGTGCGTGGCCTGCAGGAATCGCTCGAAATCGGCATTGGTCACCGGGAACCGGTCGATGTGAAACGACTTCATCCGCATCCGGTGCAGGTGGCTGCGCCGCGGCGAGGGCTCCCACGGATACTGGAAGTCCACGCCGCGCCAGGTATAGCCCTCGATCTCGATGCCACCGACGCGAAACTCGAACTCGCCCGCGGGAACCGTGACCATTCCGCGCGGCGGCGCCACCGCCTGCGGCGTCGCCGGGATCGCGACCATCGCCTGCGACAGCGTGTCCCATTTGCCGGACAGCGACTGCAGGGGCCTGCGGCTCCACGCCTGGAACTGCGCCAGCAGTTCCTCGAGTCCCTCGACTTTAATGCCGCGATCGACTCCGAGCACGGCGCCGAAGCCCCGCGCTTCGAGCGACAGTGCCAGCTGCGCCCGGTCTCCGGTCACGAGCGGTTCGAGTTGCCGGCCATGCCACAGGTCGAAGTAGCTGCGCCCGTCCGGATGCGGCACGACCAGCTGGTCGCCGGCCATCTCATATTCGTTGCGATTGACCACAGTCCACAACGTGACTCCCTCGCCCGGGAACGCGCTGGCAAAAACGCCCTGCTGCAAGGTCGGCGCATACGGCTGCCAGCGGGCACTGACCGCGAGCTGCGCGAACCGGCGCAGCAGCGTCGCGAGCCGGCGCAGCGTCTCGGCGTCGCGCTCGGTGAACGGATTCCAGATGCCCCAAACATTCTCCCAGCTCACGTAGCCGATCGCGTTGAAGAACATGTAATGGAAATCGTCGGTGCGGTCGCGCGCCCAGCGGTTCTCGATGTTGATCAGGTGGCGCGGTTCGAGCCACTTCAGCTTGCTGACGGCGGGGACGACGCCGGTGGATGCCTTGCCCCAGCTCTGCAGGTTCCACATCAGCATTTCGTCCGCGGATGGCAGCGTCTCAGGCTGGAATGCGAGCGGATGACCGAGCGCGTCGGCGGCCTGCGGAAATGCGCGCGGCACGCCGTAGTAGGTATCGCCGTTCACGCCGTCGGCGCCGACTTCGGCCGCGAGGCGCGCGACGGCTTCCCAGTCGGGCACTCCCTCCGCGCGCGTGCCGTTGTCCCAGGGCATCGTCGGCAGGAACACGCGCACGCCGCGGCGGTGGAAATCGGCGATCGCGCCCTTCAGCCCCTCGAGGCCGCCCGGCAGGTCACGCGCGAGCGCGGTCTGGTTGCGATCGTCGATGCCGATGTTCGGGTAGACGTACCAGATCAGCACGCTGTCGATCCCGCCGTAGCGCAGTTCGAGATCGTCGAGGTAGCGGTCCACCGTGTAGCGGCCCGCGACGGGATCGTAGAAGTAGCGATCCTCGACCATCATCTGCGTGTGCACGAAGTTGCGCTGGGTCCACAGCAGCTCGCGGCGCGCGTACTCCGAGCCGTCGTAACCCATGCGCATCAGGTGCTCGCGCTTCCAGTCCAGCATCGCCGCGCGCCACGCGGGGATGCTGCCATTCACATCGATCATCCACTGGCCGATGTTGGCCATCGGCCATTCAGGCGTTCTGCCGGGCGTCGGCAGGTGCGCGCCGATCGTGTGCGGCATGGCGTAGTCACCGGCCGGGTCGCGTTTCTGGTTCATCGCGTGCCGGCGCTCCTGCGATGGCCCTGCAGGAACTCCTCGAGCTCGGCATGCGTCGGGATGCTCGACTGCGCCCCCGCCTTCATGCAGGTGAGCGCGCCCGCGGCATTGGCGCGGCGCAGTGCGTCCGCCAGCGGCATCCCCTGAGAAAGACTCGCGACCAGCACGCCGCAGAATGTGTCGCCCGCCGCGGTGGTATCCACGGGCATCACCACGAATGCGTCCTGCATGATCAGCCGGCCACCGACCCGCGCGCAGCAGCCGCGATCGCCGAGCGTAACGACGACACAGGGCACGTCCACGCGCTCGAGGCACTCCTCGGTGCTGCCCTGGTGCCCGGAGACCGCCGCAAGCTCGCCGATGTTCACGACGATAAAATCGAGGAGCCACACTAGTTCGCGCGGCAGCGCGCGCGCCGGCGCCGCATTCAGCACAACTTTCACGCCGGCTGCGTGCGCGGCGCGCGCGTAGGCGGTCACGGTCTCGAGCGGCGTTTCCAGCTGCAGCAGCAGGTGCGTGACGCCGTCGAGCGGCGGCAGGTGCGCCGCGCGCAGGTGGCTGTTGGCGCCGGGCGCCACGGTGATCGCGTTCTCGGCGTCGTCCGAGACGCAGATGAAGGCCGTGCCGGTTGGCTGGTCGCTGATGCGCACAAGCTGCAGCTGCACGCCGGCCCCGCGCAGCGACTCCTCGATCGGCGCCGCAAACGGGTCGGCACCGAGCGCGAGCAGCATCGCTGTCCGGCTGCCGCCGGCGCGCGCACAGGCAATGGCCTGGTTGGCGCCCTTGCCGCCCGGAAAGGTGCGGAACTCCCGGCCGAGCACGGTCTCGCCCGGCGCCGGGATGTGCGGCGCGCGCACCACGAAATCGAGGTTGGCGGAACCCGCGACAAGAATCATGGACTGCGCTGCCTTGCGTGCGACCGGTAGACCTGATTGTAGAACGCCGTACCGGGCTTCGGCGGATCCCGCGGCAGTCCCTGCGGCAGGTGCTGCATCAGGAGGATCGCGATCAGCTCCTGCGACGGATGAATGAAGTACCAGGTGGACGCGGCGCCGGGCCAGCCGTACATCCCGGCCGAACCCGCAACGCCGCGGCGCGCCGGATCGGTCACGATCTCGCCACCGAGCCCGAAACCGGCGCCCGGCCGGAACTCCGTCGCCGGCGGGTCGAGGCGTGGCAGCTGGTTCGACATCATCTCCGCGACGGTCGCGCGTTCGAGGATCCTGGCACCGTCGAGACTGCCACCGTTCAGCAGCATCCGGCTGAAGCGATGAAAATCCCGCGCTGTCGAATAGAGCCCGCCGGCGGCGGACGGAAAGCGATTGATCAGCTCGCCCGGCATGCGGCCCGCGTACTCGGGCGATGCGATCAGCCGCCCCTCGACGTCGGTCGAGGTCATTTCGGCTATGCGTCCGCGCGCGGCGGACGGCACGGCGAAGCCGGTATCGTGCATGCGAAGCGGCGCGAAAACGTTTTCCTGCAGGAAGCGATCCAGCGGCATGCCGGCCGCCACTTCGATCAGCCGGCCCAGCACGACGAACTGCACACCGTCGTAGTTGAATCGAGTGCCCGGGTCGGTGGCGAGCGGAACTGCCGCCAGGCGCCGGCAGTAATCCGCCATGTCGGCGGCATCGTCGAGCGCCGCCCGGCGCAGCAATTCCACGGCAGCGGGCGCATCGTCGCCGCCGACGGCAAAGCCGGCCGCGTGAATCAGCAGGTGGCGGATCGTGAGCGGGCGCCTGGCGGCACGCAACGTGGGCGCATCCGCGCTGCCGCCGGCAAGGACCTGCAGCCCGGCAAACTCCGGCAGGAAACGCGCGACCGGATCATCGAGCCCGAAGACGCCCCGGTCCGCCAGGACGAGTGCGCCCACGGTCGCCACGGTCTTGGTCATCGAGTAGATACGGAAGATCGCATCCACGTCCATCGCTGCGGTGCGGGCAAGGTCGCGATGACCGGCGGCATGCAGTTCCACGATGCGTCCGTGCCGCTCGACGAGCGCCACTGCGCCGAGATACTCGCCCGAGTCGATGCGCTGATCGATCGCCGCGCGCAGCCCGCCACCGGCGCCCTGGCAGGATGCGACGACGAGGCAGCACAGGATGAGGCAGAGCCGGTACATGGCGGCCAGTGTGCATTGACGCGTCAAGGACGAACAGGCAGCAGCCGTTCCCCGGAATCCAGGGAACGGATGCAACATCCCGCGCGCAACTATCCTGCGATCACAGGTCGATGGTGTAGATCAGGGACACGACCCTGCCGCGACCCGCGAAGTAGTTGCGGAAGAAGTCCACCTGGTTCCAGCTCAGGATATAGAACTTGTCGAGCGCATTCTCGACGCCGAGCGTCATCGTACCCTTGCCGAGCTGGTGGTTCACGCTGAAGTCGACGAGCGTGTAGCCGTTCGTGTGCTCCTCGCCGCCGGCGGGGTTGCCGACGTTGATGTCGCGATCGAACAGCGTCGTGGAGCCCACGGTCAAATCGCCCGCATCCGAGAACTGCCAATGTACGGTCAGGCCCAGCTTGTCCGGATTGATGTCGAAGATCCCCATCTCGCGATTCAGCGGGCACGCGGCTGGCGGCGCCGGGCAGTTGCTGCCGCGGGTCATGCCTTCGGTGTGCGAATAAAGCGCGGATAGGCGGATGTCATCGGTCACCCGGTACTCGCCGGTGAACTCGTAGCCTTCAATCTCGACCGGCCGGCGCGCCAGGTTCAGGTCCTGCAGGATCGGATCGACGAACAGCGTCGAGCCGAAATCCGAGTCGGACATGTAGTACGAGCCGCCGAAGCTGCCGCGCGCGCCACGCCAGTTGAATCCGAACTCCGTGTTGTCCGAGACCACCGCCTGCAGGTCGAGGATGCCCTCAACCGTCTGCGGCGGATCGTTCGGGCAGCCATCCGGCTGCGTGCCGCCGAATGGAACCCCGGTCTCGGAGGTGTCGTTGTTGCACTGCTGGTTGCGCAGCGGTATGCCGACGTTCGGCAGCGTGAAGCCCTTGCCGTAGGCGCCGAACACCGAGAATCCCATTGGCAGGCGCCAGATCAAGCCGACGTTTGGCAATGTCTCGCTATAGGAGAGCTTGCCGCCCGTCACCGGCCTGCGGTCCCGGTTCCAGACGGTCACGTAATCATCCACCTCGAGTTCACCGTCCTCTTCGCGGACGCCGGCGGTGATCGTGACCGGGCCGATGTCAAAGGAGGCCTGCAGGAACGGTGCCGTGCTCGTGTACTCCATCGGCGGCACCCACAGTCGATCAGTCAGGGCGAGCCGCTGCTGGGCCGTGTCCTCGACGATATCGAGTCCGACCTGCAATTCCAGCCCCTCAACCGCGAACAGCCCCGGCCGGGTCCAGGAAGTGCGCAAGCCTTTCTTCGAGGACTTGATCTCCGATTGCTCGATCAGCGGATACGGCTCGAGGACGAACCCGTTGGCATCGAAGATGAACCGGTCGTTGAACAGCGGATCCTGCTTGTCGATCCCGTTCTCGGCGACGAAACGCATGTCCTGGTCCGCGTGATAGGCATTGAGGTACAGCGTTCCGCCAAACAAGTCGCTATGCGTGTAAGACAGTGTTTCCTGCGTGAAATCGTTGAACTCGGTCTTCGCCCCCAGCGGCTGTCCCTCCTCCGCGGTGTTGGTCAACGGCGGGTCCGAGAAACGGTCACCATCGACCAGAATGTAGTTTCCCTTGCCCGTGATGTTGAAACGGCTGAGCGTTGCCTGGACCCGTTGGTTGTCGTCCGCGCCGAAATTGAAGCCCACCTTGAGGAACAGGTTGTCGGCTTCGGAATCAGCGACGGATCCGCTGGTGTTCATGCCGATGCGTCGGCCTTCGCCATCATAGGTAATGCCGCGATCGAGGAACGCCGCCGCAAGTATTACGTCGTAATTCTCGTTGCGGTGGGACACGTTGAATCCGAGCTTCCAGCCCTCGCTGTCGTCCTCAAATTGCGAGGTGTAACGCGAGGTCAGCCGCACCGTCGTGCCGTCCTCGGTCGGCGACGCCGAAATGTAGTTGATGATACCGCCCGTCGCGCCGATGCCCTCGGACGCCGAGGGTCCGTTGATGACCTCGATGCGCGAGATGACGCCCATGTCGGTGAAGGTCGCGTTACGCGTGCCTTCGCGCAATGGCGATCCCTGGGGAACGCCGTCGAACAGGCGCAGCGCAATGCGTCCGCGCAGGTTCTCGCCGGTGTTGCTCATCGCCTGGGACGACTCTGCGTACCCGGGGACAGTCCGCGAGAGGACTGCGCTCGCGTCCATCGTGAGTGCCGCGGTGTGCGCCAGTTCCTGCTCACCGATGACCGTAACCGCCCCCGGAATCTTGTCCACCGATTTTTCGACCCGGGATCCCGTCACGATCACCTCACCGAGTTCCTCCTTTTCGGCTTCCTGGGCGAATGTCGGCGCGGCCGCCGCTGCCAGCAGCACGGCGCTGCAGGCCGCCGCAACCGTCGTATGGAGGGGCGTCGAGTTTCTGTTGGTGCGCATTGTGTGATCCGTTCCGTGTCAGTGGGGGTTCAGGACAAACGGGGATGAAGCACGTCGGTCGCTGCGTGAGCAGTTCGCTTCACAGGTGCGGTTCATCCATTTTGGCGACAGTCTGTGCGCAGCCCGCCCGAAACAAAATCACTCGCGGGTATATTCAGACACTACTTTTTCTTGCTTGTGATCGCGGCAGCGGCGGCGGCCGCCCGCGCGTCTTCGATGAAAGCGGTGACGAGGCGGATACGGATCGTCGAGCGGTTCCAGACCATCCCGATGCGCCGCGGCTTGATAGCCCGTGGCAGCGGGATCCGCGCCAGGCGCAGGCCCTCGGGCCACGGCCGTGCCCAGTCCGGCACCAGCGAGACGCCCAGGCCGCGGTCGACCATCACGGCGATCGCATTCAGCGCGTTCAGCTCGCAGCGCTCGCGCGGCTTGATCCGCGCCATGCGCAGGTATTCGTCCACCTGGTGGCCGCCCCACTGGTTGCGGTCGTAGCGAATCAGCGGCTGGGTCGCGAGCAGCTCGTGCGGATCGCAGCCGGCCATGCTCTCGGGCGCGAGCACGACCAGCGGCTCTTCGCGCAGCAGTTCCCAGCCGCAGGTTTTGTGCAGCGCAAAAGGCGCCTCCAGCACGATCGCCGCGTCGAGCTCCCCGCTCTCGACCGCGCGATGCAGGTCCACCGAGTAGCCCGGCTTGATGAACACGCTGATCTGCGGAAAGCGCGCAACCGTTCGCATGAGGATATCGGGCAGGATGCCGGTCAGCGCCGTGGTGCCGGCGCCGAGCCGCAGTTCTCCCGAGTTGCCGTCGTCGTTCGCGACCCCCCGCAGGTCGGCGACGTCACGCAGCATCGCGCGGGCGCGCTCCAGGATCCGCGTTCCAGCCTCGGTCACGCTGACCGTGCGGCCGGCGCGCGCGATCAGCGTGGCTCCCATGTCGCGCTCAAGCGAATGAATCTGCTGCGCGACCGCCGCAGGCGTGATGTTCAGCACGCGGGCAGCGGCCGCCATCGAACCGTGGTCGACGACCGTCACAAAGGTGTGCAGGAACTGCGTATCCATGGCCAGCCTATGCGGCAGCCGGCGCAGGGCCGTCGCTGTAGATCGTCAGGCCCTTCAGCGACTGCGCCGGCCGCGGAAACAGCAGGCTCGCGAGGTAGCCCACGACGATGCAGATCATGATGGAGATTGCGAGATAGAAATACGGATGAACCAGGTCCCGGGTCCACGCAAACGTTGTCAGGCCGATGGCCGCCGCAATGCCGATCGAGACACCCTGCCAGTTCGCCCGGCGGGTGAACATCCCAAGAGTGTACGCGCCGGCAAAACCACCGCCCAGCAGGCCGGCGAGTTCGATCGAGACGTCGAACAGCGAGTGGATGTCGTAACGCGACAGCAGGTACGCCGCGCCGATCCCGATCAGGCCGGTGACGACCGTCATCAGCTCGGCGAAGCGCACGCTGGTGCGCGGGTTGGGGTTCTTGACCAGCTTCTCGTAGAAATCCACCGAGGCGAGCGTCGCCACGCTGTTCATGATGCTGGACAGGGTCGACATCGATGCCGCGAGGATGCCGGCGATGATCAGGCCGGTGACCACGACGGGCAGCTCCGACGCAATGAACAACGGAAACGTCGCATCGATCTGCATCAGCGGATCCATGCGCTCCGGATGCCCCTGGTAGAAGACGAAGAGCGCAGTGCCGATGAAATAGAACAGGAAGCCGCCGGGGGCCATGATCGCGGCGAACATCCAGACCGAGCGTTTCGCCTCCTTGTCGGAACTGGTCGACAGTACGCGCTGCATCAGCACCTGGTCCTTCGGAAAAGTCAGCACGACGTCGAACAGGACCAGGAAGATGAAGCCCCAGACCGTCGCTTCCGTCAGGTCCCAGCTCCAGTCGAGCAGCTTGGTCTTTCCTTCCGGCACCGCGACCGACATGAACTCGCCGACGCCTCCATCGAGGCTCATGACGATATAGCCGATTGCGAACAGCGCGCCGCCGAACATCACGAAGAGCTGCACGAAGTCGGTCCAGATCACCGCTTTCATGCCGCCGAGCGCCGTATAGGCGATCGTGACGACGCCCATCAGCAGGATGCACCAGACGACGTCGATCCCGGTCATCGTCGCGATTGCGAGCGAGGGCAGGAACAGGATGACGCTGAGTCGGCTGCCGATCTGCACGAGCATGCAGAGCGCGCTCGCCAGCGTACGGATCACCGGGTGAAACCGGATCTCGAGATACTGGAACACCGACATCAGGTCGAGCCGGCGCAGCAGTGGCACGATCCACACCGCGACGAACATCAGGCCCATGATCGCAACCAGGTTGTTTGTCAGGTATTGCCAGTTGGTTTCGAAGGCCTTCGCGGGAATCGCGATGTAGCTGATCGAACTCGTGTTGGTCGCATACAGGCTGATGCCCGCCGCCCAGAACGGGATCGAGCGGCTGCCGACGAAGAAATCCGCGGTCGAGACCCGCTTCTCGCGCAGGTAGAAATAGAGCCCGATGCCGGTCATGCCGGCGAGATAGACGACGATCACGAACCAGTCCAGGCCCTTGATCAGGGTCTCGCCCGTAACCACCTGGAACGTGGAGAACTCCGCCCCTGCGCCGCCAGCTCCAGGCCGCCAACCGAGCAAGCCGTCCTTCCAGGCCGCCGCGGCCTGGATTTCTGCCGCGGGCAATTGTGCAAGCGTCGCCCAGGATTTCGTGATCGTATGGTAAGTCGCAAGCACCAGCGGCGCGTCGGGCCCGGCGCTCGCCAGAAACAACACGTGCGTCTGGCCCATCGCCCGCGCGCCACCGGCGACCAGACGGCCCGGTAGCGGCTCAATGACCTTCCAGCCTGCGCCGGCTGTCCAGAGCAGCACCCGGTCGCCCGCGCCCGCAGGATCCGCCTGCGTGACGAGCGTCGTCCTGTTCTGCACGACCAGCGAGGTGATGCCGTTGCCCATGCCCGGCGCGATCGTGTCGGTGATCCAACCGCGCGCACTCGCCGCAAGATCCAGCGACAGCAACCGCAATGCGCCATCGTCGTCGGCACCGGCGACATGCAGTACGTCGTTCTCCAGTGCAGCCGCTACACCGGTGAGCGGCGCCGGCAGCGGCGGCAGCGCGCGCGCCACCGGTTCGCGCCCAGTCCACACCAGTTCATCGATGCGCGTGATCGGGCCCGCCGGCTCGCCACCCAGAACAAAGAGTCGTGTGCCGTCGCCGGCGATCGCGGCGATGGGCGCCGCGGGACGCCAGTCGTTTGGCAACCACTGCAACTGCCCGCCGTCGAGCGACCAGGATTGCCGGACGCCGAGCGCCACCGGACGGCCGGCGATGGCCGCGACGGCCGTGACCGGCGCGTCGGCCTGCAACGCCGGCAGGCTCATGGTTTCCACGGTAACCAGCGAGTCGCGTTCCGTGGCGCCGAATGCCGCCAGCGGACCCAGGCACAGCGCCAGCGCGAGGGCGCGCATCAGCGAGCCGATGCGAGGCGACGGCTGATCGCGACCACGGCTTCCGCACGCCGGATCGCGGGTGCATCGATCATCTCGCCATCCACCGCGAAGGCGCCGCGGCCCTGCGCGCGGGCCTGCTCTGCCGCAGCGAGCACGCGCAGCGCGCGCGCGATCTCCTCTGCGCCCGGGCAGAACACCTTGTTTGCGACCGGAACCTGGGCCGGGTGTATGCAGCTCTTGCCGCTGAATCCAAGCCGCCGCGCCATTTCGGCCTCGGCGCGAAATCCCTCGGCGTCCTTGACGTCGGCAAACGCGCCATCGCAGGCAAAGACGCCCGCCTCGCCGGCCGCCATCCGTACGGCAAACATCACCGCATGCACGGCTGCATCATCACGGCGGTCGATCCCAAGCGGCTCGAACAGGTCGAGATAACCGACCTGCAGGCCGGCGACGCGCGGATCGCTCGCGCCGATCATGGCGGCAAGCCGCAGGCCGCGCGGCGATTCGATCGTCGCCAGGATACGCGCGGGCCGCGTCACGCCGTTTGCCGCTTCTGCGGCCGCGAGCGCGGACACGGCCAGGCGCACGGACTCCGCGGATTCGCACTTCGGCAGGTTGAGCAGGTCGAGGCCCTGCACGGCAACGGCGCGCACATCCGCCTCGAAATGCGGCGTGCCCGGCGCGTTGACCCGTACGACCAGCTCCTTGCCGCTGTTTCGCGCCGCATCGGAGCGCAGGAAATCAGCGACCTGCGCGCGGGCCTCGGCCTTGCGGTCTTCGACCACCGCATCCTCCAGGTCGAGCGAAATCGCGTCGGCCTCGCTCGCCAGGGCCTTGGCGAACAGTTCGGGGCGCGATCCGGGGACGAAGAGTTTGCTGCGCATCGGTGACGTGCGACTTTACATGAATTGGGCCACACCAAAATCAGGCAGCGCCTGTTTTCCCGGGCGGATCCAGGCGCAGCATGGCGTATGCCATTGGCAGGCCCAGCAGTCCGCCGCCCCAGATCAAGGCGCTCATACCCACGATGGGTTCGAGTGCAGCGAGCGCCGCCATCGCGACCATCGTGACGCCGGACTGGAACAGCTTCTGCACCGTGAACACCGCGTTCTGGCTCGGGCCGCCGGGACCCGTGCCGTCCACAATGCGTCCCGACCACAGCGACAGGGGCACGGAGCACAGGCCGTGCAGCGGCACGAATACCGCATAGGCAACGATGGCGGGCGCCAGCGAATCGGCGAGGCCGAGCGCAACTGCCGCCAGGCTGCACCCGATCCACGCGAACGCGAGCGTGCGGCCGGGGCCGAGCCGATCCACGATCCAGCCACTCGCGAGCAGCGCCACCAGGTTGCCGACCGCGATGATGCTGCACAGCAATCCGAACGCCGGCTCGCCAAGACCCAGCTCGCGCGTGAAGCGCAGCGCCGCGAAAGCGCCGACTGCGGCGATGGCGATGCCGAAGCCGCGCGTGACTGCGATGAAGGACAGGAGCGGGCCGAGCGCGAAGCAGTGGCGATACACGGCGAGGTTTTCCGCGAGCGTGCGCGGCCGTGGCTGTTCTGGCGCCACGTCCGGATAACCGGCGATCGCAAGGCCGGCGAGGCCCATCACCACCGCTGCCGCGACCAGCACCGGCGAGTAGGCGCCGAGTTCCGCCGCTGCCTGGGTCGCGAGCGCCGGCGCCACGATCGCAGCACCGGCTCCCGCGGCGCGATAGATTGCATTCGCCAGGCTTTGGCGCCGCGTCGACACGCGCTGCGCGAGCGTATTGAAGCTGACATAGATGATGCTGCCGAATGCGCCGAGTACCGCCATCAGCGCCACAGTGTTCGCGCCGATGCCAAGACCGGCGAGCGCGAGCCCCGAGCCCACGAGCGCGAGCGCACTCATCCAGCGCGCGCCGAGATGCTCGGCCAGGATGCCGAGCGCCAGGATGCTGACGAAGCCACCGAATTCGGCGACCGCGCGCAACCAGGCCCAGTCGGCGTTCGCGAGGCCGAGATCGCGGGTCGCCCACAGCGGGCCGATCACATTGAATCCGGCATCCACCAGGATGAAAAGCGCAGTGCTTGCGGCGAGGGCCGTCATGCGTCGTGGTGCGGCAGTCACCCCTGCATCTTGCACATTACATTCGCTGGATCAAATACTTAGCGGGATTGCAGCCCGCCGGGTGGATGCCATGCGTTTAATGAGGAGGCGGCCGGGCCATCCGGCGTAAAGTGGCCGGCGATGGAGGCCGGGGATGCAGACGCGCAATTGATGCTGCGCTACGCGGCGGGCGATGCGCGCGCATTCGATGCGCTCTACGCGAGCCACCGCAGCGGCTTGTGGCGCTTCATCCGGCGCTCGGTGCGCGATCTCGCCGCGACCGACGACGTGTTCCAGGAATGCTGGTCGCGCGTCATCGCAAATCGCGAGCGCTACCAGCCGACGGCGCGCTTTGCGACCTGGTTGTACCGGATTGCGCACAACTGCTGCATGGACCACTGGCGCAAGAGCGGCCGGCGCGGACGACGTGAGACGAGCGATGACGATGCGGTCGCAGCCGCCGCCGACGAGGCCGCCACCGGGCCGCTCGACGCCCTGCAGTCGGCGGAAGCAGGCACACGCCTCGTGGCCGCACTCGCGCGACTGCCGGAGGAGCAGCGGGCCGTGTTCCTGCTGTACGTCGAGGGCGGGCTGTCGGTTGCGGAAATCGGGGAGGTCACCGGCGTCAACCCGGAGACCGCGAAGAGCCGCCTGCGTTACGCGGTGGCACGATTGAAGGAAACGCTCGGCGCCGATGCGCCGGCGGACTGAGGACATGGCACAGGACGAAGAACAGCCGATCGCGCGCGAGCCCTGGCAGCGGTTGCTCGGGGAGCGCGACGCCGCGCCGCCGGAGACCACCGATGCGCGCATCCGCGCCGCCGCGCGCCGCGCGCCAGCGCCGCGCACGCGCGCCGCCCGCTGGTGGCTGCCCGCCTCGCTCGCCGCGAGTTTCCTGCTGGCGGTGATGCTCGTGCAGTGGCAGTTCGGCGAGGGCCAGCCTGCGCTCGTCACGGAGTCCGACGTCGTTGCGCCGATGATCCTGACGGCGCCGGCAAGCGCGCCGGAACCGGCCATCGACCTGCCCGCCGGCGACACCGCGGAGGCATCCGCCGTGCTGCCCTTGCAACGCAGCCCGGTCGTTGCGCCAGAGACCGCGCAGGAGTACGCGCCGGCGCCGCAGGTCGCGCCGCCGCCCGCCTTGCCTGCGACGGAAAGCGCGCGCGAACGCGAAGAGGCGGCATTGATGGATTCTTCCGCCGAAGCGCGCCAGTCTGCGCCGGCGCGCGCAGTGGCGTCGCGTGAGCTCGGCAACCTGGGCGCGCTCAGCAAATCCGGCGCCGAACCGCAGCCGCCGGACGAGTGGTATGCGAGAATCGAGGCGCTGCGCGTCGCCGGACACGATGCAGAAGCGGACGCGGAACTCGCGCGACTCGAGGCCGCGTGGCCTGGCTGGCTCGAGAAGAATCACCCGCAGCCGCGCTGACCGCGCCCAGGGAGCCCACCAGGAATGAGCAAGATGCCCGCTGCGGGGAGCGGCATGGCCGCGGCCGGCCCGGCGCGCACGGTCGCCTGGCTGGTGCTCGCGCTGATCTCGATCGCCAACTTCGGCAACTTCTACGTCTACGACTCGATCGGTCCGGTCGCCGACCTGCTGCAGCGACAGCGCGATTTCACCGATACGCAGATCGGCATCCTGAATGCGATCTACAGCCTGCCGAACATCGTGCTGATCCTGCTGGGCGGCATCCTGGTCGATCGCTTTGGCGCCGCGCGCATGCTGATATGGACCGGTCTCGTGTGCCTGGTCGGCACGGCACTGACCGCGTTCAGCCCGAGCTTTGCCGGCATGGCAGCGGGCCGGCTGCTGTTCGGCATCGGCGCCGAGACCTTCAACATCGCGACGCTGACTGCGGTCGTGAAGTACTTCTCCGGGAGAAACCTGGCCTTTGCGATCGGCAGCAGCCTCGCGATCGGCCGCGCGGGCGCAATCGCCGCCGACATGTCGCCCACCTGGTTCGCCGGCGCCTATGCGGGCGGCTGGCAGCCGCCGCTCGTCATCGCCACCGTGCTCGCCGCCGCATCCGTCGCGGCGGTCGTGCTCTATGCATGGCTGGACCGGCGCCGCGGCCATGCCGATGCCCACGCGACGACGCCGCAGCGCCGCTTTTCGCTGCGCGACCTTGCGGGCTTCGGCCCGGCCTACTGGTACCTGCTGCTGCTGTGCGTGCTGTGGTATTCCGTGATCTTCGCGTTCCGCAGCACCTTCGCCATCAAGTATTTCCAGCATGCGCATGGCCTCGACCTCGCGGCCGCCGGCGCCATCAATGCCTGGGTGTTCCTGGCCGCGCTGTTCGCGACGCCGGCGTTCGGCTGGTTGTGCGACCGCACCGGTCGCTATGCGCCGCTGCTGGCATTCGGCGCGCTGCTGCTGCCGATCTCGCTTGCGGTGATGGCGGTAGCGGATGCTTCGTTGTGGGTCGGGACGGTGCTGATCGGCGTGAGCTTCTCGCTGGTGCCGGCCGTCATGTGGCCGCTGACCGCCAAGCTGGTGCCGGAATCGCGCTTTGGCACGGCGCTCGGCCTGATGTGGGTCGTGCAGAACGCCGGCATGGCCGGTGCCAACCTGGTGGCCGGCCGGCTCAACGACCTCTACGGCGCGAGCGCGCTCAATCCCGCCGGCTATCAGCCGATGATGCTGTACTTTTTCCTGTCGAGCGCGCTCGGCTTCGTGTTCGCGCTGCTGCTGTGGCGGCGGGCCGGCCGCCGGCACCACGAGGCCCTCACTCACACGCGCTGAACCAGGAGGGGTGCGTCCCTGTTTGCGTCCCCTTCTTGTTTATTGCCGGGCTTCGCGTCGCACACTGCCCGGACCGATCTGTCGCAGCCGCTTGAACGCGCGCCGGAAAGTGGCCTCGGTCTGGAAGCCGAGCGTCTCGGCGACGCGCGCGACCGACTGGCGCGGATCGCGCAGCAGTTCGTTGGCGAGTTGCATGCGCCATTCGGCGAGGTAGTGCATCGGCGTCGTCTCCAGGCATTCCGCGAAGCGGCGCGCGAAATGACTGCGGCTCATGGCGGCGATGCGGGCGAGCGTCGCGACGTCCCAGTCGCGCCCCGGCTCGGCATGCAGCGCCGAGAGCGCCTGGCCGAGTTGCGGATCGGCCAGCGCCCGCAGCAGGCCGTGTTCGTTGCCGCCGCGCATGTGGTGGCGCATCACCTCGATGAACAGCGCCTCGGCGAGTCGTTCCATCACCGCCTCGTAGCCGGGCGTCTCGGCGTCGTGTTCCGACATCATGTGGCGCGCGAGCGCCACCAGTTCCGCCGATGCCTGATGCTGGCGGCACTGGACGACGCTCATCTCCGGCAACGAGCCCAGCACCAGGTTGTGCGCGCCGGCTTCGAACTCCACGACGCAGCAGATGACGGTCGTCACCGGTTCGTCCTTGCGCCTGGGCTGGCGCCCCAGGGAGACGCGGTCCTGCTTCTCCGCCGAACAGCTGAACTGGTGCCACTGCGGGCGGTGGAAGACCAGCAGGTCGTCCTCGCGCAGCAGCAGGGCCTCGTCGCGCGAGGCGCAATGCATCCAGAGCTCGCCGCGGCCCACCAGGTGGAAGGTTGCCTTGTTGCGCTCTCCGGAATCGAGCGCCCACTGGCCGCAGTAGTCGCCACGCGACATGAGCCGCACCCGCAGCCGGAGGGTGCGCAGGATGCTGGTCAGTACGTCCCGCGTGAGAGCCTTCGTCATGAATCACGGCGTCCCGGCCACAGCCGGGGGCAACTGTACAACGTAGCTTTGCAAGCGTGCAGACTGGGGTTCCAGACGGAACCCGAAGGGAGGGGGCCATGCCGAAGTACGTCATTGAACGGGACATTCCCGGCGCCGGAAACCTGACCGCCGAGCAGTTCAGGGGCATCTCGCAGAAATCCTGCAGCGTGCTCCGGGAGCTGGGGCCTGCGGTCCAGTGGGTCGAGAGCTATGTGACCGGCGATCGTATCTATTGCATCTACATTGCCGAGAACGAAGAACTGCTGCGCGAGCATGCGCGTCGCGGCGGTTTCCCGGCGAACCGGATCTCGCGCGTGGCCACCATGATCGATCCAACCACCGCCGAAGCCTGACGGCAATCGGCGTACGACCAGGAGAGGAATCATGAAGCCACGGGTTCTATGGGCGGCCGTGCCGCTCCTTTCGATCGCGGCGGTCGCCGGCTCCGGCGAACCGGACCGCAAGGGCGCCGCCGCCGATACGCTGCTCGGTACGGTGCGCCAGTCGACCGCCGTGTTCGGCAACGTGGCGGAAGCGCATGCCGCGGGCTATGGCCTGTTCCATGGTTGCGTCAGCGGACCGCAGGAAGGCGCGATGGGCGTCCATCTGGTCAACGGCGACCTGGTGGGCGACGGCCAGCTCGATGCCACTCGCCCCGAGGCGCTGTTGTACGAGGAGAAGAATGGCCAGATGCGGCTCGTCGCCGTCGAGTATGTCGTGATCGCCGAGGCGTGGCACGCCAGCAACGAGGCGCCGCCGGTGCTGATAGGGCAGCTCTTCAACTACGTCGGCGCGCCGAATCGCTACGGCATTCCCGCGTTCTACGAGTTGCACGTCTGGGCCTGGAAACACAACCCGAGCGGTGTATTTGCAGACTGGAACCCGCTGGTGAGCTGCGCCGAGTTCACGGGCGGCGCGGGCATGCCCGCCGGTCATCACTAGACCCGTCGAAGCCCGGCGCGTCCTGCG